>NZ_JBASTH010000084.1:0-84480 GCF_049274795.1 Aquabacterium sp.
GAGCTACCGGCTCAAGGAGGCCGCCGCGCGGCTGGCCATCACGCCCGACCCCGCATAATCACCCCGTCCTGCCTGGAGCAGTTTGACTGGCCAACAGTGGAGCAGTTTGGGGTGGCCATCGGGGGCTTATTAAGCTAGGTAAGTTCAGTGAATCATGGGGGGCACTTCAAGATTGCTTGGACTACCTCAGCACCGTTCGACGCTTCTCTGAAATCGACATCTGCGCCTTCGAAGATCAACTCGTTGAGCTGGAAAAAACCTACCCCTACAACATCTTCTTAAGCGCGGGGCTCATCGTCGATGCTTACGAATGCACCCTATGCGGGCAGGACATCAACAGTCTCGACTGCATTCACAGGATGGGACACCTGTACCGCGGTCAGGTAGCACAAGCCAAGCCTCGAAAAATCCTTCAGTTAGACCACGTCGCCTTCGTTGAGCAGCCCCAAGACAGACGGTGTGTCCTGACGTACGAGGACTCTGATCGGGCGTTCAAGTGCATTCGCATGCTCGGCCAAGCCCTAAAAGCGAGGCAACTGAAGGTCTCTGACTTTGGAGTTCTTCGGTTCTCCCAACGCCAAATACCCAACCCTCACTATCGCAAGATGGGACGCAACGATCCCTGCTTTTGTGCAAGCGAGAAGAAGTTCAAGCACTGCTGCATCGACCAGCTAACCGTTCAAGGCGAGCACGTTGATATATGCGCGAGGCCGATGCTGGCCGAGCAGGCAGTCCTATAGCCTCTTAACTTTCCTCCTGCGAGAGGTCGACCACAAGGCCAAGAATGTGGCCCCGCTTCTCTGCGGGTATCAAGGCGCTGAAGATTTCCGCCATTTCCTGCGCCGACCTAGGCTTGCCCCCATCTGGCGCCCTCTTAGCGCCCTGTCCAGACCACAGAACGACATATAGGCCGATCCCTTCTGAGGCTGGGTTTCCCATGTAGCGCTTCTCCAGCTGATCTCGCCAAGCAGTCCACACTTGCGGATGACTGCTCTTTTTGACCTCCACGGGCACAATGATGCGCCCGCTTTTGAGCACCTTGCCTCCCTGCATGTCCGCGCGGCGCTCACCTCCATGATGGACTTCTTTGTCCACTGCGACGCCACGAGCCTCCATCTTGTCCCGTATGTAGCGCAAAAGAAGGTCTCGGCACCTGTTCTCCGGCTTAAGTACAGACATTCCATCGGCTCCGCGATCGTAGAAGTCAGCTAGCCCGTTGGTGTCGTCGTATCGAATCTTCTTGGCTGCAACCGCAAGCTGGTCACGGATGAGCTCCCCCATATCTTTGGCACTTACGGGTTCACCGTTGGCAAGCAGCTTGGCAACTGCCGTGGACGCAGCAGGGACGTAGCCAGCATTTCGGGCCAGTTCGGCCTGCTCATAGGTAAGAGCAAAAAGCGTAGATTCGATGTGAGTGCCCGCAAGCACACGGTTGAGGCGAGCGAAGACGTGGCTCGTCTCAACCGAAGGATTTTTCACCAACGCACGCGCCAGCTTGTATGAGCTATCCCTGAACCATCGCGTAGAGGAGCCATCCTCGAGCCGTTCTGAGCCAGAAGGCTCTGGAATACTGGCAAGTGCCTCGATGAAGCGGCCTGCGCACGTTGGCTGCTGAGCTAGCGCCTGGAAGGTCTCAAAGTCTTCATGAGCCAACGCCCTCTCCATTGCGCTAACAAGCGTTGGATCCCTGTCAATTAAGTCAACGAGCGCCGCACAGTGCTTAGCGGGTTCTAGCCTACATGCCCCGACATGAAGGGAAACAGCCAGTTTGTCACTGGTCCCCAACTGCAAAAGCTTCTCTTTCACAAGCTCATGAGCATACTCTTTGGGAAGGAACTCTAAGATGGCTGGAATAAGGACATGGTCAACAGCTCTAATCTGGGCATCGCTGGGCTCACTGGGCA
Organism: Aquabacterium sp.; assembly: GCF_049274795.1. GTDB lineage: Bacteria > Pseudomonadota > Gammaproteobacteria > Burkholderiales > Burkholderiaceae_C > Aquabacterium. The sequence continues at coordinate 1,905 of NZ_JBASTH010000084.1, forward strand.
AGGCCCGCAAAATAGCTGGCAACACCAACTCGGCAAGCTGCCTAGACATCAATCCTGATTTTGAGCTGAGCCACTTGTACCAATGTGGTTCCGGCAGTTGCTTCAACTGCGATATGCAAATAGGCACAAGCATGCCTGCAAGCAAACCCGGATTTTTCTTCAGCAACTCGGTGTACCACTGCGGAGTCTCTGCTCCACTGATGTATTGAAACCCGACTAACGTCTGCCTGAGTTCATCGGACCAACTTTCCCACACACGGGAGTTCTCTTCGAAAGCCAGCTGCGCTCCGAGGAGCGCGGGCCCCGCTAGATAGAACTCTTTTCTTTTCTGGTCATAGAGTTCAAGCACCTCTTGCGGCTTAGGCATATCCGCTCGAAACAGAACGAGCTTAAACCCCTCAATGGCCAAACGCGCATCTTCATCATCGACGACCAGATAGCTTTTTACCCGCTCGAGTGGGGTCTCACCTTCAATGTTGGAGAAGCGTTTTTGATAGGCCAAGACAACATCACTATGAAGCGATGGAGGGCCAATCCCGTCAAATAGGCGTGGCAGTTGGGGCGCGATTCCTCGTTGCCGCTCCATAGTTTGGACAGCATATTTCGCGTTTCTCTCTTTGACATTCGCATGGTGTCGCGCCTGAGGATCATCCAGTGAACAAGAGGTGATCTCACGCTTCCAGCTCTCTGCTGCAGGCCATTTCTGAGAGTTCTCATGAACCCACCGCTCTATTTCATCTAGCGTGATATCGAATCCGGCAGAGAGATGCATGGCTGTTCTTGTAGCTTCTTCAAAGCAATACCGTGCTATATCCTGCTCCTCGGTTGCAGCAGCCACACTCAAAAGCCAGACGTACCAATCTTGAGGAATTTTTGCGCGCAAGAGGCGCTCTTTAACCGTCCAGAAGCTACGGGCGCCAAATCTAGGATCCACGTCTAGGTGGTTTATGCCATATAGGTACAGTTCCTTCATTTTTTCAGGTCGACGCGAAAGCCACCGACGAACGATGGCCTCCTTGCCTGCCTCCAAGTGCTGAAATCCGTGTCTATCCAAGGCAATTCCAAGCCATCGATGCAGTTGCTCAACTGACACCTTGGCTCCGGCGCTAAGCACCGCTCTGGCCAACACCTCGGCAAGGAAGCTCTGCGTCTCGTAAGCATGCTCATCAGGCGGAATGTCTTCATCAATGTTTGTGTTGAAGGTTCTCCGCTCAACAATCAGGTCTGCAACACGAGGAAGACTTTCAAGCTCTGTTCTACGGCAGAACTCCAGCATCCAGAAAACGTACATCGCCCCTAAGAGCGAAGAATTTTTCCTTGGTCGCAGGTCTAAAAGGACCTCATCGACAGTCAGATGCTCCGGGTACAGGTGCCCCAGAAGCGTGCCGCATAGTTCATCTTCATCATCGATGACAGTGCCCCGCCGGATTCTGCCCAATATCAGCTTGGCTTCAGCTACACCTAGCAGGCTCTTCTCCAAGAGAAGGTTCAGCGCAGAAACTCGGATGTGGTCTCTGTACGTCCCATCGTGCACAACCCCCTCTATTGACACTCGAAGTTCAGGCATTGCCTGCCCATACCGAATCGCGTCAAGGATGCACAACAGCAAGAACTGGTGACTGGAGTCCCTCAATGGGCTCTCTAGGACTTCAGCAAAGGTATCGCGCATGTCTGGTGTCCCCAAGGCTCCAAACGCATGCGTCTCCCACTCACTGTTCTTGGTCCAGCGCACATGCTCACCGTCAATGCGCAGGCGTTCGAGCAGGAGAACTTTCTCACTTGAACTGAACTCGGAAACATCGCCATAGAGGACAAGCGCTACGGGATCCAACTCAATCAGAATAGATCTATGCGTTCTGCAGTAGATCGCCATCCATGCATAGAGGCCACGAAGGGAGTCCACGACTCTTCCATCGTGACCAGTCATTAAAGTAAGAACTCGACTCAATGGAAGGCCATCCTCCTCGATGAGTCGAGCCACCGCCTTCGCGGCAAGAAACTCTGCGATGGTCCGGTGGCGCGGACTGTATCGTTCACCCTCGACTGCGAACAGCTTGGACAGCGCCGCAACTTGGACAGCCTGGTTGAGTTGACTCAGGATCGCATCCCCGTCCTGCCAGTACATAACATCAGGCCCTGCTTCTGAAGGATCAAGCGTGAACGCTTGCCTGTCCGAAAGCAGCAGCAAAGCATCGATCAGGCCGGCCGCATGAAGTACTTGTGTCAAGGGCTGACCAATTCTCTCAACACTGCGATGCACCTTGTTGTGCTCTTGCGCCATCGACTGACATGCAAGTTCATACGTGGCTTTTCGGCTATCTGGCCAGCTGTCTCGATGAACGGCTTCGACCAGAAGCCGAAGCAGTAGCGGGTTTCCCAACAAAGCCGTCAGCCGCCTTTGCCGCACCTCCTCGAGAAAGCCTTCTGCGTCTTCAACCAAGCTGGGTGTCCAGTGGTCGATCATCTTGCGGACATCGCGCTCGGTCAATGAGTCCAGCCATAGCGCATCGACAGTTTCAGTTGGAGATGCGGCACGAAGGTCTTCGACCCCAGTGGCAGCCCAGTCGGCCTCACGGCACGACAAACGAAAACACGGGCGGCCAAGCTCAATGAGCTTTTTATGTACAGCCTCCAGGGATGCCCCAACACTGTTCGACGACGCGCGATGCTCATCCAGAGCGTCAATGAACAACACCTTCGACTTGTCCCATCCGGCTGGTGCACCGGAAAGCAAAAAGCTCTTAACCGTTACATAAGAAGCCCCGCCCCCCATGGCTGTCGCTTCTTCGGTGAAGGCTGTTGTCTTGCCACTGCCCGGCTCACCAAGCAACACATATGCAGGCGATTGCCGCCAGTCCCTAAGTGGGCGCGAGAACGTCGACTCTCCGCCCATTTTCCGCGTCGCGGAGCGTTCTAGGTAGATCCCTGCTGTGTCCATTCTTTTAGCCTCCACTAGAACGCCAAATCCTAGCAGCCAGCCACGCTCGCTTCACTGGAGCTAGCTGGAGCAAGAGTCCTCGATGAATCAAGCGCCACGTGTTGGTCCAAGCAAGGCTTGCTAACGACACCTCAAAAAATCAAGGACTTAGCGTATTCGGCAAGACTGCTTCCAGCTCCTCGTTGTTAACCTCGCTCGGAGTTCCAAGCTAATTCTGCAACGAGTTTTTGGACAAGAATCCCGGAAGTCTGTCTATACCAGCCCCGTCGCGACCACCCAGGCCGTTCGCCGAAATCTTCGCAGCCTTCTAGCAAAGCGTCAGCGTTGGGCCTCAGGCCCTGCGCTGGCCAGCAGGCCGGGTGCGAGTCCAGTGGGCGCAGTTGCCCAGAGGGCTTGCTCTGAGTTTTCTAGAAGTGCACTAGCTCCTGCAAGTCGTCCAGACGCATCTCAGACCTTCGAGGTACTGGAGGCAACGGCGCGCAAACGAGCTTCGGCAGAGGCTTGTGCCCTAGCTCTCCCGAGTTCAACGGCCTCACGCACATTCAGCTCGAGCGCTCCTTGGTCGTTTTCTGGTGCGGCCAACTGGCCGAGTGCACCATCACGCTGGATGAGCCACAACGCGCTGGCCATGATGCAGATGCTTACGCCCGGGTCCCCCCGATTCCAGCCGCTGCAGCGTAGAGACCGTGACGCCGAGGCGCTTAGCCCACGTGCGTAGGGATTCCTTTCTGCGCAGACGAGCGACGGCAAGGTCCGCACCGAGTTTCTCGATGACTGCTAGTGTGCTGGGCGGGAGTTGCCATATGGCTTGGGCGGCTTTCGGCATGCTGATAGATTGCCACAAAGCAGCCATGTTTGTACTGTTTTATTAGTACACCATGAGCATGCAGACGCGGTCAGCCGCCGCGGTGAATCTGAGTCGATGCTTGCTGCCTGCCGGGCTCAGGTCTTTGGCCGTCAAGCCAAAGGGGATACGCGAGCACGCCAAAAGACATGCGTGTGCGGGCGAGGGCAGCTGCGCCCCGGGCAAAGCCTGCTGCAACCCGGAAAGCCTTACGGTCCACAGCCGAGTTCCAGGACCCAGCACCAGTTGCTCAGCGTGGCCTACCCGCCGCCGCTCGGTCGAAACTAGCAACTCACTCCACGGGAGAACCTCGTTGGCAGGTTTAACTTGGGCCGTTGGCAACCTCAGCCTGGGCCAACATCCGCCTCTGTCCGGTCTAGTAGGTGATGCATTGGCCAGCAATGCATAAAGCAGGTTGCTAGACGTCCTATCAGGTCAACTGAACTAAGGACTAGCACCATGCCATTGAACAAAGAAGTACCTCACCAGCTCACCACTGAAGAAGTGTCCCAACTCGCCCCAGGCTTCCGCGCACTCGCAGATGACTACATCAAGCATGCCAAATCCATTGCTACGACCTCAACCTACGCCCAGTCGATGTTCCTCTTGGCCATGAGTTTCTCGGGACCGTTTCCGGAACTTGAAGGCAGCACGGCCCCCGTGTTGTTTGTCCAGTTGCCGGCAGAGGCTGCACACGAGGTATCGAACTTCCTAGCGTCTCGTCCTTACGCCCAAACACATGAGTCGGAGGACCAAAAGGCATTCGCATCCTGCTTGGTGTTTCCAGGTGAAAGTCAGGACTTGCTGGTGTGGGCGGGGCATTGGCACATGCCCCCCGCCATGATGTATGCACTCAGGCGTGATTGGCTGCTGATGGTTGTGCAGGCGGGTGACAGCTACTGGGCTCACATCCTGTCCGAGAAGTCCGGATTCGACGGAGAGTTCTTTGAGCTTCTGAGCGAGTCCATCGGGTTTGCTGAGCGGCGTTACAGCTACACCGAGGGGGCACGCCCCTTCTATCCGGCGGCGTCCCGTCCGTGCCCGGTCGGCCCAAACAAAGGCCGGATGCATTGGATAGCCAACCCTACGAGCCTTGGCCAATCCGCTGGGGAGGACATCACCGCATAAAGGCTGCCTCAGGCTTTTTTGATTTAGAAGCGCCACCCGTTCTGTACGGAGTGGCGTTTTCTTTGACACCAACGCATTGTCCGAAATTGCGCTTATTTCAGTGGCAAGTTATACAGATTTGTCTAACTTGTCTAACGACTGGCTCTTGGGGGAAGATCATCTGTCGCTACCCCGGTGAGCCGCCTGCGACAAGCCGGTCGGCAAGAACTGCCGCTGGTGCAGCCACGTGCGGTACATCAATCAGAGAGTTGCTACAAATGTCAACAATTAAAAATAGTTGTCATTTTTGGACGATCTATCCTTAGAAATACCAACAATCGTTGTCATCTCATGGCCTCTAGGCAGGCACGGCATACGGCACCCGCACTGATTGATGACACGCCACGTCCTATAAGGCAAACTTTTTTGTTGATTCCCCTAGCGCCTCGGTTGAAGCACCAAACAATTGTCACTAATGTCCTCAACAAAAAATAATTGTCACTTCATAGATCTACCGGGCTGAAAATGTCCTCAATCATTGTCATCCAATGAAAGCTGTTCTTTGCCATTAATGTCTGAGACAACAGGCAGAGAGACGACATCTCAACTAACCGCAAGCCACGCGCATCAAAGTCTGAGACAACTACTGCTCCAACAACCCAACTTGATCTGCTTCGCGCAATAAAGTCTGAGACGAGCCTCCTGAGGCCACAAAGCATTTTACGGAGTTCAAGTGTTGCCTCGAATCTCGCCGCCTTACTTTAGTGATTCACTGCCAACTACGTTCCTCGTCCTCAACAAGTCGACTCATAGCTGTGATGTCGGGAGTCTTTGCAGCGATCCTACGTGCCTCCACGAGTTCTGAAGACATCTGGGCCTTTGCCTTATCACTCCAACATTCACCTAGCGCCACCTGGAACTCTCGTTCGTTAGCTCTACCAAACAAGATGCTCTTGCCACCGTCATCGACGAGCATTACCCGAATCGGGTTTAGCCGCAGCAGGTTTCGCCACCGTGCGTCAAGAGATACAAAGTATGGAATGAAGAAGGAGCCAAGCGTACTTTGACTAGCCATTTTCTCCAAGATCCGCAAGTGAGCCATGTCCCAGGCCATCCCTTTGATCTCCGCCAGCATGGTCTTGGACTTGCCTGTGATGGGCCCGAAAAACGGTGCAGGATCCTTTGTAGACATGCCGCACCAAATAAGGGCCAGTTCGGTCATTGGCAGGGAACCCAATTCAAAAATGCAGAAATCGACAAGTTCACTCCACATACGCGCTTTGTCTCGCTTGTGTGCATGCCATAGCGTGGCAAAACGCAGCAAGAGTGCTTGCACTCCCAGCACACGTGCTTCATGTCTCGCAATTTCCTCTGTAGCGTATTGTTCCTTCAGGAATTGCTCCTCTTTTGGCATGAGTGACTTTTTGAGGATGTCGGCGTCTCCGTTGAGAACCAACTTCGTTGGGTCTGCGCGAAAGGCATCCCAATTCAGATGATCAAGCATGCGAAAGGCAACTAGGGTATTCAACGGGCGTTTGTTCTTATCGTTATCACGGGCTAGTCGAACGTTCTCGAATAGAAATGGCATGCAATCAAATTGCACCTTTTGGTTGTTCGCCTTCAACTTGAGTACCGACATCACCCTGTCTCTATCAGCTGGTTGAATGGACTCGCCATTCATTAACGCTCTCAGCTTTTCGGCAAAGTTTGAATCAAAGCCAATTGAGTAGTCGATCATCACATTCGACTTGCCGCCGGTAAGTCTCGATTGGACGATGGTGTGCCTAGAAATGAAATGTCCTCGCGGCCCCTCGAAGATTGGAGTGACGTACTCACAAGAGCTCAAGCCAAGATTGAGATCAAGATCGATATCTTCTGGATTCAAGGTGCACAGCAGCATACGCACATCTGCGACTTCGGCTGCTCGGCTCCCTTCGATCTTTGTCAGCGAATCGAAGTCACCATTGAGGATTGCCTCAAGTAGGGCATCTATGATGGGGCGTTGAGTCATGTTATGAATATGTAGTTACAAACAAGGGGGGCGGATGCGTGATCCGTTAGAGAACATTGTTATTGGCAACTTCCTCTACGGGCTTGGACTCAGCATGGGCACCCGAGCCGGGGAAAGCGCCCCTCGCGGCTGCGTCAACCTACTGCAACAGACTCCCTTGGACAGACCGCTTGGCGACGTCATGATTCGCTATCCCGGCACAGTTGTTCGTCTCTACGAGTTCAAACGCCAATCAGCCGACATAACCAAGGAAAAACGCAAACTGACCGTGCTGCAAGCCGCAATCCGACGGCGACAGGACCTGCGAGCAATCTCGCAAGAGATTCATTGGTATGTTGAGACAAAGAAGGGGCATCCTGATTTCAGCTTTGAAGCAAGGCCGTATCTGGACATGCTAGATCGCTCCCACGCGCATGTAGGACTTACAGAAACCATCGATCAAGTGGTGAGCCATGCGCTCAATGCGGAGCCCAAACATGACATGGCACTCGTTCAGGAGTATCTCGATGCAGTATCACTGTTCGCAGGCAAGCGGGGCGGCACGTCTTCCGGAATGCTGGTGACCGTCGACTCGAAAGGTGGCGTTAGCTATGTTGGTGTCGAAGACATACGAGACCTTCGTGAAACACCACATCACTTACTTGAGCGCACGAGGTTAGAAGGCATACGAGAGCGATCTATTCAGCTCGAACTAGAACGCGCGCAAAAACCAAGTAGAGGGCGCGGGCTCACGCTTGGCTAAATAAATCACTTTGAAGACAGGGGGCGAATGTGGGAACTGCAAACCAAGAAGCTGAACGCATGGCTGACATGCTGTCTGATGTAGCTGAACAGGCGATTCGATTACAGGAGCAGGCGCAGACAGCGGTACAAGCACTTCAAAAAAGCATTAGTACATTGGACACCACCTCGGCAAAAGCAGTTCTGGGGCTTAATTCCGTGGCGCAAGCTTTACCCAGCCGGATCGAAGGTGCACTGGAAACTCAACTCAGCTCAGCAGCAAGAGGTGCTGCGCAGACGATGACTGAGCATTGGGGCAAGGCAAATAGAGCGGCGGACCGTGCTACACAGGCATATAAAGCAAGCCTCAATCAGGTATTTTTGTTGTCAGGCATAGCGCTTGGTAGCGGGGTAATTTTGGGCTCTTTGCTCACCGCATGGTTGCTTGGCCGACTCTGAGTACATTAGCGCAGGCACACAGCAAGCGGAGCTCATGCAGTGCGGCGTCAAGCAGAACAGTTCTCACTGCGCATGTCTGGCCCATATCCTCTGCCGGAGTGGCTCCCCGATGAGACGTTTTTCAGCTGGGCAAGCCGCCACCATCGAATTTCTGGCGCCAGGCTTCCTGCGCAAACCTGCTTGGCGCTGTTTGGACGGCCAAGGCAGGGATATCAGCACGACTTCCCTTCTCCATTGAGCGCATTCGTCGAGGCAACACAAGGCGGCTTCGGGAACGCTAGGCTCATCGCACAAACAAGAACAGTTCTGCCCTTCTACCTTGTTCACCGAGATCAGGCCACAGCCGAGGACGCCTATTCAGCCATTGCCGAGCCAAATACGGGCATGCTCAAGTACCGGCTTGGCATCCTGACCAGCAGATTTCGCGCAAACCATCCGCTCAAGGCCTGCCCCCAATGCATGTCAGAAGATGAACACCGACACGGTACACCCTACTGGCACTTGCGGCATCAACTGCCAGGAGTTTGGGTATGCCCTCGCCACGGGCTATCGCTACTGACCTGCATCACCAAATCGACAGGTCTTGGGCGCTTCTCCTGGGTGCTCCCCAAGAAAGACCAATTGGTCTCACCGCATGACCAGGGGGTGGCCATCAGCTCGCGTCAAGCACTATGGCGCCTGGCAAACCTATGCACGGCATGGTCATCCATGTCTGAGGCCAGCTTCAATGATGCGGCACTCGCCATAACCTATCGCGCTCAACTCACTCGAGCCCATGGACTCAAAAATCGAACAGCCGCTGCCCATGCCTACTGTGCGTCGGTCGCACCGCTACAGAGCATAGATGAGCTTCATGCCCTGATCACATCGCCGACGCAGGCATCTCACGTTCTGAACAGGTGGGTTTTCGCGCCACGTGGAAGCACGCACCCATTGCGACATCTGTCCCTGATTCATTGGCTCTTTGAAGATTGGGGGAGCTTTCTGTCCAGCTATCGGTCAGCGACTGAGCAACAAGACGAGGACACCACTTATGAGTCAGCTGATGTTTGCTCAGGCCATCGACTTGACCCACGCAAAGAAGAGGCGCTCGCCAGACTGCGCTCACTTGAAGCCCCCACCAGCATTGCCAAGAATTTGCATCTGGCCACCCAAACCGTGATCGCATGGGGTGCAGCAGCGGGAATCAGAACATCGCGACGCCCCAAACAGCTTAAGGGTGAGACCCACCCGCAGCTCGTGGAAGCTTTGCGAGGTGGAATCAGCAAGGCAGATGCGGCCGGCCGATTCGGGATATCCATTCAATCGGTGACCCGTATCCTGCGCTCGGAAATTGGACTGTCCGGTGCATGGCATCAAGCGAGATTCGAGGCCACCCAGCTGGCGGCAAGATCGACTTGGGGTGCCTTGGTCACAAAGCATGGTGGCCTGGGCATCAAGCACCTGCGCCAACACGAGCCATCGGTCTACGCATGGCTCTACCGTAACGACCGAGTCTGGCTGAAGGACGAATGCCAACGAGCAGAGTCCGTACGAACCAACAACAGCCGCGTCCTTTGGGATGAGCGGGACAGGCAACTGTCGTACATGGTGCATCAGGTCATCTTGACGCTCTCAGAGCAAGGCCACAAACGTCTACGTCTCGTGGACTTGCTTGCAGCCATTCCTGAATTGAAGGCCAAGCTGGGGACCTTGGACCGTCTTCCATTGACGGCTAAGGCGATCAATCAGGCAATCACCCCTCGAAAAAGTAGCAGGCGCCACAACACACTCCTCTGAAGATCTGCATTTTTCATGCATACTTTATGCATGAGTGATTTGAGCGACTTCAACACCGAGGCAAAGCTTGCAGCCGCTCAGGCCAGACAGCGTGGACTCACTCAAGAACATATAGCCCAAGCCATCGGCGCCAGCCAGTCTCAAGTCAGTCGCGTGCTTTCAGGCCGTTCAAAGCGGCGATCCAAGCTACTGGACTCAGTATGCAAATATGTGTTTTCTAGTGGCAGATCAAGCAAGAAAAGTGCGCCACCTGCAGAACTCACTCAGGCTCTGCGCGCGGTATGGGATGGCACACCGGAACACGCCCACGCACTGGCGCTGGTGATCCGAAGTCTCGGCGCGCTGGGCGCCAACCCACCGGATGGCTACGTCGCCTCCAATAGGGAACGAAAGTGATACACGCCCCTAGCCTCTTGCCTGATGAAGACGCGCGGGGATATTGGGGCAGGGTCATGCGACTGAATGGTGTGCCTGTTGCACCTCACAACGAAGCCACGTTCACATCGGCCACCCGCAATAGGCTAGTCACAGACCACGGCGTCAAGCCAGGCATGGCAGAAGTTCTATGCGCTGTTGCCAGCATCCCGATGACCACCCTCGTCCATGCACACACCCTCATTCCATTTAGCGGCGCCATCCTGGCCGTGGTGAACGGAGATTGGTGTGGCAACAGCCATACCTCCAAGGAGTTGCGGCGTGTGGCAACGCACCCAAATGCAAGGAGCCGATCCCTATGCCGAGAGTGCGTGGGTGAGGATCTCGATTTCTGGGGATTCTCATACTGGCGCAGATCGCATCAACTTCACGGCGTTGTTTGGTGCACCAAGCACGGCTGCGCACTGCTTCGCGCTCAAGCACATGACACCTGGCAAACCATGCCGAGCGAGGCACTACCAAACGCCCAATCGGTGTCGGATGCCGTTGTGGAACAAGCCTTGGCTCATCCTGTGCTTCTACGCTATGCAGAGACGTGCAACGAACTGTTGAACTTGAAACGGCCACTCTCAACGTTTCAGGTGGTCCGTGCCATGACAAGGCGAGCACGTTCTCTGGGACTGATGCACGAGACTGAGACAACTGGTGGAAAGCTGAGCGAATATGCTGCCAGCTGCATTTCGGGCCCATGGCAGCGCGAGTTCTGGAGCAATGCGCCGGGTGCCCCGCTAGACAGTTGCTTTCACGCGCTTGACGCGACATTGTCCAGGCTACTTGGCACATGCGAAGCCGATGCGTACGCTCTTGCGATTGCTTTGCTGTACGACTCTGTGGACGACGCGCTCAATGAGCTGAGCACGCCGTTACCACTGCTCAGCGAATTTCTACCGTTGGCAAACGAAGAAGCCGATAAACGGCTACCCCACGAGCACCCTTGTGATGGGCAAGCCAATCTGCTGCGGCGAGCAAGGCTTCAGCAGTCGATCGAGCTGGTACTCAATGGACACCCACTGCACGACTCCGCTCGCATGCATGGCTGGTCGGTGCCGACATTGGAGAGAATGATGCATAGCTGCCTTACCCATAGCCAGTCCCGTGTTGATCAGTTGCTCCATCTCTGCTGACCAAGTTGACAGGGCACACGCTTACATTGCACGTCAGACGGGTAACGACTCGTTGCCGGCATTCGTGGTGCCAAGCCAAGCGTTCAGCAGCGGTTGCGTCAACCAAAGAAACTGTACTCATCGCCCGGTTGAAGGGCGGCAAACGGTCATGCGAAAACAATGGCCTTCATTAGATGAATCGCCATCCATAGGTGGCACTCTTCTCCACCGCATCACAACGTCACTCTCCACTGTCGACCTCTTGCGAGTGGTCCCTCACGACCTTTCAAAGAACGCCTAGCTGCCGGCAAGCGTCGAGAAACGGCATTCTGAGGAAATTGCAGTCCGCATACGGTCGGCTCTGTGCCTGCTGGGCACGCATAGCCAGGATGTCAGCGGGCTGCTTGTCATATGCCTTGCATTCATCCAGAACCTGCGTCAACCAGTACTTGCCGTCATTTTCCCCGCAGAGTTTGGCTTTGTAGCGTTCTTCAATGCCGTACACATCCTTCCAGGTGTCAATCTCCTGCGCGATCGCTACCGGGCCAAATTGGAGTGCGATATCGGCCGGGGTCAGCGTGGCAATGTCGGAATGCCGTAGGTCTATTTGAAGCTCAATGGTATGCGCAGCCCTTTTGTAAGGATAGAAAACAGCACGACGGTGAACAGCTCTGGCGGGATCTTTGGGTGTGTAGCTTGGATCCTTGCTGGTTTTGTAGCTGCTGTTGCAGTGATGACAGGCTGGGACAAGGTTGCAGAAGTTGATTGAATTGAATGGGTACAGTGCCTTGGGCAGGTAGTGGTCGTAGGCCTCGCGCTTGCTGTGATACTCGCCCAGCAAATCATTGATGCCACAGAACGGGCACTTTCCGGACTTGTTGGTCTGCACAAAGGTCTGGTAGTGATCGTCGATGTCGCCGCACTTTTTCCTCAGAGCGGCAACGTCCACATGCGAATACAACCCTTTGAAGAAGGACGCCAGCTGATCACGCAGGTCTTTAAGCTCCATGGGAAAGTCAGCGTATCGCTTCAGCGACATGGCGTAGTCGTTGGCACATACGCGCTCCACATCATTGTTCGCCCGGTACCACAGACGAAGCTGCTCAACCTGGCAAGCACTCAACGGCGCGAAGAGCCGATAGATACGTTGCACGTGCCCTGCGAAAAACTCAGCCCCTTTGCTGTCATCGTAGTGAAACGCCGTCATCACCTCAAACAGTTCAGGATTTGAAGCGAACAGCTCTAGACGGTAGGGACGCTTTAACGGTGCCTGGCACCACACCGCATAGAAGATGAAGTCGATGAAGGTCTGCATCTTCTCCATTTGATGCGGCACGTAGATGTACGGAAACAGCATCAGCCCTGCACCTCCCCATTGCCTGGCTGGTCACCGCCCAGGATGGCCTTGATCAACAGCAGCTTCTCCACCGAGTCACCAAGCTGCTGATGAATCTCCGTGATCAGGGCTTCCTTGTCTTCGATGCCCTGTTCAAAACGGGCACGTAACCCTTCAAGCAAGGCCTGCGCATGGCCGCCGATGGTTTCGCGCTTGCCGAAGGTGCTCATGGTGATCTTGTTGATCGAAGCGCCCAGCGTGTTGTAGTCCGGGTGGCTGATGCTGACCTTACCGCTGGCTTTGTCCTTGGCAAACACCAGCACCTTGTCCGGCTTGCTGTCGGAGATCAGAAATGGTGTGTGGGTAGTGATCAGCATTTCCTGCGCGAATTCACCTTCGCCCGGCAGGCATTGGCGCAAGCGGCTGATGAAGTTTGCGCGCCAGTCCGGGTTGAAGTGCGTTTCGGGCTCGTCGAGCAGGAACAGGCTGTTGGTGTCCCGAAACAGCAAACACAGCCCAAGGCTGTGAAGCAATTGATGCTCGCCGTCCGACAACTCTTTGAGAAGCATCGGTTTCTCAACGCCCTGCTTCGTGAAGTAGAAGTTTTTGATGCGCATGGCGCGCTCATCGGACGCCAAGGTCGGTACTGTTTCGCTGACGTAGTGACTGGTCGAAGTGTAGAGCTCCGACTTTTGCACCTCACTGACCGAGTACAGATTCAGTGTCAGAAGAACTTGCAGCGCTTGGAACAAGACAATGGGCTTGTCATCAAAGTTGGTGCGAAAGGCTTGCTTGGTCTGCTCATTGACCCAGTAATCTAAGGTTAGGGTGTCCGATGCCTCATCATGGAAATGCAGCGTGGCGCAACGCTTGAGCTTCTCGATGATCGAGGTGTGCTCATCGCCTTCCAGACCTCGCAGAAGCTTGAGCCGATAGTCTCCCGTGTCTGGATCCAGATAGATCGCACCAGTATCCACAAAGCGCCCATCCTCTGCCTCGGTGGGCAAGATGTAATCACCCGACGTGAACGCGGCCACCTGATGACGCGTGACGGGAATACTCCGCCGCATGATGATGCGAAATTCCTTCAATTCTCCTATACCCATGTCCTCACGGAAAGGCAGCAAGGTGGCCTTGTCCTGAAACAGGAGATTGCATAGCAAGATGGCCTGACTGAAGCCGTTGTCGAGATAAGCCAATCGAGTTTCAGGGTAGCCTGGATAACGGGACTGCTTGACGAGCGCGTTCCAGTACTCGTCGAACTGAACAAAACGCATCTTGAAAAAGGGGAGGCTCAGGATTTCGTTTTCGCCTGATGAGTAACCCAACACCTGCGGAATTAGATGATCAATGACTATCGTATTGAGCGCGTCATAGGGTTGATCTTTTGAGTCAAATACCCACCAAGTTATTTCCTTTGCGTCTGGCCTTTTATATACCTGCACCTTGAACCATGGGGAGGATCCAATGTGGGTGTACATGACTGGAACCTTGATTAAGTATTCCAACTCAAAACCGGATGGTGACGCCTGCAAATTGTCGTCCTGCAAGGCTTCGGGCAGAAAGCTACGGCGCACGCGAAGCACTTCCAGCTGAAAGAAAATTGCTGCCAGCGCTTCGAGCAGGTTGGATTTACCACTGCCATTGGGCCCAGCGCAAACGAAGGGCGCAAAGTCGTTCGCTTGTGCTAGCTCGTCCTGCAAGCTCCACTCGGTGCGGAAGTGGTGCTCGAAGCCACAGGGCAGGCTGCGAAAGCCGTCTGGGTCGGTGATCCTCAGGCGTAGCAGCTTCATCGTTGAACGTGCCTCCTGGCACGCAACAAAATCTGATTGCCGAACTGCCGCCTGCCATCGATAAAAATTATGTCTCGTGTTTGCTTGAGCTTTCGATTTTGAATTTCATCGAACACCCAGGCCTTGATCGCTTCGTAGTCGCTGGCACTAAGTGCGAAATCATTGTCCGGGTGCAGTTCCGCCAGCCGGGTTTGCGCGGCGGCGATGAAGCGTTCGAGGGAGAAGGCCGCACTTCCCAGCTGCGTGCAGTAGGCCTCCAGCCAGAAACGCAGCAACTGCGCAAGCTGTGTGCGGTCTTGCAGTGCGGGCAGCAGTAAATCTGTTTCGGGCAGCTCGATCACCCGCGTGGTAATGATGGGCGCGGGAACGGCAGCGGCCACAGCTGTTTCTCCTTCAATGCGGGCGGCGGGCAGGGCCACCCGCGACAAATCCAACTCGCCCTTGAAGGCCTGCTGGCTCAGGGCACCGTAGAAGGCTTCGAGGTCGGTAAGGCTTTGCAGGTAGCGGGATCTGAGGGCTTCGACTTTCTCGACGATGGTGGCAAATTCACTTTGAAGTTCAATGGGCGGCTTGGGAACTGAGAGCGCACGAAGAATTTCGAGGTTGATGTTTTTCTGTGCCGCAGCCGGTGCGTTTTTCTCCAGGATGGCTTGGAAAAACCAAAACAGGCCGAGTACGTATAGGGTGTTGCACTCGCCCTCGTGAGCAAGGAATCCGACCACGCTGTCAGGGAAGCATGCATCGAACGTCAGAATGCCAGTTTGCGCGATGTTGGCCGCGATGGTGATGCAGAGCGTTCCAGCAGGCCATCGCTTGCTTTGGGCAAATCCCAAGTCGGAGTACGTCTGCGTGTACGTCGTGATGTAGGTTCCGGCGTTTGATACTTCGCCGGTCTGGATGAGCGGATGCGGGCCATCAAGTAGTTTGGGATCGTTCCGTGGGCGATGTTTGGAGACGCCACGATTGATTGAGCCCAGTTGCCCAAGCGGTGCTGGCGTCCACCCCTTCTCATTCCGCACCGGGTCGCCAAACATCTCCAAAAACACGCTCTTGAGCAGGTCGTCGAGTTGTTGCAGGTGTTGTTTGCGCTGGGCGATCAGCCCTTCCACTTTGCCGAGCAGATGGGCAATGCGGATTTGGTCGTCGAAATCTGGGGCTCCGTCTTTGAAAGGGATTGGTATCTCAACCTCTTTGAGGAACTTGAAATGCCTGCTGTAACCCGCCTCCTTGATCTGAATGGAACGCAGGTAGTAATAAACATACCGAGCACTTGCCAAATCTGAATTAACCCATAGCGCTTTAGCACCATCGGCGCCAAGTGCAATTGGCTCGTCTACATACTTCAAGGCGCGCGTGTGGTCACCAAAAACCACGACCGGAAGCAAGTGTCCGTTGACGAGATTGGCGTCGTCTGTGTACCCAGCAACTGGCCCTTTGCCTTGGTCAATGATTTTGTATTGACCTTGTCCTTGATAGTCGGATGCTTTGATTTTCGTGAACTTGGCGGTAACGTCAATAACGACCTCGGAAAAGGGGAGCGATTTCATCCCACCATCCCCTTCAACTCCAGCAGCTCGCGCAGGATGCCACTTCGCACCTGGGCGAGATCCGCTTCATTCACATCGCCCACCTCGGCCTGAATCAGCCGATCCAGAATCACGCCCGGCGCGTCGTAGTGGACTTCCTCGAAGACATCCTGCTTGTAGCGCGAGAGCGAAAGGTCATAGTTGTTCTTCTCGTCGGCAATCTCGGTGCGCGGCACCATGAAGCACTTGGCGGTGCGGTCGATGTCAGAGGCGGCATCTCGGGCGTGATATCTGCCAATGATGTCTTGCAGGTCGCCGTAGCCTTCCTTCTTGCTGCGCTTGTCGTCCAGCGAATAGCCGTCGGCGGCCATTTCGTAAAACCATACGTATTCGGTAGCGGCTTTGCTGACCGTGTCTTTCGGCCCCCAGGCCTTTGTGAACAGCAGAATGGCGGTGCTGACGCCAGCATAGGGTTTGAACACGCCGCTGGGCAGGGTGATCACGGCCTTGAGGTCGCAACGTTCCACCAGCATCTGGCGCAGCGTCTTGAACGCCCCACCAGAGCCGAACAGCACGCCCTGCGGCACGATCACGCAGGCGGTGCCACCCTTCTTGAGCAGGCGGTAGATGTTCTCTACAAACAGCAACTCGGTCTTCGTGGTGGCCAGTTGCAGGTGCTCGTTGATGTCACCCTTGTCGATGCTGCCGGTGAAGGGCGGGTTCGCCATCACGATGTCGTATTCGGCTTCCTCGGTGTAGCTCTTGCTAAGGGTGTCTTTGTAGTCAATGTGCGGCTCGTCGATGCCATGCATCATCAGGTTCATCAGCCCCAGGCGCACCATGGTCTGGTCGATGTCGTAGCCCCATAGCGAGCTGGCCAGAATGGCCTGCGCCTTTTCGGTGAGCGCAGCGGCCACGGAGGTGCGGGTGAAGCCGTCTTCATCGGGCTTGAGATCTTGGGCGCCTGATTTTCTCGCCAGTTCGGTGACGATGTACTGATACGCGCCGAGCAGAAAGCCGCCTGAACCGCAGGCTGGGTCGGCAATCTTGTGGCCCAGTTGCGGCTGCACCAGATCGGCCATCAGCTTGATGATGTGGCGCGGAGTGCGGAACTGGCCGTTCTTGCCGGCGGTGGCGATCTCGGACAGCAGGAACTCGTAGACATCGCCCTGGATGTCCTGGAAGGACTGGCCTTTCTCCTTCGAGTCCTTCTCCATCACCTCGAAGAGGTCGTCGATGGTCTTCACCGCTTCCACCAGCAGGGCGGGCTTGGGGATGATGAAGACCGCGTTCTTCATGTGGTGGGTGAAGTTGGATTCGGCGCCGTTCAGGTCCTTGAGAAAAGGGAACACCTTGCCCTGCACGTGCTGCAGCATCTCTTCGGCCTGCATGCGCTTGAATTCGCTCCAGCGCAGGCTGCGCCTATCGATGGCGAATTTCTCTGGCTCCGACTGGCCGCGGTATTCGGGCGGAATCCACGTGCCCGTGAATTTGGATATGTAGTTCTCGCCGGTCCACTCGGCGTCGGCCTGGCGCTTCTGATCCAGCTCATCCAGCCGCTTCATGAACAGCAGGTAGGTAATCTGCTCGATGGCGGTGAGCGGGTTGCTGATGCCCCCGCTCCAGAATTTGTTCCAGAGCTGGTCGATCTTGCTTTTGAGTTCGGGGTTGTTTTGCAGCATGGTGTGCTCTGATATTTAGGCTGCCAACCGTTCGGTCAGCTGCAGGATCTCGTTGATTTCAAGTGGGCTGAACACGCCACGGATGCCTTGCGGATGGATGACCGTGAAGGGGGCATTGATCAGGTCTTTCTTCTCCACCTTTTCGCGCTCGATGATGAAGCCCTTCAGCAGACTGAGGAATTCCATCTGGCGGCTGCTGAGCGTGGTGTGGGCGCGGATGAATTGGTCAAAGGCGGCGCTGACCTCGTCCGGGAAGCTCCTGAGCACTTCAATGCCCAGGATGTGGCGGATGAACTGGATGAAGCGCGCCTTGCGGTTCTTGTAGACCTGACGCAGCAGGTCTTCGGTGATGTGCGGGTGCTCTTCGTGCAGCAGTTCGGCCAGTTCGTTGGCCTCTTCGCTGCTCACTGCCTCGCCGTTCTTGATCTTCTGCAGCACCAGGTTGTGCGCGGTGAGTTCAGCAATCAGGTTTTCCACCATTTCGCGGTAGCGGGTGATGCTGACCGCCTCGTGCTGTGGGCCGAACTCCACCCATTCCTTTTTGTGCAGTTCATCGGCCAGATCGAGGTGTGTTTGTTCCTGGCCGGTGGATCGCTCGCGGAACTTCATCAGCGGGCCGAGTTTGGCGACCAGTTCGTCGAAGGCATCTTCATCCGCCTTGGCCCAGTAGTGGCTGGTTTGCGCGGCGCGGATCAGGGCCTCTTCCTGCTTGACGAAGCTGACGGAGAGCGGCAGTTCGCTGATCTGCTCGACGATGCCTTCCTTGAGGGTATCGGCTTGTTCCTTTTCTTCGCTCAAAACGGCCAGCGAGTACTCCAGCAGGTCGCGCTCGAAGCGCATGGCCTTGAAGTCGGCCGCGGACACGGTGCGGAACAGCGGCTTGATCTCTGCGCGCAGGAACTCCAGCCGGTCGTGGCTGAGGCTGATCCAGAAGTTGTCGTCGTCCAGCCGCGCCAGGGCAGCGGCGGCTTCCTTGATCACCACCGACTCTTTGGGTAGCGCCACAATCTGCAGGCGGAGCTTGACGATTTCCCGCTCAGCGATGTCTGCATGGCCGCTGTCCCTGACCTTTTCGATCTTGTCGAGGCGCAGGCCCACCAGCCGCACCGGCAGCGGCAACTGGGCTTTCAGCTCCTTGCCCTTGGGGTTGAGCTTGAAGTATTCGAAGTTGTCCCAGCAGTCGAGGATCAGGAACACATCCTTCTCAAGACACCAGGGCTTGGGCTTGCTGGTTTCCAGCAGGCGTGTGCCGCGACCGACCATCTGCCAGAACTTGGTGTACGAGTAGACTGGCTTGGCGAACACGAGGTTGACGATTTCGCGCACGTCGATGCCGGTGTCGAGCATGTCCACGCTGATGGCGATGCGAGGCATGTCGTTGTTTGTGAATTGATCCAGCAGCCCACCTTTGCCGTAAACGCGCGGGTCATCCGACACCAGCACCTTGGCCAGCTCACCGTGGTGTTGCGGGTAGAGCTTGTCGAAGATTTCTTCCATGCGCCGGGCGTGGGCCTTGGTGGCGCAAAAGAAGATGGTCTTGCCTGGCAGCACACCGTTGGCGTCCTTAATGGCCTCTTCCATGAATTCGCGGACGATCAGGGTGTTGGTGCCCTTGTTGATCACCTGCTTTTCAAGCTGGGTGCCCTCGAAGTTGATGTCTTCAACTTCCTTGCCCTGGAGGATCAGCTTCTTCTGGTCTTCCAGCGAAATGGTTCGCTTGCTGATGCCTTCGATCTGGAACTTGGTCTGAATCTTCATGACCTGGAAGTTGCAGAGGTAAGGAGGCACGTTGTTCACGGCTTCTTCATAGGTGTAGGCAAACGTGGGTATGCCGTCTTCGCAATGGAAAAGCTGGAAAGTATTGTGATCAATGATGTCGGTCGGCGTGGCCGTCAGGCCCAGCGTGATGGCTTTAAAGTAGTCCAGCACTTCGCCAAAGGCGTTGTAAATGGAGCGATGGCTCTCATCGACGACGATGAAATCAAAAAAGTGCGGTGATAGGTGCTGCGCTTCCTCCCGGATGATGTTCAGCATCGTCGGGTAGGTGGCGACGTACACACGGCGGTCCGTGGCAATCAGCTTTTCGCCCACGTTGGGCCAACGCGGCTCATTCGGCATGTGCTCCTTGAAGGCGGCCAGTGCTTGCTCGCGCAACGCAATCCGGTCAACCAGGAACAGCACCCTTTCTGCGTGTCCAGCACGCATGAGTGCATCGACCATGGCGATGCAGGTACGCGTCTTTCCGGTGCCGGTGGCCATCACCAGCAGGAAGTCTCGCTTCTTCTTTTCGATGCCTTCAAGCACTGAACGAATCGCGCGGATCTGATAGTCGCGGCCGGCGATCGAGGTGTTTATGAACTCCTGCGTCAAAGGTTTACGATTACGACGGATGTAGGCAAAGCGCTCCAGATCGTCTCGCGAGGGAAAACCGACTACCCTCCGTGGCGGTGCGTTTTCCAGATCCCAGAAGTAAAGCTCGTGGCCGTTTGTGTAGAAGCAGAACGGTAGTTCACAACCCAGCTGCTTCTGGATGTAGTAGCAATACTGCTTTGCTTGCTCGCGCCCAATGGCGGCATCACGGCTAGTCTTCTTGGCCTCAATTACCGCCAGAGGTTTGCGGTCCTTGCCGAGCAAGACGTAATCACTGAATTGGTGGCCCTCGTAGGGGGGACGCGGTTCGGCCACACCCTCGGGTAATGCCGTGATGATGTCGAACTCCTCGATGACCTGCATGGGATCCTTGACATCCCAGCCTGCCTGCGCCAGCTGTCGATCAATCAGCTCCGACCGAGTTTGAGCTTCGGATTTTGTCATGCGTGCGTCCCTGTTATGTGTTCTCGACTATCACGTTGTTCACGCGGGCCATAGGCCTGAGAAATCAAACGACAGTTGCCGGTGATGCCGAATGGACAGCAGGTACACCATCTCATTCATCACCGCATAAAGCATCAGGTAGTTGCCATCCAGGTACACGCGCAGGCTGTCTGCTGCGCCAGCTGGCAACTTACTTAGTTGCTCCAGCGCTTCGACAGACTGCGGCGGCTGGTTGAGATAGCGGCGCCCCATCAGCGGGAAGCGTACAAGGTTCGGCACCACGGTTGCGCGCAGGCCTGTCAGCAGGTCTTCAAAGGCGAACGAGGCATCGGCCTCCGCTAGGAAGGCTTCAATGGAGTCGAGTCGCACGATGAAGCTGTCAGTTAGCTCGACGCGATACAAGGCCTCAGCCACGGCTCTTCACAGGCTTGGTTGCTGGCCGCGCAGCGGCACGACGCTTCTGAATGGTCGCCAAGGCCTGGTCGGCATCTTGAGTGCGCCCCGCGACGATGTCTTCCAAGCCTCTGCGGGCGTCGTCGATCAGCAGCAGGTGAATGCGCTCGCGCTCCAGGCGGTGGTAGTAGTCAAGCCGGTCCGCGTCGATCAGTGCCACATAGCTCTCACCGTTCTTGGTGATGATCTTTTCGGCACCTGCTTTCACTTGATCGGCCAGCTCAGAAAGATTTGAGCGCGCCTGAGTAAATGGCACCACATCACGGGCAGAGATCGACATGAGTGGCTCCATAAAGCTGACAGAATTCTGTGCAGTTTACCGGAAGGCCGCTACTGCTCCGACAGCGGGCTGAGTTTCTGCTGTTCTAAGTCCGGAACCAGCCTGATGCCGCCCTCCCAACCCGCTCAAGATCCGTTCATGGTCGTATGCGTCAGTTCAGAGCTCCTACAGAGACGCCCTGTACCCGAACAGTCTGGCTTACGAACGCATGAAATCGGTGCGCAGCACCGTGCTAAGACACAATGCCCGCGCTATTCAAAGCTCCCTTGCGGCGTACGGATCGCGCCCATCAAGTCCTCATAAACTTGAAGTCGACGAGGATCATCGCTGAGCAATGCCTCAACTGCAGGCCTCAGCGGTCCCATCTCATGCATGCGGACGTGCTGAAAATCCTCGAAGGAAAGCCCGCTGGCGTTGCGCCGAATCGCTCGTCTGCTGGCGAGAATCCATGCCGTGACCGCCATCCGTGGAACCCCAGCACTCACATCAAATAGCAGCCGACGCAACTCGTCTGACGCAGGCAGCTTGTCCGGCAGCCATTGGTACTGGCAGATCACAGGAAAAAAACGCTTGCGAAAGAAGTCATCGTCTGCAGACCGCGCTTGCGGCAAGGTGTAGCTACCTGCTGTCAGCATGCGTTGTGCTGTACTCATCCTCGTGTTGAGTGCGGCCATGCCATCCGGTGTCGAGCAATACAGGGTCGGGATTTTGGCGAAGTTATTCAACGTCAGAAGGAATTTGAGCGCCTCGTCGTCGGCGATACGCAAATCGGGGCGTTGCCCGCTTTGGCGCCTCGACGCCACTGTTCTTTCTGCCTTGGTAGCAATCTTGAAAAGGTTCTGCAACTCGTCAAGCACCAGTATCCCCAGAAAGTTGCAGGAAATCGTCTGCAGCCAACGGTGAGCCAATGCTGATCCACTCGGGCGTCGTCCAGTGAACAGGTTTGCCGTATGTGCGCTTCCCAATGCAGCATCAGTCGCCCGCGATAGGTTGTCCACCAGATCGATGATTTTTCCGGAGGCTGGCGCGTCGACCTTCAACCAAACCAGTTGGGGACTGGGCCTTGCCAGGCCCGGCAGGTGCTCGTGCACCACAACCTGAGGATAGAGGTTCAACGCTCGCTCAATGGCAGTCGATTTGCCCGCTCCAGAAATTCCAGTCACCGTCGCCCCTAACTGGATTGGACTGAACCCAGCTTGAGCGCCTATCGTGCTGTAGATACGGCGCCAGGTCGATGGATCTTTTGGGTTGCGATGCACATAACCTTGGACAAGCATGTCGCCGATCGTCTCTGCGATCTCGATCCCCGTGGCCGTCGGAATGTGCATGCGTTGGACGTCGGCAAGCAAATGCTTCATCTCTCCGCGCGAAACGTCGATGGATTGATCGGGTTGAGGTGGCAGGTAGATCAGCCGCTTGCCGATTTCAACAAGCTCCAGTGGTTTGCCGCATGCGGTGATCAACACGTTGTCGCGGTGCGAAGCGAGAATGGGACTATCGATCTCTCGGAGGACAGTCTTCATGGTGCCTCCCGGCGATTCAAGGTGGCGAACACCTCATCCATCAGTGCGTCATATCCAACATCAGACTCGCCGGAAGACGTGCCGCAATCCTCTAACCCATCAGCAGGCAAGAGCATTGCGTTGCTCTTGGCCATGGTTTCCAGCAGCCGTGCCTCGCGCGAGTTGGGCTTGGGACCTTCGTATGCGGCGTCTGCTACCGCCGTGCGCTCTATTGCTTGCTTGCGAAGCAGCGATTGCGCCTCCATGGTCTGCAGAGCAGCTTGCAAGCGACGGTACTCCCGGTCATCCTTCTGCATCTTGTCGAACATGACCGCGTCACGCCATTCCTCCATGCTGACGTTACCCGAGGCACGCGCGCTGGTGCGCAAAGAGAACTCGTGCATGCCACCCAAAGGGTCCGGCCACCAAAAGCGCGACGTAGAGCCCGGGAAGCTGAAAACGGTGTGCTCCATGACGCCGAAGTTCCTGGCCTTCGCGGTCCACTCTTGCACATTGGCAATCTCAGATTCGTATTGCAACGATTCATGAAAGATGCCATCTCGCCGAGCAACTGCTGAACCCCGCTTCAAAAGTCCAGTGATGAGCTTGTCCTGTGAAAGGCTCTTGCGATAACCAATACCCGACTCATGCCCAAAGCGCCACAAGCCAGCTGGATTTGGCTCCACGCCCGCTCCCATCATTTCAATGGTCAGTCGATAGCTGCGATCGGCAAAGAGGTTGTATTGACAGAAGATGCCGTGCAAGTACTGAACGTACTCGCGCAGTGTCAAGGCAGACTCCTTGGCGCTTGGCTTGTTCTCGATCTCTTCGCGTCGAGCGTTGATCGCTCCGGGTAGAAAGGAATACTGCTTGTCCTTGGCAATGCGGTGGAGCACCTCGACCAATCCTTTCATATCAGGTCGATATGGCGGATCCACCGCGAAATTTATGCCGAGATACAAGCACGTTTCGCGCGCCCCCGCGCTGACGTACTCACCACGGTCAGTCCAAACCTGAAAGGGCAACGTTGGAGATGGATTGAGTACCTCGACGTACTCAAGTCCCCAGAGATCGGCCATCAGCCGAGGACCACAGCATGTTGAAAACAATGCCAACTTGGCCATCTCCCAAGACGGGCCGGACAGGCAAACATAAAAGCCCACAATCGCTGTTGACCATATGTCGACCACAAGGTAGACGATGGGTCGGCCAATCGGCCAAGCTGGATTGGCCGAACTGCGAAGGTGAATGTCTCCGATGGTGGCATCGATGGCATACGCATGACCCGGTCCCGCAACGCTGTCATAAGCCTTGCCACGAAGGCCTCGTAAATTGCGTTGATAGTGCCCCAGCGTGGTAGCCCGCAACACTCGCTCAAGCCGTTTGGTGCCGCTTTCAATGATGTGGCGAACCTGTCGTCTATTGGGAAAGCTGCCTTGTGGTGGCGCTATGCCTCGACGGCCCGTGTCCGTCTGCTCATATTGGGTAACGTAGACCCGCTGAATGATTTGGTCATACAGCTCGACAAAGGGCAGCCCGCCCCTAGCAAGGATGCGCGCATGCTGCAGAATCTTGATGCGATCCGATTCCGTGGATGCGCGCTGAGGATGTGCGATGGGCTCACCCCGTTGCTCACGCAAGGTCTTCGGCCCAACTTTCTTTTTCCCAGCTTGATGAGGCCTTAGCGCTCCAGGCGCTCCGCATCGATCAAACCTGGGATGCAGTGAACTGGTGTCGAAGCCGTTTTGACACAGCAAGCGCCAAAGGCGATAGACAGTGGCCCGCGTACCATCTCCTGCGGCCAGAGCCTGCCGAACCACAGGCCCGATCCCTGAGGTTTGCACCAGCGCATCGGCAACTACCTCGTGGTTGAGAAAGGGCTCCATCAACAGGCGCCGACGTTCCCATAGAGACTTCTCGTCCTCACCGAGATCATCAGAGGGAAGCAGCATCTTTCCCTCTGGGCGAAGATCGATAGCTGCCAGACGGCCATCACTTTCCATGGCCAGCAGCGTTCCCCGCGCAACTTGGGTCAAGGATCCAATGACACTCTCGTGACCAGCGTCGCCGGGGCGCGCACTTGCGTCTGCCCATGGCCCGATATAGGCCAGCCATACGGTGGACGTTGCTAATGGCACAGCAACCACCCGAAAGAAGCCGTGAAGCCCTTCGCCATCGGCGCGCAGGACCTCATTGAAGATCAATGCGACCATGCTGTCCTCCTCGATGCAATGGGGTTTTGGCGCCAGAATTCCTCGAGCGTCAGCAATTCCAACGGCTCGTTCAATCGCAGCGGCCTAGACAGATTGATCGGCAAGCCACCACACCAGATGCACTGCCACATGACGCATTGCGCCGCGTGCCTGTCCATGCCGAACTTTTGTGACAGCAGGTTGAGAAACTGGAGAACGGTACGGCCTCTGATCTCATCGGCCATCGCCGAACAAGTGATCAGCACATCGGCTCTCACGTCTGGCTGGCCAACCGTCCAGGGCATGCCGATTCGGATGGCGTTGCCCACCAGTACCGTGTACAGCGTTGGCGTCAGCAACAACCAAAATACATCTTGACGACGCCAGTACTCACGCTCGATTCGCAGCAACTGCAGCTTGCGCTGGTCAGTGATTTCGTTGTCTCCCTTCACACTGATTGCCAGCAGCTCGGTTCGACCGATGCGGTTTTTGAGCGTCAAGAGGAGGTCAGTGGTCATCACCCACGGCTCGTGCACCTCCCCCTTTTTGACCGAAGGATGCCGATAGCCCAACTCGTCAGCAATTTGTTCTGTACCAGGAGCAAACCGCCCTGAATGATGAAGCTGATAGGTCGACAACTCAGGTTCATGCTCGTGATGCGCCAGCGGAAACTGCTCGCGCAGATCCACCAATCCTGGCAGCATGGAAGCAAAGCCAAAGGCCACCAATTCCTTGTCGGACAGTAGATGGTGCAAGCGCCCAAAGCGCCAGCTGATCAGATGAGATCGTCCGCGACTGCTGGGGTCGTCACGGGTAACCTGATGCCACGGTTGGTAGTCGGCACAGGTACCTGTACCCCGTCCGGTCTTATGCCACCTGGCCAGTTTGGCCGGTGTGAAGCGTTGGCCCTTGCGCATGGGCATTCCTTTCCGGCCACTTGATCGGTGGCCATCCATTGATCGGAAAGGAGATGCCCTTGACTCGTGCCAAAGGCACGAGTACAGTTCTTTTACCTGAGAAACCTGAGGCATCCCCTCAGTACAAAACGCCACCGGTTTGCCGACCTGTGGCGTTTTTGTTTGTGCGTTCGATAGCTATTCGATAGGCGGCCTCCTGGACTTCAGGTTCTTAGTCACGTGACGTCACGCTCTGTCTCTGTTGACTGATCCATATGGCCACGTCCCGAGCCAACGCGAAGCGGCCTCTGCGATTGGGAATCTGAAAGAGGGGGACAGGCACGGTTTCTCGCACCACGGCCTGGCGATAGGCCGCAGCCGACTTGTAGCCCAGCAACTTGACCAGGGTTTCTGAAGACAAGAGGGGGCCGAACTGCTGGACAAACTGTTCATTGAGTTCGCGCGCAAGTTCATCGGCAAGTGGCGGCATTAGGCTGTCCTTGTTCACGTCGCGTTCCGTCGCAGTTGGTCACTCAGATGCTAAGGTTCGCTCACGCGCCAGACAAGCCATACGATCTGGGCGAATCGTCACCCTATTTTTGCCCCACGGCCTCGGCTAAGTGATTGATTCAACGAACCAATCTCTCGCAGACTTTGTTTTCGCGTCCAAGACGCGAAAATTTACGACGGGCAAACAACGACACGTCACGGATGCATTTCGGACCGTTTGCTGGTTCCACTACCTGCGTCGGGCCACGGGTGCGAGGACGACGTACCAAATGGACACGCTTGTGGAGATCGCCGACGCTTCAGCCGCGCGTGATCCACAAGACAAGAAGAACAAATGGAGGGGCTATTCACATGGAAGGCACACGCCGTCACCACAGCTGGTTCAAGAGATTGATGGCAGGTTTCCCGAAGCTGCGCATCTGTTGAACCATCCCTTGTGGTCCGTGCTGCGAATGGATGGCAATACGGAGGAGCAAGTCAAAGCACTTCTGATTCAGGTGCATCCAGACGTCTTCGCCGTCATCCGCCCCAAGTCCTGGACTGGTCATACACCCTTAACACTCGACGGCTGGAACAAGCGCCGACTGCGAGGACTTGAGCAACAGGTGAGTCTGGACACATTGGCATCCCTTGTTCTTCTTCTCCGCTTGGCCGCCAACGCAAAAGAAAGCAAGCTGTCATTCGAATTCGGGGCTTCGGTGTGCAGAGTGCTACTCATGATGGGCCCCTGGCTGAAGGCACATGGTATCGCTCGGCCGTTGTCCGAGTACCTCACGGAGCACGTCTTGGTACTAGGCCACCACAACGGCCAGCATCACTGCTTCAGGGAAGAAGGTTTCGTCAGCGCTGCCCACCGACTGGCGTTGACGGCTTTGGTCGTTGAGAGCAATGAGAGCACGCCACTCACGGCACGAGAGAAAGCCAACCTGCTGCTAGATCTTTTAGACGACAAGTTCAGCGCGCCGTTCAGTGACTTGGTTGCCAGCCGTCCAGCTAACGCACCCATTGAGCCTGCGCTGAATAACTCCCAGCATCAGGTCACTTGATGGGATATCCGTGTTGCCTTGCAATGTGCCGGAGGTCTTGCACCTCATTGGCCGATGCCCCAGTTCCCAGCAGAGATTCGAGCGCATCCGCCATCGCCGCCAATTTGACGCCATGGCGAACGCTGGCCTCTTTCGGATCCTGCCCCGCTGACACCGGGAAGCTGAGGATCTCAGCCTCATCCATGGTGAAGAACCAGATTGCTCGGGCAGTTCGGTTCATCCCTTCAAACAGGTCACGATAGCTCGCAAGTGCAATCGCGTAGAACTGATGTTCCTCTGCTTCAGTCACTTTGCTTTTTCTCCTGCACGTTGCGCATGCCAAACAGTGTCGCCGATCGGCTAGCGGCGGCGCAAGAGCCCTTGGACCTTAGATAGAACCAGGCGATCATGTGGCCCGTTGAAGCTACGTGGGAACAGTTTGATCAAGCAATCAAACTGATGTCCAACGTCAGACAGGAAAGTGCAACCCTATATGTGCGCTTTCGACACGGAGCGGAAGCTTGGACGAAAGGTGAAGAGCCGCTGAGCAGCACGCGCCATATGGCGTTGTCTTCAGGTATCGATGGCGATGGGCGCACTGACGGGAGCGGCGATCATGTTAGCGATCGGCGTGTAGAGGTCGACGTCCGTTTCCGGCGTACGGATAGAGACGATCAGGCTGTACCAGGCAGGAAGGTTGTAGCGTTCCAGAGCGGGGCGTGTGCGCCACCAACCCTTCGATGGGTAGACGGCGATAAAGCCGCGATTTGCCAACTCGGCGGCGGTTCCGCGCCAGACATCCTGGTGCAGCGAACCGCGATGCCGCTGCCTGTCGCCAAGAATCCAATGCAGGTCCTTGGGATCAATAGGGACACCATCATCTTCCAACTCCGCTGCCGCGTTGATCCGAGCGACAAAGTCCGCTGTCGTCGCATCGAGCGGGCGCTGCACATCGAAGCGCAGCCGATGCGACGGGTAGTGGAACTTCGACGAGGTCCCCCGCGCGGATGGATTCGGCTCAATAAAGTATGACAAGGTGATGCACAACTCAACCTGGGTGTCCGGCGGCAATGCCAGTAGCTGTTCCTTCGGCCACGGCAGCGTATGCAAGTTCATGTCGCGGGTGACAATCCCTCGATCCTTCACTTTCTCGAATGGATGTATCTCATCTTCGACGATCAAGGTCAACGAATTGCCCGCACTCCAGAGTGCTTGGTCTAAATTCGGTACACCCCAGCCGCAATGGCGAATCAGGTTCACATAGTCAGACTTGGTTGGCGCGCCATGAGCTGGCAAGTAGCCTGCACGCATTGCTTCCGTCCACTCTGCTGAGTGCACGATGAGCGCTCGAATCGTTTCGGGTCGGAGCGACGGATATGCAGCCATTAACTGCGCGGCCATACGCGCTCCAAGCGCCGATGCAGCGCTGGTGGCGTTGGTCGTCGTGAAGAGACGCTCCTGAGGCAGGTTATGCGTGGTCAACAGGTGGAGACTGCTGATGCCGACGGAGCCAAGCGCGTTTCTCCCCGCATTGCCACCCTCGAAGACGACGTCGGGCTTCAGCGGCCAAGCTGAACTCCAGCCGTTCGAAGTCCGGGAATAAGGGCTGAGCCCGCCTTCTGGAGCAACGGGGACATAACCCTGGGCATCAGCTTCGGTGATGTTTACCTTTTCTGTATAGGCGCCTACCGTCAATGCATTCCACGCTTGACCGGGATCGCGAATCCCGCGCGTGCCCAAGCCCGCCGGATACGCGTCCCAGGTCTGCGCATCTTCCGTGTTGCCGGCACAAAGAACGAAAAGGCGCGGGAACTGACCATTACCATCGTAGTCGCTGGCAAGGCGATCGACGGTAGCGGACCAGGCCGAGGGCCGCCCCTTGTCGCGATCATCGCTAGAGGTGACAGCGGACGTGAACACGCGCGGGCGTGCGGGAGCCGCGACCTCCGGACGCGCCACGGCTTCGGCGAACAGGTAGCCGTGTTGCCGCGAATCGCCGGCATTTGCGCCCTGATGTGGCGTGAGCTTGACCGATTCCAGCCGATGTTCCACCTGCAATGGACCGTCCGACTCCAGGACCTTAGTCATGTCCCCCAAGGCGACAAGCCCGGCAAGGCCGGTCCCATGATTTGCCGTGTCGTCCACTCCCCAAGCAGGTTGGACCGCGTGCAAGTCGGCAGCTGCGATGAATGGCGATAGCAACGGGTGCCCTCGATTCACACCAGAATCGAGGAGACAAACGCGAGGGACAGAATCGTCCTCTGCCGCGACCGTCAGCCGGGCGAGCGTCTCGGCCGACCACTCCTGCTGTTCAGCTGGCGTCATGCCATCAAAGAACTCAGCCGTTTCCTTTGCGCGGCGAAGCTCGGCGACACAGTTGAGCGTCAAAACCGATGTCGCGAACTGCTGCTGAGATCCGTACATCAGAACGACGGACCGTTCCGGAAAGCTGATGTGGTGTTCGCTGACCTGACAATTGGCCAGAGCTGCGAGCTTGCGGAAATCCGCAAGCACCGCGTGTCGGTCGGCGCGAACGGGGAGCCAAACCTCCCACCAAATTGACTCCGCTGTGTCCTGAGGCAGAAGCGCCAGGTCGTCTGTCCACAGCGCACGAATCTCGGCGGTCCGAATGGCCAGGATCGTATCGATCAGTGCGCGATGGTCAAGCGCGTGACCATTGCTCTTCTTGCGTTCTGCAAGATAGTCGGCCACGTACTTCTCAAAGTGGGCCAGCTTCCCGTCGGGGACGAACACATTAGCGTAGGTCGTGTTGCCTTCGGTACGCACGCTGAGCACTTCGATCTTCTTGCGCGCGTCTTTCCCAAGCTCCGAGCCGAGGCTCTCGAAGGCCAGCGTAACGTCGGGTTGTCCGACGAATTGGACTTGTAGCCCAAGCCCACTTTCCAGCCCCTGCTCCTGCTGGACTTGACGCGCATGTTGGGCGACCGGCTTCAGCGCGTTCAGCTGAGCGCTGAGAGACGCCGAGTGTTGCGCGCGGTTCCGTTGCGGGACATCGTCATTTGACCCACCACCACCAGGCGCCGTGAACGCTTGAGGGGCTGAGGTATTCGATAGAA
Source organism: Aquabacterium sp. (assembly GCF_049274795.1). Lineage (GTDB taxonomy): Bacteria > Pseudomonadota > Gammaproteobacteria > Burkholderiales > Burkholderiaceae_C > Aquabacterium. The sequence continues at coordinate 32,387 of NZ_JBASTH010000084.1, forward strand.
CAAGGTGGGGGTACTTATCGTGGGTGTGATCCGACATGGTTGGACGAGTGCTTCGAGTTATTTGCCAGCTTTGCGTTGACTAGTCGGCGTTCCTCTAACGCCTTCCCCAGCTCAGCTAGTTGCACTTTCTCTTGGTCATGCAGGATCGCGTCCTTGATGGCAGCATCGACTGCACGACAAATCTCAGCATGGCTCAGCCCTTCGGCCTGCCCCCGAATTGCATCCTTTCGGAAAGGCTTGGGAGCAAAGCGGCCGAGACGTGACCGAATTAGTTCGCCGGCTTGCGTGGGCGACGGTAAGTGATATTCCACGACGTCGTCGAACCGGCGGAACAATGCGTAGTCCAGGATCTCAGCATGATTCGTTGCCGCAATGATTAGGCTGTTGGACGTATCCTGCTCAATCATTTGCAAGAAGCTGTTCAACACCCGGCGAATCTCCCCGACATCATTTGCCATGCCCCGCTGGGAGCCGATGGCATCAAACTCGTCGAAGAAGTAGACGCCACGGATATCAGTCACGGCGTCGAATACCTGCCGAAGCTTGGCTGCCGTTTCGCCCATGAACTTCGTAATGAGCGAATCCAAGCGGACTAGAAACAAGGGAATGCCCAGCTGTCCAGCCAGCGCAGCCGCTGTCATCGTCTTACCCGTACCCGGTGGTCCCACGAGCAGCAACTTCCGGCGAGGCGAGAGCCCATGCTCCTTTATGCGAGCAAGCTGTCGCTGTTCCTTGATCACTCGGAGTAGCTGAGTCGAAGCCACATCCTCCAACACCATATCCTCCAGCCGGTTCGCTGGATACGACACGGTGAGCAGATTGGCCAGTTCACTCTTCGGCTTAGCAGCACTGCCTATTGCGACCAGTTTGCCCGATTGGTCTTGGCTGACACGCGCCTTGGCCGCGTCAATCAGATCCCGCAGTTCCTCGGCCAACTTGACGCGCCCAAGCTTCGCCTCGTGTGCAGCCACCTGCATAGCGACCGACAAGAACTGTCCATCATCGCGACTGATGTGCGACTTAATGAGCGCCTTGAGTTGGTCAGAGCTAGCCACGGGGAAAGGTCCGATTGCGGTTACGGGTACGATTTTGGTCGATGCTACCGAGCATTGTGCATCCTAGGATGCCGTCGACAAGCGTGCTTCGGCCACTAGAAGAGTGAGTCATGGGCACGTTCCAGCGTATTGGCAACAAAAGGCCTGCTTCAGCGCCTACCCAATGCCGCCATCTTCAGCGATGTGCGCGATAACTGCGAGCTATTCACTGTAAAAGCGCCTGCGGGGAGTCCGGCCGCATCGTTCCAGGAAACTCCGAAAGTTCGTTCTTCACGCTAGGTGCCGACAGCGGCAGAAAGAGCAATGGGTCAATGCTGAACAAGGTCATTGACCGGCCAATCTGGTTGTCTCAGACTTTAATGCCATGTCTCAGACTTTAATGCGCTGTCTCAGACATTAATGGCAAAGAACAAAAGCGCGCCGTGGACTGAGCGGCTTACTCCACCGTCACGCTCTTGGCCAGATTCCGCGGCTTGTCCACATCCGTACCCCGCGCACACGCTGTGTGATACGCCAGCAACTGCAACGGCACCACGTGCAGGATGGATGACAGCGCGCCATAGTGCTCCGGCAGGCGGATCACGTGGATGCCCGGCTCGGCCTGGATGTGCGTGTCCGCATCGGCGCACACGTACAACTCGCCGCCGCGCGCACGCACTTCCTGCATGTTGCTTTTGAGCTTTTCCAGCAGCGTGTCATGCGGAGCCACCACCACCACCGGCATCTCGCTCGTCACCAGCGCCAGCGGGCCGTGCTTGAGCTCGCCGGCCGGGTAGGCCTCGGCGTGGATGTAGCTGATCTCTTTCAGCTTGAGCGCGCCTTCCAGCGCGATCGGGTAGTGCAGTCCACGGCCCAGGAACAGGGCATTGTCCTTGCGCGCGAAGGCCTCGGCCCAGGCCATCACCTGCGGCTCCAGCGCCAGCACGGATTGCAAAGCGGCGGGTAGATGGCGCATGGCCTTGAGGTGGCCGGCCTCCTGCTCTTCGCTCAGACGGCCCTTCACCTTGGCCAGGCTCAGCGTCAGCAGGAACAGGCCGGCCAGCTGCGTGGTGAAGGCCTTGGTGCTGGCCACGCCGATCTCCACGCCAGCGCGCGTCACGTAGGCCAGCTTGCACTCGCGCACCATGGCGCTGGTGGCCACGTTGCAGATGGTCAGTGTGTGCTGCATGCCCAGGCTGCGCGCGTGCTTGAGCGCAGCGATGGTGTCGGCCGTCTCGCCCGATTGGCTGATGGTGACGACCAGGGTGCTGGGCACGGGCACGCTGTCGCGGTAGCGGTACTCGCTGGCGATCTCGACCGTGGTGGGGATGCCGGCGATGGATTCGAGCCAGTAGCGCGCGGCGCTGCCCGAGTAGTAGCTGGTGCCGCAGGCCAGGATCAGCACGCGGTCGATCTGGCCGAACACGCTGGCGGCCTGCTCGCCGAACAGATCGGCGGTGATGCCCTGCACGCCTTCGAGCGTGTCGGCGATGGCGCGCGGTTGCTCGAAGATTTCCTTCTGCATATAGTGGCGGTAGGGCCCCAGTTCCACCGCGCCGCTATGGGCGGTGACAGTGCGCACCGGGCGTTCACCATCGGCCACGCGCTGATGCTGAGCACTGCCTTGCGCACGGTGCTCGATCCAGTGGTTGCCCGGTTGCAGATCGACCACGTCACCCTCTTCCAGGTAGACGATCTGGTCGGTCACGCCGGCCAGGGCCATGGCGTCCGACGCCAGGAAGCGCTCGGTCTGGTCCACACCACCCACGCCCAGCACCAGGGGCGAGCCCTGGCGGGCACCCACCACGCGCTGGGGTTCGTCGGCGCAGAACACGGCAATCGCGTAGGCGCCCGTCAGGCGCAGGGTGGCGGCCTTGACGGCGGCGAACAGGTCACCGTCGTACAGGTGCTCCACCAGGTGGGCGATCACCTCGGTGTCGGTCTGGCTCAGGAACTCATAGCCCTTGGCCTGCAGTTCGGCGCGCAGAGCCTCGTGGTTCTCAATGATGCCGTTGTGCACCAGGGCCACACGACCGGGACGGCTTTGGGACGCCCCGGTACCAGGGCCGTGCGAGAAGTGCGGGTGGGCGTTGTGCACGGCGGGCGCGCCATGCGTGGCCCAGCGGGTGTGGGCGATGCCCAGCGGGCTGTCCAGTCCATCGGTGGCGACCTGGGCCTGCAGTTCGGCCACGCGCGAGGTGCTGCGGGCGCGCAAGACCTGGCCCTGGCGCAGGATGGCCACGCCGCAGGAGTCATAGCCGCGGTATTCAAGCCGCTTCAGGCCCTCGACCAGGATGGGGGTGATGTTGCGCGAACCAACCGCGCCGACGATGCCGCACATGGACATTGCTCCTGTTGCCTCGCCACGCGGCGAGTGCAGCGGATCCTATCGCCTCACGAAAGAATAATTTCAGTCGATTTATTGCGCGATTTGATACAAAATTTCCACAAAACCATCAAATGAATAAAAGCCATCAAAAACAACAATCAAATGGAAATTGAATCCACCACTTTGGACGCCAGCGACCTGCGGCTGCTTGATCTGCTGCAGCGTGACGCCACCTTGTCCAACCAGGCACTGGCCGAGGCCGCGCACCTGTCGCCCGCCACCTGCCACCGGCGTGTCAAGCGTCTGCGCGAGGAAGGCTGGATCGAGCGCCAGGTGGCCATCGTGTCGGCCGACAAGCTGCGGCGCGCCAGGGCACCCGGCCTTCAGGCCTTGGTAGAGGTGTCACTGGACATCCAGACCGACGAAGCCATGACCCTGTTCGAGACCAGCGCCGTGGCCGATGCCGCCGTGCAGCAGTGTTGGCGGGTCTCGCCAGGGCCCGATTTCATGCTGGTGCTGGCCGTGGTCGACATGGACGACTACCAGCGGGTGGCCGCCCGCTTGTTCACCGCCACACTGGGGGTGCGCAATGTGCGGACCTTCTTCGCGGTCAAGCGCGCCAAGTTCGAGACGGCCCTGCCCCTTTGAGTCAAGGACGGGCGCCAGCAGCAGGCTCCGTGGCCAGCGGATCGACCAGATGGGTTTCCTGCCGCAAGCTCAGCGGGTTGCCATCAAGCACGTGGTTGCCCTGCGACGCCAGGCTGCCGGGCTGCCCCGGCATCGGGGGAGGCTCCGCCAGCAACTCCTCGTCGCTCATCGTCACCGATGTGGCCGCCGGTGCGCCCGTGGCGGGCAACCTGGCCGTGGTCGGTGATGCCGGTACGGCCCCCGCATGCTGCTGGCCACTGTAGTGCTGCGACAAGGTCTGCTCGGCCTCCATCTGCAGCAGCACCGCCCTCACCCACCAGATGCCGGCGATCAGCACGACCACGCCCATGCCACCCATCAACGGCAGCAGGCGCTTGCGGTTCATCCAGGGGTTGGGTATCACCGGCGGTGGGGGCTTCCAGTGCACATCCACGCGCGTGTCGTCGCGGTCAGCCTCGGCGGGCGGCTGCACGGGCGGGATGTTGTCGATGCCAGCGAAGCCCATGGTGGTGCGCCACAGGCTTTGAAAGCGCGAGGAGGCATGGCCTTCTGCGTCCTCGGGCGTCTGTTGCGCATCGCCCAGTTCGGCATCGTAGGCAGCACGGGTGTGCGGGTCGGTCAACACCTCATAGGCGGCATTCAGCGCCACCATGTCCGCATGCGCGGACTGTGATTGCGTGTGCCGATCAGGGTGGTATTTGGCCGCCAGCGCCCGGTAGGCTGCACGGATCACCTCCACCGGGGCGTCCGGGTTGACCTTCAATCGCTCGTAGTGGTTCACAACTGCATGGTCCAGGGGGCTTGATGCGGGTGCATTGATCTTACCGTCTTCCACCGCGTGTTCATCCCCCTACGTTGAGCATCACGTGGGTTGTTTGACCGGGCGTTTCCAGCCGGCCAGGCTAACTGGCTTGGTACGGGCGACGGTAAGCTGGCCTGCCGGCGCATCCTTCGATAGCGTGGAGCCGCCGCCGATGGTGGCACCTTCGCCCACCGTGATGGGCGCGATCAGCACGCAGTTGGAACCCACGTGCACGTCGTCACCGATCACGGTGCGGTGCTTGTTGGCACCATCGTAGTTGGCGGTGATGCTGCCGGCGCCGTAGTTCACGCGCTCGCCCACGGTGGCATCGCCCAGGTAGGCCAGGTGGTTGGCCTTGGCGCCACGGGCCAGGGTGGAGTTCTTGACCTCGACGAAGTTGCCGATGTGCACCTCGGGACCAAGTTGGGCACCGGGGCGCAGCCGGGCGAAAGGTCCGATCAGGGCGCACTCGCCCACAGTCGCGCCATCCTTGTCGCCATCGATGTGGGTGAAGGGGTGGATCACGGCGCCAGCCTTGATGCGGGCATTGCGGATCACACAGTTGGCGCCGATGCGGACCTCATCGCCCAGGCTCACATCGCCTTCGAAGATGCAGTTGACGTCGATGTCCACGTCGCGGCCGCAGGTGAGCGTGCCGCGCAGGTCGAAGCGGGCCGGATCGGCCAGGCGCACGCCCTGCTCCATCAGGCGCTCAGCCTGGGCACGTTGGTGGCGGCGCTCCAGGTCAGACAACTGCGCGGGGCTGTTAACGCCCAGCACCTCGGTCTCGTCACGCGGGTGGGCGGCCACCACGGGCACGCCGTCAAGCACGGCGCGGGCGACCACGTCGGTCAGGTAGTACTCGCCTTGCGCGTTGTCGTTGCGCAGGCCGGCCAGGGCCTGCTTGAGCCAGCGCGTGGGCGCGGCCATCATGCCGGTGTAGACCTCGCGGATGGCGCGCTGGGATTCGCTCGCGTCCTTGTGCTCGACGATGGCCTTGACGGTGGGCTGCGCATCCTCGGTGGCCTGGTCGCGCACGATGCGGCCGTAGCCGGTGGGGTCCTGCAGCACCACGGTGAGCAGGGCCAGGCGCTCGCCACCGCAGGCATCGACCAAAGCCTTGGCCGTGGCAGCCTCGATCAGGGGCACATCGCCATTGAGGATCAACGTGGTGCCTTCATCGGGCAACTGCGGCACGGCCTGCTGCACGGCGTGGCCGGTGCCCAGTTGCGGCTCCTGGCGGGCAAAGGCCAGCGGTGCCTGGACGAAGGCCTTGCGCATGGTCTGCTCCACCTCGTCCGCGCCGTGCCCGGTGATCACGATCAGCTTGTCTGCGCCCAGGGTCTGCGTGGTGCCGATCACGTGCGACAGCATGGGGCGCCCGGCCAGCTTGTGCAGCACCTTGGGCCGCGAGGACTTCATGCGGGTGCCTTTACCGGCGGCCATGATGACGATGGACAGGGTCATGGGATGCGATCGATGCGAACTTGAGAGGAAGACGGAAGTTACTTGACGGCAGCCGGGGCCGGTGCTGCGGGCGTTGCCGGCTTGGCCACCTCGGGGATGGGCACCGTCACCACGCGCGGACTGATGGCCTGGGCCGGGAAGTCCTTGAGCGCGGCGTCGAACATGGCCGGCATCAGGCTTTCCACCACGCCGCCGGCACGCCGGTGGGTGGCATGGGTTTCGTACAGCGTCTGGCTGGAGGCCTTGTCACGGATCAGCACGTCCACCTGCATCTGCGTGACAGGGGGCTCGAAGCTCATGCCGAAGCCGAGGCCGCCACGCCCGCCCCACAGGCCGCCGAAACCGCCGAAGAAGTGGCCATCCCAGCGGTCGAAGGGGTGGTAGCCCGAATACATGGTGCGGGCCTGGGCGGCCACCTGCACCAGCACATCGGCCTTCTGGGGGGAGTCGGCCTCGACGAAGCCCTTGCGTGTCAGCACGGGGCGGGCAGCGGCTTCGACGCGCGCCTGGAAATCAGGCTGGGTCTGCTGCGAGGGCAGGCGCTCGAAGGCGTAGCGCGGCAGCGGGCGTGTGGGCGGCCATTGGCCGAAGCTGGAGACATCGGCCGTGAGCGAGGTCATGGTGCCGCAACCGGCCAGGCTGAGGGTGACCGCAGCGGCCAGGCACAGGGATCCAAATTTCATCGCTGTCTCCTTTTGGGAATGATTGGATGGAGTCGATGTGAACAGGTCGATTCAATGAGCCGGCCTCGCCCGCCGAGGTTCTTGGCGCCGTGTTGGGTGCTTTCTGGCTCAGTCGTCCAACTGCTCGTCGTCCGTGCTGGGGCGCCGCTTGATCACCGAGACGGGGATGCTGGCCAGCGTGGACGACGAGGCGCCATCGGCCGGCGTGCCGCAGCCTTCGTCTTCATCGAAGGCGATGTCGCCGCCGGCTTCGGGGCGCCCGGAAGCTTTGATGGTCTGGAAGGGATAGAGGTTCCGGTCCATCAGGTGCGAGGGCACGATGCTCGACAGGGAGGTGAACAGGTTGTCGACGCGGCCGGGGAAGCGGCGATCCCAGTCGTTGATCATCTCGCGCATCTGCTGGCGTTGCAGGCCGTCCTGGCTGCCGCACAGGTTGCACGGGATGATGGGGAACTCGCGGTGCTCGGCGAAGGCGGCCAGGTCTTTCTCGGCGCAGTAGGCCATGGGGCGGATCACCACGTGCTCGCCGTTGTCGGTCACCAGTTTGGGCGGCATGCCCTTGAGCTTGGAGCCGAAGAACATGTTCATGAACAGGGTCTGCAGGATGTCGTCGCGGTGGTGGCCCAGGGCGATCTTGGTGCAGCCCAGCTCATTGGCCACGCGGTAGAGGATGCCCCGGCGCAGACGCGAGCACAGGCTGCAGGTGGTCTTGCCTTCGGGGATGACTTTCTTGACGACGCTGTAGGTGTCCTGCTCTTCGATGCGGAAGGGCACGCCGACCTTGGTGAGGTACTCGGGCAGCACGTGCTCGGGGAAGCCGGGCTGCTTCTGGTCCAGGTTGACGGCGACGATCTCGAACTTGATGGGCGCCCGCTTCTGCAAGTTCATCAGGATGTCGAGCATGCCGTAGCTGTCCTTGCCGCCGGACATGCAGACCATGACTTTGTCGCCGTCTTCGATCATGTTGAAGTCGGCGATGGCCTGGCCGACCTGGCGGTGCAGGCGCTTGCTGAGCTTGTTCATCTCGAAGGCGTGGCGTTTGGCCTGGGCGGCCAGCGCGGCTTCGTCTTCGGGGGTGGACAGGATCTGGGGGGAGACGGCGTCGTTCATCCCGTGATTTTCGCCGATCTGCCAGGAAAACGGGCGGCGAGGTGATTGCGCGGTGAAAACGGACCAGGAAGCAGGGGTACACGACTGCGCTCATGTCCTCCGTCCAGGCTACGCCTGGCCTCCCCCTTTACTTCGCTACGCCGTGCACCCCTGCTTCCTGTTCCTCGCACCGCGCGGTGTTGTGGCAAGAGGGGAATTGGCTGCGGCCAACGCCGCAGCCAATTCCCTGGCCTTCGCAAAGCGAAGGCACTGCCAGAGCGCGGCTAAGCCGCTTGCCTAGGGTGGCCGGCGGAGCGAAGTAAAGGGGGAGCCCAGGCAAAGCCTGGGCGGAGGACATGAGCGGCGCCGGCCACCCACACCAAGCGGCCCACTCAAGCGGCGGCAGCCCCAAAAAGAGCCCCAATCACCACTGCCCAGCCTCCATGCGAATAGCCACTTCGCAGTCCTCGAAGATCTCTAGCTTGGCGATCTTCACCCGAACCCCCTGCACCCCCGGCAGATCCATCAGCCGCTTGCTGACCTTCCCGATCAGCGTTTCCAGCAAGTTCACGTGCACCGCCGTGCACTCCTCGATGATGATCGCGCGCACCTTGCGGTAGTCCAGCACGTTCATGATCTCGTCGTCATGCGGCAGCAAGGGCTGGCTGCCCATGTTCAGTTCGGCATCGACCTGGATGGGCTGGGGGGCGTTGATTTCCTGGGCCAGCACGCCCAGGCTGGCATTGAAGCGCAGCCCGGTGAGGGTGAGGGTCTGATCGCCTTTGGTGAGGGACATGGTCGGGCTCCGGTGATGCCAACAGGCATCACATCATGGAAAAATCGCGGGGGAAACGATGCAGATGCTGGCCGCCATCGACCATCAAGGTGGTGCCCGTGATCGAGCGGTTGGCCAGCGCGAAAGCCACCGTCGTAGCCACATCCCCCGGCGTGGACGAGCGCCCCAGCGGCGAGGCCTTGTGCAACTGATCGAAGCGATCGCCCTGCAGCCAGTCGCTGGTCAGCGTCAGGCCGGGCGCCACGCCCACCACGCGCACGCGGGGCGCCAACGCCAGCGCCAACAGGCTGGTGGCCGATTCCAGCGCGGCCTTGGACAGCGTATAGCTCAGAAAATCCGGGTTGGGGTTCCACAGCTTCTGGTCAAGCAAATTGACCACCGCCGCGTCGACATCGTCGGGCAATGCCGCACCAGGGCCGGCCTGACCGGTGCCGGTGGGCGCCGCCAGCCCTTCGCGCGCGGCCACGTGGGCGGCCAGTGCCTGCGCCAGCACGATGGCCGGCGCGGTGTTGGCGCGCAGATGGTGCTCCAGCATCGCGTAAGTGAAGGTGGCCGCCGTGTCGTATTCGAAGGCTGAGGCGTTGTTGACCACGGCATCGAGCCGGCCCAGAGCCTGCACCACCTGCGGCACCACGGCATGGCAGGCGGCTTCATCGGCCAGATCCGCCTGGATCACGCAGGCATGGCGGCCCATGGCGCGGATATCGTCGGCGGTGGCCTCGGCCTCCTCGCGCGAGGCGCGGCAGTGCACGGCCACGTCCCAGCCCTGCACGGCCAGCATCAGCGCGATCTCGCGCCCAAGGCGGCGGCCGGCGCCCGTGACGAGGGCCGTGCGGGCATGCCCCGTGGCCGCCGGCAAGGCGGGCTGCAGCGGCTGGCCGCGCGCGGCGGTGTCGGTGTCATCCGGCTCGGCGATGTCGCCGGGGCCGAGGGATTTGGTGTTCTCGATGTCTGGCATGGCAGCGCACGGGTGATGGGTGCGTTCCTACAATACGGCATGGACCGCCCCGATGCTTCGAGCCACAGTGTAGTGGCCGCCCCTTTACCCCGTCATCCGCTGGCCCGCCTGATCGCCGACGAGATCCGTCAGCGCGGCGGCTGGATGCGCTTTGAGCGCTACATGGAACTGGCCCTCTACGCCCCGGGGCTGGGCTATTACAGCGGCGGCCACCGCGTGATCGGCCAAGACCCTGCGGACGGCAGCGATTTCGTCACCGCGCCGGAACTCACGCCGCTGTTCGGCCAGGCGCTGGCCCGGCAGATCGAGCAGGCGCTGGACGCCACCGGCACCGACCAGGTGTGGGAGTTCGGCGCCGGCACCGGAGCCCTGGCCGAGCAGTTGCTGGGCGAACTGGGTGATCGCATCCAGCGCTACACCATCGTCGACCTGTCAGGCACCCTGCGCGAGCGCCAGCACGCGCGCCTGGCAGCTTCGCACCCGGAGCAGGTGCGCAAGGTGGTGTGGGCCGACAACCTGCCCGATGACCTGCAGGGCGTGATCGTGGGCAACGAGGTGCTGGACGCCATGCCCGTGCACCTGATGACCTGGGATGGCGCCAGCTGGAAAGAGCGTGGCGTGACGCTGGCCTCAGCGTCCGACCAGCAGCCGGCCGATGCCGATCCCGTGTTCACCTGGGCCGACCGCCCCGCCCCGGACGGCGTGCGCCCGCCCACCGAACGCCCCGACAGCGAGTTCGTGCCCGACACCGTCACCGAGACCCACGGCCAGGCCGAGGCCTTCGTGGCCACCCTGGCCGAACGCATGAGCCGGGGCGCCGCCTTCTTCCTGGACTACGGCTTCCCCGAGCGCGAGTACTACCACCCCCAGCGCACCGGCGGCACCCTGATGTGCCACCAGGGCCACCGCAGCGATCCGGATCCGCTGGCAGCCGTGGGCGACAAGGACATCACCACCCACGTGAACTTCACCGGCATCGCCCTGGCCGGCCAGGAGGGCGGCTGGGAGGTGCTGGGCTACACCAGCCAGGGGCGCTTCCTGACCAACTGCGGCCTGCTGCGCCGCCTGCCCCCGGAAGTGCAGACCCAGCAGGAGGCCCGCGAGCGCGCCGCCGTGCAGATGCTGCTGGCCGAGCACGAGATGGGCGAGTTGTTCAAGGTGATCGGCTTCGTCAAGGGCGACTGGTTCGATGCCCTGGGCTTCGGTCAGGGCGACCGCACCCACATGCTGTGATGCCCCTCAATAGCCCAGCCCTATCACCCCACTAGGCACGCCCTGCTGCAGGTCGCGCCCGAACGGCGGATAATTGCACCCATGCTGCAACAACGCACCATCAAATCGCTGACCCGCGCCGTGGGCGTGGGCCTGCACAGCGGCCAGCGCGTCGAGCTGACCCTGCGCCCAGCCCCGCCGGACACGGGCATCGTGTTCCGTCGCGTGGACCTGCCCCAGCCGGTGGACATCCCCGTCAAGGCCGAGGCGGTGTGCGACACGCGGCTGGCCTCCACCCTGTCGCCCGGCGGCGATCCCGGTGCGCCCAAGGTGCACACCGTCGAGCACCTGATGTCGGCCTGCGCCGGCCTGGGCCTGGACAACCTCTACATCGACATCACGGCCGAGGAAGTGCCCATCCTCGATGGCTCCGCGGCCGCGTTTGTCTACCTGCTGCAAAGCGCCGGCATCGAGCTGCAGAAGGCGCCCAAGCGCTTCCTGCGCGTGCTCAAGCCCGTCGAGGTGCGCGAGGGCGAAGGCCCCAACCTCAAGTGGGCCCGGCTGGAGCCCTTCCACGGCTACAAGCTGGCCTTCGAGATCGATTTCCACCACCCCGCGGTCGACCAGACCGGCCAGCGCGTGGAGTTCGACTTCTCCACCGGCCAGTACAAGCGCGACATCTCGCGCGCCCGCACCTTCGGCTTCACCAAGGATGTGGAAATGATGCGTTCGCGCGGCCTGGGCCTGGGCGGCAGCATGGACAACGCCATCGTGGTCGATGACTACCGCGTGCTCAATGGCGACGGCCTGCGCTACGACGACGAGTTCGTCAAGCACAAGATCCTGGACGCCATCGGCGACCTCTACGTGGTGGGCCACCCGCTGCTGGCGGCCTACAGCGCCTATAAGTCGGGCCATGCGCTCAACAACAAGCTGCTGCGCGCCCTGATGGCCGATGCCTCCACCTGGGAGATCGCCACCTTCGAAGACAAGGCTCAGGCGCCCAAGGGCATGGCCGAGCTGGCCCCGGCCTGGTAAAGCATCATGGTGTTGTTCCGCTGGATGGTGCTGCTGATGGCCCTGGCCTTCGTGCTGTGCATGGCCGCCTTCACCGTGACCCGCCAGCCCGTGTGGCGCGCCCGGGCCATGAACGTGCTGCGCTGGGGCGTTGTGCTGGGCCTTGGATTTTTCGGACTGCTGATCCTGCGGCGCGCCGCTGTCTTCATCTGACACAGGCCGGAAGCGGGCAAGCACCCCTTGTTCGCGGGGGTGGCACTGGCTAGCATGGGGCATGGATTACGCCGCCCTGCATCAACGCTCACTCGACGAACGCGACGCCTACTGGCGCGAACAATCGGCCCGCATCGACTGGCGCCGCCGCCCTGAACAGATCTGCGACACCAGCGAGCCGCCCTTCGCGCGCTGGTTCGTCGGCGGCCAGACCAACCTGTGCCACAACGCGGTGGACCGCCACCTGCCCCACCGTGCCGACCAGCCCGCGCTGATCCACGTCTCCACCGAAACCGACACCGAGCAGGTGTTCACCTACGCGCAGTTGCACCGCGAGGTGCAGGCCATGGCCTCGATGCTGCAGAGCCTGGGGGTGCGCCAGGACGACCGCGTGCTGCTCTACATGCCCATGGTGCCGCAGGCCGTGATCGCCATGCTGGCCACGGTGCGCCTGGGCGCCATCCACTCCGTGGTGTTCGGCGGCTTCGCCAGCAGCTCGCTGGCCAGTCGCATCGACGACGCGAAACCCAAGGTCATCGTCACGGCCGATGCGGGCTCGCGCGGCGGCAAGGTCATCGCCTACAAGCCGCTGCTGGACGAGGCGCTGCGCCTGTCATCGCACCAGGTGGACCATGTGCTGCTGGTCGATCGCGGCCTGGCCCCGGCTGACCGCCTGCCTCCGCGCGATGTCGATTTCGCCAAGCTGCGCGAGCAGCACCTGGGCCGGCCCGACATCCCCTGCGCCTGGGTCGATGCCACGCACCCCAGCTACATCCTCTACACCAGCGGCACCACCGGCAAGCCCAAGGGCGTGCAGCGCGACACCGGCGGCTACGCCGTGGCCCTGGCCGCCTCGATGGAGCAGCTTTACCAGGGCCGCCCCGGCGAGACCTTCTTCTGCGCCAGCGACATCGGCTGGGTGGTGGGGCACAGCTACATCGTGTACGGCCCGCTCATCACCGGCATGGCCACCATCGTCTACGAAGGCCTGCCGATCCGGCCGGATGCGGCCATCTGGTGGTCGCTGGTCGAGAAGTACAAGGTCAGCGTGATGTTCTCCGCCCCCACGGCCATCCGCGTGCTCAAGAAGCAGGATCCGGGCTGCCTGACACGACACGATGTCTCCAGCCTGAAGCAGCTCTTCCTGGCCGGCGAGCCGCTGGACGAGCCCACCGCCCGCTGGATCACCGATGCGATCGGCAAGCCCGTGGTCGACAACTACTGGCAGACCGAGACTGGCTGGCCCATCCTGAGCGTGCCGCGCGGCGTGCAGCCGGATCTGGTCGCCAAGTTCGGCTCACCCGGTATGGCGATGCCCGGCTACGACGTGCGCCTGCTGAGCGAAGCCACCGGCGAGGAACTGACTGCCCCCAACCAGAAGGGCGTGGTCGCCATCCGCTACCCGCTGCCGCCCGGCTGCCTGCAGACCATCTGGGGCGACGACCAGCGCTTCATCAAGACCTACTGGCGCAGCTTCGGTCCGCAACCTCAGTACTACAACACCTTCGACTGGGGCATCCGCGACGAGGACGGCTACCACTTCATCCTGGGCCGCACGGATGACGTGATCAACGTGGCTGGCCACCGCCTGGGCACGCGTGAGATCGAAGAGGCCATCAGCAGCCATGCCGCCGTGGCCGAGGTGGCCGTGGTGGGTGTGCACGATGAGGTCAAGGGCCAGGTGCCGATGGCGTTCGCAGTGCTCAAGAACGCCGATGCCGCGGCCACGGCAGACGCCGCCAAGGCACTGGAGGCCGATGTGCTGCGCACCGTCGATCAGCACCTGGGCGCCGTGGGCCGGCCCGCGCGTGTGGTGTTCGTGGGCGCCCTGCCCAAGACGCGCTCGGGCAAGCTGCTGCGCCGCGCCATCCAGGCGGTGTGCGAAGGCCGTGATGCGGGCGATCTGACCACCATCGAAGATCCGGCGGCGCTGACGAGCCTGCAGCAACAGTTGAAGCAGGCATGAGCCCCCGCACCTTGATGGTTTAAACCAACTGATGCACGCGGAACAGTTAACAAAACATTAGACCCCCGGACGTTTTCAATAAACATCTCCAGGGAGAGATCATGCAGTTTGCTCGTGCAGTGCGCGGCATTGCGTCAGCGTGCCTTGCTTCGATGCTCGCCGCCTGTGGTGGCGGTGGTGATATTGACGGCGCGGCCAAGAGTTACAAGCAAACAAGTGGGCGTCCGCAACCGAGTCGACCGACATCGGCCTGGGCGAATACATCGAATTCGAGTTCGGCGATTTCGTGGCGGGCGTCATCGTCAGCACGGTCGATCCGACGCTGTACATGGTGTTCCTGGATGACGCAGCAGGTGACTTTGTCTGCATCAGCGACGCAACGGTCGCCAGCGCAGTCGGGGTCAAGCAATGCACTGGCGCAACACTGAACTACACCGCCAAAACCCTGGCGCTGAGCAACACCACGCTGTCCGACTATGACACCCCGTCGATAGAAACGCGTGTGAGCGGATCCTTCAACTGGAAATGATCCGCAAGGGCCGGGCAGACATCGGCCGGCCTCAAGCCGCCACTTGGTGGATCACCTCCCGCACACGCGGGTAGATCTCGTTCTGCCAGCGGCGGCCGCTGAAAACGCCGTAGTGCCCCACGCCGGTCTGCACATGGTGGTTGCGCAGGTAGGGGCGCACGCTGGCGCACAGGTCCTGCGCCGCCACCGTCTGCCCCACTGAGCAGATGTCGTCACGCTCGCCTTCGACCGTGAACAGCGCGGTCTTGCGGATGGCGCGCGGCTCCACGATCTGGTCCTGCCAGCTCAAGGCGCCACGCGGCAGGTCGTAGGTCTGGAAGACCTTGCCCACCGTTTCCAGGTAGAACTCGGCCGGCAGGTCGGCCACCGCGAAATACTCTTCATAGAAGGCCTTGGCGTGCGCGGCCTTGTCGCCCTCGCCATTGGCAATGTGATCGCGCATGGCCTGGAAGGCCGCCAGGTGGCGGTCGATGTTCATGCTCATGAAGGCCGTGAGCTGCACGAAACCCGGGTACACCTTGCGGCCGGCGCCGCGCTGCGTCCACGGCACGGTGTGGATCATGTTGCTCTCGAACCAGCTCATGGGCTTGCTCACGGCCAGCTCGTTCACCGAGGTCGGGTTCACACGGCAATCGATCGGGCCGGCCATCAGTGTCAGGCTGCGCGGCTGGGCGGGGTGGTTGTCCTGCGCCATCAGGGCCGTGGCGGCCAGCGAGGCCACGCAGGGCTGACAGATGGCCATCAGGTGGGCGCCCGGGCCCATCTTGTCCAGGAAACGGATCAGGTGGTGGGTGTAGTCGTCCAGCCCGAACACGCCGTGCTTGAGCGGCACGTCGCGCGCGTTGTGCCAGTCGGTGATGAAGACATCGTGGTCCTGCAGCAGCGTGCGCACGGTGTCGCGCAGCAGCGTGGCGAAGTGGCCCGACATGGGCGCCACCAGCAGCACGGGGGGCTGCTCCAGATCGCGGTCCTTGCGGAAATGCAGCAGCGTGCCGAAGGGTGTGACCATCACCGGCTCTTCGGTGATGCCGCAGGTCAGGCCGTTGCTCTGCACCGATTCGATGCCGAAAGAGGGGCGCGCATGCGTGACGCGCCAGCGCCAGAACACCTCGCTGGCCGCGTGCAGGCTGCGCGTGAGCATGCCGCCGGCGGCCAGATCGCGCCAGGTGGCCGTAGGCTCGCCCGGCGGCAGCACGTGGGTGGCCCAGTCGGTGATGTTCTGCGCCATCGCATGGAAAGGGGCCATCAGGCGCTGATGGCTGTCAAAGGCGGCATAGAGCATCGTGTCCCCAGAAGCGGTGTTGAACCAGGAACCTGCAAGTTGCGAGCCATGGCATCCATATGCCGCCCTGCGGAACTTCTTGCGCACGCTTGGCACGGCCCCTGCTAGCGCCCTCCTGGCGGGATCGGAGGAGCGACGTTCGTCGCACGGCGACGGGCGTGCTTGGCTGTCCTGCGGCTTTTTGAACCCCCACGAACCAGGCAGCCCATGGCCACCACCACCCTCGCCCCGCGCAAGACTTCCTCCACCAAGACTGCTGCCGCCAAGAAGGCGCCCAAGGCCACCGCGGCCCCGGCTGCCGGCAAAGCCGCCAAGGCTGATGTCACCTCGGCGGTGCTGACGATCACCAGCAAGAACTACTCATCGTGGTCGCTGCGCGGCTGGCTGCTGGCGCGCTTCTCCGGGTTGCCGTTCACCGAACACGTGCTGCCGCCGGACGATCCCTCCACCCGCGCCGAGATCCTGCTGCTGTCGTCCTCGATCCGCGTGCCCAGTCTGGAGCATGACGGCGTGCTGGTCTGGGACACGCTCGCCATCGCCGAATACCTCAACGAGGTCATGCCCAATGCCGGCCTGCTGCCCAAGGACGCCCGGGCCCGCGCCCATTGCCGCGCCATCAGCGGCGAGATGCACTCGGGCTTCACCGCGCTGCGCTCGGCCCTGCCGATGAACCTGCGCGCCCACTTCCCGAAATTCAAGGTGTGGTCGCGCGCGCAGGCGGATGTCCAGCGCATCACCACCATCTGGCGTGAATGCCTGGAAACCTACGGCGGCCCCTACCTGTTCGGCGAGCACCGCACCATCGCCGATGCGATGTACGCGCCCGTGTGCACGCGCTTCGCCACCTACGACGTCAAGGTCGATCCAGCCTGCCAGGCCTATTGCGATCTGATGATCGGCCAGCCCGAGATGCAGGAGTGGATCACGGCGGCCAAGCAGGAGCCCATCGACATCGACGAGCTCGACGTCGAGTTCTGAGCCCCTTCACTTCCAGGGCGTCGGATCAGGCACCGCGCACACCGGCTCGACATCCACCGTGCCGAAATCGGCCGGCCCGACGATCTCCAGGTACTCCATGTCCGGCGAGTAATCGAACAGGTAGTGCCGCACGCCCGGGCGCTGGTGCACGCAGTCGCCGGCATTGACCAGCGTTTCCTGATCCTCGTACATGAAGCGGGCCCAGCCCTTGGTCATGATGACGATCTGGAAATCGGCCACGTGGCGGTGCCAGCCGGTGCCCGTTTCGGGCGGCAGATCCGGGTTGGCCTTGACCAGGTGGGCGACCACCTTGCCGTTGGTGGCGTCACGCACGCCCAGGTCGCGGTACAGGAAGAAATCCCGCAAACCGCCGCCCGAAAACTGCGTGTCCTGCTCGCGAATGTGGGAGAACTTGGTCGAGGTGGTGTCCAGCATGGTGCGTCCTTTCCAAAGCATCGTGGCCACGCTGTGCGCTGAACGCATCAACCATGCCGCCCCAGCGCGGGTCAGGGCTGTCACTGCGCCGGTGCATGCGGAAGCCGCCAGCACAGGCACAATCACGCTTTGCACACCACACCGATGCGCCGGCCAGGCGCATGCACCACCATGAGCGCTGCCGCCACCCTGACCGACAAAGAGATCCACGAGCTTGACGAGCTGCTGGCCCTCGTGCCCGAACCGCACGAAACGCTGGACGCCGTCATCCTGGACGGCTACCTGTGCGGCGTGCTGGTGCAGCCCGTGCAGATCACGCAGGAAGAGTGGCTGGGCCCCATCTTCGGCACCGAAGGCCTGCCCGAGCCCGGCAAGGGCGAATGGACGGAAGCGCGCCACAACCGCCTGCTGACACTGATCCAGCGCCGCTACGACGAGTTGCTGCGCGGCGTGCTCGAAGAAGGCTGGTTCGACCCGCTGGTGCCCATGATCGAAGACGACGACGGCAAGCCCCTGGAAGGCAAGGACGCCTTCGAAGGCCTGGGCTACTGGGTGGCCGGCTTCGAATGGGCGCTGGCCAACTTCCCGCAGCTGGAAGAAGCCGGCCTGTCGGGCGTGCCCGACCTGCTCGACTCGCTGTGGCGCCACCTGCCCGAGCAGGACGAGGTGCAGCAACAGATGACCAAGGCGCTGGACCAGGAGCACCCGCTCAAGAACCTGGACGCGGCCATCGAGGCCCTGGTGTTCGACGTGGTCGATCTGGCCGAGATCGGCATCGCCGAGCGCCACAAGGTGCAGACGGTGGTGCGCACCGAGCCCAAGCTGGGCCGCAATGATCCCTGCTCCTGCGGCAGCGGCAAGAAGTACAAGAACTGCCACGGCGCCAACTGAGGCCGGGCTGAACTGAGGGCTGAGCGCTTTTGAAACTCCAGATCCTGTCCGACCTGCACCTGGAGACAGAAGCCTTCACGCCCGAACCTGCCCCCGGTGCCGAACTGCTGGTGCTGGCCGGCGACATAGACAGCACCTGGGCCGGCCTGTCGCTGTTCAAGGACTGGCCCGTGCCCGTGCTCTATGTGCCCGGCAACCACGAGTTCGACCAGCGCGACATCCACGAGGCCCTGGCCACCCTGCGCCAACGTTGCACCGAGCTAGGCTTGCACATGCTGGAGCGCGAGAGCTGCGTGATCCAAGGGCGTGATGGCCGGCGCATCCGCTTCGTGGGCACCGTGCGCTGGAGCGATTTCGACCTGTTCGGCGAAGCCCAGCGCGCCAAGTCACAACGGGCCGCAGGCTACTTCGTGAAGGTGATGCGGGCCACGCGCCATGGCCAGCCCTTCGACCCCGAGGCCGTGCGCGAAGAGGCCCTGGCCTGCCGTGCCTGGCTGGCTGACACCCTGGCCCTGCGCCCCACGTCCGATGCCCACTGGGACGCCACCGTGGCCATCACCCACTTCGGGCCCAGCCTGCGCAGCGCCGACCCGCGCTATGGCCGCCAGCCCGGCACCGCCAGTTTCTGCAACGCCGACGATGCGCTGCTGCCGCTGGCCGACCTGTGGGTGCACGGCCACCTCCACTGCAGGCACGACTACACCGTGGCGCATGATCACGGTATAACGCGCGTGATCAGCAACGCCAGGGGCCACGGCTACAAGGGCGAATCGACCGGCTACGACGGCCTGCTCACGGTCGATGTCTGATCTGCGTCAATCCGGCAACACTGAATCCAAGGTGAATGCGGATAGACTGCAGAATGAAGACCTGACCTAGGAGTTCGACACCCATGAAGATCCTGCTCGCCGTGGACGGCAGTCCCTACACCCGCAAGATGCTGGCCTGGCTTTCGGCCAATGATGACTTCCTGGCCGGCTCGCACCACTACACGGTGCTGACGGTGACGCCGGCCATCCCGCCGCACGCCGCGCGTCTGTTCCAGGCGTCCGAGCTCAAGGCCTACTACGATGAAACGGCCGAAGCCGTGTTCAAGCCCATCCGCAAGTTCACCGCGCGCCACGACCTGGCCACGCAGTATGTGGGCAAGACGGGGAACGCTGGCGAGATCATCGCCAAGGTGGCCGACAAGGAAAAGTTCGACCTGATCATCATGGGCTCGCACGGCCAGAGCAGCCTGATGAACCTGGTCACCGGCTCGGTGGCCACCAAGGTGCTGGCCAACAGCAAGGTGCCCGTGCTGCTGGTGCGCTGAGCGCTTTTCCAGCCCCCCGGATGCGACAACGGCATCCTCTTCTCGCGAAGGGGATGCCGTTTTGCTTGGGGACGACGCCCGGCCGCCAGGGCCAGGCGCTGCAGAAGCAATGATCAGGCGCGGCGGCGACGGGCGGCGATGAAGCCCACCACGCCCAGGCCGGCCAGGGTCATGGCGACCGACGAAGCCTCGGGCACCGGCGTGACCGAGCCGAACTTCAGGCTGTCGATGAAGTAGGCGTCACCCTTGTAGCCGAAGGTGAAGGTTTTGCCGCTCAGGATCGGGCTGCTGCCATGGCTGAACGTCGACAGCGTCAGGGGGGATGCGCCATCCACAGACAGGGAGAACTTGTTGGTAGACAGGAAGAAGTCGTCCAGATCCCACGACAGGAGCTTCACCGACTTCTCGAAGCTGAAGGTGATCGACTCACCGCTGTTGATCCGGTAGTCGGCATCCAGCCAGCGCTTGGCCACACCCAATTCGCCGGCGAAGCTGACGAGCTTGCCGCCGTTGGCGGACACGGTCAGGTCGCCACCGACGGTGTTGCCGTACTCCAGGGTCTGCTCCAGGAACGGCAGGGTGAAATTAAGGGTGGTGGTAGCAGCCTGTGCCGAAACGGCGGCAGCGGCCAGCGCGGTTGCAGCAACAACGGCGCGGATGGCATGTTTCATGGATCAATCTCCCTATGGGTTGAAAACGGGTGTCACAAACTGTAGGCAGACGTGATTTGCTTCACAACCATCTGAAAGGGGGGATGCCCGGGAAACCCGCTCAAACAGGGGGGAGGTGAAACGTGAATTCATCACGGATCATGAAAAATCGCCGCCACGGATAAAACGCATTACGCTTAATCGACGTGCAAAAGCGGGCAATTTGCACCCATCTCCAGCACATCTGCCGACATTGATGGCGCGCATGCGCCATGGGCCGCGGCGTCTTGTGGTTGTCCGCGCCGGCCCCATGTGCATAGGCCAATCCCTCCCTAGAATATTTGCGCTCCAGCCTGGACATCCCTCCAGGTGAGCAGCATCCGCCGCACGCCGGCGCAAGGTGATTCATGTCCGACATCCGCATCCGCGGTGCCCGCCAGCACAACCTCAAGAACCTCGACCTCGACATCCGCACGGGTGAACTCACCGTGGTGACCGGGCCCAGCGGCTCGGGCAAGTCGTCGCTGGTGTTCGACACGCTGTACGCCGAGGGCCAGCGCCGCTACGTGGAGACCTTCAGCGCCTACGCGCGCCAGTTCCTGGACCGCATGGACCGCCCGGCCGTGGACCGCGTGGAAGGTGTGCCACCGGCCATCGCCATCGACCAGACCAACCCGGTACGCACCTCGCGCTCCACCGTGGGCACGATGACGGAGCTGAACGACCACCTGAAGCTGCTGTTCGCCCGCGGGGCACGGCTGTTCGACCAGGACACAGGCCAGGAGGTGCGCGAGGACACGCCGCAGTCGGTGTTCGACGAGTTGGTGCGCCGTGGTGCGCAAACGCCTGGCGGCCGCCGCGTGGTGATCACCTTCGGCGCCGAACTGCCAGCCAACACCTCGCCCGAGCAGATGCAGGAATGGCTGTCGGCCAGCGGCTTCTCGCGGATCCAGGCGCAGAGGGTGGTGGCGGCCCCTGCCGCGTCTTCTAAGGCGTCTGCCGACGAGGGCAAGGCCAAGCCCAAACCCGCCGCCAAGAAGGCCGCGAAGAAGGCCAAGGGCGCCGACGATCTCGCGTCGAACGAACGCCTGGTGCTCGACGTGGTGGCCGACCGCTTCCGCATCGGCGCCGATCCCACGGGCTCTGATCTGGACCGCCCCCGCGTGATGGAAGCGCTGGAGGTGGCCTTCAAGCGCGGCAGCGGCCACATCACCGTCTACGCGCTGCCGGAATCCAGCGATGCACTGCCTGATGGCAGCGAACCGCAACCCGAACTGTGGCGCTTCTCCAGCGGCCTGCACTGCCCTGACACGCATCGCCGCTACACCGCGCCCACGCCCGGGCTGTTCTCGTTCAACTCGGCGGCCGGCGCCTGCCCGCACTGCCGTGGCTTCGGCCGCGTGATCGGCGTCGACTACGGCCTGGTCATCCCCGATGGCCGCAAGACACTGCGCTCCGGTGCGATCAAGCCCATGCAGACGCCCGCCTGGTCCGAGAGCCAGGCCGACCTGCTCAAGTACGCGGGCGATGCGGGCATACCGCGCGACACCGCCTGGTCGCAGCTCAGCCCCGAGCACAAGGCCTGGGTGATCGATGGCGACCCGGCCTGGAAAGGCAACTGGAACAAGCAGTGGTACGGCATCAAGCGCTTCTTCGAGTACCTGGAAAGCAAGGCCTACAAGATGCACATCCGGGTGCTGCTGTCCAAGTACCGCAGCTACACGACCTGCCCGGTATGCGATGGCGCGCGCCTGCAGATCGAATCGCTGCTGTGGCGCCTGGGCAGCCGCGAGGATGCCGATGCCGTGCTCGCGCCCGCGCGCCGCATGTCGCCCAAGGGCGCCGCCATGCCACGCGAGGTGCTCGAAGCCCTGCCCGGCCTGAACCTGCACGATGTGATGCTGCTGCCGCTCAAGCAGCTGCAGCGCTTCTTCTCCTTCGTGACCCTGCCCAGCCAGGTGCATGACGAGGCCCTGCAGCTGCTGCTCGACGAGATCCGGACGCGCCTGAAATACCTGGTCGATGTCGGCCTGGGTTACCTCACGCTAGACCGCCAGAGCCGCACCCTGTCCGGCGGCGAGGTGCAGCGCATCAACCTGACCACGGCCCTGGGCACCTCGCTGGTGAACACCCTGTTCGTGCTGGACGAGCCCAGCATCGGCCTGCACCCGCGCGACATGGACCGCATCAACGTGGCCATGCAACGCCTGGTCGATGCGGGCAATACGCTGGTGGTGGTCGAGCACGACCCCGCTGTGATGCTGGCCGCCGACCGCGTGATCGATCTGGGCCCCGGCCCCGGCCACCAGGGCGGGCGCATCGTGTTCGACGGCACGCCCGATGAACTCAAGCAGGCCGAGACGCTGACCGGCGCTTACCTGGGCGCACGCCGCACCATCGGCATGGGCACGCGCCGCAAGGTGGAAGCGGGCACGCCCAAGCTGCTGCTGCAGGGCGCCCGCCAGCACAACCTCAAGAACCTGGACATCGAGATCCCGCTGCAACGCCTGGTGGGCATCACCGGCGTGAGCGGCTCGGGCAAATCCACGCTGGTGCAGGACATCCTGCACCCTGCCCTGCTGCGCCACTTCGGCCAGGCCACCGACAGCCCCGGCGAGCACGACGAGCTGCTGGGCGCCGACTGGCTCAGTGCCGTCAACTTCGTCGACCAATCCCCCATCGGCAAGACGGCACGCTCGAACCCCGCGAGCTACGTGGGCGCCTTCGACGCGGTGCGCACGCTGTTCGCCGTGACACCGCTGGCGCGCGAGCGCAAGTACACCGCCGGCACCTTCAGCTTCAACGCAGGCAACGGGCGCTGCCCCACCTGCGGCGGCTCGGGCTTCGAGCACGTGGAGATGCAGTTCCTGTCCGACGTGTACCTGCGTTGCCCCGATTGCGACGGCACACGCTTCCGTGCCGAGGTGCGCGAGGTCACCATCGAGCGCCTGAACCGCAAGCTCAGCATTTCCGATGTGCTGGAGCTGACCGTGGCCGAGGCCGTGCGCCTGTTCGGCCACGATGTGGACGTGGTGCGCGCCCTGCAGCCGCTGGCCGACGTGGGTCTGGACTACGTGAAGCTGGGCCAGCCCGTGCCGACGCTGTCGGGCGGCGAGGCACAGCGCCTCAAGCTGGCCGGCCACCTGGTCGAAACCGCCCAGCAGGCCAGCAAGACCGGGCAGAAGGTGGCGCGCAAGGGCACGCTCTTCATGTTCGACGAACCGACCACCGGCCTGCACTTCGACGACATCGCCAAGCTGATGCGCGCCTTCGCGCGGCTGCTGGATGCCGGCCACTCCATCGTGCTGATCGAGCACAACCTGGATGTGATCCGATCCTGCGACTGGCTGATCGAGTTGGGTCCCGAAGGCGGTGACGAAGGCGGCCAGCTGGTGGCCTTCGGTGCGCCCGAGCAGGTGCGACTGGGCGGTACGGCCACCGGCGTGGCATTGCGCGAGTACGAAGATGCGCTGGGCCTGCACGAGGCGGGCGGAGCCTCTTTGAAGGCCGCGGAGCGCACGGCCACCTATGCCTTGAAAAACACGGCATCCACCGACGCACAGGACGAAAGCTCATCCCTGCAAGCCCTGATCAAGGCCCGCCGCGAGCGCCGCCGCGAACTGGCCAACCAGGCTCCGGGCCACGATGCCATCGAGGTCGTGAACGCCCACGAGAACAACCTCAAGGGCCTGAGCGTGCACATCCCGCGCGGCAAGTTCAACGTGGTCACGGGCGTGTCGGGCTCGGGCAAATCGACGCTGGCGTTCGACATCCTCTTCAACGAGGGCCAGCGCCGCTACCTTGAATCGCTCAACGCCTACGCGCGCAGCCTGGTGCAGCCCGCCGGCCGCCCAGAGGTCGATGCCGTCTACGGCATCCCGCCCACGGTGGCCATCGAGCAGCGCCTGTCGCGCGGCGGGCGCAAGAGCACGGTGGGCACCACCACCGAGGTGCACCACTTCCTGCGCCTGCTGTATGTGAAGCTGGGCGTGCAGCACTGCCCGCACTGTGTCGATGGCGAAGGCCACCACATCCCCGTGCTGCCGCAGACACCCGAGGCCATCGTGGCGCAATGGATGCGTGATTTCCGCGGGCAGCACATCGGCCTGATGGCGCCGCTGGTGGTCAATCGCAAGGGCATCTACACCGAGCTGGCCAAGTGGGCCGGCCAGCGCGGCTTCACGCACCTGCGCGTGGACGGCGAGTTCCTGGCCGTGGCGGGCTGGGGCCAAGCCGGCGGCGCCAAGCTGGACCGCTACCGCGAGCACACCATCGAGTTGCCCGTGGGCGATGTGCTGGTGGCGCCCGAGAACGAAGCCCGCCTGCGCGAGCTGCTGACCACCGCGTTGGAGCACGGCAAGAGCGTGGTGCACATCCTCACGCCGCTGGACGGCCTGGCGCATGCGCTGGAGAACGGCCACTCCACGCTGCACATCGGACGTGTGAAGGTGTTCTCCACCGAGCGCTCATGCCCCAGCTGCGGCACCAGCTTCCCGGAGCTGGACCCGCGCCTGTTCAGCTACAACAGCAAGCACGGCTGGTGTCCCGACTGCGTGGGCACGGGGCTGGCGCTCACGCGTGATCAGCGCAAGACGCTGGACGACTCGCAGCAGGACGATGACAAGGGCCGCGAGCAGACCTTCGCCGAGCCCGATGTCGAAGATCTGGAGGACACCGCCTGCAGCACCTGCCACGGCGCCCGCCTGAACCCCACCGCCCTGGCCGTGCGCCTCGTAGGCCCGGGCCGTGGCCAGAACATCGCCGAGCTGTCGGCGCTGGCCGTGAAGGACGCCCGTCGTTGGGGTGAACAACTCAAGCTGGATGGCCGCGAGGCCACCATCGCGCGTGACATCGTCAGCGAGATCAAATCCCGCCTGAGCTTCATGGAGCAGGTGGGCCTGGGCTACCTCAGCCTGGACCGCGCCGCGCCCACGCTCTCGGGGGGCGAGGCCCAGCGCATCCGCCTGTCGGCACAACTGGGCTCGAACCTGCAGGGCGTGTGCTACGTGCTCGACGAGCCCACCATCGGCCTGCACCCACGTGACAACCAATTGCTGCTCGAAGCCCTGCACACGCTGGGCAAGGAAGGCAACACGCTGGTGGTGGTCGAGCACGACGAGGACACCATCCGCCGCGCCGAGCACATCATCGACATCGGCCCGGGCGCCGGGCAGCGCGGCGGCACCGTCGTCGCGCAAGGCACGGTGCAGGACATCATGGCCAGCGAGAACTCCGTCACCGGCCGCTGCCTGCGCCAGCCCATCGCGCACCCGCTGGTCGAGCGGCGCCAGCTCGCGGCCGACACACCGCGCCTGACGGTGAACGGCGCGCGCCTGCACAACCTCGACAAGGTGACCGTGCAGGTGCCGCTGCACCGACTGGTGGCCGTGACCGGCGTGTCCGGCTCGGGCAAGTCGACACTCGCGCGCGACGTGCTGCTGGCCAACGTGCAGACCGCCGTCGCGATCCCGCCCAAAGACCGCGCCAAGACCACCCCGCTGTGGGTGGGCTGCGATGGCGTCGAAGGCTGGGGCGCGGTCGACCGCGTGCTGGAGGTCGACCAGACCCCGATCGGCAAGACACCGCGTTCGTGCCCGGCCACCTACATCGGCTTCTGGGACACCATCCGCAAGCTCTTCGCCGACACGCTCGAAGCCCGTGCGCGTGGCTGGGGCCCGGGCCGCTTCAGCTTCAACACCGGCGAAGGCCGCTGCCCCGAGTGCGAAGGCCAGGGCGTGCGCACCATCGAGATGGCGTTCCTGCCCGATGTGAAGGTGCACTGCGACACCTGCGATGGCATGCGCTTCAACGCCGAGACGCTCAGCGCCACCTGGCGCGGCAAGCACATCGGCGACGTGCTCAAGATGGAAGTGGACGAGGCCGTCGAGTTCTTCGGCACGATGCCGTCGATCGCACACCCGCTCAAGCTGCTGCAGGACGTGGGCCTGGGCTACCTGACGCTGGGTCAGCCCTCGCCCACCCTGTCGGGCGGTGAAGCGCAGCGCATCAAGCTGGTGACCGAACTCAGCAAGGTGCGTGACGACATCGGCCGCCGTGGCCAGAAGGCACCGCACACGCTGTATGTGCTGGACGAACCCACCGTGGGCCTGCACCTGGCCGACGTCGAGAAGCTGATCCACGTGCTGCACCGCCTGGTCGAGGGCGGCCACAGCGTGGTCGTCATCGAGCACGATCTGGACGTGATCGCCGAGGCCGACTGGGTGATCGACATGGGCCCGGAGGGCGGCACCGGTGGCGGACGCGTTGCGGCGGCCGGCACGCCGGAAACGCTGGTCAAGGCCGGCACGCACACGGGCGTGGCGCTCAAGGGCGTGCTCAAACGCACGGTGCGCAAGGACGAGGTGTCCGCTTAACAAGGCCCTACACGCCGGAAACAGTCCGGCAACACGGCGTCCTTAAGGTGCGGTTCAGTGACGCGATGTCACAGCCCACCCGAAGGACGCCCCTTGACCGCCCACCGACCCAACGATCAGCACGACGATCACGACCACGCCCAGCCTCAGCTGCTCCATGACCTGAACGCCATGGCGCGGGGCGGCGATCGCCGCCAGATGCTGCGCTGGCTGAGTGCGCTGAGCGCCGTCGGCGCCCTGCCGCTGATGGGCTGCGGGGGCGGGGGCAGCAGTGGCACGAACCTGTACAACGACACCTCGTCAACCTCAGGTGGCAGCACCACGACGACGACCACCTCGGGCAGTTGCACCGTGGTGCCCGAAGAAACCGCCGGCCCCTATCCCGGCGACGGCTCCAACACCGCCAACGGCAGCGTGGCCAACGCGCTGGCCTTGAGCGGCATCGTGCGCAGTGACATCCGCACCAGCGTGGGCAGTGCCTCAGGCACGGCAGCGGGCGTGCCGCTCACGCTCACCATCACGCTGACCAACACAAACAACAGCTGCGCCTCGCTCGACGGCTACGCCATCTACCTGTGGCACTGCACGCGCGATGGCAAGTACTCGATGTACTCCAGCGGCGTCACCGGCGAGAACTACCTGCGCGGCGTGCAGGAGACCGACAGCAACGGCCAGGCCACCTTTGTGACCATCTTCCCGGGTTGCTACTCGGGCCGCATGCCGCACATCCACTTCGAGGTCTACCGCGACGCCAACACGGCCACCAGCTTCTCCAACAAGCTCAAGACCTCGCAACTGGCCTTCCCCACCGCCACCTGCCAGACGGTCTACAACAACGCCAGCGGCTACAGCGCCAGCGTGAGCAATCTGGCCTCGATCAGCTTCGCCTCGGACAATGTGTTCAGCGATGGCGTGGATCTGCAGATGGTCAGCATCACGGGCGATGTGACCAATGGCTACCAGGCCAACATCACCGTGTCGATCTCGGTATAAGGCCGGGCACAAGGCTCAGCCCGCGGGCCGCACGTTCAGCAGGTGGGCCCACAGCGCCAGCGTCAGCAGCGACGCCGCCGTGGTCCACAGGATGATGCGGGCCACCAGCCCCGTGTCGGCGCCCTCCCGTTCGGCCAGCATGGACACATTGCTCGCCGAAGGCAAGGCCGCCGCCATCGTCAGCACCAGCAGGCCGGCCGTGGGCACGGCCAGGCCCAACACCGTGCCCAGCAGCTGCCCTGCACCCCACACCAGGGCCGGATGCAGGCCCAGCTTGAGCAGCGTGGGCAGCCACACGGCTGGCGCTGCCGCACGGGCCTTGGCCGTGCTGGTGCCAGCCACGGCCGTTGCTTTGTCAGCGGACTCGCCAACATCGCTCTCGCTGTCCACATCCCGATGCGCCGCCGTCATACGCGCCAGCTGTGAGCGGGCCAGCATGGCCCCCAGCGTGAACAGCGCCACCGGCGTGGCGGACTGGGCCAGCAGGCGCAGCACTTCGTCCACGGGGTGCGGCAGGCTCAGGTGCAGCTCGGCCGCCGCCATGCCCAGCCCCATCGACCACAGCAGCGGATTGCGCAGCGCGCCCTTGAGCGAGGTCTGGATGGCACGCCGCTCTTCGCTGGCTTGGTAGCGGTCTGAATGGGCCCACGCCAGGCACAGCGAGCTGAGCAGCAGCACGTCCACCAGCACCGTGGCCGCCACAGGCCCCACGGCCTGGGGCCCGAGCAGGCCCGTCAACAAAGGCAGGCCCAGGAAGCCGGTGTTCGGAAAAGCGGTCGTCAGCGCGGCCAGGCCGCCATCACGGCGCGACAGCCCCTGCCGCGCGGCCCAGGTCAGCGCCAGGGCCGTGATCACGCTGCCGGCCACGCCATAGGCCAGCAGCAGGCCCAGCAGGCCGGTCTGATGCAAGGCACCGCTGGCCGCCAGGCGGAACACCATGGCCGACAGCCCGAAATACAGCACGAAGCTGTTCATCGCCCCGATGCCCACCAGGGGCAGCACGCCGGTCCGGGCCGCGCCCCAGCCCATCAGCACCAGCGCAAAGAACGGCACGAACAACAGCAGCAGATCGATCATGGGCAGGGATTGTCCTCCCTTTGCCCGCGGGCCGCTCAGCGAATGGTGGCTCTCAGCGCCTGCGACAGCCGGCTGCGGTCCATGTCATCGCTGATCTTGCGGGCGTTGACCATCAGCGCACAGTTGTCCAGCACCTTGATGGCTTCGTCAGCCTCGGTGTTGATCTCGCGGATCTGCTTGTTGAGGTAACCGTTGAGGCCGTTCTGCACCTGGTCGCGGATGTCCAGCGGCAGGCCCAGGAAGGCGTTCTGGACCTGGTCGAACGCGTCCTTGGGGCCGCCGTTGATCACGGTCACGCGCTCGCGCCACTCACGCAGTTTCGTGTCCAGCCCCACAGCCACGATGCCGTTGGTGGTGACGAGCCACTTGTCGGGCTCCAGCAAGGTGCGCTCGGTGTCGGTGCTCAGGCCGCCCAGGAAGCGGCCATCGTTGGCGCGGTAGAAATCGTCGAAGGCCTTCTCGGCCGTGGTGCGGCGCGCATCGAAGGCGTCCTTGAGCATGCGCCGCAGATCCGACCAGTCGCGCTTCATGCCATCGGTGCCCAATGAGGACTCGATGCCATCCATGGCCGACACCGCGGCGGCATGCGTGGCGCGCAGGCTGTCCAGATTGCAATCACGCAGGAACTGGTCCACCTGCTGACGAATGCCACCGTAGGACACGATGATCACGCCCTCGTTGTCCAGCTGGGCCTTGAAGGCCGTCATGTGCGTGTTGTAGGCGCCTTCGATCAAGGGCTTGAGGCCCTTGCAAGCCATGTCGAGGTAGTCGACCACCTGCTTGGTTTCCTTGTCCAGCAAGGTGCCCACGCGGTACTGCACCAGCCCGCCCACGTTGATGGAGCGGATGCGGTTGATCCAGTCCATCAGCTCACCCACCTCCATGCCCAGCTTGGCGGCCATCTGGGCCATGTTGGCCGCGCTGTTGGCCCACGAGGCGATGGTGAGCAAGGCATCGACCACATTGCGCGGCACACCTGCGCCCACCAGCGTCTCCTTGACATGGTCGGTGATGGACGAGAACACGCTCTTCCAGGCATCGCGCAGCACCACGACGCCGGCGCCCGCCTGCACCCAGTAGGGCATGGCCTCGGCCAGGGCACGCTCCAGCAGGTCCTTCAGATCCTGGGCGGCGCGCTGCTCGGCCTCCTCTACCTTCAGGTCTTCTTCGCTCAGGTTCTGCCACTTGCGATCGAGCACGGTGATCAGCTCGCGCACCTTGCCGCCATCACGCACCATGGCGTCGCGCGCCTCGGCCAGCTTCAGACCACCCAGGTGGCCCCAGAAGATGAACTCCGAGAAGCTGAGCTGCTCGCTCCAGCGCACGGCCAGCTCGCTGGGCGTGGACAGCCCGTCCAGCATGGCATCGAGCTTGTCGGTGGCCGTGCGCGACATGTCGCGGAACTTGCCGGCGTACTCGTCGGCCAGCATCTCCGTGCCGTCGTCGGCGATGTAGGTCCACATCATCGTGAGCGCCACATCGCGCGCGGTCAGGTAGTCCTCCAGCACGCCGGCCAGGCGCATGGACTCGCTGGCGCTCAGTTGCGACTGGACGGCGGCGAGGGAGTCGCGCAGTTCGCGGCGACGGGCATCAAAGGCTGGCATCTCGTGGCCTCTTTCCTGATCAGACGGCCTGAAGGCTGGTGATGCGCCACGGCCCCAGCGGCATGCCCGGCAGGCCGATGCGCTGCAGCGTCCACCAGCGCTTGACGGTGACATCGCTGAAGGGCCGGTAGACGCCATCGAACAGGCCGATGTGCTGCATCTCCACCTGCACCTCTTCCAGCCGCAACTGGCCCGGGTAAGCATCGCCCGGGAAGATCACGCGCACATCGTCCACCCACACGGGGCGCAGGTCGTGCACGCGCTCCATGATGCGGCGGCGGGCTTCTTCGAAATAGCGCGCGGGCTGCTCCACCGCATTGGCCTTGAACAAGGGCCGCCCATCGGGCAAGGCGCCCACCGACCACGTGGCGAACAGCGAGATCCACAGGTCCTGGTCGGCGGCCTTGAGCGCCTTGACCATGGCCTCCAGCACCTCGGTCGGGCTGGCGGTGTCGGCAGGCAGGACGCCCCCCTGGTCACGCAAGGCCTCTTCACCGGCGAAGCGAGCCACGCCCTTGCCATCAACCTGGCGCAAATCGACAAATACCGCCCCGCCGATCAGCGCCGCCACCGGCACCAGGTTCAGGCCGAAATAGGCACGATCGCCCACCACCAACTGGCCCGGCTGTGCCTGCACCTCGCCCACCAGTTCATAGCGCTCGTCGATGCTGGGCACCACCAGGCGGCGGTAGCGCGCCAGCGCATCCATCATCCACACGGCCTGCGGGCTCTCCGCATCGGCGAAGTACCAGCCATCACGCGCGCTGCCGGCCACGAACCAGGTGCGGCCGGCCTCGCCCACCCAGTCACGGTTGCGCAGCGGTGGCAAGGTGGCATAGCGGCCCACGATGGCCTCACGCCGTCCGTGGATGGGGTGCTCGGCCGGGAACAGCGGCGTGATCGCGCGGTCGGCCAGTTCGGCCTGCAGCGCGTCCCAGGCGGCCTGGGCCTTCTGGCGGATCTCGTCGGCGCGCTGCTCGCCTTGTTCGCGGTAGTCCATCGCGCCATCGGGCAAGGTGATGGCCGGGCCTTCCAGGCGTTCGCGCATCGCCTCGACATCCTGCTGCACGGCATCGGCAAAGGGGCCTGGGTACTTCTGGGCCAGCAGGCGTACGCGGGGGGCCTGCTCCAGCAAGTTGCGCAGCTCATAGGTCGATGTCAGCGCCAAGGCGTAGAGCGTGTCGTCCAGCACGGCGCTGGTGGTCTTGGCAAAGGCTTCGGCCCATGCCCCCCAGCTGCGGTCGAAGCCATCGTTCTCGTACATCTCTGGCGGGCCGCCAGGGCCCAGCAGGATGCGGTTGTCGGCGCTGCGCACATGGGGCCTGGGGCGCAGCGCGCCGGTCACGTCCAGCGTCTGCCAGCCTCGGCCGGATACAGCGCGCCGCATCACCGTCAGCGTCACGGGGGTGCCATCTCGCGCACCGGCCTTGGCCCAGCGCTGGGCTTCGCCATAGGTGCCGATGGCCTGTTGAAGTTCGGCGGGCGTGGCCTTGGCATCGATGGGTGCGCCCTCCACGGCCACGATGCGGTCACCCACACGCAGGCCGCTGCCGCGCAAACCGCTGAACCAGCCGATCTGGGTCACCCGCAGCGAGGCCGGCGCGGCCTGCAGCATGGGCGTGGTCAGCAGGCCAGTGCTGAGCTCCACCGGCGCGGCGCCGGTCGTGTCGGACGAGGCAGGCTCCATGGCGTTGTCATTCGGTGAACGTGCGGCAATGCACGATCCGAATGGTAGAGGCCCGCCAGGCGCTTGGGATCACCCGGTGTCGCGGCCATGCCGACAGACACGCACCTAGGCTTTGGGATTGACCTGGACCGGCTTACTGGGCCTTCTGCTTCTTTTCTTTCTCGAACTGCTGCTCCACGCGGGCCTTGGCGCGGTTCTGGACAGCGTAGCGCTCGACGAAGCTCACCTCGTCCATCAGCTTGCCTGCGCGTTCGGTGCAAGAGACCAGCCGCCTGGTCTGCTCGGCCCTGGGCAGCTTGGCCCAGCGCTGCTCGGCCTGGGCCAGCAGCTCGTCGGCCTCGGCCTTGCGCAGGCCCTGCTTGTAGGCCACGCCGATGAAGACGAAGCTGTTCTCGGTGTCGGCCAGGATGGCCTTGTCACGCGCTTCGGTCTTGGGCTGGGCCAGACGCGCGGTGACCTCGGCCTTGTAGGCCGCGGAGCACTCTGCCGCCTCGACAAAGAAGGGAGAAGGTTCGGCATTGACCGCCGGAGCCTGGGCCATCACAGCACCGGCCCACAGCAGCATGCAGGGAAGGAACGGTCGAATTGAAGGCATGGATCAAGTGGGGTTGACGCCGCGGATCGGGCCACGGCTGGTCATCACTCTGTCATAACGTCGGCCATGGCGTGAAGGTTGACCAGAACAACCCCAGGCTCGACCCGCTCAAGCCCATGCCTGCCAGCGTGATCACCATGGCATTCCGACAGGTGTCTCAAGCCGGCCGCAGCTTCTGACGCCGACGCCAGAGGCGCCACCCCAGCAGCGCCGCCAGGATCACCGCGTAAACCAGCACCTCGGCCACATCGTTCTTGCCCGACTTTTTCCAGTAGAAGTGCAGCAGCCCCAGCAAGGCCACCGCATAGACCAGCCGATGCAACGCCTGCCAGCGCTTGCCGCCCAGCGCCTTGATCGCGCGGTTGAAGGAGGTCAACGCCAGAGGCGTCATCAGGATCAGCGCCAGCAGTCCCACCAGGATGAAGTTGCGCTTGAGCACATCGCGTACGATGTCATCCAGCACCAGGCCCTTGTCCAGCCAGGCATAGGCCAGGAAGTGCAGCAGCCCGTAGATGAAGGCCGTGACGCCCAACGCGCGCCGGTGGCGCAGCAGGCCAGGCAGGCCGAACACATCGCGCAGCGGAGAGATCGCCAGGGTCAGCCACAGCCAGCGGATCGTCCAGAGGCCGGTGACATGGATCAGCGCCTCGGCCGGGTTCGCGCCCAGTTGATCCGTGGCCGCACGCACGAACAGCCAGGCCAGCGGCAAGGCGCACAGCAGCCACACCAGGGGCTTGGCCCAGGGCTTCAACAGAGCCCGGTTGACGGCCTCGCGCACGCGCATCAATAGAACTTCTTGAGGTCCATGCCGGCGTACATCTGACCGACCTGGGGCCCGTAGCCATTGAACATCAGCGTGGTCTTGCGCGGCGAGAAGAGGCCACCTTCGCCGATGCGGCGCTCGCTGGCCTGGCTCCAGCGTGGGTGGTCCACCTGCGGGTTCACGTTGGAGTAGAAGCCGTACTCCTGCCGATTGGCCTTGGTCCAGGAGGACACCGGCTCCCTCTCGACCAGGCGGATCCTGACGATCGACTTGGCGCTCTTGAAGCCGTACTTCCAGGGCACGACCAGGCGCAGCGGCGCGCCGTTCTGGTTGGGCAGTACCTCGCCGTACAGGCCGAAG
Organism: Aquabacterium sp.; assembly: GCF_049274795.1. Lineage (GTDB taxonomy): Bacteria > Pseudomonadota > Gammaproteobacteria > Burkholderiales > Burkholderiaceae_C > Aquabacterium. The sequence goes on from NZ_JBASTH010000084.1 coordinate 66,134, forward strand.
GCCATCAGCGTCAACGGGTGCATGGCCTCGTCGATGCGCAGGCCTTCCACGTAAGGCCAGTCGAGCACGCCGGAGCGCACGCCTGGCATCTGCTTCGGGTCGGCCAGGGTGATGAATTCGACATATTTGGCGCGGCTGTTGGGCTCGGCGCGCTTGATCAGCGTCGACAGCGAATACCCCACCCACGGGATCACCATGGACCAGCCCTCCACGCAGCGCAGGCGGTAGATGCGCTCCTCCATCACGGCCAGCTTGAGCAGATCGTCGATGCCCAGTGTCAGCGGCTTGCCCACCTCACCCTCGATGCTGACCGTCCACGGGCGCGTGCGCAGCGTGTGGGCGTTGTCGGCCGGGTCATCCTTGCCGGTGCCGAACTCGTAGAAGTTGTTGTAGGTGGTGATGTCCTGGTAGCTGGTGACCTTGTCCATCGCGATGGCGCCGGGCACCGTGCTGCGCACGCCGGGCAAGGCTGCCAGCTTGCCAGGGCGCTTGACCAGGCTGCCCGAGGCGCCTTGGGCCAGCGCCTGTGCCGGGTTCAGCAAGGCGCCCAGGCCGCCGCCCGCCACCACGGCCGAGCCCAGCGCGGCCTGCGCCATCCAGGTACGTCGCGAGGCGTACACGGCCTGCGGTGTGATCTCGCTGGCCGGGAGTTGCATGCCACTGTCAGGGTGCCAGGGGCTGCGGGAAGGTCTGATGAAAGCCATGGTCGAACTCCGTGACCTGCATTGGTCGCACGACGAGCGCCCACATTACACCGAAGCGCCCAAGGCCGCCGATGCAAGGGCGATCCACAGGCAGATACCCGCGGATGCCCCGGAGTTCCGCAATTGGCTCAGGCCGCCTTCTTGGCTGCAGCCTTCTTCGCGGCCGTTTTCGCAGGGGCCTTGGCCGCACGAGGTTCGAACTCGAAGCCCACCTTGCCTGCCTTGGCGTCCCAGCTCAGGAAGGCCTTGAACTTGCGGCGCGTCTTGTTGGACACGAAGCCATCGAGCAGATCGGTCTTGCCGGTGGCCAGCAGCTTCTCCACCTGCTCGGGCGCGATCGGCTGCTGCAGGATGATCTTGCCGCTCTTGAAGTTGCAACTGGCCTGGCCCACCGAGTTCTCGCACACGTAGTTGGCGCCGTACTCGAAGACCTTGCCGCCGCACTTGGGGCAGGCACCCAGGCTGGTCTGGCCGCTGAAGTCCACGGCCTCACCGGCTTCTTCGTCCTTCTTGGCGTCTTCGCCGAAGTCGAACTCCATCTTCCAGTTGTTCGCTTCGTCGTCGCGCACCAGGCGCAGCTCGGCCGTGAAGGGCCAGCCCGCCTTGGAGCGGAAGCCTTCCAGCGGGCCCACCTTGTGCTGGCTCAGCAACTGCTCCACCTCGGGCAGCTCGAAGCTGCGGCCGGCCGGGATCTTGGTCATCGAGAAACCGCAGCCCGTGCCTTCGTCTGAGCCACCGTGCTTGCCGGTGCAGGTGAAGCGGCGGTAGTTCTCTTTCACCACGCCGCCGCAGTTGGGGCACGGCGTGCCCAGGGTGGCGTAATCACCCGGGATGGTGTCGCGGTCGTATTCCTTGGCCTTCTGCACCACGCGCTGCGTCATCGCGGCGATCTCGGCCATGAAGGCCTCTCGGCTGAGCTGGCCCTTTTCCATCTCCGAGAGCTTGAACTCCCAGTTGCCGGTCAGCTCGGGCTTGGTCAGGTCTTCCACGCCCAGGCCGCGCAGCAGCGTCATCAGCTGGAAAGCCTTGGCCGTAGGGATCAGTTCGCGGCCCTCGCGGTACATGTACTTTTCCAGGATCAGGCCTTCGATGATGGCCGCGCGCGTGGCGGGCGTGCCCAGGCCCTTCTCCTGCATCGCAGCCTTGAGCTCTTCGTCGTCGACCAGCTTGCCGGCGCCTTCCATCGCGCTCAGCAGCGTCGCTTCGGAATAGCGCGCGGGCGGCTTGGTCTTGAGCGCGCTGACGGTAATGTCTTCATTGACCACCTGCTCGCCCGGCTGCACGGCCACCAGGTTGGTGTCGCCGTCTTCACCTTGCGCTTCCTTGCCGTACACCGCCATCCAGCCCGGCTTGACCAGCACCTTGCCGTTGGTCTGGAAGTGGTGATCTACCCCATTGGCCGGCACCTTGGTGATGCGCGTGGTGACCATGAACTCGGCCGACGGGTAGAACACCGCCAGGAAGCGCTTGACGACCATGTCGTAGAGCTTGGCCTCGGCCTCGGTCAGGCTGGTGGGCGCCTGCAGCGTGGGGATGATGGCAAAGTGATCCGACACCTTGGCGTTGTCGAACACGCGCTTGGTAGGCTTGATGTAGCCCTCTTTCAGGGCCTTGGCGGCATGCGGCCCCAGCTCGCGCAGCGGCCCAGGCAGGTTGCCTTCGGCGATCATGCCGACAGTCTGCTGCACCACGCCCAGGTAATCCTCGGGCAGTGCGCGCGAGTCGGTACGCGGGTAGGTCAGGGCCTTGTGCTTTTCGTACAGGGCCTGGGCCAGGCCCAGCGTGGTCTTGGCGCTGAAGCCGAAGCGCGAGTTGGCCTCGCGCTGCAGCGTGGTCAGGTCGTACAGCAGCGGGCTGGCCTGCGTGCTGGGCTTGGCCTCTTCGGTGACGGTGCCGCTCTTGTTGCGCACGGCATCGGCGATGGCCTGGGCCTCATCAGCACTCCAGACACGGTCGGCCTTGAACTCGGCCTCGGCCGAGCCTTCGGGCGCGTTCTTGTCCTTCTTGAAGTTCGGGTTGAACCACTTGCCGTCGTAGCTGCCGGCATCGACGCCGAAGGTGCCCTTGATTTCCCAGTAGTCGCGGAAGATGTGCTTGCGGATCTTCTCTTCGCGCTCGACCACGATGGACAGCGTCGGCGTCTGCACACGGCCCACGGTGGTCAGGAAGAAACCGCCATCGCGCGAGTTGAAGGCCGTCATCGCGCGCGTGCCGTTGATGCCCACCAGCCAATCGGCCTCGGAGCGGCAGCGCGCGGCATCGGCCAGCGGCAGCATCTGCTCGTTGCTGCGCAGCTTGTCGAAACCGTCGCGGATGGCCTGTGGCGTCATGCTCTGCAGCCACAGGCGGCGCACGTCCTTGCCCAGGCCCTTGGCACGCGTGGTGGCGGTGCTGTCCTGCGCGTACTGCGCGATCAGGCGGAAGATCAGCTCACCTTCGCGTCCCGCGTCACACGCGTTGATCAGGGTGTCGACATCCTTGCGCTTGATCAGCTTGACCAGGGCATTGAGGCGGCCCTTGCTCTTGTCGATCGGATTGAGATCGAAGTGCGGCGGGATCACGGGCAGGTGCGTGAAGCTCCACTTGCCGCGCTTGACGTCGAACTCCTCCGGGGCCTTGATCTCGACCAGGTGGCCCACGGCGGAGCTCACCACGTAGTGTTCGCTCTCGAAATACTCTTCGTGCTTCTCGAACTTGCCGTCCACCGGCGTCAATGCGCGCACGATGTCTTGCGCGACGGAAGGCTTTTCTGCGATGACCAGGGCTTTGCTCATGGGCGTGTTTATAGCGTCTGCGCCGGCCTCCGCATGGCCGGGGGGAAATACGTTCTTACAATCAAGGCTCTCGCGTGTATATGCATGCATGTATACGCGTACGTACACGTGCGCACACACGCACACGCGCGCCCACCAATTCAATGTACCCAATCTTGCCCATGTCGCAAGCCAACCCGAAAAATCTGCCTGCCGCCCGGACGGCCTCCGCCAGCGCCGATATCCCCAAGGGCGGGCGCCGCACCCAGGTGCGCGATTCCGGCGTGCACGGCAAGGGCGTCTACGCCATCCGCCCGCTGCACCAGGGCGACACGGTGCTGGAGTACCGCGGCGAGATCATCACCTGGCAGGAGGCACTGGACCGCCACCCGCACGATCCCAGCCAGCCCAACCACACCTTCTACTTCCACCTGGATGACGGCCATGTCATCGACGGCAAGTACCAGGGCAATTCGGCCAAGTGGATCAACCACTCCTGCGCGCCCAACCTGGAGGCCGAGCAGGATGGCAACCGCGTCTTCCTCAAAGCCCTGCGCGACATCGCCCCGGGCGAGGAACTGTTCTTCGACTATGGCCTGGTGATCGACTCGCGCATCACGCCCAGCCTCAAGAAGGACTACGCCTGCTGGTGTGGCTCGCCCGATTGCCGCGGCACCATGCTGGCCATCCGCCGCCGCAAGAAGAAGGCCTGAGCCCCGATGGACGCCGGCATCGCTGACCTGAACCACGCCGCAGAGCAGCTGTGGCTGGCCGCCCAGCCCGACTGGCCCACCTTGTCTGTCGAGGTTCTGCCCGAAGTGGGCTCCACCAATGCCCACGCCCTGGCCCTGGGCCGCGACGGCGCGCGCGACCCTGTGGTGGTGACCGCCTGGCGCCAGACGGCCGGCCGGGGGCGTGCGGGCCGCCAGTGGGACGCCCAGCCTGGCCAGGCCCTCACGCTGACCCTGGCCCTGCCCCTGGCCCTGGCGGACGTGCCTGGTGGCGGCAGCGCCCTGTCGCTGGCCGTGGGCCTGTGGACGGCCCAGGCGCTCGATGCGCTGCGCCCGGCGGCCAGCGCCCCCGCCGTGCAGCTCAAATGGCCCAACGACCTGTGGATCGACGACCGCAAGCTGGCCGGCATCCTGATCGAGGCCATCCAGGGCCCCGGCCTGGCCCCGGAGCAACGCTGGGTGGTGATCGGCCTGGGCCTGAACCTGGCCGGGACCCCGGAAGCCCTGCGCAGTGAGCGCACCGACACCGCCACAGGCTTGGGCCTGCCCCTCACCCCAGGCCAGGCCATGGCCGCCGTGGTGCCCGCCTGGCTGGCCGGCCTGCGCCGCTTCGAACACGAAGGCTTTGCGCCACTGCGCACGGCCTACGATGCCCGGGACACGCTGCGGGGGCGCCCGGTGGCCCTGTGGCGCCACATGCAGGGCGGTGCGGCCGGGAGCGCGGCACCCGATGCCCAAGGCATCGCCCAGGGCGTGGATGAGCAAGGCGCGTTGCTCGTGGACGACGGCCTGGGCGCCCTGCAGCCCTGGAGCATCGGCGAAGTCAGTGTGCGCCCACGTTCCGGGGCCTAGCCCGGCCAACAGCGCCACGGCATCCCCTATGATCCGGGGATCCTCCTGTCCACCGCCTCTGAGGTGACGTTCTCCGTATGCTGCGCGCGCTTGTTGTGGTGTTGATCCTGGCCAACATGGGCTTTTTCGCGTGGCGAGAAGGCTGGCTGGGCGGCCCCTTGAGCCACGCACATGCCGGCCGCGAGCCCGAACGCCTCAAGGCCCAGGTACACCCGGAGCGGCTGGTCGTCGAGCCCCCTGCGGCCGCCAGTGGCCCCGCCACGGGCAAAGATGCAGGCGCCCCTGACGACGCCCCTGCGGCCTCTGAAGCAGGCAGCGCGCCGGCCTCGGGCACGGACGCATCGGCTCGCCCTGCCAACGGTGTCACCACCGGAGGCGCCAGCGCGGTGGCCGTGGCCGCCGGGCCCGTGTGCATGGAAGCTGGTCCCTTCACCCCCGCCGAACAGCGCCAGGTGACGCCGCAACTGGCTCAACTGGCCTCGGGCAGCTGGGCCTTGCAGAACGTGGCCGTGCAGGGCCTGTGGCTGGTCTACATGGGCCCCTATGGCGATGCCGAAGCCCTGAGCCGCAAGCAGGATGAACTGCGCCGCATCCGCGGGCTCAATTTCGAGGAAGTGCGCTCACCGGCCAACCTGGCGATGGGCGTGTCCCTGGGTCGCTACAACCAGGAGGCCCAGGCCCACAACGCCCTGGAAACACTGCGCCAGCGCGGCATCCGCACGGCCCGGGTCGTCACCGTGCGGCCTGCGCAGGACGTGGCCGTGGTGCGCGTGCCCCAGGCCAGCCTGGCGATTCAGCGGGTACTGGCGGGCATGACCCTGCCGGCGGGCAAGGGGTTCGGGGCCTGCAAAGGGTAAACGGCCCATCAGCGGCCATCAAGCAGCAGCCTCAGCGTGACGCACGACGGCGCATGAAGCGCCTTCCCGCCAGCACCGTCATCAGCGCCGCGCCAGCCAGCAGAATGGTTTCATCAAGGGACCCGCCACCACCACCGCCGCCGCCTCCCGTGTTGGACACGGAGCTCGTCGCCACGGGGTTGGCCGGCCGGTCGGCGGCGGCAAACGCCACGGCCTGCACGACCTCGGCGGCGTCGATGTTCTCCGTGGCCACCCCTGGCGCCACATAGCTGGAGGGGGCCGCTGCATAGACCAGGGCTTGCTCCGCATCCAGCATGCCGTGGCCGCAGGTGCTGGTCGAGCACACACAGCGCCCAGGATTGCTGCTGCTGCATGCCCCGATCAGGGACGACACCACATGCGGACGCGCGCTCAAGCGCAGCCCCTGCTCCAGTTGTGCAACGGTCAGGCTTGGATTGACATCCAGCATCAGGCTGAGCACCCCCGCCACCACGGGCGCGGAATAGCTGCTGCCCGCGTGATAGGCGTAGCCGCTGCCACCGGCAGACGTCTGGCCATCGTTGTACACGCCCAGCATGCCGGTATCGGCCACATAGGGCGCCCAGGCACCCGCATCCGACGAGAAGCTGGGATCTCCACCGATCGTCGAGATGAAGACCTCGGCGCCGAAATTCGAATAGGTCGCCTTGAAGCCTTCCCGGTTCAAAGCGGCCACGGTCACCACGCCACTGCAGTTGCCCGGGCGGGAAACCCCATGGTGCTCATTGCCAGCAGCGGCCACCACGATCACACCCAACGCCCTCACCTCGTTGATGGCGTTCTGGTAAGCCTGACCGCAAGCCCCATTGCCGCCAAAGCTGATGTTGATGATCTTGGCAGGGTTGGTGTTGTTGGGCACACCGCTCACGGACAAGCCTGCGGCCCAGCGCATGCCATCGACGATATCGGAAACCGTCGCGCCGCATTTGCCCGCCACCCGCACCGGCAGGATCCGGGCGTTCCAGTTGATGCCCGCGACACCCGTGCCATTGTTGCTGCGCGCCGCCAGGAAGCCCTGAATCACCAGGCCATGCCAGGAGCTACGCTGAACATCACAGCCGGAGAACTCCGCCTGCTGAACCTCCGATGAGGTCACCCAGTCACCCGGATCGGTCGGATCGGCATCACGCCCTCCCCCATCGTTGGCCGAGGCCACCTCGGACACGAAGTCATACCCGGGAAGCACGCGTGCGTTGTCGATGTCGGGATGGTTGAGCTTGCCCGTGTCCAGCACCGCGATGACCGTGCCGTTGGTCTGGAGCTGCCCCGTCGAGGTCTGCCAGGCCAGATCGATGTTCGGCACACCCCGCTGGCGAAGCGTCTTGCTCTGCGCATTGCCGGTAGTCGCACCCTGCAGCCACCATTGCCCCTCGTCGAACAATGACGCGTCGTTGTAATACGGGTCATTCGGTGTCACGACCGCCTGGAGTTTTTCGCGTACATTGGGCTCGACCCACTCGATCTCACCAGAGGCCAGGGCCCGCGCCATGAGGCGTTCCGCCGTCTCCTTCTTGACCCGGGTCGGGAACTGCATCACCGCCGTGTCCGGCCCCATGCTCCGCCAAGGCATCAAGGAGGTGTAGCCCGCGGCGTAGGCCACCCGCCCCAACCGCTTCTGAGGCGTGACAAGCGCTTGAGCCTGCGCCCCTTGCTGCTTCTTGAGTTTGACGATCAGCCCAGACACAGGACGTCCCTCCTGCGCCATCACAGGCAGGGTAAGCCATCCCATCAACACCATCACAGCCAGGCCCTTGCGCGTCACTCGGATCTCCTTGAATTCGGTCGCGCCAGATTATCGGCGGGCGCCCCTTGCCGTGAAGTAGGCGTTACAGGGTGTTCGGCCGTTTGACGGGAAAGTTCAACGCTAAAAACAACAAACGGCCCCGTGGGGCCGTTCGCGTTCAGTGTGGTAACTGATTACTTCGTGGTCACTTGGCCACGACGCGTGCCATTTCCAGCACCTTGTTGGAGTAGCCCCACTCGTTGTCGTACCAGGACACGACCTTCACGAAGGTTTTGTCCAAAGCAATACCGGCTTCGGCATCGAACACCGAGGTGCACGATTCGCCGCGGAAGTCGGTGGCCACCACCTTGTCTTCCGTGTAGCCCAGCACGCCCTTGAGGGCGCCTTGCGACTGGGCCTTCATCTCGGCGGCGATCTCTTCGTAGGTGGCTTCCTTGTTCAGCTCGACCGTCAGGTCCACCACCGACACGTCGGAGGTGGGCACGCGGAAGGCCATGCCGGTCAGCTTCTTGTTCAGCTCGGGGATCACCACGCCCACGGCCTTGGCGGCGCCCGTGCTGGAGGGGATGATGTTCTCCAGGATGCCACGGCCGCCGCGCCAGTCTTTGTTGGAGGGGCCGTCAACCGTCTTCTGCGTGGCGGTGGCAGCGTGCACGGTGGTCATCAGGCCGCGCTTGATGCCCCACTTGTCGTTCAGCACCTTGGCGATCGGGGCCAGGCAGTTGGTGGTGCACGAAGCGTTGGAGATGATGGCCTCGCCCTTGTAGGTGCCATGGTTCACACCGTAGACGAACATCGGGGTGTCGTCCTTCGAAGGGGCCGACAGGATCACCTTCTTGGCGCCGGCCTTCAGATGGGCCTCGGCGGTTTCCTTGGTCAGGAACAGACCAGTCGATTCGACCACCACGTCGGCGCCGACTTCGTCCCATTTCAGATCGGCGGGGTTCTTCACGGCGGTCAGGCGGATGCGCTTGCCGTTGACGATCAGGGTGTTGCCATCGACCGAGACTTCGCCCTTGAAGCGGCCGTGCACGCTGTCGTACTTCAGCATGTAGGCCAGATAGTCGGGCTCGAGCAGGTCGTTGATGCCGACGACTTCGATGTCGCTGAAGTTCTGGACAGCGGCGCGGAACACCATGCGGCCAATGCGGCCGAACCCGTTGATACCGATCTTGATGGTCATGTCAGTTCTCTCTTGAAGAATTGAAATTGCAGGAAAACGAATGCGTTGGCAGGATCAGCGCGAGGCCTTGCGACGGGCCAGGCCCAGCGCCACCTTGACGGTGTCCACCACGTTCTGGGTGGTGAAGCCGAAGTGCTTGAACAGCACGTTGGCCGGGGCCGATTCGCCATAGGTGTCGAGGCCGACCACGGCGGCGCAGCCGTACTTCCACCAGCCGTCGGTCACGCCGGCTTCGACGGCGATGCGGGGCAGGCCGGCGGGCAGCACGGACTTCTTGTAGGCCTCGGGCTGGCGGTCGAACACGGTGGTCGAGGGCATGGACACCACGCGCACGGCGATGCCCTCCTTGGCCAGCTCGGCCTGGGCATGCAGGGCCAGTTGCACTTCGGAGCCGGTGGCGATGATCACGCCCTGGGCCTTCTTGCGCAGGCCCACCTCGGCGGGCTCTGCCAGCACGTAGCCACCCTGGGTGATCACGTCGGCGTCGGTCTTGGGCGCATAGGGCAGGTTCTGACGCGACAGCAGCAAAGCGCTGGGGCGGTGCTTGTTGGCCAGGGCGATGGTCCAGGCCACGGCGGTTTCGGCCGTGTCGGCAGGACGCCAGACGTCCAGGCCAGGGATCAGGCGCAGGCTGGCGGCGTGCTCCACCGATTGGTGGGTGGGGCCATCCTCGCCCAGGCCGATGGAATCGTGCGTGAACACGTGGATCACGCGCTGCTTCATCAGCGCGGCCATGCGGATGGCGTTGCGGCTGTAGTCGCTGAAGGTCAGGAAGGTGCCGCCGTAGGGGATGAAGCCACCGTGCAGGGCCACGCCGTTCATGATGGCAGCCATGCCGAACTCGCGCACACCGTAGTTGATGTGGCGGCCAGGCTTGCCGTCTTCGGTCAGCACCACGGCGCCTTGCTCATCGAAGCGCAGGGGCGGCGTGCTCTTGGTGTTGGTGAGGTTCGAGCCGGTCAGGTCGGCGCTGCCGCCCAGCAGTTCGGGCAGCGCGGCGGTGAAGAACTCCAGCGCGATCTGGCTGGCCTTGCGGCTGGCGACCGTCTCGGCCTTGTCGTGCGCGGCACCCACGGCGTTCACGGCGATCTCGGCGAAGTTGGCGGGCAGCTCGCCAGCCATGCGGCGCGTGAACTCAGCGGCCAGACTGGGGTGCGCGGCCTGGTAGGCAGCGAAGCGCTGGTTCCAGTCGTCGACCAGCAGTTGGCCTTCGGCCTTGGCATTCCAGTCGGCATAGACCTCTTCGGGGAACACGAAGGGCTCATGCGCCCAGCCGATGGCTTCGCGGGTCAGGGCGATTTCTTCGGCACCCAGCGGCTCGCCGTGGGCCTTGGCCGTGTTGGCGCGGTTGGGTGAGCCCTTGCCGATGGCCGTCTTGCAGACGATCAGCGTGGGCTTGGTGGCGCTCTGCTTGGCCTGGGCGATAGCGGCGTCCACCTCGTCGGCGTCATGGCCGTCGATCAGGTCGATCACGTCCCAGCCGTAGGCCTCGAAGCGCTTGGGCGTGTCGTCGATGAACCAGGGCGCGACCTTGCCGTCGATCGAGATGCCGTTGTCGTCGTACAGCGCGATCAGCTTGTTGAGCTTCCAGGCGCCGGCCAGGGCGGCGGCCTCGTGGCTGATGCCTTCCATCAGGCAGCCGTCGCCCAGGAAGACATAGGTGTGGTGGTTGACGACGGCGTGGCCATCGCGGTTGAACTCGGCGGCCAGCAGCTTCTCGGCCAGCGCGAAGCCCACGGCGTTGGTGACGCCCTGGCCCAGCGGGCCGGTGGTGGTCTCGACGCCAGGCGTGTAGCCGACTTCAGGGTGGCCCGGGGTCTTGCTGTGCAGCTGGCGGAAGTTTTTCAGCTCATCAACCGACAGGTCGTAGCCGGTCAGGTGCAGCAGCGCGTACAGCAGCATCGAGCCGTGGCCGTTGGACAGCACGAAGCGGTCACGGTCGGCCCATTGCGGCTGAGAGGGGTGGTGGCGCAGGTGGCGGCCCCACAGAGCCACAGCGATGTCGGCCATGCCCATCGGGGCGCCGGGGTGACCAGAGTTGGCTTGCTGGACGGCGTCCATCGCCAGCGCGCGGATGGCGTGGGCCATGGCGGCGGCGTTCTTGGTGGTGTCGGGCATGATAAGGAAGCTAGCAGGCGGCCAAATCCGAATAGTTTAACCGGTTGTCCGTCTTAGCTCCCTTCAGCACTTCGCGGCCCTTACTCAGCCATACACATTGACAAGGCAACCTTGTTGGATCCAGCCTTCTTGCCGCCTAAGAACTATTGTTCCTTCAAAAGCAATAGGGGCCCATAGGCCCCTATATCGAAGTATAAGATCAGAGCTTACGGGCAAGCAGCAGCGTTATTCTTTTTGATTGCCAAAATAGCGGCAGCATTTGTGATCGTCGTGCTATTGCACCAGGAAACACTACCGTCATTCATAGTAGGCGTCATCACGATATTCAAACCATCTACGCCCGTACCGATCCCAGTTCCCATGGTCAAGGTAACCACACCGTTTGCGCCAGCAGAGGCAGAAGCAACTTCTTTGGTCGCAGTGAAAGTAGGAATATTCGCTGCTGCCGTTGCCGTCGTACAAGCAGTCAGCACACCTCCAGCCTCCTGCCCACACAAGCCCACGGCCTGTTTGACGGGATCAACAGAAGACATGGCCACGCCGAGCTTAGACTTGATTGTGTAGTTTTGGTACTGCGGAATAGCCACAGCAGCCAGGATACCGATGATCGCCACGACGATCATCAGTTCAATCAGCGTGAAGCCTTGCTGCAGGTTCTTGCGGTCGCGTTGCATGTTCATTTGAAACTCCTTCAATGGCCGCGAGGCCAGGATTGTGAGGTGCTTGGTCTACCCGGGGCCGGATTGACCGCCGTGCTTTCCTTAGAGCAGCCCCTGTGCCAACCCCGCATTCGCGGGAAGGGCGAGAAATTCATCACGTTTACCCGAAAATCAATGCCCTAAAAGTGACATCTGTTTACGCACCTGCCCGATCGGGTCGACATTTTTTGTCGCTTCGGTCGCTGCGGGCCTGACAAGCTTTGTCAGTGCGACGGAATTTGCAACTGGTTAAGTCGACCCCGTTGGGGCGCCAAACCGCTGCCCTTCCCGCAGAGGTTCGATCCGGTGCTGACTGTCCAGCGCACGGATCTGCGACAACACGGCCGGCACTTCACCCGGTTTGGGATGCGTGATGTAGACACTCACCTGACCATCCAGCTGCACAAGTTCCTTGGCCAGAGACTGGGGCGACAGGTGCCCACTGATGTCCGCCAGGTGGGCTTCGTCATTGCCGAACGCGGTCTCGATCACTAGCTGCGCGATCCGCTCGCCCGCCAGCACTTTCCACAATTCGGGATTCGGCCCCGTGTCACCACTGTAGACCCACAGGCCTTGCGGCGTCTCAACCCCGAAACCCACGCCGGGCACCGTGTGCTTGGCCGGCAATACGCGCACCTTGCGTTGCGACTGCCCGCCACGCGCCGGGAACTTCAGCACGTCGCCGATGTTGAACGGGTGCAGGCTGAGGATGGGGTGCGCCGCGCTCGGCAGCCGCGAAAAATCCGGCCAGATCACGCCATTGAGGATGTGCGCCTTGATGGCCTCCAGCGTCTGCGGCAGGCCATGCACCTGGATCGGCCTCAGGCTGCTCAGATCACCCTGCGCCATGCGCAGCTTGATCACGCTGTCGGCCAGCAAGGGCACACTCAGGATGTGGTCCAGGTGGCTGTGGCTGAGCAAGATGTGGTCGATGCGGGCGAGTTCGTCCAGCCGCAACTCACCCACGCCGCTGCCGGCGTCGATCAGGATGTCGTCGTCCAGCAGGAAGGAGGTGGTGTGGCAACGGGCCGCGATCGACCCATGGCAACCAAGAACGCGGATCATGAGGCGACTCCTGCGGCCGTGATGCGGTGGCCGCGCGAGGTTCAGGCCTGGACGAACTGCATCTGCGTGCCGGCCAGCTCGATGACGTCGCCGTTCTTGAGCTGCACCGGATCACCGGCCACGGAAGATCCATTCACCGACGGGCGCGCCGAACCTTCCACATGGGCGAACACGTAGCCACCCGGTCGTTTGGTGATGGAGGCCACCTGCACGCCAGGCTTGCCCACCGTCGTCACCACCTTGGTCAGTTGCACTTCCCGGCCAGCCGCGGCGCCATTGAGCACCTTGATGGACGCTGGCGTCTGCGCACCCAGGGCACCGAAACCCGTGCCGAAACCCGTGGGCGATGCGGAAGGCGGCGCGGCCACGGGTGCCACCACTGCCGCAGCCTGGTAACTCGCCACGGGGCTGGCCGCCACCGGCGCCAGCGCGGCCAGCATGGACGGCGCGGCGCCGACAGGCGCGCCCAAACCACCTGGCATGGTCATCGGAGAAGGCGCTGCCGGTCGTTGCCCGGCGCCGACGCCAGCGAAACCGCCACCGCCCGGCCGCATGACCATGGTCTTCTCGAACTCGTCGCTCGTCTCGACCAGGTACTTGATCTTGTACTTGCCGATCTCGACCGTGTCGTTGTGCTGCAGCAGCTGCTTCTTGACGGCCTTGCCGTTGATGTACGTGCCGTTGGTGGAGTTCAGGTCTTCGATGAAGACGTCCTGCCCCACCAACTGCATGATGGCGTGCTCACCGCTGACCGCCAGGTTGTCGATCACGATGTCGTTGTAGGGACGGCGGCCGAGGGAGGTCTTGTCCTTCGTGATCTGGACTTCCTTGATGACGACCCCGTCGAGCGAGACGACCAGCTTTCCCATGCGGAACCTCTTGGGTATTGGGTTTTGATTCGGGTTTTGGAAATGGGAGACGTGAAACGCTAGGCGCCACCACCCAACCGTCGGAACGGCCACCATGCCTTGGGCGGCTGTTCGACGGCTCCCTGGGCGCGGGTCAGCGTCACGGCAATATTATCCCGCCCGCCGGCGGCGTTGGCGGCTTCTATCAGCGCCGCGCCCGCCTGCATCAGGTTGGTGTGGTGACTTGTCAGCACTTCTGCGATCTGGCGGTCGTCCAGCATGTCGGACAGCCCGTCGGAGCACATCAGGATGATGTCGCCACTTTGCAACTCGTGCACACGGGTTTCGAGCAAGACGTAGTCCTCCACCCCCACGGCGCGCGTGACCAGGTTCTTGTTGGCGGACACGGCGGCTTGTTCGGGGGTCAGGATACCTGCGTCGATTTGTTCCTGCAGTAACGAATGGTCTCGGGTGATCTGCTGCAGTTCACCCTGGCGCCAGCGGTACGCCCGCGAATCCCCGATATGGCCGACCAGCACACGCCCGGGCCGGAACACCGACAGGACCAGTGTGGTGCCCATGCCCGCATAGGTGGGGTTGGAGTGGGCGGCACTGAAGATGGCGCGGTTGGCGTTGTCCACGCAGATGTCCATCGCGCGCTTGACGTCCACGTCGGACGCCGTGGTCGAGGCCTGGGCCAGCCAGCGCACCAGCTCGGCGCTGATGAACTCGCAGGCCATCTGGCTGGCCACCTCGCCGGCGTTGTAGCCACCCATGCCGTCGGCCAGCACGACAACGCCCCCCGGGGCGTCCACCGCCACCGAATCCTCGTTGTTCGTCCTGACGCGTCCCGTGTCGGTTTGACTGAAGAACTCGAAGTCCATGGCTGCGATTGTCCCCGGTTTCCGATCAGCTCAGGTCCAGATCGACCGACTGCGACTGCATCGCCTGGGCCACGGCCCGCAGGTCTTCGGCCATCTGCTGCCCGTCGGCATAGCGGGTGTTGGGGTGCTTCTGCAATGCCAGCGCCACCACATCGCCCAGCGCGCGGGGCACCTCGGGGCGGATATCGCTCACGTGGGGCACGGGATCCTGGGCGATGGCCCGCATCAGCACGGCCATGGAGTCATTGCGGTAGGGCAACTGGCCCGTGAGCAGCTGGAAGAAGGTGACGCCCAGCGAGTACAGGTCCGATCGGCCGTCGATGTTCTGGCCGGCCAGTTGCTCCGGCGACATGAAGGTGGGCGTGCCCAGGACCACGCCGGTGCGGGTGCGGGCGGCATCGGCCACACGCGCCACGCCGAAATCCATCACCTTCACCACGTCGCGGTTCAGGTCGACCATGATGTTGCCGGGTTTGATGTCGCGGTGGGTGACGCCACGGGTGTGGGCGTAGGCCAGTGCCGCCGCCACCCGGGCCATGATGGGAATCAGGTGCGCCAGCGGCAGCAGGCGGTCGGGCGAGGTGTAGTCACTGAGGTCGGTGCCCTCGACCAGCTCCATCGCGATGAAGGCCAGGCCGTTTTCCTCACCGGCATCGATGATGCTGACGATGTCCGGGTACTCCAGGCGCCCGGCCATCTCGGCTTCGCGCAGGAAACGCGCGCGCGCATCGACCAGGTCGCTGCCGCTGAACTCCTGGGCCAGGGCCATGGTCTTGAGCGCCACGCGGTGGTCGGTGGCCGGGTCGTAGCCCAGGTAGACCGCGCCCATGGCGCCTCGGCCGATCTCCTTGTCGACCAGGTACTTGCCCAGTTGCCGCTTGGTGACCTGCGGCATGGGCTGGGCCGGCACCGTTCCCCAGGTGTTCACGGTGGCGTTCTGCGCCAGGCCGCGGGCGCGCATCAGGCGCAATTTGACGTCCCGCCAGTGCGGATCGATGTCGGCCATGTGCTCGTACACGTCGCGGGCGGCGTCGAAACGCTGGTCGCGCTCGAAGGCCAGGGCAATGCGTTCGAGCGTTTCCAGGCAGGCAGCCTGGTGCTCCGGCTCGGGGCGGAAGCCCTTGAGCGTCTCCCAGGCCTTGTCGGCCGGGCCGTCCTGCAGATCGCGCAGGGCGCGCTCCAGGCGCTGACGGTCCGGCGATTCAGGCGGCAGTGACGAGGGCCCGAAATCGCTGCCGATCTCGGACGGGTAGTCGGACACGGGCGCGCTGTTCTGGAAGTGCAGGTAGGACAGCACCGTTTCGGGGCCTGTGTCCTCCGTGCGCGGCCGCGCCGGGCGGATCGGCTGGGTGGACACGCCGGAGGCGGTGGTGCCCGCGTTGCGCGAAACCATGGGCCGGGTGGCGGCCGGGCGGGTGGACGCGGCAAAGCCCGATGAGCGGCTGCGCACGGGCGGTCGCCGGTTGTTCCGAACCATCCACAGGGCCAGCATCACCGCGACACCGACCAGCAACAGCACCACCCACCAGATCATGAGCGCCCCCTTGCCCTTGGATTACGTTCCGGCAGCCTGGCGCCGGGCCAGCATGGCCCCCACCAGGTACACCAGGATCGCGCCGGCTGCCCCCCACACATAACGCATGGTGTCGGACACCGCCACATAAGGTGCCAGCACCGGATCGGACACGGCCAGCGTGCCAGCGATCCAGCCCAGCAGCATGCCACCGGCGGTGATGATCACCGGGAAGCGGTCCATCATCTTGAGCACCAGGCTGCTGCCCCACACGATGATCGGAATGCTCACGATCAGGCCGAAGACGACCAGGGCCATCTGGTGGCCCTCATGGCCGCCCGAACCCTGGGCTGCGCCCGCGATGCCGATGACGTTGTCCACGCTCATCACGAAGTCGGCAATGATGATGGTCTTGACAGCGCCCCACAGGCGGTCGCTGCCCTTGATGTCGCCATGCCCGTCATCCTCGGGGATGAGCAGTTTGACGCCGATCCACAGCAGCAGGGCCGCGCCCACCAGCTTGAGGTAGGGCAACGCCAGCAGCGACATGGCGAAGAAGATCAGAATGACGCGCAGGCCGATGGCGCCCAGCGTGCCCCACAGGATGCCCCGGCGGCGCAGTTCCGGCGGCAGATTGCGGCAGGCCAGCGCGATGACCACGGCGTTGTCGCCACCCAGCAGGATGTCGATCATGATGATCTGGCCAACGGCGAGCCAGAAATCGGGCGTCAGTAAGGCGTCCATGTCTCAAAACAACAAACAAAAAAGCAGCCCCGGAAGTGTAGGGGCTGCTTGTGAGGAACGATGAGATTAATTGCGGGGGCTTACAGCAGGCCCTTGAGCAATTTGCCCATCTCAGACGGGTTGCGGGTGACGGTGAAACCACAGTCTTCCATGATGGCGAGCTTGGCATCGGCCGTGTCGGCACCACCGGAGATCAGCGCACCGGCGTGGCCCATGCGCTTGCCCGGGGGGGCGGTGACACCAGCGATGAAGCCGACGATGGGCTTCTTCATGTTGGCCTTGCACCACTGGGCGGCTTCGGCCTCGTCAGGGCCACCGATCTCGCCGATCATGATCACGGCGTCCGTGTCCGGATCGTCGTTGAAGGCCTTCATCACGTCGATGTGCTTGAGGCCGTTGATCGGGTCGCCACCGATGCCGACGGCGCTGGATTGACCCAGGCCGAGCTCAGTCAGCTGCGCCACGGCTTCATAGGTCAGCGTGCCGGAGCGGCTGACCACGCCGATGCGGCCCTTGCGATGGATGTGGCCGGGCATGATGCCGATCTTGATCTCGTCGGGCGTGATCAGGCCGGGGCAGTTGGGGCCCAGCAGCAGCGTCTTCTTGCCGCCGGCGGCTTCCTTGGCCTTCATCTTGTTGCGCACTTCCAGCATGTCGCGCACGGGGATGCCTTCGGTGATGGCGATCACCAGGTCCAGGTCGGCCTCGACGGCTTCCCAGATGGCAGCGGCAGCGCCTGCGGGCGGCACGTAGATCACGGACACGGTGGCGCCGGTCTGCGTGGACGCTTCCTTGACGGAGGCGAAGATGGGGATGTCGGAGAACTTCTCGCCGGCCTTCTTGGGGTTCACGCCGGCGACGAAAGCGTTCTTGCCGTTGGCATAGGCCTGGCAACCGAGGGTGTGGAACTGACCGGTCTTGCCCGTGATGCCCTGGGTGATGACCTTGGTGTCCTTGTTGATGAGAATGCTCATGATGGTCTCGATTCCTTGGGCGATTACTTGACGGCGGCCACGATCTTGGTGGCTGCTTCAGCCATCGTGTCCACGCTGATGATGGGCAGACCGGAGTCCGCCAGCATCTTCTTGCCCAACTCTTCGTTGGTGCCCTTCATGCGCACCACCAGGGGCACGTTCAGGTTCACGGCCTTGCAGGCGGTGATGACGCCATCGGCGATGGTGTCGCACTTCATGATGCCGCCGAAGATGTTGACCAGGATGCCCTTGACCTTGGGGCTCTTGAGCATGATCTTGAAGGCTTCGGTGACCTTCTCGGCCGTGGCGCCACCGCCCACATCGAGGAAGTTGGCCGGCTCGCCGCCGAACAGCTTGATGGTGTCCATGGTGGCCATGGCCAGGCCGGCGCCGTTGACCAGGCAGCCGATGTTGCCGTCGAGCTGGATGTAGGCCAGGTCGAACTTGGAGGCCTCGACTTCGGCCGGGTCTTCTTCGTCCAGGTCGCGGTAGGCCACGATCTCGGGGTGGCGGAACAGCGCGTTGCTGTCGAAGTTGAACTTGGCGTCCAGGGCGATCACGTTGCCCTTGCCGTCGCGGTTCAGCGGGTTGATTTCAACCAGCGACGCGTCGGTTTCCATGTAGCACTGGTACAGCTTCT
>NZ_JBASTH010000085.1:0-1656 GCF_049274795.1 Aquabacterium sp.
GCGCGAAGTCGAGCAGGCGCTGATTGATCACATCCAGCGCTTCCTGCTGGAATTGGGCGCGGGCTTCGCCTTTGTCGGGCGGCAGGTTCATCTTGAGTTTGCCAGCGCAGACTACTACCTCGACCTACTGTTTTACCACCTCAAACTGCGCTGTTATGTAGTAGTCGAACTCAAGGCCGTGCCGTTCGATCCGGGCTTTGTCGGCACCATGAACATGTACCTCTCGGCAGTGGATGACCTGCTGCGCCACCCCGACGACAAGCCGACCATCGGCCTGCTGCTGTGCCGCACCAAAAACAAGCTCGAAGCCGAATACGCACTGCGCGGATTCAATAAGCCCATCGGTGTCGCCGAGTGGGAAACCCAGATTGTGGATCGGTTGCCGGAAGAGCTGAGGGGAAGCTTGCCGACGGTGGAGGAGATTGAGGCGGAGTTGGCGCGGGATGGGGAGGCGAAATGAGGCGCATACAGACCCTGCGCGAAATTCACGTCGAGCTGGATAATCTCAACATCGAGGCCGTCACCCTGGCCGCGACCATCAAACGGAATTTTGAGGAGTTGGGGGTATGAAAGTTTGGCAGGTTCCACTAGAAAAAGTCGCGTCTTATATAAAAAGGGGTGTTGCTCCAAAGTATGTAGAAGATGACGGCATCTGCGTCTTAAATCAAAAATGCGTTCGCGAAGGTCGCGTTAACTTGGAACCGGCGCGCCTGACCGACAAGAACACTCGGCTTGCGCCTGACAAAGTCCTTCAGAATGGAGATATTCTCGTCAATTCGACAGGTACAGGAACTCTCGGACGCACGGCATATTTCCAATATATCGAAGAGTTTGAGCAAGCAGTGGTTGATACACATATAACAATTGTTCGCCCAGATACGACCATCGTAAACCCGAGATATTTGGCATATGAGTTACGGCAAAACGAACTAGCAATCGTAAACATGGCCCGAGGCGCCACCAATCAAGTTGAATTGTCGGCGAACGATTTAAGCCTACTCCTGGTGAGGATGCGGGATAGGCGTGAGCAAGACCGTATCGCCTCCATCCTCTCCGCCTACGACGACCTGATCGAAAACAACCGGCGGCGGATACAGCTGCTGGAACAGGCCGCACGGATGCTCTACAGGGAATGGTTCGTCCACCTCCGCTTCCCCGGCCACGAACACGTCAAAATCAAAAACGGCGTGCCGGAGGGGTGGGAGCGCGTGCCAACGCCAGAAGCAATCGAAGCCAATCCAAGTACACGACTGTCCGACGAACCGGAACACTGGACGGTCGAGATGGCCGACCTTCCGATAGACAGCATGGTGATCCAGCAGACCGTAAAGAGAGAAGGACGGTCCGGCAGCAAGTTCTGCAACGGCGATACGCTCTTTGCGCGCATCACGCCATGTCTTGAGAACGGAAAGACAGTGTTCGTTGACTTCATGGAAGAAGACGAAGTAGGGCGCGGCTCGACGGAGTTCATTGTGCTTCGATCCAAGCGAGTAACCCCGGAGTATGTCTACTGTCTTGCACGCACCTATGACTTCCGCGAAAACGCGATTAAGAGCATGGTCGGGTCGTCCGGGCGCCAACGGGTCCAAGAAAGCTGCTTTGAGAAGTTCTTGGTTCTAGTCCCACCGAGCACGCTACTGACCCTGTTTGCAGACT
>NZ_JBASTH010000086.1:0-89271 GCF_049274795.1 Aquabacterium sp.
GGCGGCCGGTGCCGCGGGCGCCTGCATGGGCACCATGCGCGGCGTGACCGCCATGCCGGGGCGCACGAGGCCCTTGATGATGATCTTCTCACCGGCCTGCAGGCCGCCGTTGATGACGCGCAGCCCGTCCACCACCGGCCCCAGTTCGATGGGCCGGTACTGGGCCTGGTTGTTCTCGCCCACGACCAGCACGTAGTTGCGCCCTTGGTCGGTGCCCACGGCCTGATCGTCGATCAGGACGGCCTCGCGCGCCGCGCCGGTGGACAGCTTGGCCCGGGCGAACATGCCGGGTGCCATGCGCCCATCCGGGTTGGGCACAACGGCGCGCGCGCGGATCGTGCCGGTGCTTCGGTCAATGGTGTTGCCCACGAAGTCGAGCGCGCCCCTGTGCGGGAAACCCTTGTCCGTGGTCAGCCCGACCTGCACGGGCAGCGAAGCCTTGCTACCGGCGCCCGCAGCGGGCCGCGAGCGGCTGACGACGTTGAGATAGGTGGCCTCATCAATGTCGAAGTACACGTGCAACGGGTCGATGGATACGATCGTGGTCAGCAGCGTGGCCGCGCCGGCGCCGCCACCGCTGACCAAGTTGCCCTCGGTCACGAGCACGCGGTCGACGCGCCCGGCGATGGGCGCAGTGACGCGGGCGTAGGACAGGTCCAGCTGAGCCGCAGCAACGGCGGCCTTAGCCGCCTGCACCTGAGCCTGGCGCGCGTTGCGTGCGGAGGCGGCATCGTCATAGGTCTTGCGCGCGACGGCGCCGGTCGCCACCAGGCGCTCGGCGCGGTCAAAGTCGGCCTGGGCCTGGCTGGCCAGCACCTCGGCCTGACGCAGTTGCGCCACGGCCGTGTCGAGCGCAACCTGGAACGGCCTCGGGTCGATCTGGAACAGCAGTTGGCCCTTGCGCACGAGGCTACCTTCGGGAACGCTCACCGCATCGACGGCGCCGCCGACCCGCGAGCGCAGCTCGACGGTCTTGGGCGCGGCCAGGAAGCCGGTGTACTCGGCCGATGGCGCGACCGTGCGGGTAATGACCTCGGCCACGGGCACCTGCGGCGCCATCGGCGCGCCCGCCGGGGGCGCCGCGGCCTTGCCCTCGTCCTTGGCGTCGCGGGCAGCGATCGCTATCCCCCCGACGGCTGCGATGACGCCTGCCACCACAATGATTCTGATTTTTTTACGCATGGAAGTGACCCTTTCTTGGATGCAGGACTCCGGCCCTTCCGAAGCGCTCTGCAGACATTTGTGTGGAGGCTAGGCGTTACAACGACGGCAAGGTCAAGCCCTCTTGTTGCCTCAGCGGGCAGACGGCACGGACAAGGTGGTGGGACGCCCGGCGTCGTCGCCGTGGTTGGCCTCCGGCGCGCCCTTGAAGCGCAGCAGGCGCAGTGCGTTCAGCGTGACCAGGGCCGTGGCGCCGGTGTCGGCCAGCACGGCAACCCACAAGCCGGTGATACCCAACACGGTGGTGACCAGGAACAAGCCCTTGAGGCCAATGGCGAATACGACGTTTTGGTGAATGTTGGCCATCGTCGCCCGCGACAGGGCCACCAGGTGGGCCACGTCCGTGACGCGGCTCTTGAGCAGCGCGGCATCGGCGGTTTCCAGCGCCACGTCCGTGCCGCCGCCCATGGCGATACCCACGTCGGCGGTCGCCAGGGCCGGCGCGTCGTTGATGCCGTCGCCGACCATCGCCACCTTGGCATCACGCTTCATCTCGTTGACCAAGCGCAGCTTGTCCTGCGGCAGCAGCTCGGCCTCCCACTCGATGCCCAGCTTGCCGGCGATCGCCTGCGCGGTGCGGCGGTTGTCGCCGGTCAGCATGACCGAGCGCACGCCCATGGCGTTGAGCTGGGCCACGCCTTCGCGCGCGTCGCGGCGGGGCTCGTCGCGCAGGGCCAGCAGGCCCAGAACGTTCTTGCTGGCTTCGTCGAACAGGACCACCACGGTCTTGCCGCCATCCTCCAGCTTGTCGATTTCCCTGCGGTGCGCGGCTGTCAGCGTGGCCGTCTGTTCCGCATGGGCGGGCGATCCGACAGCGAGCGCACTGCCGTTCACGGTGGCGCGCACCGCCTTGCCGGCAATGGCCGATGCGCCCGTGGCCTGGGGAATCGCCACGTCCAGGCTCTTGGCATGGGCGACAATGGCCTTCGCCAAGGGATGGTTTGAGCCGGACTCGACAGCGGCGGCAAGCGCAAGGACCTGTTGATGCTTGAACAGCCCGAAGGGCAGGACCTCGGTGATGCGCGGCTTGCCCTCGGTCAGCGTGCCAGTCTTGTCGAAGGCAATTGCGCGCACGCGGCCGATGGTTTCCAACGCGTTGCCACCCTTGATCAGCAGGCCCCGTCGTGTGGCCACCGCAAGGCCCGAGGCGATGGCCGCCGGTGTGGAGAGCACCAGCGCACATGGGCAGGCAATCAACAGCAGTGCGAGGCCGCGGTACAGCCAGGTACCCCAGTCGCCACCCATGGCAAGTGGCGGAACCACCACGATCAACGCCGCGATGGCCATGACGGCAGGGGTGTAGTAGCGGCTGAACTTTTCGATGAAGCGAGCCGTGGGCGCCTTGGAGGACTGCGCCTGCTCCACCAGTTGGATGATGCGAGAAATGGTGTTGTCCGATGCCGTCTTCTCGACTTGTACTTCGAGCACGCCATCGACGTTGATGGAGCCGGCGAACACGTCGGCACCGATAGCCTTTTGACGCGGTACGGACTCGCCGGTGATAGGCGACTCGTCCAGGCTGCTTTCACCGCGGAGGATCTTGCCGTCCGCAGGCACCCGGTCACCAGGGCGCACCAGCACGCGGTCGCTCACGCGCAGGGAAGCGGCGGGCACTTCGCGCTGCCCGCCCGCGGCATCGAGCAGTACCGCCGTCTTAGGCACCAGGGAGGCCAGCGCCTTGATGCCGGCGCGCGCGCGGCCGGCGGCCACGCTTTCCAGCAGCTCGCCGATCGCGAACAGGAACACCACGGCAGCAGCTTCCTCGGCCTCGCCTATCACGAGCGCGCCCAGCGAGGCGACGACCATCAGCGTTTCGATAGAGAACGGCGAGCCTGACACAGCCAGCGCGAAGGCTTTGCGAGCGAACGGCAGCACGCCCGCGATCACCGCAGCGGCGAAGATCCATTCAGCGTAGCCAGGAACGAACTGCGCGATCGCGTAGGCCGAGCCCATCAGGCCGCCCAGGCCCAGCACGTGCCTGCCTTTCTTCGTCTGCCACCAGCGCTGATGGCGCGCCGTCGATGCTGCTGCTGGGGCCGCGGGTGCTGAGCCATCATGGCGGCGCACGTCGGAGACGCCGAAGCCCAGGCTCTTGATGGTCTTCTCGATGTGGCCGAGCTGCGTGGGGCCGCCAGACGCGAGCGTCAATTCCAGCGTTTCTGCGGTGAAGTTGATGCGGGCATCGGACACGCCATCCATGCGAGCGAGGGCCGTTTCGATCTTGCCGACGCAACTGGCGCAGTCCATGCCCTCGACGCGCATGGACACGTTGGGGGGCGTGCTGGGTGCTCCACGGGAGGCAGAGGCCGGCGCATGGTCATGCCCACTGCAGGCCCCGTGATCGTGACCGTGGTCATGGGCATGGCCGTGACCATGGGCATGCCCATGGTCATCACCGCACGCTTTGCCGTGCGAATGATCGTGCCCGTGGTCGTGGGCATGCCCATGGTCATGGTGGCCGCCGCAGCCGGCGTGGTCATGCGCGTGGGCCGCATGGCGCGGTGCAGGTGCTGCGGACATTTCGGACGCGGGCAGTGCCTGCACGTCGAAGCCCAGGGACCGGATTTTCTTGGCAATGTCGCGTGCAGTATTTCGGCTACTTGTGCTGCGCGTCAACGTCAGCGTCTCATTTGTAAAATTAACCTGTACATTTGATACGCCATCAATTCGACCAAGCGCTGTTTCAATCTTGCCGACGCAACTGGCGCAATCCATACCTTCGACCCGAAAGCCCAGTTGTTCGTCCTGCGCTCCTGTGCCGTCCTTTGTTTCCAAAGACATATCAATCTCCTGGTTCTCTGAGTAATCGCCGTGGCAGGACGCACAAATCAGCGATCGGAATGTTATACAAACAAATGAACACTTGTTTGTATGTTTATTCAAAAAAAAGAAAGAATCTCTTTCTGGCTGAACCATCCGACCGCTGCTTTATGCTGCTGCCATTAAGTCATTTTTTGTTGCGCAGCATCTAGTAGGTTTCAAATGCGGTGCGGTAGGCATCACTATAGGTATCAGGCGTCTGCTCACCAGCCCAGAATCCAGCCATTCCCGCAACCTGCCAATCTGCCAAATCACTCTTTACTTGAGCACGAGTCAATGCCACCGGAGCCTTGTAAGCCGCACCCAGCTTGAGCTGGAGGTAGCTCTCGTAGGCTTGTTGGTAGGCTTGGGTGTGCGAAGCGGTGGTGATTCCGCGCGAGGTGAGCGCGTGCATGCCGGAGATTTTCCACAGTTCCAAATCAGCCATCACTTCAGCACGAGTCTTTCCTGCTGAGGGCGCCTGATACATATCACCTTGGGTCAATTGCAAGTAGCGCTGAAAGGCAGCCTGGTATTGAGGGCTGGACGTATCCGGGCCGCTTTCGCCGCGAGACAACGCTTCCAGCCCAGATTGCCTCCAAGCAGTCAGATTTTCTTGGACCTGTTGCCGTGTCATATCTGCGGCGAACGGTTGAGCGTTTGCTCCAGCAGCAAAAAGTGCGGAAAGCAGAACAGCAAAGCGAATTTTCTTGGACATGGTCAATACTCCTTGACGTTAAAAATAATGGCGTGGTCCTTACGCCTTTCGGATACCCCGTAGACAAATAATAACACACATGAGGATATGTTCAAGTGTTTATTTTTAGAGTGCTTTTTGCTTGTGGGGTCTTCTAGGCATTCAGCAAGGCGCGCCGGTGTCTCTCTAGATTGATAGCCAAAAAAAGCCTACCCCTTGAAGGAGTAGGCCGGCGCGCACTCACATGTTCAGTCAATCGTCGTGTCTGTCCTCCGAAATGTGAACCGCCATGTCCTGGAGTACCTGGCTGACGTGCTGGTCGGCAATGCCGTAGAAGATGTGCTTGGCTTGGCGCTCGCCGCGCACGAGGCGCGCGCCGCGCAACAGGCGCAGGTGATGGCTGACCAAGGACTGCGACAGGTCTAGCGAGCCAGCAATGTCGCCCACTGCGACCGATCCGCGCATGCACAGCAACAGGATTTTCAATCGCGATTGGTCGCCCAGCAGGCGGAAGGTCTCTGCCAGAACAGCGACGTCACTTTGCGATAGTGCGAGGACATCAGTGGTCGTGCCGTGGTTAGAGGTCGAACATTGCACAATAGCGGCGCTGGTGGTTTTGCGGGATGTCATGGATTCAAACCCTCAAGTGAACTGCGAACCGTCTAGCACGGCCTCAATGCTTGTGACCGGGAGCGGAGTGGTCATGGTCATGGTCATGATTGTGCTCACTGTGGTCGTGGCCGCTGTGGTCCTGACGGCCTGTCGTGGGTTGCAGGCTGCAGATGTTCTCGTCAGCCTCCGAGTTCCAGTCGATTCCGACTGTGGCGTGTTCGATGCTGAACTGCTCTCGCAGCACCGCCTCGACGCGCTTGACCACAGCTCGCGCCTCCTCGTCCACGTTGGGTCGAACGTGTAGCGTGGCCATCGTGCGACCGGAAGTGAGTTGCCACACGTGAACATGGCTGACAGCCGCCAGGCCGGGCACAGTGCTCATCAGGCCTTGTTCCACCTTTTCCGGCGAAGCGTCCTCTGGCGCACCCTCCAACAGGATATGGATCGACTTGGCCAGGAGCTTCCAGGCGCTGCGCAGAATCAACGCCGCTACTAGAACCGACAGGATGGGGTCGATCGGAGTCCAGCCGGTGAAGTAGATGACGATCGCTGCAACGATGGCGCCGACAGAGCCGAGCAGGTCACCCATCACGTGGAGGATGGCACCTTTCACATTGACGTGATCGGTTTCGCCGCGGGTCATGATCCACAGCACGAGGACGTTGATCAGTAAGCCGAGCACGGCGACGATCATCATCGGGCCGGCGAGGATGACGGGCGGCGCCTGCAGCCGCTCCCACGCCTCGTAGGCGATCCATGCGACGATCGCGAACAGGGTCACGGCGTTCAGGAAGCCGGCGATGACCTCGAAGCGCAGGTAACCGAATGTGCGTTTGCTGTCGGCTGCGCGGCGACCGAATCGGAAGGCAGCGTAAGCCAGGGCAAGTGCCACGGCGTCGGTCAGCATGTGGCCAGCATCGGCAAGTAGGGCTAGCGAGCCCGACAGCACGCCGCCGACAGCTTCCACGAGCATGAAGCCGAAGATCAGGAAGAAGGAAACCAGAACCTTGCGCTCGTTGGCGCTGGTCACTGTGGGGGTGTGGTCGTGATCATGGTCGTGACCATGATCATGTGCATTGGATTGGGACATGGGCGCCTCTGCTGGTTGAGTGTTTGACTATGGTGAAATATAACACATGAATATGTGTTCATTTGATATATTTTGGCTCACCCTTCTCAGCCTCCGAAGCCATGCGTTGTGATGCCGCAACGAGAAAATGTGCCTATCCTTTCGGCCAGATACGGTGCAGGTCATCCAGAATCAGCTGGTGATGGTGCCTGCCTTGGTCTGCGTGTGTGCGTAAATGAGGGTGATCCGGCGGCAAGCTGGGGTGGTCATGCGCCACGTCAGAAGGGTCGCTGGCCGGCCACAGCCAGAGCGTCAGCGCCACGCCGGCCAAGCCGACCAGGGACATGACAATGAAGGTCGATGGCAAGCCCATGACCGCGCCGAAGCGGCCGGCAAGTGGGTAGCAGATGAGCCAACAGGCGTGCGACAGCGCGAAGTGTGCCGCGAAGATCGCAGGACGGTCCTCGGCATGGGCCGAGCGGCGCAGAAGACGGCCGGATGGCGTTTGCGCCACGCTGTAGCCAAAGCCGATGATCAACCACAGCGGCAGCAACAATGCATAGCTCGGCAGCAGTGCGCCGATCCCCGTGCCCACGACCAGTACGGTAGCGCCGGTGAGCATCGCGGTTCGGTCGGCCACCTTTTCCAGTAAGGATGGCAGAACGAAGGCTGCCACCATCGAACCGCCTCCGAATGCCGCCAGTGCCGACGCCACTTCGACCTCGCCTAGGCCAAAGCGCGCCTTCACGAGAACCACCGTGTTCACGATCACCATGGCGCCCGCCGCCGAGACGGCCAAGCTGATCGCCAGCAGGCCCCGCAGGCGTGGCGTAGCGAGATAGATGCGTGTGCCGCGGGTCGTGCGATCCCAAATGCCGCGGCGCGGTCCGGGAATAGTTGTGGGCAACCGCACGCTGACCACGAGCGCGGCTGAAACGAGGAAACCGAGCACTGTTCCCGCGAACAGGTTGTGAAAGCTGATGACGGTCAGCAGCGCAGCAGCCAGCATCGGGGAAATCAGGCTTTCCAGGTCATAGGCCAGCCGGGACAGCGACAGCGCCTTCGTGTAGTCCTCTTCATCGGGAAGGATGTCCGGGATAGTGGCTTGGAAAGTCGGCGTGAAGCCGGCGGATGCCGCTTGCAGGACAAAGATCAGCAGATAGATCTGCCAGACCTCGGTGACAAATGGCAAACAGATCGCGACAACCGCTCGTACCAGGTCCAGCGCTACGAGTAATGACCGTCGCGGGAACTGGTCGGCGAAGGCCTGTGCCGACGAGTGCGATCACCTGCGCGGTGAACAGGTGGCGGTAGGTGCGGTTCTTTAGGACGGAGAGCATCGAGAGACCTCAGAGCAGTTTGGTTAGTGCCTTCATTTCGGCCAGAACGGAGTCCTCATCATGAGACAGGCAGTGGTCGATGTGGTCATGGATCAGGACGCGCTTGGCCGCTGTGACGGCGCTCTCCACCGCAGCGAGCTGGCGAGCGATGTCCAGGCAGGTTTCTTCTCCTTCGATCATCCCGATGACGTGTCGCAGATGACCCTCGGCGCGCTTGAGCCGTTTCACGAGATCTGGGTGGCTGGTGTGCTTGTGCATCTCTTTCATGCAGCAATCATATCCCCCCCTGGGGGATATGCTCAAGGAGTCTGCATAGCTGTTTGCGCAGTGGATTAGCCCCACCTCGCCTCTCGATGTCTTGCGCCCGACGCCCTCTCTAAGGCGATTGGTGCTCAAAGGAGGTAAGGTTTTCTTTCCCATTCATATGAATAAATATACAATTGTTCATATCTAAGCCAGTAGACAGTGGCTTTTCAACGACAAGCACTTGCTCGGAAAGAGAACACCCAGCCGGGGGTAAGTACTGATGCAACACCGATGGAGAATTGAATGCTTCGCAAAGACATACGCAAGGGATGGATATGGGCGGTATCCACGCTTTGGGCCGGCACCGTGCTAGCCCAGCCAGTAGCCGCCCCTCACGTCCCATCCAGACCAGACAGCCACATGGTCGCCCAATTGTGGGAGTCAGCTTGGCAGCGGCAGCCAGAAGCCGCTGGAGAAGGCGCCTGGCAGCAGGCCGCCCAAGCACGCCAAGAGACGGCCGGTAGTTGGGTGGCAGGTCCGATGGCGCTGGAAGCCTCCACCAAAACTGATCGGTTCAACAACCGCAACGGAAAGCGCGAATATGAAGTCGGGGTGGCTATTCCCCTTTGGATGCCTGGTGAGCGCGCCTCGTCGGCACGCTGGGCGGACGCGGAAAGCCTCGCTCTATCCAGCCGGATGCTGGCCGCCAAGCTACGCACGGCCGGACAGGTTCGCCAGGCATGGTGGGCATGGCAGCGTGCCCAGGCCGAATTGATGGCGGCGCAGGATCGCACCCGCAGCGCGGACGAGTTGGCGCAAGATGTGGCTCGCCGGGTTCGCGCGGGCGACCTGGCGCAAGCCGACAGAAACCAGGCCGATGGCGCCTTGGCGTCGGCTCGTAGTGCCCTGGCCATTGCTCAGGCCGAAGAAGTCACGCAGCGCGAGGCGTTGTTGGCACTGACCGGCATCGAGAGTATCCCGTCGCAGGCCGATTCCGCGCAGCCGGAGCAGTCAGGTGTCCGAGTTCAACCGGCATCGGCACAGCCGTCCGGCGCGTTGTTGGGTAACCACCCTGCGCTGCTGGAACTGCAGCACAAGGCGCTGGCGGCCCGCCGCTCTGCGGAACTGGTGTCCCATCAGAAGTACGCCAACCCCGAACTGACCCTGGCGACCACGCGGGATCGGGGCGGCTACGGCGAACGCTACAACCAGACGATCACGGTGGGTGTGCGCATTCCCTTCGGTACGGGTAGCCGTCATACCGAGCAATTGTCCAGCGCCAATGCGCAGGCACTGGAGGCTGAGTCGGCACTCGCGGCCCAGCGCACCCGGCTACTCTCGGAAATTCGAACTGCCCAATCGCGCGAACTGGCAACCAGCACCCAGATGCAGGCCGCTTCGGAGCGCCAGCGACTAGGGCCTGTTAACACATCCGAAGTCCATCAGCGACAAGGACGAAGCTGATGAAGCCCAGGAACATGAGGTCGAGTTTCTCGAACCGCGAGAAGATGCGGCGATAGCCCTTGAGCCGACGGAACAAGCGCTCGACCTCGTTGCGACGCTTGTACATCTCGCGGTCGTACTCCCAAGGTTCGATCCGAGTCCTCATGGGTGGCACAACCGGAATGAAGCCCAGATCAAGTGCCAGCTGCCGCGTCTCGTTGCCTTCGTAGGCACGGTCCATCAACAAGTGCACTGGTCTGCTGGTCGGCCCAAGACTGCTGAGCAGGCGCCGGCCTTCAGGCGCGTCGTGCGCCTGACCAGGCGAGAGGCAGAACGTCACGGCCGTTCGAGCATCCGCGGCAACCATATGAATCTTGGTGTTCCATCCGCCTCGGGACTTTCCGATGGCTTGTGGGCCGTTTTTTTTAGTGCCCCCGTGCCGTCGGGATGGACCTTGATGCTTGTGGAGTCCAGCGAGACCGCCTCGATCTTGATGCGCACGACCTGCGCGCGCTGTAACTCCTCGAACATGCGATCCAGGACGCCTGCTTTGGTCCAGCGGTTCATACGCGTGTAAATCGTGTGCCAGTTGCCGAAGCGCTTGGGCAGTCCGCGCCACTTGCAGCCATGCTCGGCCACATAGAGGATCGCATTGACCACCTGCAGGTTACTCAGGCTGACGTTGCCACGCTGCTTGGGCAGGCAGTGCTCAATAGTGGCGAATTGTGCGGGCGTGATCTCCATGCCCGAGATTGTCCGATGCAATCGCCACGATCGCCATTAGTGTTAACACGCCCTAGCCCAACAAACGCGCACCTTCTACCAAAAGTCGTTCGCGATGGGCGAGACGGACATGCCGACACGCCTTCGCATCGAGCAGGAGGCCACCGAGGCCGAGCGCGCGGCGCTGCTCGCCAAGGTGGAGCATGCCGCGGCCATCTCGTCCCTGTTGCAGGCTCAAGGCACGCTGCCGCAGCCGACCGAGACTTTCACTGACATCTCCGGCACGCGCTGATCAGCGCGCGCTCAACCATCCTGGAACCTTAGAAATGTCGCAATCCTCTTTCTGGCGTGCTGCTGCCTTGTCCAGCCTCCTGCTTGGCACCAGCGCAACGTGGGCCGGCGACGGCCATGACCATGGCGAAGCCGCTCCTGCCCCCGCAGCGGCCGCGCTTCCGCGCTTTGCCGCAGTTTCCGATGACTTCGAACTGGTGGGTGTGCTGAACGGCCAGCGTCTCACACTCTACCTCGACCATGCTGCCGACAACCGGCCGGTGACCAATGGCGAGCTGACCCTCGAGCTGGGTGGTCGACAGGTAAAGGTCAGCCCACACGGGGTTGGAGAGTTCGAGGCCGATCTGACTGAGCCGCTATCCGATGGCGAGACCTCAATCATGGCCACTGTTACTGCGCAGAGCCAATCGGACCTGTTGACTGGCGTTCTCGATGTTCATAGCGAAGACGCCGAACACGAGCATGCCGTCGCATCCGGCCGTGTGCTCGTACTAGGTGGCGGTGCCGCAGTCCTCGGCGTCGGTGTCCTAGCGTGGGCGCTGCGCAGACGTACACGCACCAACGGTGCACTGCGAGGTGCAGCATGAAGCGCAACTTCCGTTTCCTAATGACGACGGCCATGGCGGCTGCATTGGCTCTGGCTGCTCCCGCGTTCGCTCACGACGGTCACGACCACGGCGACGAAGCGCCGGCTGCGTCTTCCAATGGCCCCCAGCGCCAGCCTGATGGCAGCGTGTTTCTTCCGAAACCGTCACAACGTCAGATCGGTGTACGCACCCAGCTGATCAAGCAGGAGCCCTTGGCCCGCAGCCATGAACTGGCTGGCAAAGTAATCATGGACCCGACGACAGGCGGCAAGGTCCAGGCAATGGTAATGGGCCGGCTGGTGCCCGGGCCGGATGGTCTGCCGCAGATCGGCCAATCCGTGCGCAAGGGCCAGGTGCTGGCTTACATCGAACCGGCCAGCGGTGTGCTGGAGCGCTCAGGCCAGATGGCCCAGGTTGCCGAGCTGCGTGCGGGCCAAGCGCTCGCGCAGAAGCGCCTGGCCCGGCTGCGCGAGCTGTCGGAGACCGTGCCCCGCAAGGAGATCGAAGCAGCCGAAAGCGAAGTAAACAGCCTGACCGAACGCGCCCGCGCCTTGAGCGGGGGCCTCGCCGGCAGGGACGTACTAAAGGCCCCAGTCAGCGGCGTCATCGCATCCAGCCCCGCAGTTGCCGGGCAGGTCGTGGATGCGCGCGAACTGGTGTTTGAGGTGGTCGATCCGACCCAACTGCGCATCGAGGCGCTTGCCTACGATCCGGCAATGGCACAGAACCTGGCCGGTGCTGCACTCGCAGTAGGCGGTCAGAAGGTGCCGCTGAGCTTCGTCGGGGCCGCCAGCAGCCTGCGCGAGCAGGCCCTGCCCATGCTGTTCAAGGGCACCAGCGAAAGCCTCTCGCGCTTGGCGGTCGGTATGCCGGTGGTGGTCTTCGTGCAAGAGGCGACGACGGTACCTGGCTACCGCGTGCCTTCCGGTGCGCTGATGAAGAACCCTGCCAACCAGAACATCGTCTGGGTCAAAGACCAGGCCGAGCGCTTCGAGCCACGTGTCGTGAACATCACTCCTTTGGATGGTGCATCCATCGCTGTCACTTCGGGCCTGGCGGACGGCGACCGCGTGGTTGTCGAGGGCGCGTCCCTGATCAATCAAGTTCGTTGAGGGGCACCATTCCATGTTCAAGTGGCTTCTCGAAAATAGCTTACGAAACCGGCTCCTGGTCATCATCGGGGCGCTGGTGCTGATGGCGTATGGCGCGTTCACCCTGACGCGCACGCCGGTAGATGTCTTTCCCGATCTCAACAAGCCGACCGTCACTCTCATGACGGAGGCTGGCGGCATGGCTGCCGAAGAAGTCGAGCAGCTCATCACGTTCCCGCTCGAAACGGCCATGAACGGCCTGCCCAGCGTCGAAAGCGTGCGCTCGGTCTCCAGCGCCGGGCTTTCCTTCATCTACGTGACATTTGACTGGAAGACAGACATCTTCCGGGCGCGCCAGATGGTCTCCGAACGCCTGACGTCCATGGAGGAAGGGCTAGCCCCGGGCGTGACGCCCACGATGGGGCCAATCAGCTCAGTGATGGGCGAGATCATGCAGATTGCAATCCCCATCGGTGCCAAGCCCTCAGGGCAGAAGAACGCAGCCCCGCCGCTGTCGGCCATGGACACGCGCGAGTACGCGGACTGGGTGTTACGCCCCCGGCTGATGGCCATACCTGGCGTTGCCCAAGTCATCCCGATCGGAGGCGAGGTCCGTCAGTTCCAGGTCCAGCCCAACACCACGCGAATGTCAGAGCTGGGCGTGACTGCGTCCGATCTGGATGCGGCTCTCAAGGGCTTCTCCGCGAACACTTCCGGCGGCTTCCTGGAGATCAATGGCCGCGAGTACCTGATCCGCAACCTGGGCCGCACGTCCCGACTCGACGACCTGCGTAACCTGCCTCTCGCGGTGCGTGCGGGCCAACCCATCCTGATCCACCAGGTCGCCGATGTTCAGTTTGCGCCAGCCATCAAGCGCGGCGATGCGGGCTTCGAGGGCCTGCCAGCCGTGATCCTGGGCATCCAAAAGCAGCCCACGGCCGATACGATTGCACTGACCCGCTCGATCGAGTCAGCGTTAGCGGACATGAAGGGCTCACTGCCGGCTGGCATGGCCGAGCCGCAAGTGACCTTCCGACAAGCCAACTTCATCGAGGCGTCCATCAGCACGCTGCAAGGCAAGCTCATCGGCGCATCGGTCTTCGTGGCGGTGATCCTGTTCTTCTTCCTGGGCACTTTGCGCCCCCTGGTGATCGCGTTGACCGCGATTCCTGCCTCGATCTTCGTGACCGGGCTGGTGTTCCACTATTTCGGCCTGTCAATCAACACCATGACGCTCGGTGGGCTGGCGATCGCCATCGGCGGTCTCGTGGACGATGCTGTGGTCGATGTGGAGAACATCATGCGGCGGCTCAAGGAGAACCGCGCCCGCCACCCTGAGAACCGGCTGACGCCCCTGGTCATCGTTGCCAGGGCCTCGATGGAGGTTCGCTCGGCGATTCTCTACGCCACGATGATCATTGTGCTGGTGTTCCTGCCCCTGTTCGCGCTGCCGGGGATGGAAGGGCGCTTGTTCGTGCCGCTGGGCATCGCTTTCATCGTCTCCACGCTAGCCTCGCTGCTGGTCTCTGTGACGGTCACTCCGGTGCTGTCGTACTACCTGCTGCCCAAGATGAGGACGCTGGACCATGGCGACACTCGGATTCTAGCCTGGCTTAAGGCGCGTTATCAGGGCGGCCTGCAGCGGGTCTTGCAGCGGCCGCGTGCCGCCCTTGGCATGGCCGCTGTGGCTGTCACACTGGCTGTCGCCGCGGTGCCATTCTTCCCGACCACGTTCCTGCCCCCGTTCAATGAAGGAACGTTGCTGGTGGGCCTGCGCCTGAATCCCGGTGTGACGCTGGCCGAATCTTCGGCGCTTGCCCAGCAAGCCGAGCTGCTGGTCGCGCAGGTGCCGGAGGTGCAGCACGTGGGCCGGCGCAGCGGACGGGCCGAGCTGGACGAGCATGCCGAAGGTGTGCATGTCAGTGAACTGGACGTGGGTCTGCTGCCTGCCTCAGAGCTAAAGCGCTCCATGGAGGAGATCACCGCCGACATCCGTTCGCGTCTGGCTCACTTGCCCGGCTCCATCGGCATTGGCCAGCCGATCTCGCACCGCATCGACCACATGTTGTCGGGGGTGCGCTCGCAGATCGCCATCAAGGTGTTCGGCGAGGACCTGGACGTCCTGCGCGGGCAGGCGGATCTGCTGCGCGCCAAGCTGGCCGGAATTCCGGGGCTTGCTGACCTGGAGATCGAAAAGCAGGTCCTTGCGCCGCAGATCAAAATCCGCGTGGATTATGCGGCGGCGGGACGCTACGGCGTGGCCGCACCGCAAATTCTGTCCACGCTACAAAGCCTGGTCGAAGGCGAAAAGATCACCGAGGTCATCGAGGGCAACCGCCGCTTCGCGCTGGTGGTTCGCCTGCCCGAGCAGGCGCGGTCGATTGAGGGCTTGAGCCGCATCCTCATCGACACGCCCATGGGTCGGGTCCCGTTGTCGCGCCTTGCCACCATCGAAGACAGCGACGGCCCCAACCAGGTCAGCCGCGACGATGGCCGTCGGCGCATAGTTTTGTCGGCCAACGCTCAGAGACGGCCGCTGTCCGAAGTAGTGGCCGACATACGCAGCGTCGTCCAAGAAGTGCGCTTGCCCGAAGGCTACTTCATCACGCTGGGCGGCCAGTTCCAGGCACAAGAGGAAGCCTCGCGACTGGTGGGCCTGCTGTCCATCGTCTCCCTGACGCTCATGTTCGTGGTGTTGTACACGCGCTACAAGTCGGTCGCCCTATCGGCGCTCATCATGGTGAACATTCCATTGGCCCTGGTCGGCGCCGTGCTGGGGCTGTGGCTGTCTGGCCAGCCGTTGTCCGTGGCCGCTCTGGTCGGCTTCATCACGCTCGCGGGTATTTCTGTGCGCAACGGCATCCTGAAGGTGAGCCACTACCTCAACCTCATGCGCATGGAGGGCGAGGACTTCGACCAGAAGATGATCGTGCGTGGCTCGCTCGAACGGCTTTCCCCGGTTCTGATGACCGCGCTGGTCACGGCCTTCGCACTGGCCCCGCTGTTGTTCGAGGCGTCACGACCCGGTACTGAGATCCTGCACCCCGTCGCGGTGGTGATCTTCTCGGGGCTGGTCAGCTCCACGCTGCTGGACACCTTCCTTACACCCGCCATGTTCTGGCTGTTCGGCCGCAAGCCTGCCGAACGCCTGCTGGACGACCGCGACGCGGGGGCATTCTGATGCAACGCCTTCTGTCACCCGATTTCAACCACCGTAACCCTATAGGAGCTTTCATGTCTGTTCGATTTCGTTCCCTCACGGCTGGCACCGCCCTCGCCCTGGCATCCGTCACCGCCTTCGCCGCAGGCGACCATGACCACGCGCATGACCACAAGCCGCTGCATGGTGGCGTCGTGACCGAAGTCCGGGACGTGGACTACGAGTTGGTCGTTCAGCCCGCAGCAGCGCAACTCTACCTGCGCGACCACGGCAAGCAGGTCAACGTAAGCAACACCAAAGCCAAGCTCACGCTGTTGACCGGCTCACAAAAGCAGGAGGTGCAACTCACGCCTGCCGCGGACGGAAGCCGCCTCGAAGGCAGCGGGACCTTCGCCGCAGCCAAGGGCACGAAGGCCGTTGTCCAAGTCGAACGTGGGGGCAATACCGCGAGCGCCCGGTTCGTTCTTCCGTAGTGTTCAACGTGATCGTCAGGGAACGAGCTGTAATCTGGCGACCACCTGACAAAAGGCGCGACATAGGCGCTCACTATTTCCTCAAAAACTTTGGAGATGTAAATCATGGACATGCATTTCGACGTCATTGTTATCGGTGCCGGCCCTGGCGGATACATCGCGGCCATTCGCGCTGCCCAATTAGGCATGAAGGTCGCTTGTGTAGATGCCTGGAAGAACAAGGACGGAAAGCCAGCACCTGGCGGTACCTGCAACAACATCGGTTGTATCCCTTCGAAAGCGCTACTGCAGTCGTCAGAGAACTTTGAACAAGCCAAGCACCACTTTGGCACGCACGGCATCTCCACGGGTGATCTGCGCATGGATGTGACCACGATGCTGGAACGTAAGAATCAGGTGGTGAAGTCCAGCAACGAAGGCATCCTTTATCTGTTCCGCAAAAACAAGGTCCAGTTCTTCAACGGCCTGGCGTCTTTCACCAGGACTGTCGATGGTGGCTTCGAGGTGAGCGTCGCCGCCGATGAGGCTGTTACCTTGGTGGGCAAGCAGATCATCGTTGCCACAGGCTCCAACGTGCGGCCGCTCCCCAACCTACCGTTCGATGAGCGGGTCGTGCTCTCCAACGACGGCGCGCTGAACATCGCGGCCGTGCCCAATCGGTTGACCGTCATCGGTGCCGGCGTGATCGGCCTGGAGCTGGGCTCCGTTTGGCGCCGCCTGGGGGCGGATGTCACGATCCTCGAAGGCTTGCCCAGCTTCCTGCCAATCGTCGACCAAGCCATCGCCAAGGAGGCGAAGAAGGCGTTCGACAAGCAAGCCCTGAAGATCGAACTAGGTGCGAAGGTTCGCGAAGTCAATGCAACCGAGGCCGGCGTGACTATTCACTACACCGACAGCCAGGGCCAGACGCAGTCCTTGCAGGCAGACAAAGTGATCGTGGCTATCGGCCGTGTGCCCAACACCGAAGGCCTGAATCCGGCCGCCGTGGGACTCCAACTGGATGAGCGCGGCGCCGTGGTGGTGGACGATGCATGCCGCACCAGTGTGCCCGGCATCTGGGCCATCGGTGACGTGGTGCGTGGCCCGATGTTGGCGCACAAGGCGGAAGAGGAAGGTGTCGCAGTGGCCGAGCGCATTGCCGGCCAGCACGGTCACGTCGATTTCAACACGATCCCCAACGTCATCTACACCAGCCCGGAGATTGCCTGGGTAGGCCGCACCGAGCAGCAGCTCAAAGAGCAGGGCACCGCCTATCGAATCGGTTCCTTCCCGTTCATGGCCAATGGCCGCGCGCGTGCACTGGGCGACACGACGGGCCTCGTCAAGGTGATCGCCGATTCTGCCACGGACGAGATACTCGGCGTGCATGTAGTCGGCCCGCAGGCCAGCGAACTGGTGGCCGAGGCCGTGATCGCCATGGCGTTCAAGGCCAGCAGCGAAGACATCGCCCGCATCTGCTTTGCCCATCCGACCCTCTCCGAGACGTTCAAAGAGGCCTCGCTGGCAGTGGACAAGCGCGCGCTCAACTTCTGATTGATCGGAAGCGGCATCCAAACCGCCTCACCGAACGCAGCTGCGGGCGGTGGGGCGCATATCGCCATGGAACGTAGGCCACGCTGCAACGGCATGCTATGCCCAACAGTTACTCGTCGTTGTGGTCTTCCGCGATGTGGGTGGCCATATCCAGCAGCACCTGGTTCACGTGCTTGTCCGCCACCTCATAGAAGATCTGTTTGGCCTGGCGCACGCCCTTGACCAGGCGAGCACCGCGCAGCAGCCGCAGGTGGTGGCTCACCAGCGACTGCGAGAGTTCGAGGGTTTCAGCGATATCCCCGACCGAGGATGAGCCCTTCATGCAGCACAGCATGATTCTCAGCCGGGACGGGTCACCCAGGAGGCGGAATGTCTCAGCCAAGATGGTCACGTCATTCTGTGACAGCGATTCCAAATTGGCGCTGGGATCCTTCGGTGGGGTACTGAATGGCTTACTTGTATTCATTTTTAAAATATTTCCTAACCTCGAATGGCTGTTTTCGCCCTTCAGAATTAACAAGGCAGCAGCCGCTTAGGCGCGCGCAGCAAAGAACCAGTGCGAGCCTGGCAGGCAAGGCCTCCGCTCCCCGTGCACCGGGTCATTTCTGAAACCTGACAGCATCCGAAAAAGCGCTTGACCTTCCCACGATGGTAAACCCTAAGCTCCCTCCATGTCGAATTTCAACTATGGGAAGCACACCATGAGCATGGCAACAACGAGTAGTGCTGGCGGCCAAGCAGCGGCAATCAGCCTGCCCATCGAGGGCATGACCTGCGCAAGCTGCGTCGGCCGAGTCGAGGCCGCCCTTGCCAAGGTCGAGGGCGTGGCAAGCGTGTCTGTCAATCTCGCCACCGAGCGAGCGGACATTCGCCTGAACCGTGCTGTCGATCGCATGGCGCTGATCCAGGCGATCGAGAAGGTAGGGTACGACGTGCCTCAGGGCACCATCGAGCTGGCGATCGGAGGCATGACCTGCGCTTCGTGCGTGGGCCGCGTCGAGAAGGCGCTCAAGGCGGTGCCGGGCGTCACTGAGGCTGTGGTCAATCTGGCGACCGAGCGCGCTACCGTGCGTGGTGTGGCATCCGTGCAGGATCTAATCGCGGCTGTCGATAAGGTCGGCTACGAGGCCAGCCCTGTCGATACCAGCATGCAGGCCGACGAGGAAGCCGCCGAGAAAAAGGACGCCGAGCGCGCCGAACTCAAGCGCGACCTGACCCTGGCCGCCGTGCTGGCGCTGCCTGTGTTCGTGCTCGAAATGGGCTCGCACATGATTCCCGGCATGCACGAGTGGGTGGCTTCCACCATCGGCATCCAGCAGAGCTGGTATCTGCAGTTCGTGCTGACCCTGCTGGTGCTCGCCATTCCGGGCTGGCGCTTCTACGAGAAGGGCTTCCCGGCGCTGTTCCGCCTGGGTCCCGACATGAACTCGCTGGTCGCGGTCGGCACGGCCGCGGCCTTCGGCTATTCGATGGTCGCCACGTTCGCGCCCAGTCTGCTGCCGGCCGGCACGGTGAACGTGTACTACGAGGCGGCCGCCGTCATCGTGGCGCTGATCCTGCTGGGCCGCTTTCTTGAGGCACGGGCCAAGGGCCGCACCTCCGAGGCCATCAAGCGCCTGGTCGGCCTACAGGCCAAGGAGGCGCACGTGCTGCGCGACGGCCGCATCGTGGACATCCCGATCAACGACGTGGCGCAGGGCGACATCGTGGAAGTGCGCCCCGGCGAGCGCGTGCCGGTCGATGGTGAAGTGACCGAGGGCCGCAGCTTCGTGGACGAGTCGATGATCACCGGCGAGCCGATTCCCGTCGAAAAGGCGGAAGGCAGCACCGTGGTCGGCGGCACCGTCAACCAGAAGGGTGCGCTGACGCTGCGTGCCACCGCCGTGGGCGGTCAGACCATGCTGGCGCAGATCATCCGCATGGTCGAGCAGGCGCAAGGTTCCAAGCTGCCGATCCAGGCCGTGGTGGACAAGGTGACGCTGTGGTTCGTGCCCGCCGTCATGCTGGCCGCCGTGCTGACCTTCCTGGTCTGGCTGGTGTTCGGCCCGTCGCCCGCGCTGTCCTTCGCGCTGGTCAATGCCGTGGCGGTGCTGATCATTGCCTGCCCGTGCGCCATGGGTCTGGCGACGCCGACCTCCATCATGGTCGGCACGGGCCGGGGCGCTGAGATGGGCGTGCTGTTCCGCAAGGGTGAAGCCCTGCAACTGCTCAAGGACGCCAAGGTGGTGGCCGTGGACAAGACCGGCACGCTGACCGAGGGCCGCCCGGTCCTGACCGACCTGGAGATTGCCGACGGCTTTGACCGCAACCAGGTGCTGGCGAAGGTCGCCGCCGTGGAATCGCGCTCGGAGCATCCGATCGCACGCGCCATCGTCGAGTCGGCCGTGGAAGGTGGCATCGCGCTGCCGACGATGACAGACTTCGATTCGGTCACGGGCATGGGCGTGCGCGCCACCGTGGACGGCGCGCGTGTCGAGGTCGGTGCCGATCGCTTCATGCGTGAGCTGGGGTTGGACGTGGGCGGCTTCGCTCGCACGGCCGAGCGCCTAGGCAACGAGGGCAAGTCGCCGCTGTACGCCTCGATCGACGGCCGGCTGGCCGCCATCATCGCGGTGGCCGATCCGATCAAGTCCAGCACGCCCGCGGCCATTGCCGCGCTGCACCAGCTCGGCCTGAAGGTGGCGATGATCACCGGCGACAACGCGCGTACCGCGCAGGCCATCGCCAAGCAACTGGGCATCGACGAGGTGGTGGCCGAAGTGCTGCCCGAGGGCAAGGTCGAAGCCGTGCGCCGGCTGAAAGCCAGCCACGGCCAGATCGCCTACGTGGGCGACGGCATCAACGACGCCCCGGCGCTGGCCGAGGCCGACGTGGGCCTGGCCATCGGCACCGGCACCGACGTGGCGGTGGAGTCGGCCGACGTAGTGCTGATGTCGGGCAACCTGCAGGGCGTGCCCAACGCCATCGCGCTGTCCAAGGCGACCATCGGCAACATCCGCCAGAACCTGTTCTGGGCGTTTGGCTACAACACGGCCCTGATCCCGGTGGCCGCTGGCGTCCTGTACCCCGCATACGGTGTGCTGTTGTCGCCGATCTTCGCGGCTGGCGCGATGGCGCTGTCCAGCGTGTTCGTGCTCGGAAACGCGCTGCGCCTGCGCCGCTTCCAGCCGCCGCTGGCGGCGGATACCGCTCATTGAGAAAGGAGGAACACCATGAACATCGGTGAAGCATCCAAGGCCTCGAAGGTCTCGGCCAAAATGATCCGCTACTACGAGCAAATCGGTCTGATCCCTCCGGCTGACCGCACCGATTCGGGCTACCGCGCCTATACCCAGGACGACGTTCACCGGTTGCATTTCATCCGGCGTTCGCGCGACCTCGGCTTCTCGGTAGCCGAGATCACGGACTTGCTGGGACTGTGGAATGACAAGTCGCGCCAGAGTGCTGATGTAAAGCGTCTGGCCCAGCAACACATCGACGAGTTGGACCGGCGCATCGAGAGCATGCTGGAGATGGCCGCGACGCTCAAGGCGCTGATCCGGTGTTGCGCCGGCGACGAACGGCCCGACTGCCCGATCCTGCACACGCTGGAGCAGCCCGATACCAGTGACAACAAGCCCGAAGCGCGCACTGGCGCAGTGCCGCGCCGCGCGCGAGCCAACGCAGCAGGAAAAAAGCCGCGTGCGCACTGAGCAGCCAGGAGAGATATGCCCAAAATCACAGTCTTGCCCCATCCTGAACTGGCTCCCGAGGGAGCCGAACTGAACGTGCCAGCAGGCACTTCGATCTGCGAGGCCCTGCTGGACAACGGCATCGAGATCGAGCATGCCTGCGACATGAGCTGTGCCTGCACGACCTGTCACTGCATCGTGCGCAAGGGGTTTAATTCTCTAAACGAAGTCGAGGAGTGCGAGGATGATCTGCTCGACCGGGCCTGGGGACTGGAGGCGCAGTCGCGGCTGAGCTGCCAGGCCATCGTTGCGACCGAAGACCTGACCGTCGAGATCCCCAAGTACACGATCAACCATGCCAAGGAGAACCACTAGGAGCCTGCGTGCTGCCTCAGGCGCACCGGCCTGCGGCAGGGTTGCTCTGGCAGATGGAGGACTGACGGCATTGCAGCCAGATAACCAACCCGTGGGCCAGACCAACCCGCGAGCCAGGTGTCTACACTCCCTTTGCACGGTCGTCGGTTAGGCTGGAAAGGTCATCAACGTCCTTAAATCCGTGACGGCCGGCCCATGGAAAGTCACACAGGAGAAGTCCTGCATGTCTGCGCCCAAGCTAGCCACGCTCTACCGAATGGTCATGCCCGGCCATACCTGCCCCTACGGGCTGAAGTCGCTCGATCTGCTCAAACGCAAGGGCTACGAGGTCGAGGACAAACACTTGGCGAGCCGCGAGCAGACGGATGCGTTCAAGAAGGAGCATGGCGTCGAGACCACGCCCCAGGTCTTCATAAACGGGCGGCGCGTGGGCGGCTACGACGACCTACGCAAATTCTTCGGCATGTCCGTGAAGGACAAGAACGCCGTGACCTACACCCCTGTGATCGCGCTGTTCGCCATGGCGGCCGCGATGGCGCTGGCGGCGAGCTGGGCGGCCTTCGGCCAGCTCTGGAGCATTCAGGCGGCAGAGTGGCTCGTGGCCTTTGCCATGTGTCTCCTGGCGCTGCAGAAGCTCAAGGACGTGGACGGCTTCGCGACGATGTTCCTCAACTACGACCTGCTGGCCAAGCGCTGGGTTCGGTATGCCTATTTCTACCCGTTCGCGGAGGCCATCGCAGGCGTCCTGATGGTCGCGGGCGTGGGGATGTGGGTGTCGATTCCGTTGGCGCTGTTCATCGGGACCGTCGGGGCCGTGTCGGTTTTCAAGGCGGTCTATGTCGATCGCCGGGAACTCAAGTGCGCCTGCGTGGGCGGGGACAGCAACGTGCCGCTGGACTTCGTGTCCCTGACCGAGAACCTGATGATGGTGGCGATGGCCCTGTGGATGTGGGCCAAGGTCGCCTACCTTGGGATGCACTGAGCGCCGCGCCAGATATGGCGCAGCGCACGTGCTCGCATCGGCCGTCCTGTGTGCATGCCGGCCACGACGCGGTGTTACTGCGCGCGCGGCGGGAAGCCAGCTTCGCTCAGGGCCGCGGCGATCTGCTCTTGCGAGGCCGAGGTCTGGACCTCGACACGGCGGGTCGGCGGGTCCGTAACGATCTTGGCGTTGGGGTCGATCGTTTGGATCGTTTTCGTCACAGTGCGGGCGCAGCCGCCGCAGGTCATGTCTTCGAGATGGAATTGCATGGAAAACTCCTTTCGGGTTGGGATGCTTAAAGTTTGATCCTTGCCACGGTTGGAAGGTCAAGCGCTATTTGCATCCCCGCCACACCAACCTGCCGAATGTTCATAGGGGCAAGGCCGTGGTGCTCTTCACGCGGTCCAGCACGAAGCTGGTCTTGCAGTCTTGCACGCTGGGGTGCTTGAGCAGCGTATCGAGCACGAAGCGGGAGTAGTGGGCCATATCTCTGACGACCACCCGCAACAGGTAGTCCATGTCGCCGGTCAGCGCGTGGCACTCCACCACCTCGGGCCAGTTCTGAACCGACGCGCGGAACACGTCCATGGGGTTGCGCTTGTGCGAATCAGAGTGCTTTTCGAGGCGCACGTTCAGGTAGGCCGTGAGGGTGAGGCCGATGCGTTCGGGGTGCACCAGGGCCACATAGCCGGCGATGACGCCAGCCTCTTCGAGGCGGCGCACCCGCCTCAGCGTGGCCGAGGACGACAGGCTTGCGTGTTCGGCCAGTTCGTCGAAGGTGGACCTTCCATTGCGTTGCAATGCATCAATAAGGCGTCTATCCGTACCATCAAGGACTATTTCTGTGCTCATTTCTTTCACCACGCAGGAATCAGGCATCAAGAAGTCTATTTGCAATTGATTTTGCAGAAATGATGTGCGGGCTTTTTCTTACCATCTAGGGTGTCCAGATTTCCACCCCAAACCCAAGAGAGACACCCCTGATGACCGACCTTTTTGACAACCCGATGGGCCTGTGCGGCTTTGAATTCGTCGAGTTCGCCTCGCCGACGC
Organism: Aquabacterium sp.; assembly: GCF_049274795.1. Lineage (GTDB taxonomy): Bacteria > Pseudomonadota > Gammaproteobacteria > Burkholderiales > Burkholderiaceae_C > Aquabacterium. The sequence goes on from NZ_JBASTH010000086.1 coordinate 23,367, forward strand.
CCGGCGTGCTGGAGCCGCTGTTCGAGAAGCTCGGCTTCACCGAGGTGGCCCGGCATCGCTCCAAGGACGTATCGCTCTACCGCCAGGGCGACATCAACTTCATCGTCAACCGCGAGCCTAAAAGCCAGGCGGCGTATTTCGCGGGCGAGCACGGCCCCAGCCCCTGCGGGCTGGCGTTCCGCGTCAAGGATTCGCACAAGGCCTACCACCGCGCGCTGGAGCTGGGCGCGCAGCCGATGGACATTCCCACTGGCCCGATGGAGTTGCGCCTACCGGCGATCAAGGGCATCGGCGGCGCGCCGCTGCACCTGATCGATCGCTTCGAGGACGGCAAGTCCATCTACGACATCGACTTCGAATTCCTACCCGGTGTGGATCGCCGTCCCAAAGGCCACGGCTTCTCGATCGTCGATCACCTCACACACAACGTCTATCGCGGCCGCATGACGTACTGGGCCGACTTCTACACGAAGTTCTTCAACTTCCAGGAGATCCGCTACTTCGACATCAACGGCGAGTACACCGGCCTGGCTTCCAAGGCGATGAGCGCGCCGGACGGCCTGATCCGCATCCCGCTGAACGAGGAAGCACGCCAGGGCGGCGGCCAGATTGAGGAATTCTTGATGCAGTTCAGCGGCGAGGGCATCCAGCACATCGCCCTGCTGTGCGACAACCTACTCGATGCGCTCGACCGCGTGCAGATGGCCGGTATCCCGCTGCTGACCGCCCCCAACGACATCTATTACGCAAACTTGGAAAAGCGCCTGCCCGGCCATGGCCAGCCCGTGCCCGAGTTGCAGGCGCGCGGCATTCTGCTCGACGGCACGACCGAAGGCGGCCAGCCCCGCCTGCTGCTGCAGATATTCTCCGAGCCGCTGCTTGGCCCGGTGTTCTTCGAGTTCATCGAGCGCAAGGGCAACTACCGCGAGGGCTTCGGCGAAGGAAACTTCGGCGCCTTGTTCGAGTCGATGGAACGCGACCAGATCAACCGTGGCTCGTTGGAAATCAACCCGGCCTGATTTGGGCTTTTCCATGAAGGCAGAGCGCCTTCGGTCCTACATCTCGCGAGCCCCTCTGTGGGCTCGCGCTACTTTGGCGTCAGTACGGCCTTAGCCGCTCAAGCATTGAGCGGGTTGGGTTCGGCGTCACGTTCCGAAACAGTTGCTACCACTCTTGACTTGAGTTAATACATGAACATATGTATTCTTATTCAGATACACCGATGGCCTTTTTCCTCGCCCTGAAGAGGGACCCAGCACTACCTCGCCCCCTCTAAGCGCACTTCGGCAGCAATGCGCCGTGGCCAACCCAATGACCAGGATTGCTGAAGGACGTGCCCATGGAACTTCGTCATTTGCGCTGCTTCGTGGCTCTCGCCGAAGAGCTGCATTTCACCCGTGCTGCGGAGCGCTTGCACATCGAGCAGCCGCCGCTGTCCCGCACGATCAAGGAATTGGAAGACGAACTGGGGGTGCTGCTCTTTGACCGCGATCGGCGGGGAACGCGGTTGACGCCAGCGGGTACCACCTTCCTTCAGGACATTCGCCGGCTGTTCACCAACCTGGAGCAGGCACGAGAAAACGTCAGGGCGATCGCCGCAGGCCTAAGAGGCAGCGTGCGCATCGCCATCTCCGATGGCGCCATCGACCCGCGGCTGTCTGCACTTCTTGCCCTGTGCCGCCAGGAGGAGCCGGAGATCGAAATACGGCTCTCCGAGGTCACCCTGGCGGAACAGTTGCGGGGGCTGCGATCCGGCGACTTCGCGATCGGTTTCGCACACACTGCGGACGTCGGCGACGGACTGGTGACGGAGCCCATCTGGCAGGACCCGCTGGTGGTGACCTTGCCGATCCGGCACCCGTTGCTGGCCCACAAGGAAGTGTCGCTACGTGAACTCGTGAGTTACCCGCTGGTGATGTGCGATCCGCAGCTTTGCGAGGGCTACTGCCGCGAATTGACCCGGCTGCTACATCCCCTGGAGCGCGAGTCCACCATCGTTGAGCATGTCTCGTCGCTGGACATGATGCTCACGTTGGTCGGAGCTGGTTACGGCATCGGCTTCGCAACGGCGACCCGAATCGCGGTATGCCAACGTCCCGACGTGGTGATCCGGCCGTTGGCGCTCGATTCGGCCGTCATCATCACCTACCTGCTTCGGCCCGAAGGCGGTAGCGGACTATCCGTTCCCGTAGAGCGCTTCATCGAGCGTTTGCGTTCGCCAAAGAGCGATTAGCTACGGCGCCTGCGCCACACCCGGCGTCACGCATCGCCCTGAAGGTAGAGGTTGCGCTCCGTGGCCGTCATCAGTTCGGCCGAGCTGATCTTGAGAGCCAGGGAAATTTTTAGAATGAGAGCGAGTGTCGGCATGTGCTCGCCGCGCTCAATCTTGCCCATGTGCGAACGCGCGATCCCCGCCAAGCCCGCGAACTCATCCTGAGCAATCCCCTGATCCAGGCGAGCGGCTCGCACCGCTTGCCCGAACGCCAACGCCGGTGCGGACTCATAGGTGGTTACTCCGGCGGGCCGTCCAGGCCGAATAGTGCGCTTCTGCATTCGCAGAAGCGTCATGGAATCACTGATCTTTAACCACGTTAAAGATATCTCTTTAGTATGATGTCGGTAGATCTTTTCGATCCCCTCCCGCCGCCTCTTTGGGGGTATCCATGCATGACGTCATCAGTCCGCCCCCGAATTTCACACTCGCCATAGCGCCAGGTGTACCGTCTTCACGGCTGTCGGCGCTGCTTGCACTGCAGCGAGCGCAGGAGCCGGGCGTCGCGATGGCCGTGCGTGAAGTTTCGGATCAAGAGTTGATGACGGGCCTGCAGGAGGGCCGCTACGACGCGGGACTATCTCTTAGCGGTGCGGGGGATCACCTGACGAGTAGCCGGAGGCTATGGTGCGAAAGCATGGCCGTTGCGATACCACCGCGGTCCCGCTTAGTTAACCAGGCGAAGCTCACCATCTCAGATCTTCAGGATTATCCAATCTATCGCTGGCGGGTGGAGGCTTGCCCCTTGCTGGACGAGAGGTTGGCCTCCCTCATGCCAGTGGACCAAGAGAACATCCTGTCTGCAACTTCATTCGAGATGATGGCGCTGTGGGTCTCATCCGGCTACGGCATCGGCGTATGCGCGCAATCGCGCATCGAGCGTGCCCATCAATGGGGGATCGGCATGCGACCGCTCGCCGATGGCCCCTACAATATCGTGACGTACCTCCAACGGCCCCACGCGCAAGCCGATTCTGCTGCCAAGCGGTTCGAGCGTAGAGCGCTACAGATTGCTGGGGAAGGTGCAAGGTGATGGGCCTACGGCCGGAAGCGTCATCCCGGCCATAGGCTGACCCGTGGATTAGGTTCCCTCGATCACCACAGCGCTGTCCACTAGCCTACGAACGCTCTGCCGCACATCTTCCGGGACGGGCTGCGGGGCGACGGCCTTGGGCACATCCTCGTGATGCTGGTAGTCGCCCATGATGACCCGTACGATCGCCGGCACGTTGGTCGGCGTGACCGCATCGATGGCGGCGCGATCGCCCAGGTCAGGGTGCGGCTGGGTCAGCATGCGGTAAAGTCCCCAAGAATCCGCGTGCGGGCACTGGTTCATGAGCACCTGGGCCAGCCTGTGTTTGAGCGGCACCAGTTGCCAGTCCGGAACACGCTGTCCCCGATTGCCAAGGCTGATAGCCAGCAACTTTCCGGCTTTCAGTTCGCGGTTGATCTGGTCCTTGGACTTCCCGGCCAGCTTGCCGAACAACGGGACCGGCAGGCTGTTCGGCGACTCATAGATAGCCAGCATTTCCTCGCGCTCGCGCTGGATCGCGGACACTTCCGGCTCTGGGACATGCACCGGAGGCGGCGGCAGATGCGACAGTCTCCGGAACGTGATTCCGCCGCTGCTCGAAGTGACGACAATGGGCGTTGCGACAAGGGACTGCACGCCGGGCACAGGGGGCTCGGCCACGATGGGGGCCGCACCCACCGCCTCTTCCACTTCTGCCATCGCAGGCACCCCATCGATGCGGATGGTCAGGTGTGCGCTCGCAGCTTCTACCTCGCCCTGTTCGAGCAGGTCGAGGCGATCGGCCCAGTCCTGCATCATCCGGCGCCTCGGCTCCACGTATTTGGCGTGGTTGTAGGCCGAGCTGACCTTGTTGGGGTCGGAGTGCGATAGCTGTGCATCCACCCAAATTTTCGGATAGCCGATTTCGTTGAGCGCCGTCGAGATGGTGCCGCGGATGCCGTGCCCGGTCAGGCGCCCCTCGTAACCCATGAGCTGCAAGGCCTTGTTCAGCGTATTTTCGCTGATGCGCTTCTTGAGTTCGCTGGTATGAGCCAACAAGTACTTCTGCGCCGGCCGCATCGCGCTCAGAAGATAGCGCACGATCTCGATGGCCTGCAGAGAGAGGGGCACGATGTAGGGCGGCACGTCCTGCGGCCGCTTACCGGCCTTGCGCATTTCGTCCTGGAGCTGCTTGACGAATTGTGGCGGGATGATCCACAAGCCGCGGTCGAGGTCGAACTGCTCAGGCTCGGCCAGCCGCAATTCGCCCGTCCGCACCCCAGTTAACAACAGCAGCCGCACACCAAGCTGGGTCTGCCAGCCGCGGGGGGTGTAGAGCCGAAGCTTCTGAAGGAACTCGGGCATCTCGGGCAGGTGCAGATAGGGATTGTGGGTCACCGGGGGCTTGGGTTCGGCCACCACATCCAGGTCAGCAGCAGGGTTGACCTCCAAGCCCTCGGCAACGACCAAGGCATAGCGGAACATCTGGTTGAACCAGGTGCGAACCTTCTCGGCGGTGGTGAACGCTTTGCGCTTCTCGATCGCCGCCAGAACTCCCAGGAGCTGAGGGCGGCGAATGTCGTAGATCGACATCTTCCCTAAGGCGGGCAGCACGTCCTTGTTGAAGATGCGCAGAATCTGCGACAGGGTGCTCTGGCGGCCTTCCTTGAGTTCCTTGCGGCGATGCTCGACCCAGGCATCAAAAACGTTCCTAAAGGTGTATTCACCCGCCAATTTGGCCGCGTGCCGGCGCTGGTCACGCTCGATTTGCGGATCAACCCCCCTGGCAAGCAGGGCTTGGGCCTTATCCCGCTCGGCGCGGGCCTCGCGCAAGCTGAGGGCAGGATATCCGCCCAGGGACATACGTTTTTGCTTGCCCAGCCAGTAGTAGCGAAACATCCACGACTTACCGCCTGCAGCAGAGACCATCAGGCCCAGGCAGTCATTATCGGAGAGGGTGTAGCGTTTTCCGGTGGTTCTTGCCTGCCGGACGGTCAGATCAGAGAGTGCCATTTCGAGGCTCCTAAGTAATGACTTAGGCCCTATGCTCGTCATGGTTCCCGCTCAGCCCCAGCAACTATCCGGTAGCCGTCCCACCCGTATTCTTGTGCCTCAATTGGTCACTCAAAAACGGTAGCTGTGGGTGGATTTCCGTGGCGCTCGCTGGAATGGAAAAAGGGGCCGAAGCCCCTTTTTTCAATGACTTACAGACGTCAGTAGAAGTCTGTAGATCATAATTTGGAGCGGGATAAGAGGCTCGAACTCTCGACCTATACCTTGGCAAGGTATCGCTCTACCAACTGAGCTAATCCCGCATGCCTTCGCTGATATCACAGCGATCACCACCGTTTCATGAGCTTAAGCTCTTTGCAACTTGCCTTGCTGCAGGCAGTGATCAGCGAAGACCTAGACTATACATCGATTTCAGCTCGATTCGCAAGTCGCAGCAAAAATTTTTGATGTTCACCGCTACACTGTGCTGACTGCGCCGATCATGCCCCGGTGGTGAAATTGGTAGACACTGCGGACTTAAAATCCGCCGCTTCCTGTAAAGGGGCGTGCCGGTTCGATCCCGGCCCGGGGCACCATCAGCGCCCTCACCTCCCAGTCGCGCATCACACCTGCAGCTCGCTCTCCTGCCCGGCATCCAGCCGATGCTTGAAGGCCTTGACTCGAGCCTGCCAGCGCTGCGCATCACGCGACCCGCTGCCCGCCATGCGCGTCAGCAGATGGGTCAGCACCAAGGCACTCACCAGCGACACTCCCAGCATCAACAGATAGAGGCTGACCAGCCCCGTGAAGTTGTGCTTGTTGTTGAGCGCCCGGGCAATGCCCAGGAAGCACGCGAAGATCCAGCTGCTGGAACTGATGGTGGCCATGAGCACCAGCACCGCACGCTGATGCGGCATCGCCTCGCACAAACGTGCGCCACGCTGGATGCCATGAAAGGCAAACCGATGCAGGAACCAGCCATTGAGCGTGAGCGTGAGCACCACCATCACCTTGAGCCACAGCTTCTGGTTGAGCAGGTAGGCCGGATCGCTCAGATAGCCCTGCAGGCAGATCGCCAGGCCCGACACCCACAACACGATCAGCGACGCACTCACCACCGACTTGGCGCCGTGGATGCGATCTACCGCCTTGCGTGTCAATGGACTCGTGTAGTACGAAAGAATGAGGAAATCGGTTCGCAGGATCGTTGCCACGGCGACTGCGCTGGCAAAGAAATGCACGAACACCAACATCATTTTCAGGATGTCATTGACTGGCATGGTGAACCTCTTAAGGGTATCGAATTGAACCGGTCGATCCCAAGACTTCACCAGATCGCGCACATCTCAGTGTGCGGCTTTCCGGACATTGGAACCACCCCTCCATGCAGACAATGTAGCCATATCTTGAAAAAAATCACGCACTTTTTTTACATTCCGGGGGAAGCACTCAACCAATCGGCTTGTAGATGACGCAAGAACACAACCCCCGATGCCGGGGGATACAGCACCCTGCAATCTGGCCGCTGGGTTGAAATGAATAAGGCACCCCAAGGGGTGCCTTTGTTCTCCGGATAAGGCCGTTTGTCGCAGCCTCATCGAAGCGAAGATCAGTGGAACTGGTCTTCTTCGGTCGAGCCGGTCAGGGCCTTGACGGAAGACGAGCCGCCTTGGATCACGGTGGTCACGTCGTCGAAGTAGCCAGCGCCCACTTCTTGCTGGTGCGACACGAAGGTGTAGCCCTTCTCGCGAGCTGCGAATTCGGGCTCTTGCACCATTTCGGTGTAGTGCTTCATGCCTTCGCCGCGGGCGTAAGCGTGAGCGAACTGGAACGTGTTGTACCAGTTGATGTGGATACCAGCCAGCGTGATGAACTGGTACTTGTAGCCCAGGTCCGACAGGTCTTGCTGGAACTTGGCGATCTGCTTGTCGTCCAGGTTCTTCTTCCAGTTGAAGGAAGGCGAGCAGTTGTACGACAGCAGCTTGCCCGGGCACTTGGCGTGCACGGCTTGCGCGAATTCACGGGCGAAGCCGATGTCGGGCACGCCGGTTTCACACCACACCAGGTCGGCGTAGGGAGCGTAGGCGACGCCGCGGCTGATGGATTGCTCCAGGCCATTCTTGACGCGGTAGAAGCCTTCTTGCGTGCGCTCGCCCGTCAGGAAGGGCTTGTCGTTCGCGTCGTGATCGGAGGTGATCAGGTTGGCGGCTTCAGCGTCGGTACGGGCCAGAACGATGGTGGGCACGCCCATCACGTCAGCAGCGAAACGAGCCGAGATCAGCTTTTCGATGGCTTCTTGCGTAGGAACCAGCACCTTGCCACCCATGTGACCGCACTTCTTGACAGCGGCGAGCTGGTCTTCGAAGTGAACGCCAGCGGCGCCCGAAGCGATCATGTTCTTCATCAGTTCGAAGGCGTTCAGGACACCACCGAAACCGGCTTCAGCGTCAGCGACGATGGGCAGGAAGTAGTCCACGAAACCTTCGTCGCCGGGGTTGATGCCACGCGACCATTGGATTTCGTCAGCACGCTTGAACGTGTTGTTGATGCGGCGAACCATCGTGGGCACCGAGTCGTACGCGTACAGCGACTGGTCGGGGTACATGGTTTCGGAGGTGTTGCCGTCGGCGGCGACTTGCCAGCCCGACAGGTACACGGCTTCCAGGCCAGCCTTGGCCTGTTGCATGGCTTGACCGGCGGTGATGGCGCCGAAAGCGTTCACGTAGCCCTTCTTGGCGCCGCCATTGACCTTCTCCCACAGCTTTTCAGCGCCGCGCTTGGCCAGCGTGTACTCGGGCTGCAGGCTGCCGCGCAGGCGAACCACGTCAGCAGCGGAGTAGCCGCGCTTGACGAGCTTCCAACGGGGGTTTTCGGCCCAGTCCTTTTCCAGGGCAGCGATTTGCTGTTCACGGGTGAGTTGAGTCATGACGATCTCCGGGGTTGGTGGGAGGTGCTAAGAAAGAAGGCTCGCAGTGTAGCTGGTTTCCCCTCGGTTGGGGAAGACTTGTGTCTTATATAAGACTTGATCCTTCAAACGCGGGGATCTTTGGCGGGTCTTTGACATTGCGGACACGCGAAATCCGTTGCCGACAGGCACAAACCCTCGGGCAAACCACGATGTCCCGCGTCAGGCATTGGTCATCAATCGGGCCTAAGGTAAGGGGTAAGCACATTCGATTCGCCAAGGAGCCAAGATGACCACGCCCCGCATGGATGCTTTCTGGATGCCGTTCACGGCCAACCGGGATTTCAAGCAAAACCCTCGCCTGCTCTCCAGAGCCGAAGGCATGCATTACTGGACGCCCGAGGGCCGCGAGGTGCTGGATGGCACCGCTGGCCTGTGGTGCGTGAACGCCGGCCATGCGCAGCCCCGCATCGTGGAGGCCATCGCCCGCCAGGCCGCCACGCTGGATTTCGCACCGCCCTTCCAGATGGCACACCCACTGGCCTTCGAATTGGCCGAGCGCCTGGTGGAGCTGGCGCCGCCGGGCCTGAACCGAGTCTTCTATACGAACTCGGGTTCCGAGTCAGTTGAAACCGCGCTGAAGATCGCCATTGGCTACCACCGCATGCGCGGCGAGGCTCAGCGCACGCGCCTGATCGGCCGCGAGCGTGGCTACCACGGCGTGAACTTCGCGGGCACGGCGGTGGGCGGCATGGGGCCCAACCGCAAGATCTTCGGCACGCACGTGGCTGGCGTGGACCACATCCGCCACACGCACGATCTGCAGCGCAATGCCTTCACGCACGGGCAGCCCGAGCATGGCGCCGAACTGGCCGATGACCTGGAGCGCCTGGTCACGCTGCACGACGCCTCCACGATCGCCGCCGTGATCGTCGAGCCTATGGCCGGATCCACCGGCGTGCTGCTGCCGCCCAAGGGCTACCTGCAGCGCCTGCGCCAGATCTGCGACAAGCACGGCATCCTGCTGATCTTCGACGAGGTGATCACAGGCTTTGGCCGCCTGGGCTCGCCGTTCGCCGCGCAGCACTACGACGTGGTGCCGGACATCATCACCGCCGCCAAGGGCGTCACCAACGGCACCATCCCGATGGGCGTGGTCTTCACCAAGCAGGAGATCCACGACGCCTTCATGCAGGGCCCGCCCGGCATCGAGCTGCCGCACGGCTACACCTACTCCAGCCACCCGATGGCCTGCGCCGCCGCCCTGGCCACGCTGGACACCTATGCCGAAGAGAACCTGCTGACCCGCGCGGCAAAGATGGAGGCCAAGCTGCAGTCGGCGATCCACACGCTCAAGGGCCTGCCCAACCTGGTGGACATCCGCAACACCGGGCTGGTGGCCGCGCTGGAGTTCGCGCCACGGCCAGGCGCCGCACCGGGCCGCCGCGCCTTCGAGGTGTTCCTGGGCGCCTGGAACAAGGGCGTGCTGCTGCGCGCCGCAGGCGACAACATCGCCATCTCGCCACCGCTGATCATCAACGACAGCCAGATCGACCAGATCGTGAGCACGCTGGCCGAGGTGATCCCCACGGTGGAGTGAACACACTTCGCGCGCCCAAAGAAAAACCGCCCCTCGGGGCGGTTTCTTCATGGAGAGCCAGAAAACCGATCAGGCCTTCTTGACGGCTTCCAGACCGGAGCGGACTTCTTCCTTGGCCTCGTCGCTGCCGGCCCAGCCGACCACCTTCACCCACTTGCCGGGCTCCAGGTCCTTGTAGTGCTCGAAGAAGTGCTTGATCTGGGACAGCAGCAGCTCGGGCAGGTCTTCCAGGGCCTGGATCTTCTTGTACATGGGGCACAGCTTCTCGGTCGGCACAGCCACCAGCTTGGAGTCGCCACCAGCCTCGTCTTCCATCTTCAGGATGCCCAGGGGGCGCACGGCCACCACCACGCCAGGGGGCAGCGGGAACGGGGTCACCACCAGCACGTCGACCGGGTCACCATCGGGTGCCAGGGTCTGGGGCACGTAGCCGTAGTTGCAGGGATAGTGCATGGCCGTGCCCATGAAGCGGTCCACGAACACGGCGCCGCTGTCCTTGTCCACCTCGTACTTGACGGGGGCGGCATTGGCAGAGATCTCGATGATGACGTTGAAGACGTCGGGGGCCTTCGACCCGGGGGTGACATTCAGCAGGCTCATGGTGTGCGGTGCGTGATGGTTTGAAGATTGGGTTGAGCGGGGGCGCGTGGCGCAAGGGCGCCAGTGTAGGCGAAGGCCATTTAGATCAATCAATCTAATCAATGTTGCAGCGCACAAAAGACGCTTGCAATGTGCGCCTGCTTCCCCAATACTTCGAACCATGTTGCAGCGCAACATAGCGGCCTTCAGAAGTATCGACCGCTAGTCGCCAAGCAATCCACTCATTGACTGACGATGGAGATTCAAGATGCTGACTGCCGAACAACTGCTGGCCACCCACAAAGCCAACATCGAAACCCTGTTCACGCTGGGTCAGAAGGCTTTCGAAGGCGTTGAAAAGCTGGTCGAGTTGAACCTGCAAACGGCCAAGACCACGCTGGACGAGGTTGCCGACCACACCCGCGCCGTGCTGTCCGTCAAGGATGCCCAGGAACTGGTCGCCCTGCAAAGCGCCCTGCTGCAACCCAATGCCGAGAAGGTCGCTGCCTACAGCCGCCACGTCTACGACATCGCTGCCTCCACCAGCTCCGAAGTGAGCAAACTGGCCGAAACACAAGCCGCCGAAGCCCAAAAGAAGTTCCTGTCGGTGGTGGACAACGCCGTCAAGAACGCACCTGCCGGCACCGAGAACGCCGTTGTGCTGGTGAAGTCGGCCGTGGCCGCCGCCAACAACGCTTTCGACTCCGTGCAGAAGGCTGCCAAGCAAGCCGCTGACGTGGCCGAAGCCAACTTCCAGGCCATCACCAACACCGCCGTGAAGGCCACGCAAGCCGCCAAGCCCCGCAAGACGGCCTGAGCAAGCCCGGGAACTTTACGGGAGTCTGCGGACTCCCAAGGATGCCGCTCTGGACAAGCGGTACTCCCTGAAAGGTTGTCTCCTCGGTACCTCCGATCCTCATTCAAGGTACCTTAAGGCCCGGTGGCTTGCCACCGGGCTTTTTTTTGCTTGTGTTTATGCTTGTCACCCATGATCGATTGGCTACAGGCTCACTCACCTTTTCCGGACACGCGCCGCGCGCTTGGACCGGAGACTGACGCACCCGGTTTGCTGGCCGCCGGAGGCGAGCTGACCATCGAGCGTCTGCAGGCGGCCTACCGGCGCGGCATCTTCCCGTGGTTCGGCCCGGGCCAGCCGGTGATGTGGTGGTCGCCCGCACCGCGCATGGTGCTGCCGGTGTCTCAGTTCAAGCTGTCGCGCTCGCTGCGCAAAACCATCGCGCGCTTTCGCCGCACGCCCGGCTGTGAACTGCGCATCGACAACGATTTCCCCACCGTGATCCGCTCCTGCGCCGACAAGCCCCGTGATGGCCAGGACGGCACCTGGATCGTGCCGGCCATCCAGGAGGCCTACGGGCACTGGCATCTCGCCGGGCAGGTCCATTCGTTCGAGACCTGGATCGATGGCGAACTGGCCGGCGGGCTGTACGGCGTCAACGTGGGACGCATGTTCTTCGGCGAGTCGATGTTCGCCCACCGCACGGATGCCTCCAAGATCGCGCTGGCCGCGCTGGTGTGCTTCTGCCGGGCCAACGGCATCGATGTGATCGACTGCCAGCAGCAGACGGAGCACCTGGCATCGCTCGGGGCCGTGCCTTGGTCACGGGAACGCTTTGAAGCGCACCTGAAACAGGTCGTGGACCACCCCAGACCCGAGGTTTGGGCCTATGATGATTCCTTCTGGTCCCAGTTGACCGAGCCCCCTGCTTCGAGCCCTGAGTCGCCCTTGTTGCCGTGACACACCTCAAAGACCTGCCCCTGGCGTCACTGCAGTTCTATGCGACGGCGCCCTACCCCTGCAGCTATCTGGGGGACAAGACGGCCCGGTCGCAGGTGGCCACGCCCAGCCACCTGATCAACGCCGATGTTTACTCGGGGCTGGTGTCCAGCGGGTTTCGGCGCAGCGGCATGTTCACCTACCGCCCGTACTGCGACGGGTGCCAGGCCTGCATCCCCCTGCGTGTGCCGGCAGAGCAGTTCCAGCCCAGCCGCAGCCAGCGCCGTGCCTGGAAGGCACACCAGGACCTTGAAACGCGCGTGTCACGCCTGTGCTTCACGCCGGAGCATTACCGCCTGTACCTGAACTACCAGGCCAGCCGGCACAGTGGCGGCGGCATGGACCAGGATTCGGTCGATCAGTACACGCAGTTCCTGCTGCAAAGCCGCGTCAACTCGCGTCTGGTGGAGTTCCGCGATCCCGGCACGCCGGGGCAGCCCGGCACGCTGCGCATGGTGTCGATCCTGGACATCCTCAACGACGGGCTGTCGGCGGTCTACACCTTCTACGATCCGGACCCGCACGCCAGCTACGGCACCTACAACATCCTGTGGCAGATCCAGCAGGCCCGTCAGTTGGGGCTGCCTTACGCCTACCTGGGCTACTGGATCGAGAAGAGCCCCAAGATGGCCTACAAAGCCTCGTTCAAGCCGTACCAGATCTTGCAGCAGGGGCACTGGCGGGATCCGTCGGCGCCCACGCCAGCCGTGGGAGGCCACCCCAGCACAGCGGGGCGGCCAATGGCCTCGTCAGGGCGCGAGGACGACCAAGCCTGACACCGTCACTGTGACGGTGCCCTTGCCCGGCTCGACCGGCAGCGGGGCCGAATCGGCGGCCTCGGCGCGGGCGGCCTTCATCATCATCGGCACGGGGCGGTTTTCGAAGCCCTCACCGGCCTGGATGTTCACCTCGCCCAGCGTGTAGTTGGCAAAGCCGAAGGCCTTGGCCACATCCACCGCCTTGGCGCGGTAGGCCGCGATGGCCTGGGCCGTGACCTGCGACTCGTACTGCTCACGCAGTGCACGCGACAGGTCGTAGCGCACGTTGACCACGTTGAGCTGGTTCAGGCGGCCCACGGTCTGCGCGATGCGCGCCATGTCGGTACCCTGGATCACCAGTTGCGCTTGCCCCTGCCAGCCATTGACCTTGCCCTGGTTGGTGTAGCGCGGGTGGATGGAGAAGGAGCCGGTGCGCACCTCCAGTGCGCCATTGGGCTGCACGGCCTTGCGGGCCTCGGTCAGCGCTGCGTCGAGCTGTTGCTTGAGGCCGGCCTGCACCTCGGAGGCCTGGGCGCCATCCTTGTTGGCCTGCAGGGTGACGATCAGCAGATCCTGCGTGAGCTCTTGCGTGGCGGTGGCCGAGAAGGACACGGCGTTGCGACGCTCGGTGACCACGGTCTGCGCATCAGCCCGGGTGGCGCTCAGGGCAGCGGCGCCCACGAGAAGCGCCACGGTGGCGGCAGCAAAAGCCTGGCGCCGCGAACGCGGTGCGGATGCTGAAGATGCGGCAAGAACGCGGGCAGGTTGTGCATCGAAACGGCGGCTGGAAGTCATCGAGAAGGGTCCTTTTCTGTGTGACGAACACCCCAGACTAACGCGCCAGACGATGTCCCTGCCGACAACGTACGCATTTCTTACCCATCGGCAAGATTTGTAACAAGAGGTCAGATGGCTGAAAACGACCCGTCAAACTGTTCAAAATCGTCTCTGTTACAAATTTCGCTGAGGACGATAACCATGACTCCTAACGCCAATCAGCGCCACGACCGTGTTCTGGTGGTGGACGACGATGCCCGCATCCGCGATCTGCTGCGCCGCTACCTGAGCCAGGAAGGCTTCGAGGTGCTGCTCGCGGAAGACGCCAAGGCCCTGAACCGCCTGCTCACCCGCGAGACCGTCGACCTGATCGTGCTGGACCTGATGCTCCCCGGTGAAGACGGTCTGTCGATCTGCCGCCGCCTGCGCGCGGCCAACGACGTCACGCCCATCATCATGCTGACCGCCAAGGTCGAGGACGTGGACCGCATCGTCGGCCTGGAAGTGGGCGCGGACGACTACCTGCCCAAGCCCTTCAACCCCCGCGAGCTGCTGGCCCGCATCCACGCCGTGCTGCGCCGCCGCCCTTCCCCCGAGGCCCCCGGCGCCCCGGCCAAGGAAGCCCAGACCGTGCTGTTCGGGCCCTTCGAGTTCGACCTGGCACTGCGCCGCCTGAGCAAGGAAGGCGAACCGATCTCGCTGACCACGGGCGAGTTCTCCATGCTCAAGGCCCTGGTGCGCCACCCGCGCCAGCCGCTGTCGCGCGACAAGCTGGCCCAGTTGGCCCGTGGCCGCGAGTTCGAGCCCTTCGACCGCAGCCTGGATGTGCAGATCTCGCGACTGCGCAAGATGATCGAGCCGGATCCTTCCCAACCGCGCTACATTCAGACTGTCTGGGGCGTGGGCTATGTGTTCGTGCCGGACGGTGGCAGCTGATTGAGGCACGGGGCCACCGCGCCCCTGCCTGCGTGAAGCTGTTCACCTCTCCATAACGATTCCAATGCCCCGCAACCGCTTCGCCCTCAGTCTGTTCTGGCGTACCTTCATCCTGCTGGCCGTGCTGCTGACGGCGGGCATCGTCGCGTGGGTGCAGACCTTCCGCGCGCTGGAGTTCGAGCCGCGCGCCATCCAGGCGGCGCAGCAGATCGCCTCGCTGGTGAACCTGTCGCGCGCGGCGCTGCAGTACGCGGACCGCATCAACCGCGTCACCCTGATCAAGACCATCTTCGACCAGGAGTCGATCTCGCTCAAGCCGCGCGAGCCATCGGACCAGTACGTGCGCTTCGAGGTGAGCCGCTTCACGGAGGTGATCTCGTCGGAGTTGCGCTCGCGCCTGGGGCCGGACACAGTGATCGCCGGCAGCGTGAACAATGTGCAGGGCCTGTGGGTGGGCTTCCAGATCGATGGCGACCGCTACTGGCTGCAGGCCGACCCGACACGGGTGGAGCCGCTCACGGGGCGCACCTGGTTCATCTGGGTGGGCATCGCGGTGATCGCCACGGTGCTGGGCTCGGCCACCATCGCGCGGCTGATCAACCAGCCGCTCAAGGAGCTGTCCTTCGCGGCCAGCCGCATCCGCGAGGGCGAGTACGACTCGATCCTCGATGAATCCATGCTCACCCGCGAGATCCGCGAGGTGAACCAGGGTTTCAACCGCATGGCGCGCGAACTGGCCAAGGTGGAGGAAGACCGCGCGGTGATGCTGGCCGGCATCTCGCACGACCTGCGCACACCGCTAGCCCGCATCCGCCTGGAGGCGGAGATGAGCGTGCACGACGAAGAGGCGCGCCGCAACATCGCCGCCGACGTGGACCAGCTCGACGCCATCATCGACAAGTTCATGGACTATGCGCGGCCAGGCGAAGTCAGCCTGGTGCCGGTGCACGTGTCCAGCGTGGTGGACAAGGCCATCGGCCAGTTCCGCGACACCAAGCGCATCCGCATCTCGGCCAAGCTGCCCATTGACACCAAGGTGATGGCCGATGAGACCGAACTGGGCCGCGTGCTGAGCAACCTGTTCGAGAACGCGCGGCGCTATGGCCGCAACACGTACACGGGCGTGGCCAATGTGGAGGTGAACTACACGCGCTCAGGCTCTTGGGTGATCCTGAGCGTGCGCGACCACGGGCCCGGTGTGAGCCCTGAAAAGCTGGTGCAGCTGACCACGCCCTTCTTCCGGGGGGATGCGGCGCGCACGGCGGCGTCTGGCGCCGGGCTGGGCCTGGCGATCGTGGACAAGGCGCTGCAGCGCATGGGTGGCGCGCTGGAACTGGCCAATGCGCCCGGCGGCGGGCTGATGGCGCACATCCGCCTCAAGCGGGCGCCCTGAGCAGGTTGATGCCGCTCAAGCCCTGGCCAGCAGGCACACCGCCCGGGCCTCGATGGCACGCCCCTCGCCTACGGGGCCCATCTTCTCGGCCGTCTTGGCCTTCACATTGACTTGATCGGCACTGATCGACAAGGCCTGCGCGATGCGCTCGCGCATGGCAGGGATGTGCGGCGCCATCTTGGGCGCCTGGGCCAGGATGGTGCTGTCCACGTTGACCACCGCCCAACCGGCCTCGCCTACACGGCGCCGGGCTTCGACCAACAACGCGAACGAATCGGCCCCCTTGAAGGCTGGATCCGTGTCCGGGAAATGGCGACCGATGTCACCCAGCCCAGCGGCACCCAGCAGCGCGTCGGTCAGCGCGTGCAGCAAGGCATCGGCATCCGAATGGCCCAGCAGGCCATGGGTGTGCGGGATGCTCACCCCGCCCAGCACCAACGGGCGGCCCGTGACCAATGCGTGGGTGTCCCACCCCTCCCCGATGCGCAGGTCAGGAATAGCAGGAGCGGAGGGTGCGGAAGGCGTCGTCATGGGCGTCAGTATCGCAGACGCCCTGGAGACGTCCGAATGCACCAATAACGATCAAATCAATCCATGAAGCACCTGATTTGTGCATACACGGTGCCTTGGAGATGTCCGAAGTGGCCCGATACGCATCAAATTCGGGCGCGAATATTGCTTCATTTGAGTGCATTAACAACCCAAGCTGGCGCACACAACCCATAACAGTGCGCAATCCGCTCTTTCACAACTCACCGACGATGGAACAACTCAAACAAGGCACGGATGCGCTGTTCATCCTGCTGGGCGCCGTGATGGTGCTCGCGATGCATGCCGGCTTCGCTTTCCTGGAACTGGGCACCGTGCGGGGCAAGAACCAGGTCAATGCGCTGGTCAAGATCCTGGTGGATTTCTGCGTGTCCACCATCGTGTACTTCTTCGTGGGCTACACCGTGGCCTACGGGGTGGATTTCTACGCGGGCGCCGGCACCCTGGCCCAGGGCAACGGCTATGCGCTGGTGAAGTTCTTCTTCCTGCTGACCTTCGCCGCGGCCATCCCGGCCATCATCTCGGGCGGCATCGCCGAGCGGGCCAAGTTCGGGCCGCAGCTGATCGCCACGGCCCTCATCGTCGGTGTGTTCTACCCCCTGTGCGAAGGCGCGATGTGGGCCAACAGGTTCGGCTTCGGCGACTGGCTGACGCGCATGACGGGCGGCACCTTCCATGATTTCGCCGGCTCGCTGGTGGTGCATGCCTTCGGCGGCTGGGTAGCACTGCCCGCCGTGCTGATCCTGGGTGCGCGGCGCAACCGCTACCGAAAAGACGGCGCCATGTCGGCTCACCCGCCCTCCTCCATCCCCTTCCTGGCACTGGGTTCGTGGATCCTGGCCGTGGGCTGGTTCGGCTTCAACGTGATGAGCGCGCAGACCATCGACAAGATCTCCGGCCTGGTGGCGGTGAACTCGCTGATGGCGCTGGCCGGCGGCACCCTGGTGGCCGTGCTGATGGGCCGCAATGACCCGGGCTTTGCCTACAACGGCCCGCTGGCCGGGCTGGTGGCCGTATGTGCTGGCTCCGATGTGATGCACCCCGCTGGCGCGCTGGTGGTGGGCGGCATCGCCGGGGCCATCTTCGTCGTGATGTTCACGCTCACGCAGAACAAGTGGAAGATCGACGACGTGCTGGGCGTGTGGCCGCTGCACGGCCTGTGCGGCGCCTGGGGCGGCATCGCGGCCGGCATCTTCGGGCAGGAGGCCCTGGGCGGCGTCGGCGGTGTGCACTTGGGCACCCAGGTGGCGGGCACGGTGATCGTGGTGTTCTTCGCGCTGGCCACGGGCTTTGCCGTCTATGGGCTGCTGCACCGCGTGCTGGGCCTGCGCCTGACGCAGGAAGAGGAATTCGACGGCGCGGACCTGTCCATCCACCGCATCAAGGCCAGCCCCGAGCAGGAAGTCTCGTGGTGAGATCTGGCGCGGCTGGACATTTTGACCAAAATGGCTAAAATGGACCACACACTGACGACGGATGTCCCATCATGACCGCTCTGACCCTGCGCAATCCCCGAGGCGAAGATGTGCCGGTGGCTGAATTTTCAGCCACCGAGGCCAAGAACAGCTTTGGCAAGGTGCTGGACACGGTGTTCAGCCAAGGCGTGGTGGCCATCACCAAGCGGGACCGCCCCACCGCCGTGGTGCTGTCCCTCGATGCCTACCAGGCCTTGCTCGATGCGCAGGCCCAGCCGCTGGACACGCTGAGCCATGAGTTCGACGCCCTGCTGCAGCGCATGCAGGGGCCCACAGCCCGCGACGCGATGCTCGATGCTTTCGACGCATCGCCCGACGAACTGGGCCTGGCGGCCGTGGCCGCAGCCAAGGGCTGAACAGCCTCTGGCCTGACGCCCGCCGACGTCAGCATCGGCCCCCCAGGGTCATCAAGACCTTCTGACTGACAAGGCGCACCACCCGGTGCGCCTGAACCTATTGATAAATCAACAAGAGAGAGACAGCACCGTGGCCACCACCGACCACACCCCTCGCCTTTTCGTCCTTGCCGGCACCAACGGCGCCGGCAAGAGCAGTGTCGGTGGCGCCACCATCCGGGCGCGTGGTGCGCAGTACTTCAACCCTGATGAGGCCGCGGCCGCCATCCGCCGGGCGCAACCGCACCTGAGCGCCACGCAGGCCAACAGCGCGGCCTGGCACGAAGGCAAGCGCCTGCTGCAGCACGCCATCGCCAAGGGCCTGGACTACAACTTCGAGACCACGCTGGGCGGCAAGAGCTTCGCCAAGCTGCTGGAAGAGGCGGCACGCCAGGGCTTCGAGGTGCGTGTGTGGTACGTGGGGCTGGCCAGCCCCGAACATCATCTGGCACGGGTGAAGGCCCGCGTGCGCAAGGGTGGTCACGACATTCCCGAGGCCGACATCCGCCGGCGCTTCGATCAGAGCCGGCTGCAGTTGATCCAATTGCTGCCGGTGCTGACCGAGCTGCGCATGTACGACAACACGGCCGAGGCTGATCCGCACAAGGGCATCGCGCCCAAGCCGCAGTTGCTGCTGCACTGGCAGCGTGACAAGGACGGGCGCGGTGTGGTCAAGCAACCGCAGGATGCCGTGGCCCTGGCCAGCACCCCTGAATGGGCAAAGCCGGTCGTGATGGCGGCGCTCAAGTCCGCGTCGGCGGGCGATGGTGACAAGATCGCCAAGGCAAGCCCTGCGCCCTCTGCCACGGCGAAATCCGCTGCCGGCAAAGCCCCGGTCGAACGCGCCAAGCGCCCAGCCGCTGCACCGCTCAAGCCGGTGGCGACACCGTCGCCAGCAGGCGGGCCGCCAAAGCGAAATCGCCCGGCCAAGTGACCTTGAAGTTCTCAAAGTCACCCGGCACCAGGCGGGGCTGATGGCCCAGCGCCTCGATGGCGCTGGCTTCGTCGGTGATGCGGGCGGCCAGTTCGGGATCACTCAAGGCACCGACCAAGGCGGGACGCAGCAGGCCCAGGCGGAACATCTGCGGGGTCTGCGCTGCCCATTTGGCCGCGCGGTCCACCGTGTTCGCTGATCGGGGCTCGCCCTCGCCCCCGGGCGTGGCAGCCTTAAGCGTGTCGGCCACCGGCAGGGCCAGCAGGCCGCCGACCTCGTCGCCTTCACAGGCATCGATCAGGCGCTCGACCCATTCGGGCCGCAGCAGGCAGCGGGCTGCATCGTGCACCAGCACCCAATCGTGTGGCTGGGCGCCGCGGGCGAGCAGTTCGTCCAGGCCGTTGGCCACGCTTTCGGCACGTGAAGCACCGCCTACGCGGGCCACCCAGCCGCGCTCGCTATCGAACCCCGGGGCGTGCAGCTCGAACTGGGTGTCCTGCGGCGAAAGCACGACCAGGGTGGCGTCCAGCCTTGGCACAGCACCCAAAGCGGCCAGCGTGTGCGCCACGACGGCCTTGCCAGCCACCGGGTGGTACTGCTTGGGGCCGCCCACGCCGGCCCGCTCGCCGATGCCGGCACAGGGCACGACGGCAAAACAACGCGCCTTGAAGCCAGGGGATTGGAAAGTGATGGACATGCGGCTATTGTCGCTGGCGAACCATCCTTCATCGCCATGGCCATTCACACCTCGCACGCCGGGCGCTCCATCGGGGAACGCCCATGAAGAAGAACACCACACCCACATTGCAAGGACGCTGGTGGCTCAAGGAACTCCCGGAGGGCCTGAAGGCCGCCAAGCCCTTCGCCCAAGCACTGGATGCGCTGGAAGCCGCCGATGGCAAGGCCGAAGCGGGTGATGCAAAGGGCCTCGCCGTGGCCACCAAAGCCCTGGAGGCCGTTGAAGACCGGATGGCACCACTGCGCAAGGAGGTCGAACAGCAGTTCAAGGCCGCCGGCAAGTCGCCCGCAGCCGAACCCCTGCAAAACACGCTCGCTGCCTTGAGGGCGGCCACACGCCTGCTCTCGGGCACCCGCGAAAGCCTGCTCAATCGCGGCAAGGCCGCGCCGACCGCCGCAGCCGGCAAGTCCGATGCAGATGACGAGGAAGAGATCACCGGCCTGGCCGACCCCGTGGCCTACCAGGCGCAGTTGAAGGCCGGGCTGATGCGCCTCAAACGGGGCCCGATGCAGTTCGCTGTAGGTCTGGCCAAAACCGCGCCCGATCATCGCTTCCTGGTGCACCCGCGGCAGACCGGTCGTGCGCTGGCCAAGCTGATCCAGAAGGATTCCGAGGCCACGCGCATAACCTGGGGCCAGGCTTTTGCCGACCCCGAACAGCCCACCCGGATTGTGCTGGTGATCGAATCGAAGGTGCTGTCCGGCCTGCGCAAGCAGCTCGAACTCGTCCTCAAACTCAACAAGCCCCTGCCCTACACCACAGTGCGCATCCAGCTAGACGGCCAGGATGTCGATGACGAAGCCCAGGAGTTCGCGGATGCCGATGGACAGGAGGAATCAACACCCGCCCAGCCCTCGAAACCGCCTCAGGCACCCCCCGTCGAAGGGTTGGCACTCAGGCAGGAGATGCAGGCCCTGGGCAACGGGCTGAAAGCACTGATCGCCCAGAAACCCGCCATGGCAGACACCATCGGCAAGTCGGTCGCGCAGTTCGACTCGGCCCTCAAGGGCGCGCAGTGGGACACCGCCCGCAGCATCCTGGCGGCCCTGCGAAAGGCCACGGGCAACAGCGCGGCCCCAAGTGGCGGCACGGCCAAGCCGACCCCGCAGGCAACCACGGCTGCGCCCGCGCCATCATCCGAGGGCCGCAGCCCCACAGGCGCCGTGAACTACGCCAAGGCCAGGCTGGCCTGGCTGGCAGCACGCCAGAAGGTTCATGGCGAACTGGACAAGCTGCGCACCGAGATACGCGACACCTTCGCCGACGAGGACGAACCGACCTTCCCGGATCTGGAAAACCGCCTGACCGGCCTGGATGCCATCCTGGCCACACTGGACGAATCCCTGGCCGACACGCTGGACGCGGCCCTCAATGCCAGTCAAGACGATGCCCGCCGCAGCGAGCACCATCGGCAGGCCCAATCGCAGATCGCGGAGTTCCTGGCCTACGTCGATGCCGATCCCTTGCTGTCGGCCATTGATGCCAACCCCTTCGTGCCCGTGACCGTCCACGCCCTCCTGCAGTCCACCCTGAAGGCGCTGTCGCAAGCCCTCCGGACCTGAGCCAGCCCGACCGCACCGCTACACCACGACCATGACACGCCGCAAGCGCAAACCCAGCCCACAGCAAGTGGGGTTCGTCCAGCAGCACCTGCCAGGAAAACAAGGGGGCGGCAAGGCCACACCCCAACCGCAGACGCAGGCCAAGGGGCCCGCCCCGGTCACGCCACCGACCACGCCTCAGCCCCAGGTGATCACCTGGCAGCCTACCAGCAAGGCATTGACCTACGGCGACACCCTGACCACGGCGGCGCACCTCAACGCCACGGCACTGGGCGGTGCCGTGCCGAGCTACGCGGACGCTGACTCCAAGCTGGTCAATGCCGGCCTGGTGCTGGTAGCCGGTACGCATGTGATCTCAGCAAGCACGGCCGCCACGACCACCCACCTGGCCTCCAGCGCCCCCGTCGCCCAGAGCTTCCAGGTCCGCAAGGCAGCGCCACAACTTCAATGGAAGACACCGACCGCTGTAACGCTGGCCGGCACGCCGCCCGCGTTCGCCCTGAGCAAGACCCAATTGGCGGCCACGGTGATCAAGGGCGAGTCGGCGCTGGCCTACACCCCCGCGCAAGGCACCAAGCTGGCGGCGGGCACGCATTTCCTGCGCGCAGTGCATGCCGAATCCGCCAACTACCTGAAAGGTGAAACCTCGGTCCGCCTGCTGGTGTATGCGAACGTGAAGGAACAAGCCGGCTTCGAGACCGTGCGCCAGGGCAATGGCTGGAAGCAGGGCACCGGCCTGCCGCCAGCCGTGAAGCAGCGCTGGGACAACGACACCGACGGCGTGAAATCCAAGGGGCAGGATTACATGACCAGGATGCAGGACATGACCCCCGACGAGATGAAGGATTTCCTCGACAAGGAAGTCAAGGACAAGTCCACCGACTACCTGTACCAGGGCGGCAACTACCCCAACCAGGTCTGGAAGTTCGCCAACGGCCTGCAGGTGCGCGTCAAGCCTAATGGCGACGCCTTCAGCTCCGAGCCCAAGTTCTGCATCGAGATCCTGGCGGAGGGCAAGCGGCAGGCAGGGCAGTTCAGCACCAGCCAGCAGGACATCCTGTGCAAGCTGAGCATCGATGGCGCCCCGGCCCCGAAAGGCCCTGGTGACACCAACCTCGGCAACGGCACCAACGCCGAGAAGAACAGCTACAAGACAGGCTCCTGCCAGGCCACCCACCCTGTCTGCCGGACCAAGCTCGACGCCAGGCTCGCGTGGACCGCACCCCAACCTATCAAGGCGGGCGAGGCCCTGGGCCCCACGCAACTCAACGCCACCATCACCGAAGGCACGGGCACCATCACCTACGCGCCCGCCGCCGGACAAAAGTACACCAAGCCAGGCACCTACACGCTGCAGGCCACGCTGACGGCCTCCAAGCGCTACAAGGCGGCGCAGGCCAGCGTGCAACTCCAGGTCCAGGCCGTGCCGCCCGTGGCCACCAAGAAAACCGTGGCGGTCAAGAAGACCGCCCCGATCAACCCTAGCAAGAAACCGAAATGACCATCGACATCGACGCCCTGCTCGAACAGGAAGAGGTGGTACTGGCCCCTGAACGCGGCACTTTCGACACCGCCGCCATCGGCCAGCACATCGGCACCATCGGTGCGGCATGGAACGATCCGGTCCGCCCCGAGGTCTGGCTGGTCTTCGCCGACGACGATGCGAGGCAAGCCTTCGTCGACACCTTCGATCCTGCCGGCCCCAAGCAGTACCCCTATGTGCTGCTGTTCGAGGTCCGGCCTGCCACCCTGTATGCCAACCTGTTCGCTGGCGAAGAGGTCTTCCCGCTGGCGCGCGCGCTGCTCCAATGGCTAACGGGCACTTGGGCCTGCAAGGTGGTAGAGCCCGGTACCGAAGAACCTCCGGCCTGAACAGAGGGCATCAATGGCCGACGCGCATGCATGCGTCCGGCCCGCTCTAAAATCGTCGCCTGAGCTTTCAACGCCCGCACACCCCGTGTTCGGGCGCTTTGTCATTTCCGGACCATGCTGCCTGCCCTGCCCCTGCCCTCCATCGCCCCCGGCAAACGCTACACCGTGCCCCGCCCGCTCGGCTCGGCCGATGCCCTGCTGCTGGCGCAGTTCGCACGGGCACGCAAGGCGCAAGGGCAGCTCACCGCCATCATCACGGCCGACCCGGCGGATGCGCAGCGTCTGATCGACGAGATCGGCTTCTTCGCGCCCGAGCTGCGCCGCGCGGTGTTTCCGGATTGGGAAACGCTGCCCTACGACACCTTCTCGCCGCACCAGGATCTGATCTCCGAGCGCCTGGCCACGCTGTGGCGCGTGCAGCAAGGCGTGAAGGGCGAAGCCGACACAGGCGTGGACGTGGTGCTGCTGCCGGCCACCACCGCGCTCACGCGCATGGCCCCGCCGGCCTTCCTGGCGGCCTACACCTTCCACTTCAAGCAAAAGCAGAAGCTCGATGAGGCCGCGCTGAAATCGCAACTGACTTTGGCTGGCTACACGCATGTGAGCCAGGTGGTCTCGCCCGGCGAATACGCCGTGCGCGGCGGGCTGATCGACCTGTTCCCGATGGGCTCGCTGGTGCCCTACCGCGTGGACCTGTTCGGCGACGAGGTCGATTCGATTCGCACCTTCGACCCGGACAGCCAGCGCAGCCTCTACCCCGTGCCCGAGGTGCGTCTGCTGCCCGGCCGCGAGTTCCCGATGGACGATGCGGCACGTGGCGCCTTCCGCAACCGCTGGCGCGAGCGCATCGAGGGCGATCCGACCAAGTCGCGCATCTACAAGGACATCGGCAACGGCGTGGCCACGGCCGGCATCGAGTACTACCTGCCGCTGTTCTTCGACGAGACCTCGACGCTGTTCACCCACCTGGGCAACGCCGCGCTGGTGATGCACGGCGAGATCGACGAGGCCCTGCGCCGCTTCTGGACCGAAACACGCGAGCGCCACCGCTTTTTGCAGCACGACCCTGAGCGGCCCATCCTGCCGCCCGAGGACATCTACCTCAAGCCCGAGGATTTCTTCACCCTGGCCAACGAGCACGCGCAACTGGCCGTGCGCGGCAGCGAGCCGGTCGACTGGGCGCGCCCCTTGCCCGATCTGTCCACCGAACGCGGCGCCCAGGAGCCACTGCGCAAGCTGCAGGCCCACGTGAAGAACGCCCGTCAGCGCGTGCTGGTGGTGGCCGAGAGCGGTGGTCGCCGCGAGAGCCTGCTGGAACTGCTGCGCGACCACGGCATCGACCTGCCCTCGGTCGATTCGCTGCAGGCCTTCGCCGCCAGCGACCATGCCCGTGCGATGGTGGTGGCGCCTTTGGCCGGCGGCTTCATCTGGCAGGAGGCCGCCCAGCCCGACGCCGGCCTGCAGTTCATCACCGAGACCGAGCTGTTCGACGCCAGCCCGACCACGCGCCGCCGCAAGAAGGCCGATCAGACCACCGACGTCGACTCGCTGATCAAGGACTTGTCGGAGCTGAACGTGGGCGATCCGGTGGTGCACAGCAACCACGGCATCGGCCGCTACCAGGGCCTGATCAACCTGGATTTGGGTGAAGGCCCGAGCGAGTTCCTGCACCTGGAATACGCCGACAAGGCCACGCTCTACGTGCCCGTGTCGCAACTGCACCTGATCAGCCGCTACACCGGCGTGAGTGCCGACGAAGCACCACTGCACAAGCTGGGCTCGCCGCAGTGGGACAAGGCCAAGCGCAAGGCCGCCGAGCAGGTGCGCGACACCGCCGCCGAGCTGCTGAACCTGTACGCGCGCCGCGCCGCACGCGAGGGCTTCGCCTTCCGCTTCAGCGCGCAGGATTACGAGGCCTTCGCCGCCAGCTTCGGCTTCGAGGAGACGGCCGACCAGCGCGCCGCCATCCATGCCGTGGTGCAGGACATGATCAGCCCGCGCCCGATGGACCGCCTTGTCTGCGGCGACGTGGGCTTCGGCAAGACCGAGGTGGCCCTGCGCGCCGCCTTCGTGGCCGTGACGGGCGGCAAGCAGGTGGCCCTGCTGGCGCCCACCACGCTGCTGGCCGAGCAGCACTACCAGAACATCTCCGACCGCTTCTCGCAGTGGCCGGTGCGCGTGGCCGAGATGTCGCGCTTCCGCTCCGCCAAGGAGATCAAGGCCGCGATGCAAGGCCTGGAAGACGGCACCATCGACATCGTCATCGGCACGCACAAGCTGCTGAGCGATTCGGTGAAGTTCAAGCGCCTGGGTCTGCTCATCATCGACGAAGAACACCGTTTCGGCGTGCGCCACAAGGAGGCCATCAAGGCCATGCGCGCCGACATCGACGTGCTCACGCTCACGGCCACGCCGATCCCGCGCACCTTGGGCATGGCGATGGAGGGCCTGCGTGACCTGTCCGTGATCGCCACCGCGCCGCAACGCCGCCTGGCCATCAAGACCTTCGTGCGCAGCGAATCCAGCAGCGTGATCCGCGAGGCCGTGCTGCGTGAATTGAAGCGCGGCGGCCAGGTCTACTTCCTGCACAACGAGGTCGAGACCATCGAGAACCGGCGCGACAAGTTGGTCGAGTTGCTGCCCGAGGCGCGCATCGCCATCGCCCACGGCCAGATGCCCGAGCGTGAGTTGGAGCGCGTGATGCGCGACTTCGTGGCCCAGCGCCACAACGTGCTGCTGTGCTCGACCATCATCGAGACCGGCATCGACGTGCCCAGCGCCAACACCATCGTGATGACGCGCGCCGACAAGTTCGGCCTGGCGCAGCTGCACCAGCTGCGTGGCCGCGTGGGCCGTTCGCACCACCAGGCCTACGCCTACCTGCTGGTGCCCGACGTGGAGGGCCTGACCAAGCAGGCCGCGCAGCGCCTGGACGCCATCCAGAACATGGAAGAGCTGGGCAGCGGCTTCTACCTGGCCATGCACGACCTGGAGATCCGCGGCGCTGGCGAGGTGCTGGGTGACAACCAGAGCGGCAACATGATGGAGGTGGGCTTCCAGCTTTACAACGAGATGCTGTCCGAGGCGGTGCGCTCGCTGAAGAACGGCAAGGAGCCGGATTTGCTCTCACCGCTGGGCATGTTCGGCAGCAACACCGACATCAACCTGCACGCACCCGCGCTACTGCCCGACGCCTACTGCGGCGACGTGCACGTGCGCCTGAGCCTGTACAAGCGCCTGGCCACGGCCGATTCGACCGACAAGATCGAGACCATGCTGGAGGAGATCGTCGACCGCTTCGGCAAACTGCCGCCGCAAGCGCAGACGCTGTTCGACACGCACAAGCTGCGCGTGCTGGCCAAGCCCTACGGCGTGGTCAAGATCGACGCCGCGCCGGGCATCATCAACGTGACCTTCCGGCCCAACCCGCCGATCGAGCCGATGCGCATCATCGAGCTGGTGCAGAAGAACAAGCAGATCAAGCTGGCGGGCAATGACAAGCTGCGTGTCGAGAAAGCGCTGAGCGATCCGAAGGACCGGGCGCAATACGTGCGGGATCTGCTGCGGCAGTTGGGGCAGCCGATCAAGGCTTGATCAGGCCAGGTCTTTGATGCCTGGCGCCTTGACGCCCAGGATCGAGGCACCGACGGCCTCGGCCACCTCGATGCCATCGACGCCGGCCGACATGATGCCGCCGGCGTAACCCGCGCCTTCACCCGCCGGATACAGGCCCTTGACGTTGAGGCTCTGGTAATCGCGGCCCCGCGTGATGCGCAGCGGCGACGACGTACGCGTCTCGACACCCGTCAGCACGGCATCGGCCATCGAGAAGCCCTTGATCTGCTTCTCGAAGGCAGGCAGCGCCTCGCGGATCGCGACGAGTGCATAGGCCGGCAGGCTGCCACGGCCCTTCTGGGCCAGATCGGTCATCAGCACACCCGGCTTGTAGGACGGCATCACATCACCCAGTGCGGTGCTGCGCTGGCCCTTGATGAAGTCGCCCACCAATTGGCCTGGCGCCACGTAGCCGCCCTCGCCCAGCTCGTAGGCGCGCGACTCCCAGATGCGCTGGAAGGCCATGCCGTCCAGCGGGTTCACGGGGCCATCGCTCAGGCCATCCTGCCGGTAATCCTGCGGCGAGATGCCCACCACGATGCCGGCGTTGGCGTTGCGCTCGTTGCGCGAGTACTGGCTCATGCCGTTGGTGACCACGCGATCGGGCTCGGAGGTGGCGGCCACCACCGTGCCGCCTGGGCACATGCAGAAGCTGTAGACCGAGCGGCCATTGCGGGCGTGGTGCACCAGCTTGTAGTCGGCCGCGCCCAGGATCTCGTTGCCCGCGTTGGGGCCGAAGCGCGCGCGGTCGATCACACCCTGCGGGTGCTCGATGCGGTAGCCGATCGAGAAGGGCTTGGCCTCCATGTGCACACCGCGCTCGTGCAGCATCGTGAAGGTGTCGCGCGCGCTGTGGCCCAGCGCCAGCACGACATGGTCGGCGCGCAGTTGCTCGCCGCTGGCCAGCGTCACGCCACGCACATGGCCGTTTTCGATCTGCACGTCCGTGACGCGTTGCTGGAAGCGGATCTCACCGCCCAGCGACTCGATCTCGGCACGCATCTTCTCGATCATGCTGACCAGGCGGAAGGTGCCGATGTGGGGCTTGCTGACGTAGAGGATCTCTTCGGGCGCGCCGGCCTTGACGAACTCGGTCAGCACCTTGCGCGTGAGGTGGCGCGGATCGCTGATCTGGCTCCAGAGCTTGCCGTCGGAGAAGGTGCCGGCCCCGCCCTCGCCGAACTGCACGTTCGATTCGGGGTTGAGCTCGCTCTGGCGCCACAGGCCCCAGGTGTCCTTGGTGCGCTGACGCACTTCCTTGCCACGCTCGAGCACGATGGGGCGCAGGCCCATCTGCGCCAGGATCAGGGCGACGAACAGCCCACAGGGACCGAAGCCGACGATCACAGGACGTGGTTTGGAAGCAGCGCCGCCGTCAGCCGACGCATGGCCGATGAAGTGATAGCTGGTGTCCGGCGTAGGCCGAATGTGCGGATCGCTCTTGAAGGCGTCCAGCAGGCGGGTCTGCATGGCCGGATCGGCCAGTTCGCAATCCACCGTGTAGATCAGGATGATGGCGGACTTCTTGCGCGCGTCGTAGCTGCGCTTGAACACCGTAAAGTCCTTGAGATCAGCGCCAGCCTTGAGGCCCAGGCGGGCCACGATAGCGGGCTTCAGGGCATCTTGCGCATGGTCCAGCGGCAACCGCAGTTCAGTGATTCTCAACATGGCCTATACGCTATACGCTGATGCGCTGGTAATCGCAAAAAGGACGCCGGAGAAGATGCACGCAAGGCCTGTTGTAAAGGCTATCGCAGGCCCAGCGTAAAAGTAACATCGGAACCCTCCATTTTAGGTGCAAATGCCGTTTTTGGGGCCCTACATGGCTGCAGGGGCCTGCTGATCAAACCCCACGCCAGGGGACAGCCAGCGCCAGACGCCAGTTCGGTGCCGCACGCATGTCTGCCCACAGGCGACGCAACTCGAACACATTGGCCGTCCAGGGATCCTGGCGGGGCGGCATGAGCGTAGCGCCATAGTCCACCGGCTCCGTCTGGCGCACGTAGGTGCCGAACAGGTGGTCCCACAGCATCGTGAACTCGCCGAAATTGCGGTCCAGGTAGACGGCGTTACGTCCGTGGTGCAGGCGGTGATTGGCCGGCGTGTTGAACACCCATTCGAACCAGGGCAGCCAGCGCAGCCGCGGGATCCACGAGGTGTGCGTCCAGAAGGACCACAGCTCGATCAGGGCGTAGCACAGCACGATCATCTCGGCGTGGAACCCCAGCAGCGCCAGCGGCAAAAAGAACGGGATACGGTCCAGCGTGTCCAGCAGGCCCAGGCGCGGGCCCACCGTCAGGTTGAACTCAGGCGCCGTGTGGTGCACGCTGTGGCCGACCCAGAACCAGCGCACGTGGTGCTGCGAGCGGTGCAGGCAATAGGCACACAGATCCGTGCCCAGCAGGCACAGCCCCCAGGCCAAGGCGCCATCGGCAGGCAGATCGAACACCCCGAAGGCCTCACGCACAGCCTGCAGCACCGGCAGAACCACCAGCAAGGTGGTGATCACATAGGCACCGAAATGCAGCAGCGCCAGCGACACGCTGGACAAGGTGATGCGCACCGTGTGCGTCGGGCGCCTGCGCCAAGCAGACCAGGCCAGTTCCAGCACGATCAGGCCCACCACCAGGAACAGTTGGTGATCGATCACCGCCTGCACCCAGGGCGTCAGCAAAACCTCGCCCATGTCAGCGATCAGGCCTGCCGGGCTGATGGCGGGTGACATCCTCCAACGCCATCAGCAGGCTGGTGCGGTCGGCTTCGCTGACATCCTGGGATGCGCGGCCGCTCAGGGCGCCTTCGAGCGCCCACAGCAACTGCAGCGGGGCCTCCGGGAACGCCGCCCTCACGCGCACGAAGGCCGTGACAGCCCCGGCCTTGCGCAAGGCGCTCTCGGAGCGGATGCCAGCCTGCACCAGCATCCCCGCGAACGCAGGCCCCAGGTTGGGCAGCGCCTGCAGACTGGCAGTACCGCGCCCCGGGCTGCTTGAACCAGCCCCCTTGGGCGCCGCCTGCCCCCCCAGCTTGGCAGCCTTGCGCGCGGCAGGCCGGTTGCGCACCGCACACTCATAGGCCAGGTGCGCCCACCAAGCCATGCGCTCGGGGTCATCGAACACCTCGGAGGGGGCGTGGTGATAGCGCAGGGTGGCCGTCTTGCCCTTGGATTCGTAAGTGAAAGGCATCAGGCCCTCGCGCTCGAACACCGCCTGCGTGTGGTCGTCGGCCTTGAAGTACAGCTGCTCGTCGGCGATCAGCGCGAACATCAGGCCATCGCGGTACACGCCATGCCCGCCGAACATGGGCTTGGCCTGGACCGGCGCGAACAAGGCCATCTGCTCGACCACTTGGTCGGCGAAGGCCTGCTTGCGGGAAGGGATAGGCGCACGGGGCATGATCAGGCATCCTGCGGTGAGGGGTGAAGGATAATCCAGCCTCTTTCAAGCCGTGCTTTGATCTTCGCCATGAGTGCTCCCCTCGAATTCGCCCCCGGTCTGGTCGTCCAGCGCTTCACGCCGCCTTTGACCTTGCGCGCCTTCAAGGCCATCGCGTTCGACATGGATTCCACCCTGATCAGCATCGAGTGCATCGACGAGATCGCCGACGCCGCCGGCAAGAAGGCCGAGGTGGCCGCCATCACCGAAGCGGCCATGCGTGGCGAGATCACCGATTTCAAGGACAGCCTGCGTCGCCGCGTGGCCCTGCTCAAGGGCGTGCCGGCCGAAGCGCTGCAGCAGGTCTATGACCAGCGCCTGAAGCTCAACCCCGGCGCGCCGGAGCTGATCAACGCGGCCAAGGCCGCCGGCCTGCAGACCCTGCTGGTGTCCGGCGGCTTCACCTTCTTCGCCGACCGCGTGCGCGAGCGCCTGGGCATGCACGAAGCACACTCCAACGTGCTGGAAGTGCAAGGCGGCCTGCTGACAGGCCAGGTGCTGGGCGACATCGTCGATGGCGAAGCCAAGCGCCAGCATTTGCTCGCCCTGTGCGCGCGCATCGGTTGCGAGCCCTCCCAGGCCATCGCGGTGGGCGATGGTGCCAATGACTTGCCGATGATGGGTGCTGCCGGCCTGAGCGTGGCCTACCACGCCAAGCCCAAGGTGCGTGAACAGGCCATGGTGGCCATCAATGAAGGCGGTCTGGACCGCCTGCTCGAATTGATGGCCTGAGCCGTCAGGCCCTTCAGCGCAACTGCTCGGTCTCGGGGCGCGTGAGGTTGATGCGCGCCAACTCCTCGGAGGCCAATCGGCTGGCCTCGGCCAGCACCGCCGCGAACTGATCGATCTGCTCGAAGGTGTGGTCGGCCATGATCTGCAGGCGCAGGCGGCTGGCATCGCGCGGCACGGCGGGGTGCTCGACCAGGTTGACCAGCATGCCGCCGGCCAGCATGAAGCGCGTCAGCAGGCGCGAGCGGCCAATGCCGCCCACCACCAGCGGCACTACCGCTGAGGGCAGCCCCAGCACGGTATGCCCCGTGCCCTGCAGCAATTGCCGCAGGTGCAGTGCGTTGTTCAGCAGGTTCTGGCGCCGCACCTGGCCCTCGGGCGATTGAACGATGTCCAGCGCCTTGAGCACCACCGCCGCCTGCACGGGCGACATCGCGTTGGTGAAGGTGTGCGGCCCGCAGCCGAAACGGATGGCCAGTTTCAGGCCGGGCTCGTTGCAGGCCACGAAGCCGCCATTGGCCGCGAAGGTCTTGGAAAAACTGCCCATGACCACGTCGACCTTGCCCAGCATGCCCTGGGTTTCCAGAGCGCCCAGCCCGTGGGGGCCCATGCTGCCCAGGTCATGGGCCACGTCGACCATCAAGGTGGCCTGATGGCGGTGGGCCAGTTCCTGATGGGCCTGCAGATCGGGTGAATCGGCGTCCATCGAGAACAGCGATTCAGTGACGACCAGGATGCCGGCGGAGGGATACTCCTGGCGGATGCGCACCAGGTGGGCTTCGAGCTCCGTCACGGACAGGTGGGCGAAGCTGTGGACGTGCTTGGTTGCCCCCCGGGCGCCCTCCCATAGGCTGGCGTGCGACAGGTGGTCGATCACCACATGATCACCCGGGCGCACCAGGGTGCGGATGGCACCATAGCCCGCGCCCCAGCCGGTCGGGAACAGCGCGCACGAGCGCATGCCCAGGAAACTGGCCAGCCGCTGCTCCAACGCCACCGACAGGGTCGTGTTGCCCATCAGGGCCGGACTCCCGGCCGAGTGCACGCCATAGCGGGCGATGGCCTCCACCGCCGCCGTCTGGATCTGGGGGTGGCAGGCCAGTGACAGGTAATCCTGGCTGGCGAAGTTGATGCCGTCGCCCAGGGGCCGGCCCTTGCGGTCATGCGCCTGGGCGTGCGTGAGCACCGGTCCCACGATCTGCTTGGCGAAGGTGTCGATGCTGAAATCGTCCAGCATGTCCCAGCCGTAGGGCAAAGGGCTCAGCCGTCCCAGCAGTGATGCGGGGCGGGCGATGGCGGGCGATGCGGCGGTATCCCCTGAAGCCTGAGCCTTGGCCATTTCGGCCAGGAATCCTGCCAGCGTTCCCTGAAGGGCGATTGTTGTGCGGTCCATGGACCGGCACTGTACGGCGATCCTTCCGCATTTGACGAATCACGACACACCCCACTTGAGGGGGTTCAAGCTTTGGCAGGAATCGGTTCAGCCATGAGCACGATGCCGTCTTCGTCGGCGTAGAGCCAATCGCCCGGGCGCACCCACACGCCCTGGATCTGCACGACCACGTCGCGCTGGCCCTCGTTGCGCTTCTCGGTGGGCAGGGGCATGGAAGCCAGCGCCCGGATGCCGGTGTCGCATTCGGCCAACTCGGCCACGTCACGCACGCAGCCGTCGACCACCACGCCGGCCCAGCCGTTCTTGGCCGCGGCCTTGCCCAAGTTGCCGCCCACCAGGGCGCGGCGCAGCGAGGCACCACCGTCGACCACCAGCACGCGGCCGTTGCCCGGTGAATCCACGGCCGCCTTCACGAAGGAGTTGTCCTCAAAGCACTTGACCGTGCTGACCGGGCCGGCGAACTTGCGCTTCTTGCCGAAATCCTTGAACACGGGCGGCAGCACGCGGAAAGCGCCGTCGGTGTCGTTCTTGTGCTCATCGCACAGGTCGCAGGTCACGAAATCGGTCATGGCAGGCTCCAGGGATTCAAGTCGGGTAAAGATACAAGGCTTATTGTCACCGCCCAGAGGGTGGCTGCCGGGCAGAACGCCTGAATGAGGGACAATGGAAGGCTGTCCGCACCCTGCCGCCCGATGAGTTCGACACCTTCTTCCATCCCCGTGACGCGACGCTGGCTGCGCCAGGCGCTGACGTGGCTCGTGGGTGTGGGCCTGCTGGCCTGGCTGCTGAGCCATGTGCCGCTGGACACGGTGTGGGAAGCGCTGGGCACCCCCTCTGCGCTGGTGTGGGCCGGCACGTTGATGGGCCTGCTGTTGAGTTACCTGATGCGCGCCGCGCGACTGCAGGTGGTCATGGGGCTGAACGATGGGCTGAACGACCAAGCCCATGGGGGCGCCCAACCACGCAAGGCACTCGGCCTGCGGCTGGACGCCCTGCGCGTGATCCTGATGCACAACGCCGCCGTGAACCTGCTGCCCATGCGCGCGGGCGAGCTGAGTTTTCCCTGGCTGGCGTCCACCCAGTTGCGCATGCCCCTGGCCCAGGCCGTGGCCAGCCTGTTGTGGATGCGCCTGCAGGATCTGGCCGTGCTGCTGGCCCTGGGGCTGCTGCTGTGGCCCGGGCTGCCCATGGTCTGGCGCGCGGCCGGGCTGACCCTGCTGGTGCTGGGGTGGTTCGCGGGACTCAAACTGCTGGACCTGCTGCAGGCGTCGAGCAATGCCAGTGCTCCTACATCGAAGCAGCGGCAACTGCTGCAGCGCCTGCATGCAGCCCTGGTCGATCCGCACCACCACCGGCCCGCCGCCTGGGGCTTCACCTGGGCCAACTGGGCGATCAAACTCACGGCGGGTGCACTGTTGCTCTCCGCCATCACCCAGACCAGCCTGGGGGCGGGTTGGGCTGGCGCCCTGGGTGGCGAGCTGGCCGCCGTCGTGCCCATCCAGGGGCCGGCCGGTTTCGGCACCTACGAGGCGGGTGTGTGGGCGGGTTTCGCCCTCAGCACGCCCGCCAGCACCTTGGCGCAGGGCCATGCCGTGGCCGCCGCCCTGGCCCTGCACCTGTGTTTCCTGCTGTGCGCCGTGGCGGCAGGCGCCATCGCCTGGGCCACGCCCTCGTGGTCGTCCTCGCGTCTTCCCGACTGACGGCCCCCACGCGTTTTTGCTACAACCCCTTCTCTGATGCCTGTTGAGTCCATGGACACCGCTCTCACCCGTTCCCCCTCGCACCGCCTGTCCATCGTCGTGCCGATGTACAACGAGGTGGACAACGTCGAGCCCTTCGTGACCGCGGTGCACAACGCCCTGGACAGCTACCCGCACCCGTGGGAGCTGATCATCGTCAACGACGGCAGTCGCGATGGCACGCAACAGGCGCTGGACAAGCAGGCCGAGCTGCGCGGCTCCCACGTGCGCCCTATCCACCTGTGGCGCAACTTCCGCCAGACCGCCGCCATGCAGGCTGGCATCGACGCGGCACGCGGCGACGTCATCGTCACGCTCGATGGCGACCTGCAGAACGACCCGAAAGACATCCCATCGCTGGTCGACAAGCTGCTGAACGACGACCTGGACCTCGTCGCCGGCTGGCGCCAGAACCGCCAGGATGGCTTCATCCTGCGCAAGATCCCCTCGCGCATCGCCAACCGCCTGATCCGCCGCATCACCGGCCTGGAGTTCCAGGATCTGGGCTGCAGCCTCAAGGCCTACCGCGCTGATGTACTCAAGCGCGTGCGCCTGTACGGCGAGATGCACCGCTTCATCCCCGCGTGGATGGCCACGGTCACGTCGCCCGCACGCATGTCCGAGGTGCCCGTGAGCCACCACGCCCGTACGGCCGGCGAGTCCAAGTACGGCATCTCGCGCACCCTGCGCGTGGTGCTCGATCTGCTGGCGGTCAACTTCTTCCTGCGCTTCGCCGGTCGCCCTGGCCACTTCTTCGGCGGCGTGGGGCTGGGCGTGGGCCTGGTCGGCACCCTGATCCTGTCCTACCTGGGCCTGCTCAAACTGCTGGGTGAATCCATCGGCGGTCGCCCGCTGCTGTGGCTGGGCTTCTTCTGCGTGCTGGGCGGTCTGCAGTTCCTGACCACCGGCGTGCTGGCCGAACTTTTGATCCGCATTTACTACGACCGGGGCGATGTGGCGCCGTACCACACATCGCACACGGCCCCTGCGTCCGACGCCGACAGCTGGCATCGCCGGACCTGATCCTCCCCTCTGCTAGCCATGACCAACACGACCTCTCCCGCTGCGGCCACCCCCACCCCTGACATCGCGCGCACCCAGGGTGCCCGGCCGGCGCACCGCTGGCCCCGCCTGTGGGGCCGCCGCATGTGGTTGCTGCTGGCCCTGGCCGCCGTGCTGCTGGTGTACCGCACTGCCGTGGTGCACTACAGCGGCATCTCGCTGTTCTTCGACGAGGCCCAGTACTGGGATTGGTCGCGTGAGTTGCAATGGGGCTACTTCTCCAAGCCACCGGTGATCGCAGGCCTGATTGCCGCCGGCACGGCCGTGTTCGGCAACGGTGTGCTCGGTGTGAAGATCATGCCCATGCTCACCTATGTGGCCACAGCCGTGGCCATGGTCGGGCTGGCACGTGCGCTGTGGCCCACCTCCAGCGGCGTGCGCACCGGCATCGTGGCCGGCGCGCTCTTCCTGACCTCCCCGATGACCGGCCTGCTGGGCATGTTCGCCAGCACCGACGGCCCCCTGCTGCTGTGCTGGACGCTGGCCGCCTGGGCCCTGTGGCGCGCCCAGGTCACCAACCGGCTGGGCCTGTGGCTGTTGTGCGGCGTGGTCTGCGGCGTGGGCATGCTGAGCAAGTACACGATGGCGGCCTTCGCCATCACCGCGCTGTGGGCGCTGTGGGGCGTGCACGGGCCAAAGCGCGGGCTGCTGCGCC
Source organism: Aquabacterium sp. (assembly GCF_049274795.1). Lineage (GTDB taxonomy): Bacteria > Pseudomonadota > Gammaproteobacteria > Burkholderiales > Burkholderiaceae_C > Aquabacterium. The sequence continues at coordinate 59,536 of NZ_JBASTH010000086.1, forward strand.
TGGGCCCCTGGGTGGCCATTGCCGCGGCACTGGCCGTGCTGGCGCCCAATGTGCTGTGGAACGCAGAATGGGGCTTCCCTACGCTGCAGCACACCGCTGACATCACCACCAAATCCAGCCGCTCCGGCGGGCCGGTGGCCGCACTGGTGTTTCTGGTGGGCCAGATCGCCATGCTCGGCCCGGTGGCCGTGATCGCCGGCCTGTGGCTGCACCGCCGCGTGCACACCGGCACCAACGAGGTGGCCGGCCAGAGCCAGTGGGCCGCCTCCAGCCAGATGCTGCCCCCCAGCCAGTGGGCTGCCAGCACCCAGGTGGCGTCGTCCAGCCAGCCGGCGTCGTCGCAGTTGTCGCAGCCTGAGCAGGCGCGTACCAAGTCCACCCGCAACTCGGCCTACTACCTGGCCTCGGTCACGTCCTACCGCTACCTGGTGGCCCTCAGCGCCCCGCTGCTGCTGATCGCGGTGGCGCAAGCCTTCCGCGCCGGTGCGCACGTAAACTGGGCGGCACCGGCCATGATCAGCCTGCTCCTGCTGCTGGCCACGCGCCTGAGCCTGCCCCTGGTGCCGCTGTCGGCCCCCCGACCGCAAGCCTGGTTCTGGCTGGTGCTGGCCAGCAACCTGATACTGACCGGCATCGTGCTGCACGCCCGCGACGTGATGGGCGACAAACTGCCCGCCAAGGCCGACGTGCTGGTGCGCATGCGCGGCTGGGACGCCGCGTTCGGCCAGCTCGATCCGCTGCTGAACGACCCACGCGTGCAGGGCCTGCCCATCGTGGCCGACAAGCGCCTGCTGCTGGCCCAGGCCGCCTACCAATGGCGCAGCCACCAGCCTCGCATCATGGCCTGGAACCCCACCGGCGCGCATGGCGACCACTACCAGTTGCAGCGCAGCATGCCCAACACCGTCGGGCAGGACGTGCTGCTGCTGACCGATGCCCCCGATCCGGACTACATCCTCAACCGCTTCGCCTTCAAGCGCGAACTGGGGCGCTCCATGGTGCAGGTGGGCCCTGGCCGCCAGATCACGCTGTACCTGTACTTGGCGCGCGGCTTCGTGGGCTACGACAACAAGACCTACACCCAGCAAAGCGGCACGGCCAACGAGCGCAGCGAGGACATCCCTTTCACGGAACAACCCCAAGGCGGGCCTAGCAATTGACGCCTCCTGATCGATCCCGAAACGCGCATACGGCCAGAACCGCCCGTCATGAGCCCGACGATGACGACGACAGCTTCGACACCCGGCTCATCTGGGCGGGCCTGTTCCTGAGCCTGGCGCTGTTCGCCAAGGTGCCCACCATCGACCTGATCTTCTCGCAGCGCTACTACACGCCCCAGGCCGGCTTCTTCCAGGCCAACAACCCGCTGGTGCAGGCCCTCTACCAGTACACGCCCATGCTGGGCAACACCTTGCTGGTGCTCAGCGCACTGCTGGCCCTGGGCGCCCCCCGGCTGGCCAGGTTGGCACGCCGACAAGGCCAGAACCATGCCGCGACTCAGCTCACAGGCCTGTGGCGCCGCACCGCCATCGGTTTGCTCTTGATGGCCACGCTCAGCTCGGGCCTGATCGTGGAGCTGGGCCTGAAGAACTTCATGGGCCGCCCCCGCCCCGTCCAGACCATCGAGTTCGGCGGCGACCAGCCCTTCCACGGTGCCTTCCAGCGCGGCGACAACCCCGGCAGCCACCGCAGCTTCGTCAGCGGCCACGCCGCGGCCGGCTTCAGCCTGATCGCCCTGGGGCTGTTCGCCGGGCGCACCTGGCGCCGACGCTGGACGCTGATCGGCCTGACCGCCGGCGCCCTGGTGGGCCTGGGCCGCATCATGCAGGGTGGCCACTACCTCAGCGACGTGGTGTTTTCCTTCTACGCTGTCTGGCTGTCCTGCGAACTGGTAGCCTTCGGCATGCGGCGCTGGGATCAGCGCCGACAAGCCCCACCCCGCGCCCCCACCGCGACCTGACGCCCCCGTTCCGTCCCATGTCTTCCGCCGAGTCCGTTCTTTTCGACTACACACGCCAGGATGCCTCTGGCGCCAGTTGCACCGCCCACGCCTGGGCCAAGGTGCCGCCCGCCCTGCCCGCCGACGAAAAAGCCGCGGTGAAGGCACGCATCAAGGAATTGCTGTTCTCGCAGAACGCTGTGCTGGTGGCCCACTACTACGTCGATGGCGATCTGCAGGATCTGGCCCTGGAAACCGGCGGCTGCGTCTCCGACTCGCTGGAGATGGCCCGCTTCGGCCGGGACCACGGCGCCCAGACCCTGATCGTGGCCGGCGTGAAGTTCATGGGCGAATCGGCCAAGATCCTCAGCCCCGAAAAGCACGTGCTGATGCCCGACCTTGACGCCACCTGCTCACTCGACCTGGGCTGCGACGCCGACGACTTCACCAAGTTCTGCGACGCCAACCCGGACCGCAAGGTGGTGGTCTATGCCAACACCAGTGCCGCCGTGAAGGCCCGCGCCGACTGGATGGTGACCAGTTCCTGCGCGCTGGCCATCGTCAGCCACTTGAAGGCGCAAGGCGAGAAGGTGCTGTGGGCGCCCGATCGCCACCTGGGCCGCTACATCCAGCAGCAGACCGGTGCCGACATGCTCATGTGGAACGGTGCCTGCATCGTGCACGATGAGTTCAAGGGCCTGGAGCTGGACCTGCTCAAGGCGCAGCACCCGGGCGCCAAGGTGCTGGTGCACCCCGAATCGCCCGAAAGCGTGGTTGCCCAGGCCGATGTGGTCGGCTCCACCTCGCAACTGCTCAAGGCCGTGGTCGAGCTTGATGCGCCCGCCTTCATCGTGGCCACCGACAACGGCATCCTGCACCGCATGCGCCAGCTGGCGCCCAACAAGCTGCTGATCGAGGCGCCCACCGCTGGCAACAGCGCCACCTGCAAGAGTTGCGCGCACTGCCCCTGGATGGCGATGAACGCGCTGCAGGGCGTGCTGGCCTGCCTGGAGCAAGGCTCCGGCGAAATCCATGTCGATGAGCCCACCCGCATCAAGGCCCACGGCTGCATCGACCGCATGCTGGATTTCGTGGCGCGCAACCCCTCGGCCATCACCAAGCCGGCACAGGGCTTCGTGCCCAATGTGGGCGCGGCCTGATCCCGCCCTGGCCTGCTCTGCCGTTTTCCTGAATCGCTGATCCCCATGTTCGACCACAACGAAACGCTGGCCGAGGCCCGCACCCGCAACATCCGTGATGCCCTGCTTGAAGACGTGGGCGTGTGCGACTGGACCGCTGCCCTGGTCAAGCCCGGCCAGCGCGTGAAGGCCCGCCTGCTGGTACGCGAAGAGGCCGTGCTGTGCGGCCGTGAGTGGTTCGAAGGCTGCCTGCGCGGCCTGGACGAGCAGGCGCAGATCGACTGGGCCTACAACGAGGGCGACCGCATGGCACCCGACACCCAGGTCTGCGCCATCGAGGCCGATGCCCGCGCCCTGCTCACCGCCGAGCGCCCGGGCCTGAACTTCCTGCAGACCCTGTCGGCCGTGGCCACGCTCACGCGGCAGCACATGAACGCCATCGAAGGCGCCTCGCCCAACCCGCGCGGCTGCAGCGTGCTGGACACCCGCAAGACCCTGCCCGGCCTGCGCCTGGCCCAGAAGTACGCCGTGCGCGTGGGCGGCGGCGCCAACCAGCGCCTGGCCCTGTACGACGGCATCCTGATCAAGGAAAACCACATCGCCTCGGCCGGCAGCGTCACCGCCGCACTGCGCAACGCCCAGGCCCTGGTGGCCGAGCAGGCCACGCCCAAGGGCTACGACATCGGCGTCCAGATCGAAGTGGAAACGCTCGATCAGTTGCGTGAGGCCCTGGGCGCCGGCGCCGTCAGCATCCTGCTGGACAACTTCACCACCGACCTGATGCGCCAGGCCGTGGCCATCAACCAGGAACTCACGCAGGGCCAGGCCCTGCTGGAGGCTTCGGGCAGCGTCCAACTGGACCAACTGCGCGGCATCGCCGCCACCGGGGTGGACCGCATCTCCATCGGCAAGCTGACCAAGGATGTGCGCGCCGTTGATTTCTCGCTGCGCGTGCTCGAACGCATCGCCTGAGGCCTGCGGGCATCCCCAAGCCGAGGGGCAAGCCCGAAAACATCGGCCAAAACGGCATTCTTCACGGCAGCCGGCCCCTGCGCCTGGGCCACACTGCGGCGTACGCCTTGCGCGGCTTGGCCGCGTCTGTGTTTTCGCGACCTGCCCTGCCGTAACCGCCCTGTTGTTCCGCTGCCGACGCCATGCCCGCCGACTTCCACACCCTGCGCAACTACTACGAGCGCCAGGTCATCGAATGCGTGACCGACCACTCCCCCAACTACCCCATGCTGACCGACGAGCAGCACCCGGACGTGGCCTGCGTGGCGCTCAACCGCCTGCCGCCGCGCTACATCCGGCATGAGGTGGACCTGGCCTTCTACCTGACCGAGAAGGAACGGATCGAGAACGAGCGCGTGGTGGACGAAGCCGTGCGCTACGCCTTCGAGTTCGTTCAGGCCCGCTTTGCGATGCGGGCGCGCCGTTGAACGATCAAAGCGCCCGATTGCGTGCCAGCGGTGGGTTACGCGCGAAGTAGCGCGTGATACCCGTGGCTAAGGCATCGGCCAACTCGTTCTGGTAGCTCTCGTCCTGCAGCTTGCGCTCTTCCTCAGGGTTCGAGATGAAGCCCGTCTCGACCAGGATGGAGGGAATGTCCGGCGCCTTGAGCACCGCGAACCCGGCCTGCTCCACACGCGGCTTGTGCAGCTTGCCCACCTTGCCCAGGTGGCCCAATACCGACTTGCCCAGTTTGAGGCTGTCCTTGATCTGCGCGGTGGTCGACATGTCCAGCATGGCGCGCATCACCTGCGCATCCTTCGACTTGACATTGACGCCGCCCACCATGTCCGAGGCGTTTTCCTTGTTGGCGATCCAGCGTGCCGCCGCACTGGTGGCACCACCTTCGGACAAGGCGAACACCGACGCCCCCCGCGCCTGCGGGTTCAGGAAGGCATCGGCGTGGATGGAGACGAGCAGGTCCGCCTGCACACGCCGCGCCTTGCGCACACGCTCGTGCAGGGGCACGAAGTAATCGGCCTCACGGGTGAGCATGGCGCGCATGCCGGGCTGGGCATTGATGCGCGCGCGCAGCTTCATCGCGATGGCCAGGGCCACGTGCTTCTCGTACAGGCCGCTGGGGCCGATGGCGCCAGGGTCTTCGCCGCCATGGCCAGGGTCGAGCGCCACGATCACCAGGCGCTGTGCGCCGTTGTTCGGGGTCTTGTCGTCATCGTCCTCGGCCGGCGCGGCTGCCGACTTGGGCTGTGCGGCCTTGGCCACGGCCCGGTCGGAGGGCGCTTCGCCAGGCTTGCGGCGCAGGTCGGTGATGAAATCGCCCAGGGCATCGTTCATGGCCTCGGCGGCCTGGCGCGAGGCTGTGCTGCTGCCATCGGCCGCAGCAGCCTCACCACCTGGAGCCAATGGCGATGAGGCACCAGGGGCTGTCGCTCCCGGTGACGAAGCGGCGCCAGCCCCGCTGGGCGCCGATGCCCCGGTAGCCACCTGCAATGCCGCCGCCGGGTCGGTTTCCTTCGTGGGGTACAGGTCGAACACCATGCGGTGCTGGTAGGCCGCCACGGGCGCCAACCCGAACACCTGTGGCTTGACGCCCTGCTTGAGGTCCAGCACCAGGCGGACCACGTCCGGCTTGTTCTGGCCCACGCGCACATGGGCGATGTAGGGATCGTCCGGGCGCACCTTGCGCACCAGATCCTTCAACTGGGCACTGAGCTCCAGCCCGGTGATGTCGATGACCAGGCGGTCCGGGCCGGGCATCAGGAAGTGCTGGGCCTTCAGGGCCACGTCGGACTCCAGCGTGACACGGGTGTAGTCCTTGGCGGGCCACACGCGCACGGCCACCACCTGGGCGCCCCAGGCCAGTTGGGCCGGCCCCAGCAACAGCAGGAGCGAGCCGCGTGCGCCGGCCGCCAGAACGCCGCGGCGGCTGAGTTGCAGGCTGGACAGGACGGCGGGTTGTTTCTTCTGGCTCATGCCTTGGTACTCCTCGACGTCACGCCTACTGAGAGCAAGGCAGACAGGATGTCGTTCCCTTGCGTCGTGTGCGTGCGCAACACCACCTGCCGCGCGCCCTGGGCATCGGTGTCCAGGTCCATCAGCAGATCGGCCGCAGGCAACAGGCCGCCGGCCTTGTCGGGCCACTCCACCACCTTGAGGCCGGGGCCTGCAAAAATGTCTCGAAAGCCTGCGTCCTCCCACTCACGCGGATCGACGAAGCGGTAGAAATCGAAATGCCACACCGGCAGGCCCTGCGGCTCATAGGGCTCGACGACAGCATAGCTCGGGCTCTTGATGCGCCCCTCAACCCCCAGGGCACGCAGCAGATGCCGCGTGAACGTGGTCTTGCCGGCCCCCAGGGTGCCGCGCAACTCGATCAGCACCGAGGCGCCTTGCTGCAGCAACGGCGTGAGCACACAGGCCAGGGCCTGGGCGTCAAGGGCACAGTCGTCTTCGGTGTGCCAGTACTGGCGCGCACCGTCCTGGCTTGCGGCATCACGGGCCTCAAGGCTCAAGGTTGGGTCGATGGTCGTCGGGCTTGCTACGATCGTCACATGCATTCGGCCCCACCCCCGTCCCCCGCCGCCATGGCCGGTCAACAGACCGACCAGGTCCAGCCCGAGCACCAGGGCTGGAGCGCGCAGGACGTGATGGCGCAACTGCGGCAAAAAGCCGCGATGTTGGGATTTTCTCAGATTGGCGTAGCCGACGTGGACTTGTCAAGTGCTGAGCCGGCTTTCATGGACTGGTTGTCTCGCGGCTTCCACGGTGAGATGCACTACATGGCCAGCCACGGGCTCAAGCGCGCCCGCCCGGCCGAGTTGGTGCCCGGCACCGTGCGCGTGATCACCGCGCGCATGAACTACCTGCCCGCCAGCGTGCCTGCAGGCTGGCAGCGCATCGAATGGGAACGCATGGCGCGGCCCGAGGCCGCCACCGTGTCCATGTACGCCCGAGGGCGGGACTATCACAAGGTGCTGCGCGCCCGCCTGCAGAAGCTGGCTGACGAACTGGCGCTGATCATCGGCCCCTTCGGGCACCGCGTGTTCACCGATTCGGCCCCGGTGATGGAGGTGGAACTGGCCAGCCGCAGCGGCCTGGGCTGGCGGGGCAAGCACACGCTGTTGCTGTCACGCGAGGCGGGATCCACCTTCTTTCTGGGCGAGATCTTCGTGGACGTGGCCTTGCCGCTGACCGAGCCCGAGACCGCGCACTGCGGCGCCTGCACCGCCTGCATCGACATCTGCCCCACCCAGGCCATCGTCGGTGAGAAGCTGGTAGATGCGCGGCGCTGCATCTCCTACCTCACCATCGAACACGGCGGGCCGATCCCCGAGGCGCTGCGCCCGCAGATGGGCAACCGCATCTATGGCTGTGATGACTGCCAACTGGCCTGCCCCTGGAACAAGTTCGCGCAACGCGCCAGCGTGCCCGACTTCGACGTGCGCCCCGCGCTGGATGGCCCGAGCCTGCTGGATTTGTGGGCCTGGGACGAGGTGCGCTTCCTGCGCCTGACAGAAGGCAGCCCGATCCGGCGCATCGGCTTCGCGCGCTGGCAGCGCAACATCGCCGTGGCCATGGGCAATGCCTTGCATGCCTTGTCAGTGCGCGACGCGACACCTGACGCGCAAGAGCAGGCCCGGCGCATCCAGGGGGCTTTGCGGGCCTGGCTGCAGGCACCGCCGGCCGGCACGGATATCGATCTGGTCGGCGAGCACGTGCGCTGGGCACTGTCACGCATGGCGCCTGTGTAAGGATCGCATAAAGGGCGCAGAAGGCCCGCGTGACCATCGAAAGAGAGCAGGCATGCGTGCCCGCCCCTCGCTACCCGATCAGCCGTTAACCAGCACCAGCTTGCCGCGCACCTGGCGCGAACCCATCAGGGTGAAGGCTTCCTTGATCTGCGACATCGGCAGCTTGTGCTCGATCAGCGGCTTGATCTTGCCTTCCATGTACCAGGCGGCCAGCTGCATCAGGCTGGCGGCGTTGTTCTGCGGCTCGCGCTTGGCGAACTCGCCCCAGAACACACCCATCACCGACGCGCCCTTGAGCAGTGTCAGGTTCAGCGGCAGCGAGGGGATCTGGCCGTTGGCAAAACCGATCACCAGATAACGACCACGCCAGGCGATGGAGCGGAAAGCCGCCTCGGTGAAATCCCCCCCCACCGGGTCGTAGACCACGTCGGGGCCCTTGCCGCCGGTCAGCGTCTTGAGCTCGTCGCGCAGGTTCTGCGTGCTGTAGTTGATGACCTCGTCGGCGCCCAGGGTCTTGCACAGCGCGAGCTTGTCATCGCTCGACGCGGCGGCGATCACCTTGGCACCGGCGGCCTTCGCGATCTGGATGGCGGCCGTGCCCACGCCACCGGCAGCGCCCAGCACCAGCACAGTCTCGCCAGCCTTGAGCTGGGCGCGGTCGATCAGGCCGTGGTAGGTGGTGCCGTAGGTGCACAGGAAGGCGGCGCCGTCTTCGAAACTGAAAGCGGGCGGCAGCGGCATCAGCACGGCGGCCGGCGCGATGGTGTGCGTACCGAAGCCACCCGTGCCGGCAAAGCCCGCGACCGAGCTGCCCACGGCCAGGTGCTTGACGCCCTCACCCACGGCCTCGACCACGCCAGCGAACTCGGCACCAGGCACGAAGGGCAGCGGCGGCTTCATCTGGTACTTGCCCTGCACGATCAGCAGATCCGGGAAGTTCAGGCTGGCGGCCTTGATGGCCACACGGACCTCGCCCTTGCCAGGTTCGGGCGTAGGTGCGTCCTTCCAGGTCAGGGCGTCGGGGCCGTCAAGCGTTTCGCAGAACCAGGCTTGCATGGGGTCGTCTCCAGTCGTCGTTCAGGTTGTGGGAAAGAAAGTGCAGCCCAGGTCACACCGGCTGCTTGGTGAAGGTGTTGCATTGGGCCGTGTCGCCCGATTCGAAGCCGCGCTTGAACCAGCGCACGCGTTGCGCGCTGCTGCCGTGGGTGAAGCTTTCAGGCACCACGTGGCCTTGGGATTTCTTCTGCAGCGTGTCGTCGCCGATCTGCGAAGCCGCATTGAGGGCTTCATCGATGTCGCCTTGCTCCAGGATCTGGCGGGAGCGCTCGGCATGGTGGGCCCACACGCCCGCGAAGCAATCGGCCTGCAGTTCCAGGCGCACGCTCATGGCGTTGTACTGGGCCTCGCTGACACGGCCGCGCAACTGGTCCAGCTTGGCCGAGGTGCCCAGCAGGTTCTGCACATGGTGGCCCACCTCATGCGCGATCACGTAGGCCTGGGCGAAATCGCCCGGCGCACCCAGGCGGTCACGCAGCGTGTCGTAGAAATCCAGATCGATGTAGACCTTGTGGTCAGCCGGGCAATAGAACGGGCCCATGGTCGATTCACCACGGCCGCAGGCGGTCTGCGTGGCACCGCGGAACAGCACCAGGCGCGGATCTTCGTACTCGCGGCCAGCCTGCCGGAACTGCTCGCGCCACACATCCTCGGTGTCGGCCAGCACGGTGGCCACGAAGGCCTTTTGCGGGTCGTCCCGGCCGGCGGCTTGCTGTCCTTGCGAAGGCGCGGGCCGCGAGGGTGCCTGCGTCTGCACCGTGCCACCGCCGCTGAGCAGGCTCAATACGGTGAGCGGGTTCACACCCAGCACATAGCTGGCCACCAGCGCGATCACGATCGTGCCCACGCCGATGCCACGCCCGCCGATCGGCAGGCCGAAGCCACCACCGCCCGACGGTGAACCACCGTCGCGCTGGTCTTCCACGTTGTCGCTTTGTCGTTGACCTTGCCAGCGCATGGGGTGACTCCTCTGGAACACGCGCCGGCGGGTGTTGTTCTAGCCTCGCGCATGAAGCGCATGAGGCGGATCGGGAAATATGCCGGCAGGGCATGTTAGCAGCGCCCGCCCCGGCACGTGGACGGCGCGGCCATGCGTCCGAGCCGGGGGAGCCGGGGGAGCCGTAGAATCGCCCGATCATGGTGAGAGAACAATCCGCCGGGGCCGCGCCCCTTCCCGTCGTCATCATCGGGGCCGGTCTGGCCGGCCTGACGACAGCCCTGCACCTGGCCGAGACACAGCCCGTCGTGGTGCTGGCCAAGCGCCACCTCGAAGAAGCCGCCACGGCCTGGGCCCAGGGCGGCATCGTGGGCGTGCTGGGCAGCGACGACAGCATCGCTTCGCACGTGCGCGACACGCAGGATGCCGGCGCCGGCCTGGTCGACGAGAATACCGCCGAGTTCATCGCCGAGCACAGCGCCGCCGCCATCGAGTGGCTGGTGGCGCGGGGCGTGCCCTTCTCGCCCGATCCGCAAGGCCCGCTGGGCCTGCACCTGACACGCGAAGGCGGCCACGCGGTACGCCGCATCGCCCACGCCGCCGACGCCACGGGCAAGGCCATCCACGACGTGTTGCTGGCCGAGGTCCAGCGCCACCCCAACATCACGCTGCGTGAACGTTGGATGGCGCTTGACCTGATCACCAACCGCCACCTCAAGCACAGCGTGGTGCTGGAACAGGGCGAGCCCCAGCGCTGCCATGGCGTCTACGCGCTCGACATCGACAGCCAGCGCGTCGAGACCCTGCCCGCCTCGGCCGTGGTGCTGGCCACCGGCGGCGTGGGCAAGGTCTACCGCTACACCAGCAATCCGGACACATCCACGGGCGATGGCATCGCCATGGCCTGGCGAGCCGGCTGCCGGGTGGGCAACATGGAGTTCATCCAGTTCCACCCGACCTGCCTGTACCACCCGCAGGAGCGCAGTTTCCTGATCACCGAGGCCATGCGCGGTGAAGGTGCCCACCTCAAGCTGCCCGACGGCACCCGTTTCATGCCGGCGCACGACGAGCGTGGCGAGCTGGCCCCGCGTGACATCGTGGCCCGCGCCATCGACTTCGAGATGAAGAAGCACGGCCTGGATTACGTGCTGCTGGACGCCACCCATCTAGGCGAAGCCTTCCTGAAAGAGCACTTCCCTACCATCCACGCGCGCTGCCTGTCACTGGGCATCGACATTGCCCGCGAGCCCATCCCCGTGGTGCCGGCCGCGCACTACACCTGCGGCGGCGTGGTCACCGATCTGAACGGCCGCACCGACCTGCCCGGCCTGTACGCCGTGGGCGAGACCACCTACACCGGCCTGCATGGCGCCAACCGCCTGGCCAGCAATTCGCTGCTGGAGTGCGTGGTGCTGGGCCGCACCTGCGCCGACGACATCCAGCGGCAGATTCCCTCCCGCATCCCCACCCTGCCCGGCTGGGATGAGAGCCTGGTGTCCGACGCCGACGAGGAAGTGGTCATCTCCCACAACTGGGACGAGCTGCGCCTGGTGATGTGGAACTACGTCGGCATCGTGCGCACCACGCGCCGCCTGGAGCGCGCGCTGCACCGCATCAAGCTGCTGCGCAGCGAGATCGACGATTACTACGCCAACTTCAAGGTGACGCGCGACCTGCTGGAGCTGCGCAACCTGGTCGATTGCGCCGAGCTGATCGTGCGCTCTGCCCTGTCACGCCAGGAAAGCCGCGGGCTTCATTTCAGCCGCGACTACCCGCGCACGCTGCCAGTGAGCTTCCCCACCATCCTGAGCAAGAAGCCCAAGAAGAAGGACGCCTGGCTGCCCTGATCAGGCCGCAGCCTGCGCCCGACGCGCCTTCCAGGCCCCGAAGATGGCGATCAAACCCGGAATCAGGATCAGCGCCCAGATGATCTTGCTCAGGTGCTCCTGCACGATCGGCAAGTTGCCGAACAGGTAGCCCACCACCGTCAGGCCCACCACCCAGATCAGCGCGCCGATCACGTTGTAGGCGGTGAAGGTGGCACGGTTCATCTCGGCCACACCGGCCACGAAGGGCGCGAAGGTGCGAACGAAGGGCATGAAACGCGCCAGGATGATGGTGATGCCGCCGTGCTTCTCATAGAAGCTGTGCGCGGCATCGAAGGCCTTGCGGTTGAACCAGCGGGAGTTCTCCCACTGGAACACCTTCGGCCCGATGGTGCGGCCTATGGTGTAGTTGACCTGATCCCCCAGGATCGCGGCCACCAGCAGCACGGCGATAGCCACCGGCAGGCTCATGGCTCCGGCACCGGCCAGCGCCCCCACCATGAAGAGAAGCGAATCGCCGGGCAGGAAGGGCATCACCACCAGACCGGTCTCTACGAACACGATCAGGAACAGCAGGGCATAGATCCACATGCCGTAGTCGCGCACGAACTCGGCCAGGTGCTGGTCCACGTGCAGGATGAAGTCGATCAGGAAAAGTACGATGTCCATGGAGACGCATTATGACCGCGCCTTTTACAATCGAGCCCATGACCCCAGAGCGCCCCCCCCGAGCGAGTATCCGCGAGCTGCCCGACGAGCTGATCAGCCAGATCGCGGCCGGTGAGGTGGTGGAGCGCCCCGCCTCGGTGGTGCGCGAACTGGTGGACAACGCGCTCGATGCGGGCTCCAGCCAGATCACCGTCAAGCTGATGGCCGGCGGCATCCGCCAGATCCTGATCGAGGACGACGGCTGCGGCATCCCGGTCGATGAAATGCCCCTGGCGCTCAAGCGTCACGCCACTAGCAAGATCCGCTCGCTGGGCGATCTGGAAAGCGTGCTGACCATGGGATTCCGGGGCGAGGCGCTGGCCGCCGTGTCCTCGGTGGCCGAAATGGCCATCTCCAGCCGCACGGCGAATGACGCGCACGCCAACCGGCTGGACGCCCGCTCAGGAGAACTGACCCCGGCCGCGCGTGGCGTGGGCACCAGCGTCGAAGTGCGCGAGCTGTTCTTCAACACCCCGGCGCGTCGCAAGTTCCTCAAGTCCGAAAACACCGAATTGGCCCATTGCGTGGACGCCGTGCGCCGCCATGCCCTGGCCCGGCCCGATGTGGGCTTTGCCGTGTGGCACGAGGGCAAGCTGATCGAGCAATGGCGTGCTGGCGACCAGGAGCAGCGCCTGCGTGACGTGCTGGGCGATGCCTTTGTGCGCGACAGCCGCCCGGTGGACTGGGAAATCGGCCCGGTGCGCGTGACCGGCCGCGCCGGCATTCCCGATGCCGCCCGCTCGCGCGCCGATCTACAGTATTGCTACGTGAACGGCCGCTTCGTGCGCGACAAGCTGCTGGTGCACGGCGTGCGCTCCGCCTATGAGGACGTGCTGCATGGGCACCGCCAGCCGGTGTATGCGCTGTTCATCGAGATCACGCCCGAACTGGTCGACGTGAACGTGCACCCGACCAAGATCGAAGTGCGCTTCCGCGATGGCCGCGCGGTACACCAGGCCGCGCGCAAGGCCGTGGAAGCCGCGCTGGCCGTGTCGCGTGCCGGTCTGGGCGCTGCAACCGCGCAGATCGGCACGCCTGAGGCCGACAGCCCCCCGACCTCCTTCCCTGCCACCGGCACCGACGGCGCCGCCGTGGCCGAGCCCTTGCCCAACACCCAGCAGGACCGCCTGCCCTGGGGCGCCATCCAGCAGAACACACAGGCCTTGAGCGGCGTGCGACGCGCGCCTGGCGGTTTCGGCGAAGCGGCACCGCAGCAACGCTGGGCCGGCTGGCCTAGCCCCAGTTTCCTGGGTGATGGCACCGGCACGACCGAAGCACGCCGTGCGGACGCCGCTGGCAATGATGATGCCGCGTCAGTGCCGACGGCCCGCGAACGCGCACCGCTGGAAGGCTGGATGCCGCGTGCCGTGCCTGACGGTACACCCGGACGCGAGGATGTCAGCAAGCAGGTCGGCACAAGCCAGCCCACCACGGACGGCGACGCGCAGGCCGAGCTGCGCACCGATTCAAGCCCACCGGCTTACGCCCCGGCAAGCAACCAGGCGCCTCGCACGCCAGCAGTGCAGCCGTTCACGGCGAAGGCCTTGGACGCCCGCCCCGCGCAGCCCCTGGCCCCGCACGCGCCCGAAGACTGGCCCCTGGGCCGCGCCATCGCGCAGATCGGCGGCATCTACGTGCTGGCCGAGAATGCCAAGGGCCTGGTCATCGTGGACATGCACGCCGCGCACGAGCGCATCGTCTATGAGCGCCTGAAAGGCCAGATCGCACAAGATGCCCTACCCTCGCAGCCGCTGCTGATCCCCGTGACCTTTGCCGCCACGCCGCAAGAGGTCGCCACCAGCGAGACCCACCAGGAAGCCCTGCAGGCCGTGGGCCTGGACGTCGGCCCGCTGGGGCCCAACACCCTGGCCGTGCGCTCGCGGCCCATGGCATTGGAGCAGGCCGACCTGATCGAGCTGACACGCTCGGTGCTGGGTGAGCTGGCCGGCTTCGATGCCAGCCAGGTGGTGCAGCGTGCCCAGCACGAACTGCTGGCCACCATGGCCTGCCATGGCGCCGTGCGGGCCAACCGCCACCTGACCATCGCCGAGATGAACGCGCTGCTGCGCGACATGGAAGCCACCGAGCGCGCCGACCAGTGCAACCATGGCCGGCCCACCTGGCGCCAGCTCACGGTGGCCGAACTCGACAACCTGTTCCTGCGTGGCCGCTGAGCACTGGCTCGCCCCGCCCCTTTTCCCAGCATCCACCGACCATGAGCGAACGCCGCAAACTGAGCCTGAGCGCCACCGCCAAGGAGGCCGCCGCCGCCACGCCCCGGCGCAAGCCCGTGCGACCCAATGCGCCCGTCGTGCGTGACCGCGTGCGGCGTGCCGAGCCCGAGGCAGGCACATCCGACGCGCCCGACGCGCCCGACGCGCCTGACACGCAGGCCGCACCGGCCGAACGACAGCGCAACGATGCGCCGCGATCCGCCCCACGCGGCGAGCGTGGCCCGCGCACCGAAGGCCGCCCACAAGACCGAGGACAAGGCCGAGGACAGGAGCGGGATCGCCGGGCCGATGCCCCCCGTGAGGCCTACCCCTCCGAACGCGGCCCACGTGCAACCCGCGCATCACGCGACGACTACCGCACAGAGTCTCAGCAAGAACCTACGCCGCGCTCCCGCAAGACCGTGGAGACCCCGCGCCAGGCCCCCGAAGACGGCCGCGTGCGCCTGTCCAAGCTGATGAGCGAACAGGGCCTGTCCTCCCGCCGCGAGGCTGATGACTGGATCGCCGAAGGCTGGGTCAGCGTCGATGGCGAGGTGGTGACCGAACTGGGCACCCGCGTGTGGCCGCACCAGACCATCACCGTCGACCAGCGCGCCCGCACCGAGCAATCGCAGCGCGTCACCATCCTGCTGAACAAGCCCATCGGCTATGTCAGCGGCCAGGCCGAAGACGGCTACGACCCCGCCGTCGTGCTGATCCGCCCGGAGAACCGCTGGGCCGACGACAAGGCGCCCTGGCAGCTCACGCGCGGCCACCTGCACAAGCTGGCGCCCGCCGGTCGCCTGGACATCGACTCCACCGGCCTGCTGGTGCTGACACAGGATGGCCGCATCGCGCGTCAGTTGATCGGCGAGGACGCCATCGTCGAGAAGGAATACCTGGTGCGCGTGCAGAGCATGGCGCAACCGGACGCCGAGAACGTGTCCGCCTTGCTGCCCGAGGACCAGCTCGAACTGCTGCGCCACGGCCTGATGCTCGACGGCAAGGCGCTCAAGCACGCCAAGGTGTCCTGGCAGAACGAGCAGCAACTGCGCTTCGTGCTGCGCGAGGGCAAGAAGCGGCAGATCCGGCGCATGTGCGAACAGGTGGGCCTGAAGGTGGTCGGCCTCAAGCGCGTGCGCATGGGCCAGGTCGTGCTGGGCAAGCTGCCGCTGGGCCAGTGGCGCTTCCTGGGCCCCCATGAGCGCTTCTGAGCGCGCAGGCGCCCAGCCCGCCATGCTGCCTGCGCTGCCACCCCATTGGGTGGTGGTGACGGCCTTGTCGCTGCTGCTGGGGCTGCAACCCGTGGCCACCGACCTGTACCTGCCAGCCCTGCCGCAGATGCCCGCCTCCCTGGGTGTGAGCGCGGCCGCGGTGCAATGGACCTTGTCGGTGCTGGTGCTGACCTTCGGCATCGCCCAGCTGTTCTGGGGCCCGGTGTCCGACCGCCTGGGGCGCCGCCCTGTGCTGCTGGCCGGGCTGGCCCTGTTCACCCTGGCCAGCGTGGCCACGGTGGCGGCGCCTGACCTGAACGTGCTGGTGCTGGCCCGTGCGCTGCAAGGCGTGGGGCTGGCCGCTGCCCTGGTGTGCGCCCGCGCCATGATCCGTGACCTGTACACGCCCGAACAGGGCGCGCACGTGCTGTCCCAGGGGCTGAGTGGACTGGGCGTGATCGCCCTGGTGGGCCCGATCATTGGCGGCATCACGGCGGCCAGCCTGGGCTGGCGCGCCACGCTGGGCCTGCTGGGCCTGTTCGCGCTGGCCTCGCTGATCTTCATCTGGCGACGCCTGCCGGAGACGCTGCCTGATCACCGCCGGCAGCAAGGCCAGAGCCTGCGGCAACGCCTGGCGCAGTGGCAGGGCATCGTGCGCCAGCCCATGTTCCGTGCCTACACCACGCTGACCTCGTCCACCTATGGCGGGCTGTACGTGTTCCTGGCGGCCTCGTCGTTCGCCTTCATCGAGGTGCTGAAGGTCAGCCGCCCGGTATTCGGCCTGGTGATGGCGTCCATGTCCCTGTTCTACCTGGGCGGCACGCTGCTGTGCCGGCGTTGGCTGCCGCTGCGGGGGCTCACGGGCACCGTGCGCGTGGGCGCGGGCTGCTCGCTCACCGGCGGGCTGTGGTGCGCGGGCCTGTCGGCCTGGACGCTGGCCACCGACCACACGCCATCGCCCTGGGCCGTGATGCCTGGCCTGTGGATCTACGCCATCGGCCACGGCCTGCACCAGCCCTGCAGCCAGGCCGGCGTGGTGGCGTCCTTCCCGCATCAGGCCGGTGCGGCATCGGCCTTGTCAGGCCTGATCATGTGCTGCGTGGCCTTTGCCATCAGCGCCGTGCTGGCCGTGTGGATGAAAACGCCCGGCATGGCCGGCACGCTCCACCCCCTGACGCTGGGCGTGGGGCTGGGCGGCGCCCTCACCGCCTGGGTGGCGCTGGGGCTGGTCCAGCGCCATGGCCGGCCGGTGGCCGAACAGCACGCCGTGTCATGAACACTTCGACCGCCCCTCAAGGCCTGCCCGTGGCCGGCAGCCTGCCCGAGCACCCGCCGTTGATCCTGGCGGGCCCAACTGCCTCCGGCAAGACTGCGCTGGCCCTGGCCCTGGCCGAGCGCCTGCCCATTGAAATCATCAGCGTCGATTCCGCCCTGGTGTACCGGGGCATGGACATCGGCACGGCCAAGCCCAATGCGCAGGAGCTGGCCCAGGTCCCGCACCACCTCATCGACATCATCGACCCGGTTGAGAGCTACAACGCCGCGCGCTTCGTGCTGGACGCCAACCGGCTGATGGGCGAGATCCGCGCCCGTGGCCGCCTGCCCCTGCTGGTGGGCGGCACCATGCTCTACATCAAGGCCCTGCTGGGTGGGCTGGACGACATCCCCTCGGCCTCCCCCGACGTGCGCGCGATGCTGGATGCGCGCGCCGCCGCCGAAGGCTGGCCCGCCATGCATGCCGAACTGGCCCGGGTGGATCCGCTCACGGCCCAGCGCCTGCCGCCCAATGATGCCCAGCGCATCCAGCGGGCGCTGGAGGTCTGGTACACCACAGGCCGGCCCATCTCCGATTTCCAGCGGCGCCATCGCGAGGGAGCTGACAACACGCAGGACAACACCGCACCCCCGGGCCTGCTGCTGTCGCTGGAGCCCACCGACCGCGCCTGGCTGCACGAGCGCATCGGCCTGCGCTTCACGCAGATGATGGACCACGGCTTCATCGATGAAGTCCGTCGGCTGCGCCAGCGGCCGGACCTGCACCTGGGCCTGCCCTCCATCCGCTGCGTGGGCTACCGGCAGGTGTGGGAGGCGCTGGACCAGGGCCTGAACCCCGACGACCCCAAGGTGCGCGCCGACATGGCCGAGCGCGGCGCTGCCGCCACGCGGCAACTGGCCAAGCGCCAGATCACCTGGCTGCGCTCCATGCCCTGGCGGCATGTGCTGCCTTGCGACCAGGGCGTCGACGTGGATGCCGTGGTGCAACTGATCCAGCGTTCAGAGGCCTGAGCCCCAGGCCAAGCGCTCGCAAGCGCTCAGAAGGACTCCCAATCCTCTTCCCGCGCCGTGGCGGTGGCCATGGGCTTGCCGCCCGGCAAGGCGGCGGGTTTGCTTGAAGCAGCCACCGCGGCCGGGCGGCTGGCACCCACGGCCTTGGGCGCAGCCTGGGCCGCCACCGGCTTTCGGATCGCCCCATGAGGCGCAGGGCGGCTGGACGGCCCCCTCGCTTGCGCCACCGCGCCATGGTGACCCACGTTGAACACGCTGACCACCTCGCTCAGGCGGTGCGCCTGATCCCGCAGCGAACTGGCCGCCGCGGCGGATTCCTCCACCAGTGCCGCGTTCTGCTGCGTCATCTGGTCCAGATGGGTCACGGCGGTGTTGACCTGGCCGATGCCGTCACGCTGCTCGGAAGCGGCCGCCGCAATCTCGCCCATCAGGTCGGTCACGCGCTGCACGCTGGTCACGATCTCCTGCATCACGGTGCCGGCATCGCCCACCAGGCGCGCGCCGGATTCCACCGTGTCCACTGAATCGCCGATCAGCGATTTGATCTCCTTGGCGGCCTGGGCACTGCGTTGCGCCAACGTACGCACTTCACCCGCCACCACGGCAAAACCGCGGCCCTGCTCGCCCGCGCGCGCGGCCTCGACCGCGGCGTTGAGCGCCAGGATATTGGTCTGGAAGGCGATGCCGTCGATCACGGCGATGATGTCCGAGATCTTCTTGGACGACGAGGTGATCTGCGCCATGTTGGCCACCACCTGGTTCACCACATCGCCACCCCGCCGCGCAGCCTGGGCCGCGCCGCTGGCCAACTGGTTGGCCTGGCGCGCCGTGTCGGCCGACTGGCTGACCGTGCCGGTGAGCTCTTCCATCGACGAGGCCGTTTCCTGCAGGCTGGACGCCGTCTGCTCCGTGCGGGCCGACAGATCCTGGTTGCCCGTGGCGATCTGCGCCGAAGCGGTGGATACGGACTCCACCCCATGGCGCACCTCCGTCACCAGCGTGCGCAGCCTGTCCACCATGGCCGACAAGGCCCGGGTCAGCTGCGCCACCTCGTCACGGCCTTCAGCGGCCAGGGTGTGAGTCAGGTCACCTTCGGCCACGCCCTGCGCCAGGTCGACGGCGCGCTGCAACGGCCTGGCAATGGCATTGGAGATCAGCCAGCCCAGGGCCACCGCAGTACCGACGGCCAGCACCAGCAACACGATCACGAACATGCGGCTGCTCTGGTAGACGCGCTCGGCGGTCTGGCTGGCTTCTTCGGCCTGCTTGCCATTGAACTCCGCCAAGGCCTTGGTCGATTCCGCCACCGCATCGAACAGGCGCGAGCCGTCCAGCACCAGCTCCACGGCCTTGGCCTGGTCGCCGGCCATCACGGCCTGGCGGACCTCGTCACTGCGGGCCAGGTAAACGGCCCAGCGCTCCTGGAAGGTCTTGAACAGCGCGCGCTCTTCATCGCTGGTGATGAACTCTGAATAGCTCTTGGCGTGCTTGGCCACCGTGTCCCGCGCCTCCGGCAGGCGATCGAGGTACTTCTGCCGGTCGGCCTCGGTGGTGTGCAACAGGCGGTACTCGCGTGTGCGGTATCGGGTGGCGGATTCCGCGATCGACAAGGCATCACGCACGCCGCTGATGTTGTAGGTGACGATGCCGCTGGCCTGATCCTTGACGTTGGCCAGTTGCACCATCGACAGGATGCCCACGATCAGCATGCCCAGCACGATCAGCCCGAAGCCCAAGGTCAGCTTGCCCTTGAGCGACAGGTTGTTGAGGAGTTTCATGGTCGGCCCCCAGGGACAGGTACTGCCCCGTCACGTTGCTCGGATGGCGCGCACCGCCCGCACCATGGCTACAGCCCCTCTATTTCTCCATGCCGCCCCAGCATACAGAACATGGAGAAAATCGGTCAAGCCCAAAGAAAAACGCCCCCGAAGGGGCGTTTCATGTCTGGCTCAACCGAAACAGGTGCTTCAGTGCGCGCCGCCCGCATCCACCGAGGCGCCGCCCTTGGCGGGTTTTGCCAACCACAGCAAGGGGATCAGTGCCAGGAACAGCCAGGCCGACATCAGGAAGACGTCATCCGCCGCCATCGTGAAAGCCTGCTGGTCGATCAGCCGGTTGATCTGCGCGGCCGCCTGCTCGAAGCTCAGCCCCGCCTTGGCGAACATGTCCAGCGTGCCGGCCATGGCCGGGTCGGTGCTGCTCAGGCGCTCCGTCATGTGCACATGGTGCATGGTGGCGCGGTTCTCCCACAGCGTCGTCACGATGGACGTGCCCATGGCCCCGGCCGTGATCCGCGCGAAGTTGCTCAGGCCCGATGCCGCCGGGATCTGCTCAGGCTTCAGCCCGGACAGCGTGATCGCGCTCAGCGGCACGAAGAAGAAGGCCAGCGCCCCGCCCTGGATGATCGTGGGGATCATGATCGTGCGCAGGTCGGTCTGCACCGTGAAGTTCGAGCGCATCCACAGCACCAGCGCGAAGACCACGAAGGCCACCGTCGCCAGCCGGCGCGGATCGACCCGGCCCACGTTCTTGCCCACCATCGGCGACAGCAGGATGGCCAGCACCCCCACCGGCGCCAGCGCGATGCCCGCCCAGGTGGCCGTGTAGCCCATGTACTGCTGCAGCCACAGGGGCAGCAGCACCACGTTGCCGAAGAACAGCATGTAGGCCACCGACAGCGTGAGCGTGCCCAGCAGGAAGTTGCGCCGCGCGAACAGGCGCAGGTTGACGATGGGGTGTTCTTCCGTCAGCTCCCAGGCCACGAAGACCACGAAGCCCACCGCAGCGATCACCGCCAGCGCGACGATCTGCCCGCTCTCGAACCACTCCAGCTCCTTGCCCTTGTCGAGCATGATCTGCAGCGCGCCCACCCACAGCACCAGCAGGCCCAGGCCCACCGAATCGATCGGCAGCTTGCGCGTGGGCGTGTCACGCTTGGCGTAGATGCGCCAGCTGATCGCCGCGGCCAGCAGGCCCACCGGCACGTTGATGTAGAAGATCCATGGCCAGGAGACGTTGTCGGTGATCCACCCACCTAACAGCGGCCCCGTCACCGGCGCAACGAGCGTGGTCATCGCCCACAAGGCCAGCGCCATGCCCGCCTTGGCCGGCGGATAGCTGGCCAGCAGCAGGGTCTGCGACAGCGGGATCATCGGGCCGGCCACCAGGCCTTGCAGCACGCGGAAGCCGATCAAGGCCTCCAGCGACGGCGCGAAGCCGCACAGCCACGAGGCCAGCACGAACAGCAGCACGCTGCCCACGAACAGGCGCACCGCGCCGAAGCGCTGCGTGAGCCAGCCCGTGAGCGGCACCGAGATGGCGTTGGCCACCCCGAAGCTGGTGATCACCCAGGTGCCCTGCGTGGGGCTCACACCCAGGTCACCCGAGATGGCCGGCAGCGACACGTTCGCGATGGACGAATCCAGCACGTTCATGAAGGTGGCCAGCGACAGGGCCAGGGTGCCCAGGGCCAGGGTGCCGCCGGTCAGCGGCGCCGGTGCCGCTGTGGCCCCCGAGGGCGCGGCGGACGAGTTCGCGCTCATGATCAGACGCCGGAAGCGGCGACAGGCTTGGCGGCGGTGCGCTGCGGCGCTGCCGCACGGGCTTGCTGAACCGGCGCGCCTGCCAGCTTGGCATGCGTGCTGGCCGGAGCGCCCGCATTGGTGGCGATGATGCGGCTCACACGCTCATCAGCATCCTTCTGCACACCATCGAACACCGCGGTCTGGGCCACGGGCTGCTGGCGGGTGGTTTCGGCCACCAGCGGGCCATCCTGGCTGCTCACGTCCACGGTGGCATCCATCGACAGGCCCACGCGTAGCGGGTGCTTCTTGATCTCTTCAGGCTGCAGGGCAATGCGCACGGGCACGCGCTGCACCACCTTGATCCAGTTGCCGGTGGCATTCTGCGCAGGCAGCAAGGCGAACGCCGCGCCGGTGCCGGCCCCAAGGCCCGCCACCTTGCCGTGGTACTCCACCTTCTTGCCGTACACGTCGGCGGTGAGCGTCACGGGCTGGCCCAGGCGGATCTTCTGCAACTGGCTTTCCTTGAAGTTGGCATCGACCCAGACGTTGTCCAGCGTCGCCAGCGACATCATCGGCGCGCCAGCCTGCACGCGCTGGCCCACCTGCACGCTGCGGCGTGCCACCATGCCATCGACCGGGGCGACCAGGTCGGCGCGCTTGAAGGCCAGGTAGGCCTCGCGTACACGGGCCGCGGCACGCTGCACGTTGGGGTGGTCCTGCACGGTGGTGCCATCGGTCAGGGCACGGTTGGACGTGGCCTGCTCACGCGCGGCCGCCAGCGCCGATTGCGCGGCGGCCAGGGCGCTCTTGGCCGATGCCAGTTGCGTCTGCGCGTGGTTGAACTCTTCCTTGCCCACGGCACCCGTGGCCACCAGTGGCGAGCGGCGGTTCACATCGTCCTGGGCGCGGGCGACATCGCTCTGCACCTTGCTCACATCCGCTTCACGCAGGGCCACCTGAGCCGCCAGCGTGGCGTTGTTGGCGAACACGGTGCGCACTTCCCGCACCGTCTGGGCCAGTTGGGCCTCGGCCTGGTCCAGCGCCACACGGGCGTCCGCCGGGTCCAGGCGCACCAGCAACTGGCCGGCCTTGACCATGTCGGTGTCATCGGCCTGGATGGCCAGCACCGTGCCGCCCACCTGCGGCGTGATCTGCACCACATTGGCCTGCACGTAGGCGTTGTCGGTGTTCTCGATGTGGCTGCTGACCAGCCACCAGTGGATGCCCCAGGCCACACCGGCCACCAGGACGACGCCACCGATGATCTTGAGCGCCTTCTGGCGTTTGGGGTTGGCCGCTGCCCCGGCCACAGGGGTGTTTTGTTCGCTCATGGGGTACTTCAGTTCAGGGAAAGCTTGGCCGAGGTGTTTGTTGTGGTGGGCACAGCGCCCGGAACAGCGAGGGCCGTGGAGGCGGGCCAATGTCCCCCCAGGGCCTTGATGAAGCCGACACGGTTGTCCACGGCGCGGGCGCGCAGGTCCACGCCCAGGCGCCGCTGGTTGAGCACGGCCGATTCGGCACTGAGCACCGTGAGGTAGGGCCCCAGGCCGGCGCGGTAGCGCTGCAGGGCCAGGTCATAGGCCGATTCCGTGGCACGCTGCGCCAGGGACTGCTCCTGCAACTGCCGGTCGATCGACTGGCCGGATGTGAGCTGATCCGCCACATCGTGCACCGCCTCGATCACCGAGCCGTTGTAGGCGGCCACGGCCATGTCCTGCTCGGCCAGGCGGCCTTTCAGGTTGGCCTGGCGGCGGCCCGCATCGAACAGCGGCAGGTCAATGGCCGGGGTGGCACCGTACTGCTGGCTGCTCGACTTGAGCACGCGGTCCAGCCCGATGGCGTTGAAGCCCAGGAAGCCGACGATGTTGATGTTGGGATAGAACAGGGTGCGCGCGGCATCCACCTCGGCACCGGCGGCCTCGGCGCGCCAGCGCAGGGCCATCACGTCGGCGCGCTGGGCCAGCAGGTTCACGGGCACCTCCGCGGGCAAGGCATCGAGCTGCAGTTGCGCCAGGCGGGGCGACAGCTGGGCCGTGGCCGCCATCGGCTGCGCGCTCAGCGCGGCCAGCAGGTGGCGCGACAGGGCGATCTGCTCATCGAGCGCTTCGATCTGCTGACGCGTCTCGGGCAAGGCGCCCTCGCCCTGGCGCAGCTCGACATTGGTGTCCAGGCCGGCATCGACACGCTGGCGCACCAGCGACAGCAGCTCGTCGCGCTGGGCCAGCGAACGCACGGCCACTTCGCGCTGGGCCAGTTGCCGTGCCAGTTGCACATAGGCGCGGGCCACATTGGCCGACAGCAGCGTGCGGGCCGCCTGCGCATCGGCCTGCGCGGCACGCGCCTGGCCCACGGCCGAGCGCAACTCGGCCCCATGGCGCCCGAACAGGTCCAGCTCCCATTGGCCCTGCAACTGAAGCGTGCCTGTGCTCCACATATTGCCCGCGATGGGTGCCGGCACCAGGCCGTTGGCGGTATAGCGCTGCCGGGACACCTCGGCGTGTGCCCCCACCTGCGGCATGTCGGCCGCCTCACGGGTCTGCACCGCGGCCTGGGCCCGTGCCAGGCGCGCGCTGGCGGCCTGCATGTCGGGGTGAGCGCTCAGTGCCTCGCCGATCAGGGCGGTCAACGCCGGGTCGCCCAGGCGGGCCCACCAGGCCTCGCTGTCAACCAGGCTCTGGGGGCCTTCGGCCTTGGTCTCGAGCAGGCCATAGCGGCCCGCATCCACAGGCGCCACCGAGGCCTTGAGATCCCCTTGAGAGGCACAACCGGCCAACGCCGCGACGGCGACAGCACTCAAACAGGCCATCTTCACTTGCTTCAACTCGATCATCCGGTTTGACTCCCGGGCTGCTGTGCATCCTTGGCCTTGATCGCATCGGCGTTGCACAGCATGCGCCGCAGCAGGGACAGCAGGGTCTGCCACTCATCGTGGCTGAACCCTGTCAGATAGGCGTTGAGCACCTCCGACATCACCTTGGGCACCTCGTCGGCCACGGATCTGCCGTCGTCGGTCAACTCCAGGCGCGCCACACGGCGGTCCGAGGTGGAACGCACACGACGGCACAGGCCCTTGGCCTCCAGGCGATCGAGCGTGCGCGTGAGCGCACCGGGGTCGATCTGCAGCTCGCGAGACAGCTCGGCCAGCGTGCCGGCCTTGCCTTGCGCGATCATGAACAGTGGCGTCCACTGGGCGTGGGTCAAACCCAACGTTTCAAGGCGCCTGTCAATATCCGTGATCAGACTGAGCATGATGCGACGCATGAGGAAGCCCACGCTCTCGTCGCTGCAGTACCCCTCTGGCTTGTAGAAGGTCGGTGTACTCATAACGATTTCAATGTATTTGCCTATGCAAATATTGTCAAGACAGCATAATTAACGCAACCTTTCATTGCTGAACAACATGAACGCCGCTGTCGCCAAGACCGATGCGCCCGCAGCCGCCCGCTCACCCGCACCGCTGCGAGCCCTGGGCCCCTTCCTGCGCCCCTACCGCAAGCGGATCGCACTGGCCGGCCTGTTCCTGATCCTGGCCGCGCTGACCACGCTGGTGCTGCCCATCGCCATGCGCGCCCTGATCGACCAGGGCATGGTCTCGCCCGATCCGGGTGAGCGCGTGATGGCCCTGCGCGACCACTTCCTGGCCTTGGGTGGGGTGGGCGTGGCCCTGGGGGTGTTTTCGGCCTTGCGCTATTACGCCGTCACCTGGCTGGGCGAGCGCCTGGCCAGCGACCTCAAGCGCGCGGTGTACGACCACATGCTGCGCCAGAGCCCTGCCTTCTTCGAAACCACCCGCACCGGCGAAGTGCTGTCCCGCCTCACCGCGGACACCACCCTGATCCAGACGGTGGTGGGCTCCAGCCTGTCCATGGGGCTGCGCAACAGCATCATGGGCCTGGGCGCCCTGGCCATGCTGGTGGCCACCAACCCCATCGTGATGGCCCAGGTGCTGGGCGCCCTGGTGCTGGTGGTGCTGCCGGCCGTGGTCTACGGCCGGCGCGTGCGGCGCCTCTCGCGCGCCAGCCAGGACCGCGTGGCTGACACCAGTGCCATCGCGGCCGAGGTGCTGGGCGCCATCCCCGTGGTGCAGAGCTACACCGCCGAAGCGCGTGAGGCCCAGCGCTTCGGTGATTCGACCGAAACCGCCTTCAAGACTGCCCAGCGCCGCATCAGTTCACGCGCCGCGCTGGTGGCCTTCATCATCAGCGCCACGGCCGCGGCGCTGCTCTGGGGTCTGTACCAGGGTACGCAGGCCGTGATCGACGGACGCATCAGCGCTGGCCACATGGGGCAGACGGTGGTCTACGTGGTGCTGCTGATCAGCTCGGTGGCGGCCCTGTCCGAGGTGTATGGCGAGATCCTGCGTGCAGCCGGCGCCACCGAACGGCTGATGGAGTTGCTGGACACGCGCTCGGACATCCAGTCACCCGCCAGCCCGGCGGTGCTACCAGCCGCACAAGGTGGGCTGGTTGTCGAACTGCGCGGCGTGCGCTTTCACTACCCTTCACGCCCCACCCAGGCGGCGCTGGACGATGTGAGCCTGCACGTGCGACCCGGCGAAACCGTGGCCCTGGTGGGGCCCAGCGGAGCAGGCAAGAGCACCGTGTTCCAGCTGCTGCTGCGCTACTACGATCCGCAAGCCGGTCAGTTGCTGCTCAACGGCACGCCCAT
Source organism: Aquabacterium sp. (assembly GCF_049274795.1). Lineage (GTDB taxonomy): Bacteria > Pseudomonadota > Gammaproteobacteria > Burkholderiales > Burkholderiaceae_C > Aquabacterium. The sequence continues at coordinate 85,767 of NZ_JBASTH010000086.1, forward strand.
CGACACCCTGTCGCTGGACGACCTGCGCCACCGAATCGGCATCGTGCCGCAGGACAGCACGATCTTCTCGTCCACCGCGATGGAGAACATCCGCTACGGCCGCCCCGGCGCCACCGACGACGAGGTGATGGCCGCGGCCCGTGCCGCCCATGCCCATGATTTCCTGCAGCGCCTGCCCGAGGGCTATCACACCCACCTGGGCGAGCGCGGCGTGCGCCTCTCGGGCGGCCAGCGCCAACGCATCAGCATCGCCCGCGCCATTCTCAAGAACGCCCCGCTGCTGCTGCTTGATGAAGCCACCAGCGCACTCGACACCGAAAGTGAACGTGCCGTGCAGGCAGCCCTGCGCGAAGCCATGAAGAACCGCACCACCCTGGTCATCGCCCACCGCCTGAGCACGGTCGTCAACGCAGACCGCATCGCCGTGATGGACCAGGGCCGGCTGGTAGACACTGGCACCCATGCGGAACTCATGGCACGATGCAGTCTCTACCAGCGGCTGGCCTCGGCCCAGTTCGAAGCAGAGGCGCCGGCTCCTCGCATCGTCAGCATCGGCTGACACACGGATCAGGCTGACCCGACAGTCACCCATCAACCTGCCAGACACACTGGCAGCCTTCGCCTCGCGCTGAGGCTTGATCGTTCTGGAGAACCACAAAATGACGCAGACCATCAATGCTCAACCCGCCGTGCGCAGCCTGCGCCGCACCATCTTCGTCACCAGCACCATCGTCGGTGCAGCGCTCATCGGCGCCGGTTGCGCCAACATGGACGATACCCAGAAGCGCACCGCTGGTGGTGCCGCCGCGGGTGCCGTCATCGGCGGCGTGCTGAGCAAGGCCACCGGCAACAGCGGCACGATCGGTGCCGTGGTGGGCGGTGCCGCCGGCGCTGTGATCGGCAACGTGTGGTCCAAGCGCCTGGAGTCGCAAAAGCAGGCCATGGAACAGGCCACCCAGGGCACCGGCGTCGAAGTCACCCGCACGGCAGACAACCAGCTCAAGCTGAACATCCCCAACGACATTTCGTTCGCCACCAACAGCGCCGCGCTCAAGCCTGAGCTGCGCTCGGTGCTCGAAACCTTCGCCACCAGCCTGCGCCAAAACCCCAGCCTGGTCGTGAAGGCCATCGGCCACACCGACAGCACCGGCAGCGATGCCATCAACAATCCGCTGTCCGTCTCGCGCGCCAACAGCGTGCGTGATTTCCTGACGGACCGCGGCGTGGCCTCCAACCGCATCGAGGCCGACGGCCGCGGTTCGCGCGAACCGATCGCCAGCAACAACGACGAAGCCAGCCGCGCCAAGAACCGCCGCGTCGAGATCTTCGTGCGCGACACGGCCGCCGCGTCCTGATTCCCCTTGTTTCACCGCCTGGCCTTCGGGCCGGGTAGGATGTGCTGACAGCCCGGATAATCCGGGCTGTTGCCTTTTCCCCGTCCGATTTCACCTTTCCCGCGAGGTCACCCGGTGAGCCGTCCCGTCCGCAGCCAGTACGAAGATTTCATGCGCCACGTCTACACCACGGGCGTGCTCAAGACCGACCGCACCGGCACCGGCACGCGCAGCGTGTTCGGCCACCAGATGCGCTTCGATTTGTCCGAAGGCTTCCCGCTGGTCACGACCAAGAAGGTGCACCTGAAATCCATCATCGTGGAGCTGCTGTGGTTCCTGCGCGGGGATGACAACGTCAAGTACCTGAAGGACCACAACGTCACCATCTGGGACGAATGGGCGCGTGAAGACGGCTCGCTCGGCCCGGTCTACGGCGTGCAGTGGCGCAACTGGCCCAAGCCCGATGGCGGCCATGTGGACCAGATCAGCCAGGTCGTGCAGCAGCTCAAAAGCAGCCCCGATTCGCGCCGCATCATCGTCAGCGCCTGGAACGTGGGCCTGATCGAGCAGATGGCCCTGCCGCCCTGCCACGCCTTCTTCCAGTTCTACGTGGCCCCGCCCACGGAAGCCGGCGGCAAGGGCAAGCTCAGCTGCCAGCTCTACCAGCGCAGCGCGGATATCTTTTTGGGCGTGCCCTTCAACATCGCCAGCTACGCCCTGCTCACCCACATGCTGGCCCAGCAGTGCGACCTGGACGTGGGCGACTTCGTCTGGACGGGCGGTGATTGCCACATCTACAGCAACCACACCGAGCAGGTCGAGCTGCAACTGAGCCGCACGCCCCACCCCTACCCGGTGCTGAACATCAAGCGCAAGCCTGAGTCGATCTTCGACTACGCCTACGAGGATTTCGAAGTGCTGGAATACGAACACCACCCCGCCATCAAGGCGCCGGTGGCCGTCTGATTCGGGGGGCGCGCCATGATCGTCACCGTCATCGCCGCCGTGGCCCGCAATGGCGCCATCGGCAAGGACAACGCCCTGCTGTGGCGCCTGCCGGAAGACCTGCAGTTCTTCAAGCGCACCACGATCGGCAGCCCGATCATCATGGGCCGCAAGACCTTCGATTCGATCGGCACGCCGCTGCCTGGGCGCCGCAACATCGTCATCACCCGCAACACGGGCTGGCTGGCGCCAGGCATCGAGGTGGCGCATTCGCTGGATGCCGCACTGCATCTGGTGGCCGATGTGCCCAAGGTGTTCATCATCGGCGGCGCGCAGATCTACGCCGATGCACTGCCCCGTGCGAACGAGCTGATCCTGACCGAAGTGGACCAGGATTTCGAGGGAGACGCCTTTTTCCCGGCCTGGGACAAGGCCGCGTTCGACGAAACCAGCCGTGAGGCGCACCATTCGCCGGCCCCCAACGATTTCGGCTACGCCTTCGTGACGTACCACCGGCGATCCCCGCCCTGACCAGCGCCCAGGGGCGGGTGAACACAGCGGATCGGGCAGCAGCGCCGCGCATGGGCACAATACACACCCACGCTCAAACGCCCTGCCCCTTCCCATGAAACTCGCCACCTGCGAGTTCAAATGGCGTTTCAGGGGAGTTCAACACATCCCAGGCAATGGCCATAAGTCATTGTCATCAAAGCGTTTTCCTCCAACAGCGTCCCATCACGTCTCACTGAAGCACAACAAAAATGGGTAGCTAGCTGGGTAGCTAGCGTACTAAAATTGCGCCTAGCTACCCATTGGAGGACGAGCCATGGCACGCCGGGGAAATTTGCTGGACGATGTACAGATTCGACGCTGGATCGCAAAAGGCGCCGCCATCGCGCGATCTGATGGCGATGGCTTGACTTTCACCTTGTCGAGTGCAGGAACCGCCACGTGGGTTCTGCGCTACCGAGTCTCTGGTGTGCGCCGCAAAGAAATCACGCTTGGAAACTATCCGGACCTGACCCTCGCTGCAGCCCGAAAGCTTGCTCGTGAGCGACGCGTTGATGTAGACCAAGGCAAAGATCCTGCCGCGGACAAAAAGGTCCTGAAAATGAGGACCCAGATGGCTTGGACAGTGCGGGAGTTGATCTCGGACTACAAGGAAAAGAAGCTGACCACACCGCCATTGGCGGAGGGAACTGTCTACTACCGAAAGTGGGATCTGG
>NZ_JBASTH010000087.1:0-2934 GCF_049274795.1 Aquabacterium sp.
GTCCCGCAAGGCCTATGACGATCAATACCTGCCCCACCGCGGCGACGAATGGCGCCAGGTGCTGCCAGGACATGCTGCGGTTGGTGAGCAAGCCGTAGATGGCCGAGTCCGCGCGCAGCAGGCAGAAGACCAGACACAGCGCGGCTCCGGCGGCGGTGAGCAGCAGACTGCGCCGCAGCCAGGCCACCTCGTGGTAGCGGGCGTACTGCAGGCAACGGACGATAATGACAACTGCGCCAAGGGCATACGTGCTCAGGTAGAGCAGCATGTAGGTGACCCAGAGCGGATCGTCGCCGTGCGCGGCGTAGAAATCCACGGGGAGTTCGGCCTCCGGGGCGACGATCCAGCAGACAATCAAGGCGACGGCGACCAGGCAGGCAAGGACGATCCACAGGCGCAATCTGCGATAGGCACGCCGGCCGGGCTCTCCCCAGAACGTGATGACCGCGAGGACGCACGCAGTCCAGGCCATGCCCCCGGTCAGGCTCAGGATGAGTCGGCAGATGTTGTGCACCCCGATCGCGCGGTCCAGCAATACCGAGACGCTCGGAATGGACAGCGTGACCGCAATTCCTTTGAACAGGAACGACATCAGCAGTGCTATGGAGGCGGGCGGCCGCACCGGGGAACGGCTGATGGCCAGCGCCACCACGACGACGGCGCCCCATATGAACGCTGCGGAGACCACATAACTGAACGCCGTGTTTTCGAGCAAGCGGGCCACTGAAGACATCACGGCGTCGCCGAATTGCCCTCGAGTCTCAGCGAAGCGAGAATGCGTCCCAAGTTGGCGTTCGATATCGAGATGGATTGCGGCGCACCGCGTCTGACCCGTTGTCCCATGATGGAGGCGAGTGTTTCAGCCTCGATCTCCTGGTCGTCCAGGTAGTTCTCCCGGCGCAGCACTTCGCCCAGGCCAGTGTGGCCGGCGGCGGAGTGGCCGCACAGCACATGGCTGAGCTCGTGCAAGATGATGTGCTCGCGGTGCATCGTGGTGGTCTCGCTGTCGAAGACCACGTAGTCGGTGGGTCCCGTTCGCACCAACATGCCGTGCACACCGCTTCCTGACAAGCGGTACGGCAGCAGCTGGATGTCACGCCCACTGATCCGGCCGGCGACCTCGCGGATGTCGTCGACCGCGGTGAGCTTGTCCAGCCCCCAATCCACGAGCTTGCGTGTGCAGTCGCGGTGAATCGCCTTGAGCTCGCGCGTCGATCGCAGAACTGTCGCGCCACACGACGCGTCCATGACTACCGTTCGGCTTTCGCGGGGGCGATGGTCGGCAGGCCTTGCAGCGCGCGCACGTGATCCAGTACGGCGGCAACGGTTTCCAGGCTCTCCTTGTTGAGGCCGATGGCACGTAACGCAATCAGCTCAACGTCGTCGCGGGCGGATTCATCGAGTGCGCCGAGCCGCTCATCGAGTGAGTGTGACCGCGCCGGATCGGTGATGGCCGACAACGGCACCTGGAAGAAATCGGCCAACGCACCGAGCAGGTCGATGCCGGGGCGCGCTCGCTTGCCGGTACGCAGCGCGGAGAGGTACGCGCCGCCGACCTTGATATCGGGATGGGCCTTCTTGAGGGCGGTTGCGACTTCGTCGTTGGTCCACATCCGCCCATCGGGACGCCGATGGGCGTCGAAGAGCGCGTTGATGCGCTCAGCCAGGTTGACGCCCGTGTCGTGGGTATCTTGGCTGATCGGTGTGGTCGGCGAAGTCGCCATCTGTCCAGTGAAGCATCGATGCCCGCCGGTCTCAACTCGTAGACGAGTGGTATCCCATGATTCCAACGCATGGTTGATCCGCGTGGTGTTGTTTGGTCGGCGGATGGCGCCCACTGAATGCTGCCGCGCAGCAGTGGCACGACTCGGCCGGACCGCTACGCTCGGTCGGACCGTCGGGCGCTAACGTCATGGCGGCGCCGGTTGAGTCGGTGCCCGCCCCCATAGCCCAATTGGCAGAGGCAGCGGACTTAAAATCCGCCAAGTGTCGGTTCGAGTCCGACTGGGGGCACCCAACCTCGGTGCTGTGATGACGGCTGCGTGCAATCCGTCGGCGCTAGTAAACCTACAACCGCACGTTTGCTGATTCCACGGCGTTTCGGTGACGGCAAGAACCGGAGGCTGCCATCGACCTCGCGGAGTTCCAGATCAGGGTCAACTCCATCCACCCGTGGGGCGTCGACACCGTGCTCGCTGCGGATCCCACCGTCGGCACGTTGCTCACTGATCACCCGACCTACCTGATGCCATTCGGCTGCATGCTCAGCGACCCATTTCCCGCGACCGTCGACGACATCTCCGACGCGGTGATCTACCTGGCGTCGGATTTGTCGCGTGCCGTCACCGCAACGCAATTGACTGTCGATATGGGTGCCACGAAGGTGTGATCGCCGCTCTGTGGATCGAGCCCCACTAGTAACTCGATCTATCTGCGACTAGATATCGCTCTTCGGGCTATGGTGCTGCGCCGGTAGGCGGACGATCGTAGAGAGTGCCAACAAATCACAATCTCAGCCGACGAAGGCCGAGGCCGTGCGCCGGCGTGGTGGGCACGGAGAGAAGGCGCCATCATGATGTACGCAGAGTACGAAATGGCGGCATTGGTGGTGCTACTGGTTGGCGCCGGGTGCGAGGTGGTGGCGACCAATCTGCGCCGCGCCCACCCCACTCGGATGCCGGACCGAGAAGCGGCACCGCCGATATCGAAAATTCACGGAACCCATTCGTTATCAAGGGATTACCGGGCCGGAGGTTCGGTTGAAGCGAAGGGCCTGCGGCTTGCCATGGACCGGTCGCACGCTAAGCGCGCGCAACGACGCCGGGAGAAAAGGGAATTCCAAATCTGGCTGGACATCACCTCGCGTCCACTGTAGCGACGGATCAAAGGCGTTGCGTAGCCGTGCCACCGCCCTACGATCGGTAAGTATGACCC
>NZ_JBASTH010000088.1:0-129547 GCF_049274795.1 Aquabacterium sp.
GGGTGCACGCCCTCGCCCAGCATGGCCATGCCTTCCATGATGTAGGTCGTGAACACGCGCGAGGTGTAGAAGCCGCGCTTGTCGTTGACCACGATGGGCGTCTTGCCGATCTGCAGCACGTAGTCGAAGCCACGGGCCAGCGTCTCGTCGCTGGTGTCCTTGCCGACGATGATCTCGACCAGCGGCATCTTGTCCACCGGCGAGAAGAAGTGCAGGCCGATGAAGTTCTGCGGGCGGCTGCTGGCCTGGGCCAGGCCGGTGATGGGCAAGGTGGACGTGTTCGAGGCGTACACCGCGCTGGCCGGGATCACGGCCTCGGTCTGCTTGGTGCACTCGGCCTTGATGGCGCGGTCTTCGAACACGGCCTCGATCACCAGGTCGCAGCCTTCGAGGTCAGCGTACGAGGTGGTCGTCTTGATGCGGGCCAGCAGCGCGTCACGCTTGTCCGGCGTGCTGCGGCCACGGGCCACGGCCTTGTCCAGCAGGCCTTGCGAGTAGGCCTTGCCCTTGTCGGCGTTCTCGATCGTGGTGTCCAGCAGCACGACGTCGATGCCCACCTTGGCGGACACGTAGGCGATGCCCGCGCCCATCATGCCGGCGCCCAGGATGCCCAGCTTCCTGACCTTGCTCTCGGCCGGGCCCTTGGGGCGCGACTGGCCCTTCTTGATCGCGTTGAGCTGGTGCCACAGCGTGCCGATCATGTTCTTGCTGGTCTGCGAGACCACACAGGCCGCGAAGTAGCGCGACTCCACCTGCGAGGCGGCGTCGAAATCCAGCAGGCAGCCTTCGAACAGGCAGCTCATGATGTGGGTGATGGCCGGGTAGTTGCCGTGCGCCTTGGCGTTCGCCATCGACGGGGCAATGGCCAGCACCTGCACCACGGCCGGGCTCTTGCTGTCGCCACCGGGGATGCGGAAGCCCTTGGTATCCCACGGCGCGGCGGCCTTGGGGTTGGCCTTGCACCAGGCACGGGCCTTGGCCAGCAGCTCGTCGCGGTTCGCGGCCAGCTCGGTCACCAGGCCCATCTCCTTGGCCTTGGCGGCGGTGAGTTCCTTGCCCTGGGTGATCAGGTCCATGGCCTTCTGGATGCCGATCAGGCGCGGCACGCGCTGGGTGCCGCCGCCGCCGGGTAGCAGGCCCAGCTTCACTTCAGGCAGGCCCAACTTGAGCTTCGGATCGTCGATGGCGATGCGGGCGTGGCAGGCCAGCGCCAGCTCCAGGCCACCGCCCAGGGCCGTGCCGTTGAGCGCGGCCACCACGGGCTTGCCGCTCTTTTCCATGCGGCGCAGCATGCCCTTGAGGTCTTCGCAGAGCTTGTAGGCCTCTTCGGCCGAGGTGATCTGCGTGAGCTGGTCGATGTCGGCGCCGACGATGAAGGTCGGCTTGCCCGAGGTGATCACCAGGCCCTTGAGGTTGGCGTCCGTTTCCAGCTGCTGCACCAGCGCGGCGAAGGGCTCGACCAGCGTCGGGTTGAGCACGTTCATCGCCCGGCCGGGCATGTCGATGGTGACGAGGCCGATGCCGTCGGCATCGATGTCGAATGTGAAGGCTTGTGCTTGTGTCATGTCGTGGCCCTCGGGATCAGACGCGTTCGATGATGGTGGCGATGCCCATGCCGGCACCGATGCACAGGCTGGCCAGCGCGGTGGCCTTGCCGGAGCGCTCCAGCTCGTCCAGGGCCGTGCCCAGGATGATGGCGCCCGTGGCACCCAGGGGGTGGCCCAGCGCGATGGCGCCACCGTTCACGTTGACGCGGTCCAGCGGCACGTTCAGGTCGCGCGCCGTTTTCATCGGCACGGTGGCGAAGGCCTCGTTGATTTCCCACAGGTCGATGTCGCCCGGGGTCATGCCCAGCTTGTTGAGCGCCTTCTGGCAGGCCGGCGTGGGGCCGGTCAGCATGATGGTGGGCTCGGAGCCGATCACCGAGCACATGCGCACGCGGGCACGGGGCTTGAGGCCCGCCTTGATGCCGGCCTCCTTGCTGCCCAGCAGGATCAGCGCGGCGCCGTCCACGATGCCCGACGAGTTGCCGGCGTGGTGGCTGTGGGTCACCTTCTCGATGGTGGTGTACTTGTCGAGCGCGGTGGCGTCGAAGCCCATGGTGCCCATCATCTCGAACGAGGGCATCAGCTTGGCCAGCGTCTCCGGCGTGGTGCCGGCGCGCACGGTCTCGTCGCGGCCCAGCATCAGCAGGCCGTTGAGGTCCTTCACGGGCACGATGGACTTGTCGAAGCGGCCTTCAGCCTGGGCCTGGGCGGCGCGGCGGTGCGACTCGCTGGCGTAGCTGTCCAGGTCATGGCGCGAGAAGCCTTCGAGCGAGGCGATCAGGTCGGCGCTGATGCCTTGCGGCACGAAGGCCGTGCCGCTGTTGATGCGCGGGTCCATCACCCAAGCGCCGCCGTCGCTGCCCATGGGCCAGCGGCTCATGGATTCGACACCACCGGCCACGATCATGTCTTCCATGCCCGAGGCCACGCGCTGCGCGGCCTGGTTCACGGCTTCCAGGCCCGAGGCGCAGAAGCGCGACAGCGTCACGCCGGCCACGCGCTGGTCCCAGCCGGAATCGAGGATGGCGGTGCGGGCGATGTCGGCGCCCTGCTCGCCCACGGGCGTCACGCAGCCCAGCACCAGGTCGTCGACCAGCGAGGTGTCCAGTTGGTTGCGTTGTTGCAGTGCGCGCAGCAGCGTGCTCAGCAGCCACACGGGCGTGGCCTGGTGCAGGCTGCCGTCTTTCTTGCCCTTGCCGCGCGGGGTGCGCACGGCGTCGAAAATGTAGGCTTCGGTCATGGAAGCTCCTTTGTTCGTCAGTGGTGTGTGTTCAATCGAAGCAGGCAGGCATCACAGGAAGCGCGAGGCCAGCTCCTTCATGATCTCGTTGGTGCCGCCATAGATGCGCTGCACACGTGAATCGGCCCACAGGCGGGCGATCGGGTATTCCTTCATGTAGCCGTAGCCTCCGAAGAGCTGCAGGCATTCGTCGATCAGCTTGCACTGGTTGTCGGTGACCCAGTACTTGATCAGCGCGGCGCGGTCCACGCCCAGCTTGCCTTGCAGGTGCGACACCATGGCCGCATCGACCAGCGCCCGCGAAGCCAGCAGCAGGGCCTGGCATTCGGCCAGCTTGAAGCGCGTGTTCTGGAACTGGAAGATGGGCTTACCGAAGGCCTTGCGCTCCTTCGTGTATTCCAGCGTGACCTTCATGGCCAGCTCCATCGCGGCGATGCCGGCCAGGGCGACCAGCATGCGCTCCTGCGGCAGCTGTTCCATCAACTGGAAGAAGCCCATGCCTTCGTTGCCACCGATCAGGTTCGAGGCGGGCACGACCACGTCGTCGAAGAACAGCTCGGAGGTGTCCTGCGCGTCCATGCCGATCTTGTCGAGGTTGCGGCCACGGCGGAAGCCCGGCGCCTCGTCGGTTTCGACCACGAACAGCGAGATGCCCTGCGCGCCCTTGTCCTTGTCGGTCTTGGCCACCACGATCACCAGGTTGGCCAACTGGCCGTTGGTGATGAAGGTCTTGCTGCCGTTGATCTTGTAGGTGTCGCCTTCCTTCGCGGCCAGGGTGCGCACGCCCTGTAGGTCGGAGCCGGTGCCGGGTTCGGTCATGGCGATGGCGCCGACCAGCTCACCCGTGGCCAGGCGGGGCAGCCAGCGCTTCTTCTGCTCTTCGGTGCCGTAATGGAAGATGTAGGGGGCGACGATGCCCGAGTGCAGCGAGCCGCCAAAGCCGCCGATGCCGGCTTCGCCCTGGGCCAGCACCAACGCGGCTTCGTGGCCGAAGTCGCCACCGCCGCCACCGTATTGCTCAGGCGTCGAGGCGCACAGGAAGCCGTTGTCGCCGGCATCGCGCCAGGCCTGGTGGTCCATCACGCCGGCGTGGCGCCAGGCTTCGTCCTTGGGGCCCCACTGTTCGGTCATGAAACGCTTGGCCGAGTCGAACACCATCTTGTGTTCGTCGGTCATCCAGGTGGCTTCGAAATTCTGAATCGGCATGGAATGTCTCTCTCGGTGATCCGTCACAAAAAACCTTGGCGAACACCCGCCGACCTAGGGAAACCACCAAACGGTAATTCCAATTACCCATCCAGAGGCGCCTGGGGTGGGAATCTTGGGCGACACCGGCAGCCGGGTTGTCGCCACTGATTCCTCTGTTGAACGCGTGTTGCGCAGCTTTGCCATGTTGGCAAGAGGCGGCTGACTAAGCAAGCCAAAACGACGTAATCGGTTGACGTATACGTCATTTGGTAAGATCGATTTCCGTTCCGGAAAGACGCCTTGCCTTCTGCCCCGCCCATGACCGAGCCCCACGCGCCCGGCGCTGACGCCGGCCACGAGCCCACCGATCCCAGCGCGAATGACGACCGCCGCGTCATCCTGGCCACCATGCGGCCGGACACGCTCAAACGCATCGAGAAGGCCGTGCTGGAGCTGTTCTCCAGCCAGGATTTCCACGATGTGAGCCTGCTGGACGTGGCCAAGGCGGCCAACGTGTCGCTGCAGACCATCTACAAGTACTTCGGCAGCAAGGAAGTGCTGGTCTACGCCATGCTCGACGTGATGCTGGGTCGCCTGGCCGAGCGCATGATCGACCACCTGCAGGGCATCGACGACGCGCGCGAGCGTCTGCGCAAGACCTGCTGGGTCACGCTGGACTACATGGACAAGCACCCGGCCGTGATGATGCTGCTGTTCACCGCCGTGCCCATCACGCGGCACCGCAACATCCGCATCTACGAGAGCCCCGACCTGATGGGTGCTTTTTTGGGCGTGTTCAAGGACGGGCAGCAGCGCGGCGTGCTCAACGACAAGGTCTCCAGCAAGGTGCTGCTGGACGTGTTCATGGGCATCGTCGGGCGCGTGGTGCTGATGCACATCGTGCGCGGCGAGCAGCGTTCGCTGATCGACCAGTTCGACGAGCTGTTCGGCATCCTGTGGCGGGCAATGTCGATGCCAGGCGAGGCCTGAACAGCTCGCCCTAAAAAACGCAACGCCCTGACGGCACCGCTTCTGCGGCACACGTCAGGGCTGGATCAGCCTGATCGCAATGAACTCAGGCGGCCAACGCCAGTTGGCGCGACGCCACATGCACCGTGCCTTCATGGTGGGCGTGGTCATCCACCTTGAACACGCTCACCACACGCGACAGGTTGGCGGCCTGCTGCTTCATGCTGTCGGCAGCCGCCGCGGCTTCTTCCACCAGCGCCGCGTTCTGCTGCGTGACCTGGTCGAGCTGCTGCACCGCATCGCCCACCTGCGACACGCCCTGCGACTGTTCGCGGCTGGCCGCGCTGATCTCGCCGATCAGGTCGGACACGCGCTTGACCTCGCCGACGATCTCGCCCATGGTCTTGCCCGCGCTGGACACCAACTCCACGCCCGTCTCCACCTTCTGCACGCTCTCGCCAATCAGCTGCTTGATCTCCTTCGCGGCCTGGGCACTGCGTTGGGCCAAGGTGCGCACCTCACCGGCGACCACGGCAAAGCCACGGCCTTGCTCACCGGCACGGGCGGCCTCCACGGCCGCATTCAGCGCCAGGATGTTGGTCTGGAAGGCGATGCCGTCGATCACGCCGATGATGTCGCTGATCTGGCGCGAACTGCCGGAGATGTCGTTCATCGTGGTGACCACGTTGCTGACGATGTCCCCGCCCTTGCGCGCGGCCTCGGAGGCGCGCGATGCCAGGCGGCTGGCCTGGGCAGCCGCCTCGGCGTTCTGCGTGATGGTCGAGGTGAGTTGCTCCATGGACGCAGCCGTCTGCTGCAGGTTGGAGGCCTGCTCTTCGGTGCGCTGGCTCAGGTCGGCATTGCCCATCGCGATCTGCGAGGATGCCGTGCTCACGGACTCCACACCATTGCGCACCTCGGACACCACGGTGCGCAGGCGCGCCACCATCTGCCCCAGAGCGTCCATGAGCTGGGCCACTTCGTCCTTGCCACGGGCCTTGGTCTCGCGGGTCAGGTCACCGTCGGCCACGGCCTTGGCCACCTGCACAGCCAGTTCCAGGGGGTTGGCGATGGCGCGCGAAATCAGATAGCACATCAGTGAGGCCAGGGCAAAGGCCACCACGAACAGGCCCACCGTGCCTTGCAGGCTGGCGCGCTGCATCGCGGCCACAGCCTGGCCATCGGTGTTGGCCATCTTGTCGTTGTACTCGGCCAGGGCCTTGAGCGACAGGCTGCCCTTCTCGAAGGCTTTCAGGCCATCCCTCTGCACCGCAGACAGCGAGCCCGCTGCGTCACCGGCCTGGGCCAGTTGAACCGCCACGTCGGACACCTTCACATAGCCCTGCCAATCGGACATGGCCTGGTTGTAGAGCGCGCGTTCCTGCTCATCGGCGATCGCAGATTCGTAGCTCTTGCTGAACTTGTCGAACTCTTCCTTGTTGAGGCGCAGGTTCTCGACCAGGCGCGGCAGTTCGGACTGCTCGCTGGTGCCGATCCGGTAGTCGCGCGTGCGCAGTCGGGTCGCGGACTCCGCCATCAGCAGGCTGTCGCGCACGCCGGACAGGCGCACATCGATCAAGGCCTGGGTACGCTCACCCACGCGCGCGCCCTGCACACCCGACAACAGGGTGATCAGGCTCATCAACACCAGCACGGTGGCGAACGCGAAGATGAGCTTGCCGCGAACGGACAAGTTTTGAAGCAATGACATGGGCGGGTCTTTCCTTGGCTGAGAGGCAGTGCCGATGTGGACTGCGCTAGGCTGGGGCGACCAGCAATGGAGAGCGGCCGCATGGGTGCCGTGACTATCGGACAGACCTGAACGAGTCTGAACACGGAATACGCGCACTTTTCCGCACTTGTTTTACTTGTACGTTTACGCGTACGATAAAGACCGGATGAACAAGCCGCTTCTTTCCACCAAGCGCAGCCGAGCCTCTGCCAAGAGGCCGGCGCCCCCCTCTCGCGTGCGACGCGGCAACGAGGCCGACCAGCAGGCCCTGCGCCAAGCCGCCCTGGACGCAGCGAAAGCCTTGTTCCGCGAAGGCGGACTGGCCGGCGTGACGATGCGCGCCGTGGCCGCGCGGGTGGGGGTGTCGGCCATGGCGCTGTACCGCTACTTCCCCAGCAAGGCCGACCTGTTGCACGGCCTGTGGGAGAGCACCATCACGGAACTACAGGCCGAATTGACAACTGCCGTGGACGCCGCAGGAGCCCATCCGCAGGCACGGCTTCGCGCCTGGGTGGATGCCTTCCTCTCTTACTACGAGGGGCACCCTGACAGCTACCGCCTGGTGTTCATGCTGGACAGACACGAGACGGAAGCGCCGGAAACGCCATCCTGGGAAGAGCACCCCATCTTCCGCGAAGTGCTGCAGGCCTCCACCGCACTGTCACGCGATGTAGCCGACGCCCTGGGTGGCGACTGCGACGAGGCCCGCCTGCGCCATGCCAGTGAGTTGCGCCTGCTGATGTCGGTGGGTTACCTGCACTCGCGCCTGATCAATACACGGCATCCATGGAGCGACATGCAAGCGCTGCGCGCCACCACGATCAATCTGATCGTGCAGGCCGTGGAAAGCTGTCTGCGCCCTGAGCCCATCAACTGATCAGACCTTGACCTTGGCGCATTCCTGGAAGTCTTTGGCAATGTCCTCCAGCTTTCGCTGCAAGACGCTCAGTTCGCCCCGCCACCTCATCACGGCATCCGACATGGCATTGAACGTGGCCACGACCTTCACTTTCCGCGCCTGTTCGGCCTTCTTGACGCCCTCACGGAGCAACTCGATCTCACCCAGCAGGGTATCCACCGGCCCGCTCATGTTCTTAATGCGGTCCCGCCGGAATCTCATGTCCTTGAGCGTCTTGGCAAGAAGGTCCTTGTTCTCAGCCTGCCAGGCCTTGTCGGACTTGTGTTTCTTGAGCAAGGCTACGGTCTGCTGCAAGTCGTCATGCTCCTCGCGCAACTCCGTCATCAACTTCTTGAGTATGCTAAAACCCTTGTGAGCACTGCTTAACTGGGGAAGAAGCACCAGAGCCGGATCCTGCACACGCATTGCCCTGACCACCTTGTGGACATGCTTGCAGGTCTGATCGAATCTGCTCAGTGATTTGCTGTCCAGCTTCTTGCAGATGAGCTTGAGAACATCTTCCGGCAGGACAGCGGGCATGGTGGCGCCTCCAACCCCGGCCTTGTCGGGGATCGCCTTACCACTCTAGGCCAGCAGCCACCTGCCGACCATCCTGCGTACTAGGGGCTCATACAGGCCCCAGCCGGCCCTCAGACCTTGTCGCGCGTCTTGCTGCGCTTGGCGTCCAGCGCCTGCCGGCTCTGCTGGTTGATCAGGCGCAACTCGTGCAGCGAGGTGTCGATCTCGGCACGCTTGGCCTCCAGGTCGCGGATGGCCGCGTCCGTGGTCTCGATCACGTAGGTGAGCTGCTGCACACGGCCTTCGCCGTGGTCACCGTACATGTCGAGGTAGGCCTTGATCTCGGACAGCGGCATGCCCAGGTTCTTGGCACGCAGGATGCGCGCGAGCCGGGCACGGTCGATCTTGGAGTACACGCGCGTGCCGTTGAGCCGCCGAGGCATCAGCAGCCCCTTGGTTTCATAGAAACGCAAGGTGCGGGCAGACACATCGAAGGTCTCGCACATCTCGGCGATGCCCATCAGGGCGTCATCGCCCACGGTGTCGGTCAGGTCGGAACGCGTGCTCTTGTCCATGCACGGCATTATCCATCCGCAGACTGTCTGTCATGATCGGGATTTTACTTATGCGTGACATCATTGACGTTAACGTCAACAGTAGCTAGATTCGCGGGCATCGATCACACCCAGTGGAACTGCCCCGGATGACCTACTTCAATGAGACCCACGCCATGGTGCGCGAGACTGCGCGGCGCTTCGTCGAGCAGGAGGTCAGGCCGCACATCGACGAATGGGAAGAGGCGGGCGGCTTCCCGCGTGAGGTCTACAACAAGGCAGGCGCCCTGGGCCTGCTGGGCATCGGCCACCCCGAGGCGCTGGGCGGCACCGGCGAGCACGACATCTTCATGAAGATCGCCGTGACGGAAGAGCTGGTGCGCAGCACCTCCGGCGGTTTCGCGGCCAGCATCGGCTCGCTCGACATCGGCCTGCCGCCCGTGTGGCGCATGGGCTCACCCGAGCTGCAAAAGCGCATCGTGCCCGCCGTGCTGGCGGGCGAAAAGATCGCCGCGCTGGCCATCACCGAGCCCGGTGGCGGCTCCGACGTAGCCAACCTGCGCACCCGCGCCGTGCGTGATGGCGACCACTATGTCGTCAACGGATCGAAGACCTTCATCACCTCGGGCACGCGGGCTGATTACGTGACAGTGGCCGTGCGCACCGGCGAGGCCGGCTACGCAGGCGTGTCGCTGCTGCTGATCGAGAAGGGCACGCCGGGCTTCTCGGTGGGACGCGATCTGAAGAAGATGGGCTGGTGGGCCTCGGACACGGCCGAGCTGTTCTTCAGCGACTGCCGCGTGCCGGCAGGCAACCTGATCGGGCCGGAGAACTCGGGCTTTTTGACCATCATGCTGAACTTCCAGACCGAGCGCCTGGCCCTGGCGGTGATGGCCTACATGACGGCCCAGATCGCGCTGGAGGCCTGCCTGGACTACGTCAAGACCCGCGTCACCTTCGGGAAACCCTTGTCCAAACACCAGGTGATCAGGCACAAACTGGCCGAGATGGCCACCAAGGTCGAGATCGCCCGTGAATACACCCTGCACTGCGCGACCCGCATGGCGCGCGGCGAGCAGATCCTCAAGGAGGTGTCCATGGCCAAGAACTTCGCCACCGAGACGTCCGACGTCGTGACCTACGAGGCGGTGCAGATCTTCGGCGGCATGGGCTTCATGCGCGAATCGGTGGTCGAGCGCCTGTACCGCGACAACCGCATCCTCTCGATCGGCGGCGGCACGCACGAGATCATGAACGAGATCATCGCCAAGCAGCTGGCCCTGTGAGGCCCGCGCATCCCGTCCACGGTTCGCAGGATTACCTTTTCAAATAACCAAAACGATATTCAATTGACGTTAACGTCAACTTGACCTAGATTCACGCTCACCATGTCCCAACCCACATCCACCCCATCCCCAGGTGCACGTTACGCCAGCGTGCTGCGCCCTGACGTGTTCAAGGGCCAGGTGCACGTCGTCACCGGCGGCGGCAGCGGCATCGGCCGTTGCGTGGCGCATGAGCTGGCCTCGCTGGGCGCTACCGTCGTGATCACCGGCCGCACGCAGTCCAAGCTGGACGCCACCGCTGCCGAGATCCGCGAAGACGGCGGCCTGGTCGACACCGCCGCCTTCGATATCCGCGACGACGACCAGGTCAAAACGGCCATCGCCGGCATCATCGCCAAGCACGGCCGCATCGACGGCCTGGTGAACAACGCGGGCGGCCAGTTCCCGGCGCCGCTACAGATGATCTCCAAGCGTGGCTTCGAGGCCGTGGTGGCCAACAACCTCACGGGCGGCTTCCTGATGGCACGCGAGGTGTTCAACCAGACCATGCAGAAGAACGGCGGCGCCATCGTCAACATGGTGGCCGACATGTGGAACGGCATGGCCGGCATGGGCCACTCGGGCGCGGCACGCGCGGGCATGGTCAACCTGACCAAGACGGCCGCCTACGAATGGGCCTTCGCCAACGTGCGCGTGAACGCCGTGGCACCAGGCTGGATCGCCTCCAGCGGCATGGACGCCTACAGCCCCGAGATGGCCCCGCTGCTGCACAGCCTGAAAGACAACGTGCCCATGAAACGCATGGGCCTGGAGGCCGAAGTGAGCGCCGTGATCTGCTTCCTGTTGAGCCCAGGCGCGGCCTTCGTCACCGGCATCACCGTGCCCATCGACGGTGGCGCGCCGCTGAACAACGCGCTCTACCCCGTGGCCCCCCACAAGCCTCCAGCCACCTTCGACGGCTTCCACCGCGCGGTGGTGCCGAAGGTGCTCAAGGACATCTGAACCCACACGCCATGCCTGTCCTGCGTTCACAACTCAACCCCAAGTCCGACGCTTTCCGCGCCAATGCCGACCGCATGCGCGAGCGCCTGGACCAGGTGCGCTCGCTCGAGGCCCTGGCCCGCGAAGGCTCGGCCTCCAAACGCGACAAGTTCGACAAGCGCGGCCAATTGCTGCCGCGCGAACGTGTCGCCCGCCTGCTCGACCGCGATTCCATCTTCCTCGAGATCAGCACCCTGGCCGGCTTAGGGATGCACGATGACGACGGCAAGAAGAGCGTGCTGGGCGGCGGCACCATCATCGGCATCGGCACCGTGGCGGGCAAGCGCTGCCTGGTCACTGCCAGCGACAGCGCGCTCAAGGGCGGCACGATCTCGCCCATGGGCCTGCGCAAGGGCCTGCGCGCGCAAGAGATCGCCCGCGAGAACAAGCTGCCCCTGCTCTGCCTGGTCGAAAGCGGCGGCGCCAACCTGATGTACCAGGCCGAGATCTTCGTGGATGGCGGCAAGAGCTTCGCCAACCAGGCACGCCTGTCGGCCATGGGCATCCCGCAGATCGCGGTGGTGCATGGCTCGTCCACGGCCGGTGGCGCCTACCTGCCCGGCCTGTCGGATTACGTGGTGCTGGTGCGTGAACGCTCCAGCATCTACCTGGCCGGCCCACCTTTGGTGAAGGCCGCCATCGGTGAAGACGCGACCGACGAAGACCTGGGCGGCGCCGAGATGCACGCCAGCGTGACCGGCCTGGGCGAGTACCTGTGCGACAACGATGCGCACGCGATTGCGATGGCGCGTGAGCTGATGGACAAGCTGCAGTGGGATGAGGTCTCCGCTGCATCGGGTTCGGCCAAGCCCGTTGCCGCGCCGTTGTTCGACGAAGAAGAGCTGCTCGGCTGCATCCCCGCCGACGACCGCGAGCCCTTCGACACCCGCGAAGTGATCGCCCGCATCGTCGACGGCTCCGACTTCCTGGAGTTCAAGGCCAACTACGCGCCCGAGACGCTGTGCGGCCATGCTCGCATCAACGGCCACCTGATCGGCATCCTGGGCAACAACGGCCCGATCCAGCCACAGGGCTCGACCAAGGCCGCACAGTTCATCCAGCTGTGTGATCAAAGCGGCACACCGTTGCTGTTCCTTCAAAACACCACGGGCTACATGGTGGGCTCGGCCGCTGAACACGGCGGCGCCATCAAGCATGGCTCCAAGATGATCCAGGCCGTGGCCAACGCACGCGTGCCCAAGTTCACCATCGTGCTGGGCGGCTCCTTCGGCGCGGGCAACTACGGCATGTGCGGCCGAGGCTTCGATCCGCGCTTCATCTTCTCGTGGCCTTCGGCCCGCACCGCCGTGATGGGCGGCGCGCAGGCGGCCAAGGTGATGGAGATCGTCACGCGCGGAAAGATGGAACGCGCCGGCATGCCCGTGAACGACGCGATGCTCGAAGGCATGTCCGCCGAGATCAAGAAGCGCCTGGACGCGGAGTCGAACGTGCTGTTCGGCACCGCGCGCCTTTGGGACGACGGGATCATCGACCCGCGCGACACCCGCCGCGTGCTCTCGCTCTGCCTGGACCTGGCCCGCGAGGCCGACCAGCGCGAACTGCGCGGCAACACCTTCGGCGTCGCCCGCCTCTGAGCGATTGCCCCACGCTAAAGCCACCACCCCACCACACAACACAGCGCCCGCCACCACGGCAGGCAACGAGACCGAGGAGACACACCATGCAATTCACCGCCGAACACCGCGCCCTGGCCGAAACCGTCAAGCGCTTCTGCGAACAAGAGATCAACCCGCACATCAAAGAGTGGGAAGAGGCCGAGATCTTCCCCGCGCACGAGCTGTTCAAGAAGATGGGCAACCTGGGCCTGCTGGGCGTGAAGTACGATACGGCCTATGGCGGCATGGGCCTGGATTTTTCGTACTCGATGGTGGTGGCCGAAGAGCTGGGCGCCATCCCCTGCGGCGGCGTGCCCATGGCCATCGGCGTGCAGACCGACATGTGCACCCCGGCCCTGCACCGCTTCGGCTCGGATGAACTCAAGCGCGAGTATCTGGCACCCTCCATCGCCGGCGACATGGTCGGCTGCATCGGTGTTTCGGAAGCCGGTGGCGGCTCCGACGTGGCCGCGCTCAAGACCACGGCCCGCACCGAAGGCGGCGACTACGTCATCAACGGCAGCAAGATGTGGATCACCAACGCCATGCAGGCCGACTGGTGCTGCCTGCTGGCCAACACCTCCGAAGGCAAGGTGCACGAGAACAAGTCGCTGATCATGGTGCCGATGGATGCCAAGGGCATCACCAAGCAGAAGATCAAGAAGATCGGCATGAACTCGTCGGACACGGCGCAGATCTTCTTCGACAACGTGCGCGTGCCCAAGCGCAACCTGATCGGCATCGAAGGCACCGGCTTCATGATGCAGATGCTGCAGTTCCAGGAAGAGCGCCTGTACGGTGCCTCCAACTCGCTGAAGATGCTCGACAAGCTGATCGACCTGACCATCGACTACTGCCGCGAGCGCCACACCTTCGGCAAGCCCCTGCTGGACAACCAAGTCATCCACTTCCGACTGGCCGAGTTGCGCACCGAGGTCGAGGCCCTGCGCTCGCTGACCTACCGCGCGGTTGAGGAATACGTGGGCGGCAAGGACGTGACGCGCCTGGCCTCGATGGCCAAGCTCAAGTGCGGCCGCCTGATCCGCGAAGTGGCCGACAGCTGCCTGCAGTACTGGGGCGGCATGGGCTTTACCTACGACAACCCGATCTCGCAGGCCTATCGTGACGGCCGCCTCGTGTCCATCGGTGGTGGCGCCGACGAGATCATGCTGGGCATCATCGCCAAACTCGAAGGCACGCTGCCCAAGAAGGTGCGCTGAACCATGGATGCCTCGTCCTTCAAGACCATCCAGGCCACGGTGGATGCGGGCGTGTGCACGCTCACGCTCAACCGGCCCGAGGTGCGCAATGCCATGTCGCTGGCCATGGTCAACGAGCTGCTCGACGCGCTCAAGCAGGCCGAGGGCGACAGCGCCGTGCGCGTGGTCGTGCTGCGTGGCGCGGGTGGGCACTTCTGCGCCGGCGGCGACATCTCCGACATGGCGCAAGCCCGCATGAAGCTGGCGCAGGCCCAGGCTGAAGGCACGGTGGGTGATCAAGACCCGGTCGCCGCGTTCAACGCCCAGTTCGGGCGCCTGTGCCTGGCCTATGCCCGTTCCCCCCTGCCCATCGTCACGGTGCTCGAAGGCACGGTGATGGGCGGCGGCTTCGGTCTGGCCTGCGTGTCGGATGTGAGCCTGGCCGCCGAGAGCGTGGCCTTCCGCCTGCCCGAGACCGCCCTCGGCGTGATCCCCGCGCAGATCGCGCCCTTCCTGGTCGAGCGCATCGGCTACGCCGAGGCCAAGCGTCTGGCCGTGACCGGCGCCAAGGTCGATGCCTCGCAGGCGCTGACCATCCGCCTGGTGCACGAGGTGGCGCCCGATGCCGCCGCGCTGGAAGACGCGCTGCAACGCACCGTCGCCAGCATCCAGGCCTGTGCGCCCGGCGCCATCGCCGTGACCAAGGGCCTGTTGGCGCGCGCGCGCATCGAACCGGCCGACACGCTGATCGACGAAGCCGCCCTGCTCTTCTCGCGCGCCGTGCTCAGCGACGAAGGCCAGGAAGGCACCAGCGCCTTCATGCAGAAACGCAAACCCAAGTGGGTTCCCCAAGCCACTTGAACCACACACGACCATGCTGACCAAGATCCTGATCGCGAACCGCGGTGAGATCGCCTGCCGCGTGATCCGCACGGCCCGCAAACTGGGCTACCGCACTGTCGCTGTCTACAGCCAGGCCGATGCCAACGCACCGCACGTGTCGCTGGCCGACGAGGCCGTGTGCATCGGCCCGGCCGCCGCGTCCGAGTCCTACCTGAAGGTGGACGCGCTGCTCGACGCAGCCCGCCGCACCGGCGCCAACGCCATCCACCCCGGCTACGGCTTCCTGTCGGAAAACGCCGGCTTCGCCCAAGCATGCGCGGATGCTGGCGTCACCTTCATCGGCCCTTCGCCCGAAGCTATCCGCGTGATGGGTGACAAGGCCGGCGCCAAGAAGGAGATGATCAAGGCCGGCGTGCCCACGGCACCCGGCTACCTGGGCGCCGACCAGAACGACGACACGCTGATCGCCGAGGCCAAGCGCCTGGGCTACCCGCTGCTGGTCAAGGCCGTGAGCGGCGGTGGCGGGCGCGGCATGCGCCTGGTGCATCAAGACAGCGAACTCGCGCAGGCCATCACCAGCGCACGCCGCGAAGCCCAGAGCGCCTTCGGCGACGGCACGCTGATGCTGGAACGCCTGGTCGAGAACGGCCGCCACATCGAGATCCAGGTCTTCGCCGATGGCCACGGCAATGCCGTCTACATCGGCGAGCGTGACTGCACGGCACAGCGCCGCCGCCAGAAGGTGATCGAGGAATCGCCCTCGCCGGTGGTGAGCCCCGAGCTGCGCAAGGCCATGGGCGAGAGCGCCGTGCTGGCCGCCAAGGCGATCAAGTACCAGGGCGCCGGCACCATTGAGTACATCGTCGACCAGGAACTGAACTACTACTTCCTGGAGATGAACACCCGCCTGCAGGTGGAACACCCCGTCACCGAGATGATCTCGGGCTTCGACCTGGTGGAGTGGCAGCTGCGCGTGGCCGACGGCCAGCCCCTGCCCGTGACGCAGGACCAGATCACCTACACCGGCCACGCCATCGAGGCCCGCCTGTACGCCGAAGATCCGTACAGCGGCTTCGCACCGCAGACCGGCCCCATCGCCTGGTGGCGCCCGGCCGCGGCCCTGTACGACGGCGTGCGCATCGACGACGGCATCCGCGAGGGTGGCGAGGTGTCGCCCCACTACGACCCGATGGTGGCCAAGCTGATCGTGCATGGCCGCGACCGCGCCGACGCCATCCGCCGCCTGATCGCCACGCTGGACGACGCGCCGCTGCTGGGCCTGAAGAACAACGCCCGCTTCTTGCGTGATCTGGTGGACCACGGCCGATTCCGCGCCGGCACGATGACCACCACGCTGATCGACCAGTGGCAGACCGATGGCGAGGCCTTGCTCAACAAGCCGCAAGCGCCGGAAGACGCCTGGCTGCTGGCCGCCGCGCTGTTCGCTGCGCGCGCAGCCGGTGGTGCCGCCCCCTCCCGTACCCTGCGCGCCGACAGCGTCACCGCCTACGACCTGCCCCTGGTCCACGAAGGCACGCGCCGCACGCTGCGCACCCGCCCCGATGCGAATGGCGTGGTCCACGTGCAGCCCGCACCCACCGAGGCTGCACAAGCACTGCGCCTGATCGACCAGGGCACGGACGCCCGTGGCGGCCTGGTGCGCTTCGAACTCAACGACGTGCAACGCAAGGTGCTGGCGGTGCAGCTCGGCACCGAGCTGCACCTCGTCATCGACGCCGCCACCTTCGTGTTCACCGAGGCCTCACCCTGGCCCGACCAGAACGCCGCCCAGGACCCGAGCCGCGCGCTGGCCCCCGTGGCCGGCACCGTCGCCCAGGTGCTGGTGAAACCCGGCGACACCGTGGCCGAGGGCCAGCAACTGCTGAGCATCGAGGCCATGAAGATGGAAATGTGGCTCACCGCCCAGGCCGCCGGCACCATCAAGGCCGTGCACGCCAAGGTGGGCGACCAGGTGCAGGCCAAGGCCCTGCTGATCGACATCGAACTTGAGACGAACAAGGACTGACACCATGGACAAGGCCATCCTGACCTGCGCGCTGACCGGCGTGCTCACCGACCCCGCCCAGCACCCCGTGCCCGTCACGGCCGCCGAGATGGCCGCCGCCGCACGCGAGGCTTATGACGCCGGCGCCTCCATCATGCACGTGCACTTGCGCCAGCAGGCCCCAGGCATGGGCCGCCTGCCAAGCTGGGATCCGGAAGTCGCCGCCGAGATCGACACCGCCATCCGCGCCGCCTGCCCCGGCGTCATCATCAACCTGACGACCGGCGTGGTCGGCAAGGACATCTCCGGCCCCGTGGCCTGCATCCGCCGCGTGCGCCCCGAGATCGCCGCCTGCAACGCCGGCAGCCTGAACTACCTCAAGATCAAGGACAACGGCCAATGGGCCTGGCCGCCCATGCTGTTCGACAACACGGTCGACAAGGTCAAGTCCATGATCGACGTGATGCACGAAACCGGCACGCGCCCCGAGTTCGAATGCTTCGACGTGGGCATCGTGCGCTCGGTGGGCATGTACCGCAAGGCCGGCATGACCGACCACCTGGAGTACAACTTCGTGATGGGCGTGGCCTCGGGCATGCCGGTGGATGCCGACCTGCTGGCCCTGCTGGTCAAGTACCGCGAGCCCGGCACCGTGTGGCAGACCACGCTGATCGGCCGTGAAGAGATCTGGGCCGTGCACCAGGCCACGGCTGATCTGGGCGGCATGCTGCGCACCGGCGTGGAAGACACCTTCTACCTGCCCGGCGGCGCCCGCACCACCGGCAACGGCCAGCTGATCGAAGCATTGGCCCAATGCGCCCGCAACGCCGGCCGCGAGATCGCCAGCCCTTCCGAGGCCCGCCAGTTGCTGGGCCTGAAGGGCGGCAGCCAGCACGGCGCCGACGCGCCGCAAGCCGCCGCGGCCTGACCATGAGGCCCGACGCGATTTCGCGTCACGGCAAACAGCCCTGGGGAACACCCCTGCATGTCGCGGGGTGTTCCTTGCTGTCGCCTCGCATCATGGACGGCGGTTCAGGCAAGCTCCTACAGTCGCGGCTCCTGATCCAACACGACCCGACTGCCATGCCACCCGCCATGTCCGCCGCCCTGTCGCCCGACACCGCCCCTCACGCGCTCACACCCGGCCAGGCCCCTCGCCTGTCCACGGTGATGTCCGGCCCTGTGCGGCTAGCCGTCAAGCAGTGGGGGGATCCGCGCCGGCCCACCATCGTGCTGGTACACGGCTACCCGGACAACAGCGCCGTGTGGCACCCCGTGGCCGATCTGCTGGCACGCGACTTCCACGTGGTGGCCTACGACGTGCGCGGCGCCGGTCAATCCGACCGTCCCGCCCGCATCCGCGACTACAAGCTCGACAAGCTCAAGGACGATTTCGTGGCCGTGATCGACCAGGTCAGCCCGGACAAGCCCGTGCACCTGGTGGCGCACGACTGGGGCTCGATCCAGAGCTGGGAAGCCGTCACCGAGCCAGCCCTGCAGCACCGCATCCTGTCGTTCACCAGTTGCTCCGGCCCCTGCCTGGACCACATCGGCCACTGGTTCCGCCAGCGCCTGGCGCACCCCACCTGGCGCAACGTCAAGCAGTTGCTGATCCAGTCGGTCAAGTCCTGGTACATCTACTTCTTCCAGCTGCCGCTGCTGCCAGGCCTGCTGTGGCGTGCTGGCGTGGGCCGAGCCTGGCCCAAGCTCGTGCGCCTGCTGGAAGGCACCCAGGTGGAGACCAACCCCACCCAGGTGGCCGATGGCGTGCACGGCGTGCAGCTCTACCGTGCCAACATGCTCCCGCGCCTGCTGCGCCCCCGCAACCGGCCCACCACCGTGCCCGTGCAGGTGCTGGTGCCGCGCCGCGACCTGTACGTCAGCCCGTGGCTGACGGAAGACCTGCACCGCTGGACCGACAAGCTCTGGCGCCGCGAGTACACCGCAGGCCACTGGATGCCCGCTTCGCACCCGGGCGAGATGGCCGGCGCCATCCGCCGCTTCGTGCAGTTCACCAGCCGCCCGGCCGCCGCGGCCTGATCCGGCCAGGCCCTCGCCGGCCTGACTCCCTGGTGCCAGTGGGGCCTTGGCCTCAAGCCAGCTTGCACCCGCGTCGAAATCACGGCATATCCGAACCTGCGAACACCAAACATCTCAGGGGACATGCCGCCCAGCCACGATCCGCCCTCGACCATGGATGGCGCCGCCCCTCTGGGCACCTCCTGGCTGACGGGCTCCCACCCCGACACCCGGCATGCCATCGGCCGCCTGGCTTGGCTGCTGCCGCCCTACGGCGTGAGCTGCTCGGTGCTGGGCCTGGCCGTGTGGATGGGCCTGCTGCACGGCTGGAAGGTGGCCTTCATCACCGTGTTCAGCTTTGGCGGCCTGGCCGTGTTCTATGCCCTGATGCGCAGTGGCTGGCACCTGCGCCATCGGGAGCCCACGCTGGCCTATGCCCGCGTGCTGTTCAGCCTGGCCTGCGTGGCCCTGTCCTACGCCCTGCTGCCCCCGGTGCGCGGCCTGGCGCTGCAGTACCTGTGCATCATCCTGGTCTTCGACATGAACCGGCTCACGCCGCCCCAGGTGCGCGCGGCGGCCATCGCGGCGCCGGTGCTGATCGTGGGCATGCTGCTGGTGGCGGTGCACCTGGGTTTGAGCACCGCCGATGTCGACACCGAAGTGATCAACCTGGCCATGGCCGCCGCCATGGGGCCGGTGCTGCTGATCGTCTCCGGCACGGCACGGCGCATCCGGCGGCAGATGCTGGACACCCGCACGGAACTCACCCGCACGCTCGACCGCACCCAGGCCCTGGCCATTCGCGACGGGCTCACCGGCCTGTACAACCGCCGGCACCTGCAGCAACGCCTGGCCGAAGAGCTGCTGCGCCAGCGGCGCAACCACCGCCCTTTCTGCGTGGCGCTGCTGGACATCGACCACTTCAAGCAGATCAACGACCAGCACGGCCATGCCTCGGGCGATGCCGTGCTGCGCGCGGTGGCCCGCCTGCTGCCTGCCGCCATGCCCCCAACGGCACTGTTGGCCCGCTGGGGCGGCGAAGAGTTCCTGCTGCTGTTGCCCGACACTGCACTGGCCCCGGCCCGCGACGTGCTGCAGCGCCTGCACCAGGCCATGGCTCAGGAGGACTGGCCTGGCCTGGTGCCCGGCCTGAAACCGGTCACGTTCTCGGCCGGGCTGTGCCAGAGCGTGAGCACCGACGAGGTTCACCGCACCCTGGAGCGGGTCGACCAGGCCCTGTACGAGGCCAAGGCCCTGGGCCGTGACCGAACCATCGTGCAAGAGGCCCCATGAGCCCGCAGCACAGCCCACCACCCTGGTCCCGGCTGCGTCGCCAGGTGGGTGATCTGCTGCTGGGCACCGAACCACGCATGCGCAGCCGCCTGCTCATGTGCCTGCTGGCCAACTCGCTGTACCTGGGCTGGATCCTGTTCATCCCGCTGTACATCATGCCCCGGGGGCTGGTCTCGCAGGGCGCTGCGCACTTCTTCATCGCCCACCAGTTCATCGCCCTGGTCACCTTTTACCCGCTGGTGCGCAGCGGCCTCACGGCCCGCTGGGGCGACCCCGGCCTCGTGGTTCCCCAGATCGTGTGGGCCTGCGTGGTGCTGGTCGTGGGCTATGCGATTTCGCCGGTGGGCCGCGCCGTCAGCCTGCAGACGCTCTCGCTCATCCTGGTGTTCGGCTTTCTCAGCCTGCGGCCACGCGCCGCGCTGTGGACCGGCGTCGGCATGATCGCCATGCTGCTGGCGATGCTGCTGTGGTGCCTGCTCACGGCGCCCCCTGATTTCGAACCGCGCCTGCAGTCGCTGCTGATCCTGACCACCTGCGCGATCCTGGGGCTGCTCACCTGGCAATCACATGGCTTCGCGCTGCGACGCCAGCGCCTGTCGGCCGATCGCAACGCGCTGGCCACCGCGCTGCAGGAGGTCGAGGTGCTGATGCAGCACGACCCGCTGACAGGCCTGTACAACCGCCAGCATCTGCAGGGCCGGCTGGAGGCCGAGCGCGAGCGCGCACGGGCCGGCGGCCACCGCTTCTGCGTGGCCCTGATCGACCTTGATCACTTCAAGCACATCAACGACCGCCACGGCCACGCCATGGGCGACCACGTGCTGATCACCTTCGCACGACAGGCCCAGGCCGTGCTGCGCGAGACCGACACCATCGCCCGCTGGGGTGGCGAAGAGTTCCTGATCATGCTGCCCGACACCGAACCGGTGGACAAGGCCGGCATCGCCCTGCGCCGGTTGCGCGAAGGCCTGCGCCGCACACCGGTGAGCGACGAGGCACCGCAGATGCGCGTGACCTTCTCGGCCGGCGTGGCCGAATGGTCCCAGGGCGAAAGCATCGACCAATTGCTGGACCGGGCCGACAAAGCCCTTTACGAGGCCAAGCGGCAAGGCCGTGACCGCGCTGTGCAGGCCCCCAAGCCCATCCCGGAGCCCTTGCAGCCCCCCGCACCACCCAGCCCGCACTGATCCCCTGAACGCGGTGCGTACTTGTCCTGATTCACGAATCCTCGTGGCCGGCCAAAAATAGTTCACCAACTGAACATTTTTTTAAGTCATCGCTCCGAGGAGGACACCGACATGCGCATCCGCTCCCTGCTGCTGAGTTGCAGCCTCGCCCTGCCCAGCCTGTTTGGCGTCGGCCCGCTGGCCCACGCCGCGCCGGCAGCCAGCACCACCGCCCAGACCAAGTACCCCATCGTGCTGGTGCACGGCTTCATGGGCTTCAAGGAGATCCTGGGCGTCGACTACTTTTACCAAGTGCCCGACGACCTGCGTAAAAACGGCGCCAAGGTGTACGTGGCCGCCGTCTCGCAGGTCAACAGCGCCGAGGTGCGCGGCGAACAACTGCTCAAGCAGATGCAGCAGTGGGCCGCGACCGATGGGGTCACCAAATTCAACCTCATCGGCCACAGCCAGGGCGGCCCCACGGCCCGCTATGTGGCTGGCATGGCCCCCCAACTGGTGGCCAGCATCACCACCGTGGGCAGCCCCTCCCGCATGATCGCCTCGGATGCAGACAACAGCGTCAACGACCTGATCAACAATTACAGCCAGCTCACCAGCGGCTTCGGCTCGTTCGTGGCGTGGATCTCGGGGCAGTCGAAGCTGCCCCAGAACGTGGATGCCATCAAGAACTTCGCCGACGAGGTCAATGCCTTCGCCAAGCGCTTCCCATTGGGCGTGCCCCGCACCTACTGCGGGCTGGACGGCAAGGAGTTCGAAGGCGGCATCTACTTCTACTCCGTCACCGGCAACAAGGCCAAGACCAACGGCTGGGATATCTCCGATGCAGCCATGGTCGATGGCACCACGCCCAGCGACGGCGTGATCAGCGTGTGCTCGGCCCGTTTCGGCAAGGTGCTTCGGGATGACTACCCCTGGAATCACATCGACGAGATGAACCACGTGTTCGGCCTGCTGGGCAAAGGCGCACCGGATCCTGTGGCCTTCTACCGCACGCAGGCCAACCGGCTCAAGCTCAAGGGCCTGTGATCACGACCAAGCGGGAACACCGCTTGCCGCCAGGGCGTTCCACCTTCACCGCAAGGAGACACCCATGACACGCAAGCTCATTCCCGCCGCCGTGGTGGCCGCATTGACGGCCGCCAGCGGCTTGGCGCACGCCCAATCCACCCCACCGGGCGTGATCGTCGCGCCAGGCGTAGCCGTCACCCCGGGTGGCATGCCCACCGCGCCCACGCCCGTGGTGCCAGGGGCCATCCCGCGCGTGAACGTGGTACCAGGCACCAACGACCGCGCCGCCAGCCCACTGCCCAGTGCGAGCAACGCGGTGTCGCCCCAGGCCGGGTCTCTGTCGGGCTCGGTAGAAGACCGCAACCGTTCGCAAGGTGACCGGCTGGGCACCCCTTATGGCAACGGGAGCATTTCACCCAGCGGCACTGGTAGCTTGAACGGCACCAGCAGCTCTCCCGGTTCCTTGACCCGTTGACGACGGTGAGCCCTTCGTAGGCACGCACCGACATCAGCATCGGCCATCGCCGGCTGTATACAAGGCGTCATGGTGACACCATGGATTCCAAGCGGCGGACCCACCGTCGCACATGGAATGAAAGGGAATCACCATGACGACCAAGATCGTGAAGACCCTGGAGACCGACACCCCGCTGCCAGAGATCCAGGCCCGCTGGGCACACGTCGCCCTCTACGCGGACATCATGCCCAGCGTGATCAACGTGCGCTCACTGGGTGATCAACGCTGGCGTTGGCAGACTGCCGATGGTGAATGGCTCATCGACGAGGTGCAGCAACGTGGCGACCAACTCGTGAGCTGGCAGGCACGCCAGGGCGATACCGTCTACCGTGCCACCGTGCTGTTCACGCCCATCGACCACGGCCGACGCGCCCGCATCGTCTACACACGGCACTACGCGCACGGCCTGGCAGCGGATGCCCCACGGCAGGCCATCGAGGCCGACATGCTGACCACGTTGCGCCGCTCTGCCGGCCTGCTGGACCGAACCGGCGACGAGCCCATCACCGTGCCCGACATCGCTGCGGCGGCTTCTGCCGAAGCGCCCTTGTCGCACGTGCTCGAATCCGGTGAAACGCTGCAGGCCACGCTGGCCGAAGCCGCCGATGCCTGGGCCCGTTCCATGACGGCATCGATCACGCTGCTGAACTCGACCATGTGGCCGGCGATGCAGGCGCAGCAGCGCAAGCAGAAGCAGGCCGACAAGCAATCCGAACTGCAGGCCTGAGCACCCCGCGCGAGCTAGCGCATCGCCGCCTTGCGCGTGCCTTGCCATGTGGCCGGGGTGCTGCCCGTCCAGCGCCTGAAGGCGCGATGGAAAGTGCTGACCGACGCAAAGCCCAGCTCATCGGCCACCTGCTTGATCGACAGGGCTCCCTCCGCCAGCAGGCGCTCGGCCATCAGGCGCTGGCAATCCTGCGCCACCTCGATGTGCGAGGTGTTGAGCAGCGACAGATGGCGCCGCAGAGTGCGCTCCGTCATCCCCAGGTGCTGCGCTGTCTCGGCCATCGAGGGCTGGCGAGGGAAGGCACTGAGCAACCACGCCCGCACCCGCTCTGCCGTGTCTGATCTGCTCTGCAAGGCGGCCAGTGCCGATTCAGCCCGTGTGCGCGCGGCGGTGTAGGCCACCGCATCGTGCGACACCAGAGGCCGATCCAGCAACTGGGGGTTGAAGGTGACGGCGCATTCGTTCTGCGAGAAAACCGCGTTCTCACCGAAAGCCGCGCTGTAACGTGCTTCCAGCCCCGGCGGGCATAGGTAGGCAAAATCGATGCGGTGGATATCGCGGTTGTCCGCGCCGGTAAAGCGCAGCAACTGCATCGCCGTCACGGCCACGAACTCCGTGCGGAAAGGCCCGCTCAGGCTGTCCCGGCCCACCGCAGGGCGCATCACGATGCGCGTACCCTTCGCCGTCTCGGACAGCTCCAGCTCGCAGAACTCCAGCACCAACGGCGCGAAGCGCTCCAGATCCACCAGCACCTGGCGCAGGCTGGGCGCAGAGATCACCAGCGGCACCATGTGCCCGTAGCGCATCAGTGCCAGGCTCTTGCCCGCCACCAGCGAGAAGGCCGGATCGCCTGTTTCCTCCAGCGCCACGGCCATCATCTGGTCGAACAGCTCCACGGGCACCCACTCGCCTTCCTCATCGATCTGGTCGAGGGTACCCATCCCGCAGCGCCGCAGCACCGATTCCGAGCGGTGGCCTTCCACGTCCAGTGTGTAGGCCAGGATCTTGAGGTTCAGGGGAGAGACTCGCATACGCAGCAGCAGCCGGTCATCGCGCGGCCCGAGGCACCGTGTCGGTCGGCGAAAGCCGATAGTCTGCTGTCTTTACATACGGACAAGAAGCGATCCCGCACCGGAGTTACCCTAGGCTTCATGCGACTGACCACATGAAAAGAAAGTGAAGCGCCATGCCCGAAGACATGGCGCCAAACGGAGAAGAAGATGTCGGCGCACATGCTAGTCATGCAACACGATCCCGACGTTTGCATTACCGGCCAATGATTTGCCGTGACGTGACGAACACGGGTTTGTCCCTGAGGGTTCCTGACGTATAGGTCAGGGGATTGCCCGTCCCTGCCACGGCAGACCCTTCGGAACAGGTGCTTTTCCCCCTTGAACAGGTTGGAACAAGATGCGCGGGCGCTTCCATCGGCGGGGCGCCTGCCCACAATGGCAGCCGCTGCCATCGCTCAAGGACGTCCCATGACCACCTATTTCAAGCACATCGCCCAGATCACTGCCCGCGCCGACTACGACAAGATTCTGCGCAAGGCCCTGGCCACCCCTGGCCAGGAGCCTTTCCACTACTTCGACGCCTTCCCTTTCGACAAGAAGGAAGCGCCCCTGGTGCTGGTGGGCGATGTGGGCAAGCCCCTGATTGCCGACCTCAAGAAGCTGGTGCCCAAGGCCCAGTACGGCATGGGCGTGTGCACGGTGACCGCGAAGGACGAGATCATCTTCGAGCGTGAAACCGGCAAGCTGCAGCCCAAGCTGGTGAGCGCCACCGTGAAGCTGTCCGGCATCAAGAGCACCGTGAAGTTCAATGGTGAGGACGACGAGGAAGAAGGTGAACGGGCCGAAACAGAGAACGACGAGGGCCAGCCCGAAGAGCCGCAGGTAAAAGCCACCGGCAAGGTGCCTCCCGCGCCGCCCCTGCCACCGAGCAACAAACCGTCGGGTGACAAGCCCACCACCTTGTCTCCGCAGGCCAAGGAGTTCCAGGACAAACTCAAGGTGCTGCGCCCGGCCTTCGACAACGCGCTCAAGAAGGCCCGCGAGCTCAAGAAGACCGCCTGGGAGGAAGACCTCGATTCGAATTTCACGCAGATGGTGCAGGAGGCCAAGGCGGGCAAGTTCGACGTGGCCCTGCAGACGCTGGCACGGCTGGCGCGCATGACCAAGGGCGAAGAAGCCTCACGGGCCGAGGTCAAGCACCAGGCCAACAAGGAGGACACGGTCTACGCCGAGATGCACAAGACCACCGTCCGGGACAACGCCAGCCCTGAGGACATGAAGCAGGCCCGAAAGGCCAACAAGGCTGGCGGCTATGGCGTGACGGAAGACGGCAACGTGGCCTATGCCCTTCCCCTCAAGCCAGGCGAATGGAAATCAGGCGTCGTCGACAGGATCGATGGCATCTTCAAAATCCTGAGCGCAGACAAAGTGGACTTCAATGCCCTGCACCAGACTTACAACAACCTCCCCCCCCTGCTCCAGCGTGCCCGCCAACACGCAGAAGAAGGCAACGACAAGCAGCACCAAGACCGCGCGGACGCCATTGATCGGCTGAGTGACCATCTCACAGCACTGGACGATGAGGTTGGCAAGATCAACGCCTTGGATCCCGCTTTCCCAATCCCAAGAATCGAATCAGTCCTCAAGGACTGCGGGAAGCTGAAGGACCTGATCGAAACCCTGGAGCACCCCAACAAGCCCTCGCCCGACGTGAACGAGATCGAGGCCTTCAAGAAAAAATCCGGGGAGCGTTCGCGCCTTCACAAAGCGACGCTCGACAAGGAAGCAGAGGAATGCAACAAGCTTGAGCAGGAACTGCGCGAACAGGCCATCGCACTGAAGGAAGACGCGCCCAGACTCCCCCAGGATGAAATCAATACGCGCCGACAAGAGCTGGAGGAGATGAAGACCACCCTCGACCTGCGGCGCAAGGACCTCCTGCATGCAACGCGCTTTGGCCAAGAAATTGAAAAGAAGGCTGAGGCTCGATTCATCAATGGCGTCGCCAATCCTCAGCAGCTCGCCATGCTGCTCAAGCTGGCTGACGACATCAAGGGCATGATCGATCGCACCTTCTACCAGCAAGCGGTCGATGCCATCCAGAAGATGCTAGCCGAGCTGGTCTTTCAGGATTTCGCGCAGGACAATTCCGTGGAACAACAGATCACCATAGACCTGGAAAGCATCCAGAACGACCTGCTCAGGCACGCTCAACGCAAGGCAGCCTCTCCGATGAAGGCGGCCCGGATGGCCAAACGGCTCCACGGTGAAGCCATCAAGGTCGGCGCGCTGATGGATTGATACGCCAAGCGCGGGGCATGTCGCCCCGCTCCGCCGCACTCACGCTGCGGGTGCGCCTGCCTCCAGCAGGTCACCCAGCACCTGGCCCGAGATCGTCTCGTCACGCAGCAGGCTATCGGTCATCGCATGCAGCACATGGGCCTGTGCTTCCAGCGCCTGGCGGCAGGCGGCTTGAGCCCCTTCCAGCAAGGCCTTGGCCTCGGCCAGCACGCGATCCTGGATGTGCGGGCCGACCAGCTTGTCGGGCACACCCTTGATGCTCAGCAGGCCGAACTCCTTGCTCAGGCCCAGGCTGCTGACCATGTCGATGGCCAGCTCCGAGGCGCGCTTCAGGTCATCCGACGCGCCCGAGGTGGTGTTGCCGAACACGAACAGCTCCGCCTCGCGGCCCGCCAGCAGCATGCCCAGGCGGCCGTGCAGTTCCTGCTCGCCATACAGCGGCAGTTCGTTGGCGCGCGTCACGAAGGTCACGCCCAGGGCCTGGCCGCGCGGCTCGATGGTCACGCGCTCGACCACGCCGGCCTTGAGCGCATGGGCCACGATGGCATGACCACTCTCATGCACGGCGATGCGTCGGCGATCCTCCGGCGTCATCAGATCCTTCATGCCAGACACCTCACCGCCCAACTGGTGTGATTCCAGCGCGCGGCGCACATGTTCCTGCCCCACGGCCTCGGCGCCCTGCTCGGCCGCCAGCACGGTGGCGCGGTTGACGATGTTGGTGATGTCGGCATGCGAGAGCGTGCTGCTGGCGCGGGCCAGTGCCTCGGTGTCGATGGCGGCATCGGCCTTGACGCGGCCCAGGCACATATCGAACAGCGCACGGCGGTCACCCAGCGTGGGCAGGGTCATGCGGGCCACCAGGTCGAAGCGGCCCGGGCGGCGCAGCGCCTCGTCGATGTTGCCGACGTGGTTGGTGGCGCCGATCACGACCACGTTCTCCATCGCGGCAAAGCCGTCCATCTCCACCAGCAGCTTGTTGATGATGCGGTTCTCTTCGGAGACACCGCCGCCATTGGGCTTGCCCGAACCGTTGGAGCGCTGGCCAATGCCGTCGAACTCGTCGATGAACACGATGCAGGGCGCGTTCTTGCGCGCGGTGGCGAACAGCTCGCGCACCTTGGCGATGCCGGCGCCATAGAACATGCTGGAGAAGTGCGAGCCATCGACCGCGATGAAGTTGGCGCCACACTCACCGGCCAGCGACCGCGCCAGCAGGGTCTTGCCCGTGCCGGGCGGGCCTTCGAGCAGCACGCCGCGCGGCGGCTTGGCGCCCAGGGCCAGGTACTTGTCGGGCGATTTCATGAAGGCGGTGACCTGCTGAAGCGCGGCCTTGGCCTCCATCGCGCCGATCACGTCATCGAAGCCGGCTTCGGGCTTTTCCGCCAATTGCGTCTTGCTGCCGCCCAGGCCGCCGCCCTGGCGCACCAGGTAGAAGGCCAGGAAGGCCGTGATGGCCACCGAGGCCACGGCCAGCACGCGTTGCATCACCACACCCAGGCTGTCGGTGATGCGCATGCCCATGTCGCGTTCGTCGATGGCGATCAGGGTGAGTTCAAAGCCCTTGTCGCGGCTCAGGGATTCGAGCCGGCTGCCCAGGCCGTCCGAGCCGGGCATCAGGCGGGTGCTGAAGCGCTCGCCCGCCTTGGTGGTGACCAGGGCGCGGGTGCCATCCACCCCCACCTCGCGCACGCGCCCCTCCATCAGGGCGCGCTCGAAGGCAGACACATTCATGGGCTGGCGCAGCCAGGGCTGGGGATCCGCCTCGAGACGGGCGGCCAGTTCGGTGCGGCCGGCATGCCCCGGGCGGTTGGCCCACAGATCCGCCGCCACGAGCGCCGCGATGCTGGCCAGAGTGATCAGAACAATGCTGGCGATCTGCAGCCAGCGGGGCCAGGTCTTGAAGCGCTTCATGTCGGGGGGCAAAGGAAAGGCAGCGGCGAATGCTCGGTGCAGCCTGCATGAGACCGCAGATCGAGCCGGGGCAGCGCTCCGATGAATGCCCAACGGCCATGGCTATTCCCAAGCGCAGCCTGTTTATCGGCACGCCGCCTGCATTACGGCGCCCGTTCTGAAGGACATCTGCGCACAACGTCACGTTATCGGTCATCACGATGTGACTGCACACCAGAGCAGCATCCCCCGGGTTTCAGGGCAATGCCGTCGCCAGCAGCTTGGGTATAGTCCCACGCAGAAACATTAATTTACGTTTATCGCCGTGTACAAGAACATTGTGGGGGGGCTGGCTTTGGCCCTTGGCGCGGTCACGCTGTCGCACGCGGCCCTGCCCAACATCAGTCTGTCATTCGTGGAGCAGACGGGCGTGGTCTCGTCGACCGATGAAATCGAGGTGTGGGTGCGCGTCAGCTCAGACAGGGCGATCGGGACCGACATAGGCCCCACGTTCGGCTTCGATGCGGCCGACCTCCCGCAGACCGGAGTGGGCTATGACTGGGACGCCCAGACAATGCTCTACGACGAGCCGTTCGCCAGCCTCACTGGCGTGTCCATCTCGACCGGCTACTCCTGCAGCGGCTGCGACGAGTTCGGCTACGAGTTCGTGTCATCTGACTGGAGCGACC
Organism: Aquabacterium sp.; assembly: GCF_049274795.1. Classification (GTDB taxonomy): domain Bacteria; phylum Pseudomonadota; class Gammaproteobacteria; order Burkholderiales; family Burkholderiaceae_C; genus Aquabacterium. Next base: position 29,285 of record NZ_JBASTH010000088.1, read on the forward strand.
CTCAAGGCTTCACCAATCTCGTCGGATTCACGCTGCATACCGGTGATTTCCGGGTCGGACGCTTTGTACCCCAAAGCCCCGTGGCCCCAGGCACGTACGTGTTCTCGCTCATTCCCAGCTTTCAGCTCTATGTGACGGGGCTGTCGGCCAAAGGCCTGTATCTCAGCGCGAACATGGGAGGCCCGATCGGATCGTCTTACGCGGCTTGCACCTGGGATGCACTGAGCAGTTGTGGCTTTACCCGTACCGTCGTGGCCGGTGCCGTGCCCGAGGCCGGCACCATGGCGTACAGCCTGCTCGGACTGGCCATGCTCGCCGGCATGACCCGACGCCGCCTGCGCAAGGCCTGAGCAAGCGCCGGCCTCGCGCAGTCAGATACCGTCAAGGCGACTGCTGAGCCAGTTGCAACAGCGCTTCAGTCGGGAAACCATCAGGGGGGAGGCCCACACTGCGTTGGAAGGCACGCAGGGCACCCCGCGTGGCCGGCCCCATCTGCCCATCCGGCGAGCCGCTGTCGAAGCCCCGCTGGTTCAAGGCCGTCTGCAAGGCGATCATCTCCCCACGCGTGAGTGCCCGCAGATCGCGCGGCCAGGTTCCCAGCACGGCCGGCCCACCGGCAATCCGTTGCGACAACAAGCCCACGGTGAGCGCATAGCTCATCGAATTGTTGTAACGCAGCAGGGCGCGGTAGTTGCGTCCCACCAGAAACGCCGGCCCCCGAGCGCCCGCCGGCTGCAGCACCATCGCGTCGGCCATGGCCGGCAAGACAGAGCCATCCATGGTGCGCACGCCCTCGTCGGCCCACTGTGCCGAAGCCTGACGCACGGCCTGGTCAGCCCGCGCCGGATCAAAGCCCACCGGCAGTTGCACTTCCACGCCCCAGGGCTCTTCGGCACGCCAGCCCGAGCGGGCCAGGAAGTTGGCGGTAGAGGCCAGCACGTCGGGCATGCTGCCCCAGATGTCACGGCGCCCGTCGCCATCGGCATCGACCGCGTAGGCCAGATAGGAAGTGGGCATGAACTGGGTCTGCCCCATGGCCCCGGCCCAGGAGCCGACCATGCGGCCCGGATCGATGTCGCCACGCTGCACGATCTTGAGCGCCGCCATCAGCTCGGTCTTGGCCCAGGCCTCGCGCCGGCCTTCGAACCCCAGGGTGCTCAAGGCATCGAACACCGGCACATTGCCGTAGTTACCGCCAAAGTTGCTCTCGATGCCCCACACGGCCATCAGCACGGGGCCAGGCAGGCCATAGCGCGCATTCACGGCATCGGCCTGATCACGCAATTCCAGCAGCTTTTGCTGGCCGTTGCTCACACGGCGCTCGGTGATCACGCCGTCCAGGTATTCCCAGAACGTGCGGGTGAACTCGGGCTGCGCCCGGTCGGCCACCACGGCGCGGTGGTGCAGCTGGACGTTGTTCAGCGTCGCGTCCAGCGTGGCGTCGTCGATACCGGCGGCGCGCGCGGAGGCTCGGAATGCGGCCACCCATTGAGCAAAGCGCTGTTCGGTCAAGGCCTCGGCTGCCACCTCGGGCGAGGCGGACTGTGCCGCGGAAACGGGTGTGCTGACCGGCGTCGTGGAAGGGCCTGACGCGCAGCCCGCCAGCACAGCCACGGCCAGCAGCGCGGGCTTGAAGGGCGCGGCCCACGATGGCACCAAGGTGATAGGCATCGAATGTCTGGATCTCATGCTGGCAATGTACCTCTCGACTGCCTGCCCCGCCCTGGCGGGCCAGACGTCTCCCCACCATCTTTACGGCAAACCTTTCATGGGCCGCCCGCTTGGCCATGGGGTGCACGCAGGCACACCGCCTGCTCAGAAAGCGCATCGCCCCCCCCTGCAGAGGAGCCCACCATGCCCACCACCATCGACCGAACCCGCGGCACCGAATCCACCGAAGACAGGCAGCGCCGCATCCAGCAGGCGCAGGATCGAAAGGATGCCGCTCAGCCCAAGGCCAAGTCCGGCAAGCACGAGGAAGGCATTCAGGCCGGAGCACGCCCACAGCCGACGGACCTGCCCGCCCAGCACCAGCGCAAGCCCGGCAGCGAGGCCGACCTGTACCTGCAGCCTCGCTACCTCGCGCCGGACTACAAAGGCAGCGGCAAGCTGCAGGACATGGTGGCCCTGATCACCGGCGGCGATTCGGGCATCGGGCGCGCAGTGGCTGTGCTGTACGCCCGTGAAGGGGCCGATGTGGCCATCGTCTACCTCAGCGAGCACGACGACGCGCTGGACACTCAGAAGGCCGTGGAGGCCGAGGGGCGCCGTTGCGTTCTGATCCCGGGCGATGTGAAGAACTCTGCCTTCTGCAAACAGGCCGTCGAGCAGACCGCCAAGACCTTCGGCAAGCTTGACATCCTGGTCAACAACGCCGCCTTCCAGGAGCACGCCGCCTCGCTGGAAGACATCACCGATGAGCGCTTGGACGAGACCTTCCGCACCAACATCATCGGCTACATGGTCATGGCCCGCGCCGCCCTGCCCCACCTGCGCGAAGGCAGCAGCATCATCAACACCGGTTCGGTGGTGGGCCTGCGCGGCAATGCCCAACTGCTGGACTACGCCACCACCAAGGGTGCCATCCACGCCTTCACCAAGTCGCTGGCGCAAAGCGTGATCGACAAGGGCATCCGCGTGAATGCCGTGGCGCCCGGGCCGGTGTGGACGCCACTGAACCCCGCGGATTCGCCCGCCGACAAGGTCAAGGACTTCGGCAAGCAGACGGACATGAAGCGCGCGGCCCAGCCGGAAGAGCTGTCGCCAGCCTATGTGTTCCTGGCCGCGCCCGCATGCGCGGGCTACATCACCGGCATCGTGCTGCCAGTGACCGGCAGCGTCGGCGCGATCTGATGGCCTACCTGCGGCTCAAACGCCGTGCGGCAGGCCGGCGCGGCGCAGCAACTGGCGGCAGCGCTCCGACAGATGCACCACCCGCAGATGCTTGCCCGCCCGCTCGTAGCGCTCACGCAGTGTGCGAAGCGCCTCGATCGCCGAGTAATCCACAAAACTCAGGTGACGGCAATCCAGCGTCACCTGAGGCGGATCACCCGCCGCATCGAACAGGCCCAGGAAAGGCTTGACCGAGGCGAAGAACAACGTGCCGTGCACCAGGTAGAGCTTGCTGCCATCGGGCTCGGCATGCTGGTCGGCGTACAGCTCACGCGCGTGCTGCCACGCGAAGTTCAGCGCCGCAATCACCACACCCAGCAACACGGCGGTGGCCAGGTCGGTGAACACGGTGATGACCGTCACGGCCACGATCACCAGCACATCGCTGCGGGGCACCTTGTTGAACACGCGCAGTGAGCCCCAGGCAAAGGTCTGTTGCGCCACCACGAACATCACCCCCACGAGGGCCGCCAGCGGGATCTTCTCGATCAGCGGCGAGAGGAACAGCACGAACAGCAGGATCATCACGCCCGCCACCACACCGGACAGGCGCCCCCGCCCGCCAGAGTTGAGGTTGATCACGGTCTGGCCGATCATGGCGCAGCCCCCCATGCCGCCGGCCAGGCCCGACGCGATGTTGGCCGCCCCCAGCGCCACACACTCACGGTTGGTGCGCCCCCGGGTCTGGGTGATCTCGTCCGTGAGGTTCAGCGTGAGCAGTGTTTCCAGCAGGCCCACCATGGCCATCAGCACGGCATAAGGCGCGATGATGCGCAAGGTGTCCAGCGTCCAGGGCACCTCGGGCCAGGCCAGGGCGGGCAGGCCGCCCGCGATGTGGGCCATGTCCCCCAGCGTGCGGGTAGGCAGTTGCAGCACATAGGTCAGCAAGCCCACGCCCAGGATGGCCACCAGCGCGGGCGGCACGGCCCGCGTCCAGCGGGGCAGCACGTACACGATGCCCATGGTCAACGCCACCAGGCCCAGCATCAGCCACAGGGCCGGCCCCTGCAGCCAGTGCTCGCCGGCCTTGAAGTGCTCCAGCTGAGCCCCCGCGATGATGATGGCCAGGCCATTGACGAAACCCAGCATCACCGGGTGCGGCACCATGCGCACCAGCTTGCCCAGGCGCAAGGCCCCGAACAGGATCATCAGGAGCCCGCCCAGCAGCACCGTGGCCAGCAGGTACTGCGGCCCATGCTGCACCACCAGGGCCACGATCACCACGGCCATGGAGCCGGCTGCGCCGGAGATCATGCCCGGCCGGCCGCCCAGCAGCGCCGCGATCGTGCAGATGATGAAGGCCCCGTACAGGCCCATCAGCGGGTTGAGCTGGGCCACCAGCGCGAAGGCGATGCATTCGGGCACCAGGGCAAAGGAGGTCGTCAATCCGGCCAGGACTTCGGCACGGAGGCGGGCGGTGTTCATCGGGGGTGGGGCAGGCAGCTGGGAGAGGTGCTTATTTTCTTCTACGCGTGGGAAAATCCACGCACGACACTGCGTGCAGTGCACCACATCACACAGGGAACATCATGAAGAACCGTTGGCTGCGGCGGAGTGTGAACGCCGTGCTGTTCGTGGGGCTCATCGCCGTCAGCCTGGCGGCATGGGCCCTCTGGCTGGGCAACCGCGATGTGCCACCCACCACCGAGGCGCAACGTCAGCAAGCTTTCAGGCGGGCCGTTGCATGGATGCGTGCCCACGAGACAGCGCTTCTGCGAGACAGCAACATGGCCTTGTGGTGGTTCGTTCAAACAGCAGCGCAACGCACCAACGACGCTGACTTGAGGGCCCTGCTGCTTCGTCAACGCGCCGTGGCCACCCAGGATGGCATCAACCGTCTGCCATGGTGGCACATGATGGACCCCAAGGCCGACACGCTGCGCCACATCGTGCCGCTGGACGCACTGGAGCCCTATCAACGCTTTCTGTACCACGCCGTCACCTGCGAGCCCGTGGCACTGGCAGAGGGCGATACCCGCGCCTTCCTGGCACCAGCACTGTGCCAGCCCATGCTCACCCAGGTGATCCTGGACGACCCGGCCTGCACAACACACCAGCTCGCAGGCGTGATGTTGATGGCCCACATGGCCTGTGCACCACAGCACACGCTCCCACCACTGGCACATGCCCTGCTCCAGGACATCGAGCACCAGATGCAATGAGACGTGGTGGTCAAGGACGCCTACTTCCAGCGCGTGATGATGCTGATGTAGCAAGGCCGCCCCGAGCAGCTCAAAGCCGTGTGGCTGCACCGTGTCTACCAGGCTCAGCAGCCTGACGGGGGCTGGGCAGGCGGACGCCAGTTTCCGGAGCTGCCTCAGTGGGTGCAGCCTTGGGCGCTGCGCGCCCAACTGGCCAAGTGGCGGCCTTCACGCTTTCATGCCAGCGCAGGCTCCGACTTCCACGCATCGGCGCAGGGGCTGCTCATCACGGCCCTTGCGCTGCCTGAACGCAAACCATGAGGTACCTGGCCAAGCCGCTCGGGCGCATACTGCGCACGTCGCCACCTTGCTGCCCCCATGAAACCCCACACCTCCAAGCCCACACGGTTGTTCAAGCGCCTGGCCCGGGCAGGGGCCGCCCTGCTGCTGATCCTGGTGGTGGCGGTGGCCATCAACACCGCCCGTCAGGGCTCGCGCCAGCTCGACGTCGCGCCCGCGCCCGCCATCACGGTGAACGAGCCGGCCGTCATCGAGGCGCTGGCTGGTGCCGTGCGCCTGCGCACCATCGCCGACCGCAAGAACCCAGACGCGTCGGCCGACCAGTTCAGGCGGTTCCATGAGTTCCTGGCACAGCGTTTCCCACGCGTGCATGCCACGCTCAAGCGCGAGACTGTCTCCAACTACAGCCTGCTCTACACCTGGGAAGGCACAGACAAGAACGCCAAACCCATCGCGCTGATGGCACACCAGGATGTCGTGCCCATCGCCCCGGGCACCGAATCGAACTGGCAGGAAGCCCCATTCGACGGCATCGTGAAGGACGGCTTCGTGTGGGGCCGAGGCGCCTGGGATGACAAGTCGAACCTCGTGTCCCAGTTGAGCGCCATCGAACAGCTCATCACCGAGGGTTTCCAGCCCCGCCAGACCATCTACCTCGTGTTCGGGCACGACGAAGAAGTCGGCGGCACCCAGGGGGCGGCAAAGGTCGTCAAGGTGCTGCAGCAGCGAGGCGTCAAACTCGATTTCGTGATCGATGAAGGCCTGCTGATCACCGAGGGCGTGATGCCCGGCCTGGACAAGCCCGTGGCGCTGATCGGCATCGCCGAGAAGGGCTACCTCTCCGTGGAGATCAAGGCCACGGCCACACCAGGGCACTCGTCCATGCCCTCGCAGGGCGAAGGCGCCATCGCGATGATGAGCGCCGCCCTGCGCCGCCTGGACGGCGAACAACTCCCCGCCGGCCTGCGCGGCGTGGCCCGCGAGATGTTCGAGAACATCGCGCCCGAGATGAGCGGCTTCCAGCGCGTGGCCTTGTCCAACCTGTGGCTGCTGGGCCCCGTGGTGCAGCGCCAGTTGGAGAAGAAGGCCAGCACCAATGCCATGCTGCGCACCACCACAGCCCTGACGGTGGTGCACGCGGGCGAGAAGGACAACGTGCTGCCTGGCGAGGCCCATGCCACGGTGAACTTCCGTCTGCTGCCGGGCGACACGCGTGAGCACGTGATGGCGCACGTGAAGTCAAAGGCCGGTGATGGCTTCGAGCTGGTCGCGCTGCCCGGCAGCGCCGAGCCTTCGCCCATCTCACCGACGCAATCGCCCTCGTACCAGTTGCTCAACCAGACGGTGCGTTCACTGTTCCCTGGCACCATCGTGTCGCCTGGCCTGATGATCGGCGCCACCGATTCACGCCACTTCGCCCCTATCAGCGAGCATATCTACCGCTTCTCGCCCGTGCGTGCCAAGCCGGAGGATCTGTCGCGCTTTCACGGTACCAACGAGCGGATCTCGACAGCCAACCTCATGGAGTTGGTGCGCTTTTATCACCAGCTCATCCGCAACGCGTCGCAGTAAGGTCGACTGCGGCCAGGCGTTCAGCCCGGGATCTCGGGCTCGACCAGTTGCGTGAGCAACTGCAGTGATTCCTGCCAGCCCAGATAGCAGCCTTCAGCCGGGATGACGCTGGGGATGCCCTCCTGCACCACCTTCAGCTCGACACCGCAGGACACGACCTTGAGCGTCACGGTGGTCTGCATGGTGCCGGGCAGGTTCGGGTCGTCGAACACGGCGGTATAGCGCAGTTTCTCGTTGGGGATGAGTTCAAGGTACTCACCACCGAAGGTGTGGCTCTGCTGCGTGGTCAGGTTGGTGAACGACATGCGGTACTGGCCGCCCACCTGGGGATCCATCTGCTGGACCTTGCCGATGAAGCCGTGCGGCGGCAGCCATTTGACCCAGGCGTCGGGGTTCAGGAAGGCACGGTAGATGCGGTCCGGGGTGGCACGGATGACGCGGTGAAGGTGAACGGTGTTGGTCGCGGCGTTGCTGGACATGGTCGATCCTTGGGGTGCTGAGGACGGAGCCCTCACAGCCTACGACGAAGCAGCCCCCGGGATTTCGACATCCGCATCCGCCTGGCTTGCGCTCAATGCCGCACAAAGGCGTAGCGCTCCATGGAGCCAGGCTCAAACGGCAGGCAATGGACTGCCGCCCCTGAGCGGGCGCGGGCCCGCACGACGTCGAGCGCCTCGTTCATCGCGATCTGGCCGCTGGGGTGCGGTGCATCGCAACTCACGGGCTCTTCGCCATCCACGCGGATGACCCAGGTCCACCGGCCTGGCGCCATCTCAGTGGCCAAGACCTGTGCGTCCTTGTCGTCAACTTTCAAAATAACACTGCGGCGTCCGTTCACCTGATTGTTCTCCTGCGACCTCTTCATCAGGGTATCGACGCCGCAGCGCGGGTGTTGAGAACGCTTTGGTATCACTTTGTACCAAGATATCCCGCATAAGCAAATGCGAATCGCTGAGATGAAACAGACGGTGCTTGCTCCTATATGTCCGGCATAGCAGCAGCTCCCGTTGTGGCGAACCGCCCCTTTGCCTACGCCACCTTGCGCCATGCCGATCGATTTCCACTGGCACATCCCCAACGCCATCCGGCCAGGCCATCGGGGTGACACCAATGCCGAAGGCTGGGGCAGCCTGGATCACTCGACGGCCATCGCCCACCGTGTCGAGCAAGGGGCTGGACCCGCGCGCTGATCGGCGCTGGGTGGGGCCGGCCGGATGCCTTCGTGGTGGCCACGGCACTGTTGGCCCGCACCACGACGCTGCAACCCATCGTGGCGGTGCGCCCTGGGTATTGGTCGCCCGCGCAGTTCGCCACGGCAGCCGCCAGGACAACCCGCTCGCGTATGGCGACACCGAGGCGGATCAACCGGCCCGCTACGCCCGTACCGCCGAGTTCATGCGGCTGGTACGCAGGCTGTGGACGGAGGAGTGCGTCACCTTCAGGGGCGAGCATGACAGCGTCGAGAACGCCTCCATCACGCCACGCCCCTATGTGAACGGCCAGCGCATGCACCCGACCCTCTTCTTCGGTGGCGCATCAGAAGCGGCCGACCTCCCCGCCGGACAAGAGCTTGTCCAGTCGATGACCTGGAACTTGTCTGACCAGGCCTGGTGAGGCCGCTGCTTCTTGCTGCTCAAAGCGCAACCTCACCCCTCAGCGCTCATTGCCGGCCGGGCCTGCACTTTGCCCAGCCAGGCTTGCACGTGCGCATGCCGGGCCACCGGCGCGCCGATGAACACGCTGTACCCGATGACTGACGCCACGAGCAGATCGGCCATCGAGTAGCTGTCCCCCAGCATCCACGGCTGCACCGCGAGCCGCTCGTCCAGCAGGCGCAGCAGCCCGTCAAGCCCCTCACGCGCAGCGTCGGCGTGGGCCGCACTGCGCAACGCCTCGTCGCCCAGCGTGGCCACCTGCAGGCGTACCAGCACTGCGCCATAGGTCACGTAGGCCCAGGTACACCACGACATCGCCTGCAGCCGCTCGGGCGTGCCCGCGGCGGGCCACAGCCCCTTGGCCACGCCGTACGCCTCGGCCAGCCAGAGCTGGATCGCCAGCGCCTCGAACATGGGGGCGCCATCCACCGTCAGCGTGGGCACCTTGCCATTCGGGTTGAGGGCCAGGTACACCGGCTTGTGCTGCTCTCCGGCCTTGATGTCGACCTTCACGCGCTGGTGCGGCACACCGAGTTCGGCCAAGGCGCAGGCCACCGGCGTGGCGCTCGACATGGGGTGCCAGTACAGGATGATCGATTGAGGCTGGGACATATGCTTCTCCTAAGCTGAGTGACGGGTGTCATGGGTGGGTTGATGGGGCTGACTGTAGGCAGCATTGCGGACAGAATCCGCCCTCGATGTGAGCTAGAGTGCAGCGCATGCTCACCTCGTCATCCCGCCTGCTGCGCTTGCTTTCACTGCTGCAAGCCCGCCGCCACTGGGCTGGCGCGGAGCTGGCCGAGAGGCTTCAGATCCATCCCCGCACCCTGCGGCGCGACATCGACCGCCTGCGCGAGCTGGGCTACCCCATCGAGGCCAGCAGCGGCGTGGCCGGTGGCTATGCCTTCCGCCCCGGCCAGGTGTTGCCCCCATTGCTTCTGGACGACGACGAGGCCCTGGCCGTGACCATCGCACTGCGCACCGCCGCCTCGGGGTCGGTACGCGGCATCGAAGAGACCGCATTGCGCGCCGTCGTGAAGCTCGAGCAAGTGATGCCCGCTCGCCTGCGCAAACGCGCAGACGCCTTGCGCACTGCCATCACCCCGCTCGACAGCGTCGGGCCGGTCATCGACGCATCCCTGCTCGCGGCATTGGCTGGTGCCTGCCGCGACCAGCTCAGCGTGCGCTTCACCTATACCGATATCCGCGGGACCGCGAGTGAGCGCTGGGTGGACCCGCAAGGTGTGGTCCACACAGGCGACCGCTGGTACCTCGTGGCCTGGGACCGCGGGCGGGAAGACTGGCGCACCTTTCGCCTCGACCGCATCCAGACACCGGCCACCATCGGCGCCCATTTCGCCCCGCGCCCTGGCCCGCAAGGTGGCGACCTCAAGGCCTTTGTGTCGCACTCACTGGCCGTGTCGCCCTATCCCACGCAAGCGCGCATCGTGCTGCATGCGCCCCGTGAGGCGATGGCCCAGCGCATCCCGGCTGCCTACGGCCTGCTCGAAACGATCGATGACAAACGGTGCCTGCTGCAATGCGGCGCCCATGCGCTCGATCGCCTGGCCTACTGGCTGCTGGCCTTCGATGTGGATTTCGAGGTGCTAGAGCCGGTGGCGTTGAAGGAGTACTTGGCAAGAGCAGGAGAAAGGGCAGCGCGGAGCGTGAGCCCACGTTAGGGCCCTCCAATCGGCGTCGCACCCCGCCAAATGGTGTGGCGCGGCACAGCAACGCAGCCTGCATCCTCAACCGAAAAGCCGCACCCTGGCGACCCAGCACGCGCTGAACTACACGGCCTGTAGGACACCCCTTACAAGCCGTCGCTACGCCCCCTCACAAGCGCAAGTATTTGTGTTCGTCAACCGTCCAAAAGGCTTAAACCTGCCTTGACCGCCCCCTAGAATGGCCGCTCAACAAGAGCGGAGCATTTCCCATGGTCAAGGCAGGCAGCCAGGTCGTATCCAAGCTTCTCACCGCCCACGAGGCCGAGATCCTGTCCGAGTGGGGCCAGCGCCTGAAGGACGATGGCGCCCTGCACAGCGGCCGCATCCGCGAAGGCGAGTTGACCACCCAATGCAAGGGCTTTCTGGCCGCCCTGCGCCAGGCACTGGACGCCGGCGCCACCCATGTGGATGACGCCGCCTTCGGGCCCGTGCGCGACCTGCTGGCCGAGATTTCCGCCAGCCGGGCCGAACAGGGCTTCTCGCCGCGCGAGACCGCCGTCTTCATCTTCTCGCTCAAACAGCCGCTGTTCGACGTGTTCCAGCGCCACAGCAAGGACAACGCCGCCGCCGTGCTGGAAAGCAACTGGACCATCGGCCTGCTGCTCGACCGCCTGGGCCTCTTCACCGTCGAGGCCTACCAGCGCACCCGCGAGGCGCTGATCGTGCGCCAGCAGCAAGAGATTTCTGAACTCTCCACCCCCGTGATCAAGTTGTGGACAGGCATCCTGGCCCTGCCCTTGATCGGCACGCTCGACAGCGAGCGCACCCAGGTGGTGATGGAGAACCTGCTCGAATCCATCGTGCAGCAAAGCGCCGAGATCGCCATCATCGACATCACCGGCGTGCCCACCGTGGACACGCTGACCGCCCAGCACCTGCTCAAGACCATCGCCGCCGCCCGCCTGATGGGTGCGGACTGCATCATCAGCGGCATCCGCCCGCAGATCGCGCAGACCATGGTGCACCTGGGCGTGGAGTTGTCCGTTGTCTCCAAGGCCACGCTGGCCGATGCCTTCGCGCTGGCGCTGACCCGCCAGGGCCGGGCTGTCACCAAGGTGCGCGCCGCACCTTCGGCGCAGTAACCCATCCCGATCAAGAAGACACAGGAGCTTCACACCGTGGATCGCATCCCCATCCTCAAGCTGGGCAAGGCACTGCTGGTCACCATCCAGGTCGACATGCATGACCAGCTGGCCACCGCGCTCGAAGAAGATCTGACCAACATGATCGTGGCCACCGGGGCGCGCGGCGTGCTGATCGACATCTCGGCGCTGGACATCGTGGACAGCTTCATCGGCCGCATGCTGGACAACATCGCCGCCGTCTCGCGCATCCTGGATGCCGACACGGTGGTGGTCGGCATGCGCCCGGCGGTGGCCATCACGTTGGTGGAGCTGGGCTTGTCTCTGGGCGGTGTCAAGACCGCATTGGACGTCGACCGTGGCATGGCGCTGATCCGCCAGCGCGCCTCCTACGGTGCCGACGACGGCGACGACGAAGAAGACGACGGTGCGTGAGACCCAGGACATCCGCTGCTCTGAAGACGTGGTGAGGGTGCGCCAGAAGGTACGCGCCCTGGCTGCGCAGGCAGGCCTGGGCCTGGTCGACCAGACCAAGATCATCACCGCCGCCAGCGAACTGGCCCGCAACACGCTGGACTACGGCGGTGGCGGCCATGTGGAGCTGGAAACCATCACCCTGCCCCGGCGCGGCGTGCGCCTGGTCTTCATCGACCAGGGCCCTGGCATCAAGGACATCGACGCGGCCCTGCGCGACGGCTTCACCACCGGCAACGGCATGGGGCTGGGCCTGGGCGGGGCCAAGCGCCTGTCCAGCGAGTTCGCCATCGAATCCAGCCCGGGCCAGGGCACACGCATCACGCTGGCACGCTGGAAGTAAAAGTTCACCATGTTCGAAGTGCTCGTCTCCGATCCCAGCCAGGTGGCGGAAGCGCGTCGGCGCGCCTCTGCCGCCGCCGCAGAAGCGGGTTTTGGCGAGGTAACAGCCGGGCAGGCCGCCCTGGTGGCCACGGAGCTGTCGTCGAACCTGATCAAGCACGGTGGTGGCGGGCGCCTGGTGATCGGCCCCGGCAACCGCAGCCTGGACCTGCTGGCCATCGACAAGGGCCGCGGCATGGCCGACGTGCAGGCCTGCATGGCCGATGGCTATTCCACCGCCGGCACCCGTGGCCAGGGCCTGGGCGCCGTGCAGCGCCTGGCGCAATCCGTGGACGTGGCCTCGACCCCTGGGGCGGGCACCGTGGTGTGGGCCCGGCTGGTGGCCGCCGAAGGCAACGATGCCGAAGGCCTGGCAGAGCACATCCACCGTCCGCCCGTGCTGCGCAATGCCGGCGTGTGGGCGGTGCAGGTCGCCATGCCGGGCGAAGATGTCTGCGGTGACGGCTGGGATTGGCATGAGAACGACACGGGTCGCACGGTGTTCGTGGTCGATGGCCTGGGCCATGGCACCGAGGCCGCGCTGGCCGCCAATGCCGCGCTAGCCGAGTTCCGCCGCTGCGCCGACGCCTCCCCCGCCGAGATCGTGGACGCCGTGCACCAGGGTATCCGCCATACACGCGGAGGCGCCGTGGCCGCGGCCCGCATCGACTGGGACAGCGCCACCGTGTCCTTCGCTGGGCTGGGCAACATCGCCGGGGTGTTGCTCATGCCATCGGGGCAAACGCGCCGCATGGTCACGCTCAATGGCACGGCCGGGCACAACGCGCGCAAGGTGCAGTCCTTCGAGTACCCCTGCCCTGACAACGCCCTGATGGTGATGCATTCCGATGGCATCGGCACCGGCTGGTCGGGCGAGCGCTACACGCCGCTGCTGTGGCGCCACCCCATGTTGCTGGCCGGTGCGCTGTACCGGGACTTCAGCCGTGGGCGGGACGACGCCACCGTGGTGGTCTGTGGAACGGGCCGGCCATGAGCGACAAGCCCGCCACCTGGATCACGCTGGGCACCATGCACCTGGTGAATGCCGAGGACGTGGTCGCTGCGCGCCTGAACGCCCGCCAGGCCGCCGAGATGCTGGGAATGGACCGCCAGAGCCAGACCCGCATCGCCACGGCCGTCTCCGAGATCACGCGCAACGCCTTTTCCTACGCCAGCCAGGCCCGCGCCGAGTTCGTGATCGACGGACAGGCGCCGAGCCACAACTTCCTGGTGGTGGTGAGCGACGACGGCCCCGGCATCGATGACCTGGACAGCGTGCTGGGCGGCCGCAAGGCCTTCGCCCCCGGCCGGGGCAAGGGCCTGCTGAGCGCACGCCGCCTGGTGGACAGCTTCGACATCAGCAGCACACCCCAGGGCACCACCGTGCGCCTGTCGGTACGCCTGCCGCAGGGCGCGCTGCAGCGGCTCACACGGGATGAGCAGCAGGCCATCGCGCAACTGCTGTCGGGCCACCTGGGCGCCGACCCCATCGTCGCGCTGCAGGATCAGAACCGCGAGATCATCGAGAGCCTGAACGATCTGCAGGACCGCCAGGCCGAGGCCGCCCGACTGAACCAGGAACTGGAAGAGACCAACCGGGGCGTGGTGGCGCTGTACTCCGAGCTGGAGGAAAAGGCCGAGCAGTTGCGCGGCGTGAGCGACACCAAGTCGCGCTTCCTCTCGCACATGAGCCACGAGTTCCGCACGCCGCTGAACTCCATCCTGGCGCTCACGCGCCTGCTCGAAGACCGGGTCGATGGCGACCTGAACCCCGAGCAGGAGCGCCAGGTGCAGTACATCCGCAAATCGGCCCAGGGCCTGCTGGACATGGTCAACGACCTGCTGGACCTGGCCAAGGTGGAGGCCGGCAAAGTGGATGTGAAGGCCACCGAGTTCACCGTGGACAGTGTTTTCGTCTCGCTGCGCGGCACGCTGCGCCCGCTGCTGACCAACCCGGCGGTGGAACTGCTGTTCGGCCACACCGCGCAGTTGCCCCAGATGCTGGCCGACGAGCAGAAGGTGGTGCAGATCCTGCGCAACTTCATCGCCAATGCGCTGAAGTTCACCGAGACAGGGCATGTGCTGGTCGAAGCCCGGCATGACCCGGCCCGCCAGACCATCGTGTTCTCCGTGAGCGATTCGGGCATCGGCATCGACCCGCTGGACATCGCCCGCATCTTCGAGGAGTTCTCGCAAGTGGACGGCCGCCTGCAGAAGGGCGGCACCGGCCTGGGCCTGCCGCTCACGCGCCGCCTGGCGCTGCTGATGGGCGGCGAGGTGCGTGCCACCAGCCAGCCGGGCCAGGGCTCGACCTTCGAGCTGGCGCTGCCCGTGCGATTCGGGCAGGTGATCAGCACCACCCCGGACGATGACGAGGCCGCCCCCGAAACCGGCCACGTGCTGGTGGTGGACGACGAAGAAGCCTTCCGCTACGTGCTGCGCCACATCGCCCAGGACGCCGGCTACGAGGTGCGCGAGGCCACGGACGGGCTTTCAGCCCTGCAATCCGTCGGGTTGCAGCGCCCTGATATGATTTTTCTCGACTTGGCCATGCCGCAGCTGGACGGCTTCGGTGTGCTGGAGCGGCTGGCCGAATCGCCCGAGCTGGCGTCGATCCCGGTGGTGGTGTGCACTTCGCAGTTGCTGTCCATCGACCAGAAGCGCCAGTTGGCCCGGGCCTATGCCATCGTGCTCAAGCAGGATGTTTCACGCGATGGGCTGACCGCGCTGATGCAGGGCATCGCGCGTGACCACCACGCAAGGAGCGGATGATGACCACCACCAGCGCGCCTCCCACCATCCTCAACGTGGACGACACGGAAGTGGCGCGCTACACGAAGAACCGCACGCTCACGCACGCGGGCTTCAAGGTGGTCGATGCCGTCAGCGGCGGCCAGGGGCTGGAGATGGTCGAATCCCTGCGCCCTGACCTGGTTCTGCTCGACGTGCGCCTGCCCGACATCAACGGCATCGAGGTGTGCCGCATCATCAAGGCCCGCTGGCCCAGCACCGTGGTGCTGCAGACCTCGGCCACCTTCACCAGCGCCAGCGACCGGGCACGCGGCCTGGAGGGCGGCGCCGATGCCTACCTGATCCAGCCCATCGACCCGGAAGAGCTGGTGGCCTCCGTCAAGGCGCTGCTGCGCCTGCGCGCGGCCGAAGAATCCATGCGCCAGCTCAACGCCACGCTGGAACAGCGCATCGATGAACGCACCCGCGACCTGCACGAAGCCAACCAGCGCCTGCGTGAGCAGATCGAGCAGCGCGAGCGCGCCGAGGCAGCCCTGGTGCAGGCCCAGAAGATGGAAGCCGTGGGGCAACTGGCCAGCACCATGGCCCACGATTTCAACAACATCCTGGCCTCACTGGTGGGCTACCTGTACATCATCCGCCGCCAGTCGCCCGAACCGCGCCTGCACGATCTGGTGGACAAAGCCGTGCGCGCCGCCGACCGTGGCAAGCGCCTGACCGCACGTGTGCTGACCTTCTCGCGCCAGGGCCAGGGTGATGTCACCGCGCTGGACGTGGGCGCCACGCTGGCCGGCATGCAGGAGTGGCTGGCGCAGACCGTCGGGCCATCGACCCAGCTCGTCATCCTGCCAGAAGCAGCCGAGCAGCACGCGGCCATGGTCGACCTCAGCCAGTTCGAGCTGGCCCTGCTGAACCTGGTGATCAACGCCCGCGACGCCATGCCGCGCGGCGGGCGCATCGAGATCGGCATGCGGCACGCCTGCGTGGCGCAGGCCGACGACGAGCTGCCGCCCGGCGACTACGTGGTCGTGTCCGTGAAGGATTCGGGCACGGGCATGCCGCCCGAGGTGGTTGAGCGTGCCTTCGACCCCTTCTTCACCACCAAGCCGGCCGGGCGCGGCACCGGCCTGGGCCTGGCGCAGGTGATCAATTTCGCGCGGCAATCCCAAGGCGCGGCCCGCATCGACTCCACGCCCGGCCAGGGCACCTGCGTGTCGCTGTGGCTGACCGCCGCGCCCGAGGACGCCAGCCTCCACGGCCCAAACGCCCTGCATTCCCCCTTGATGCTGCCCGCCGCGCACGATTTGCCAGGCGCCGGCGAACGCATCCTGCTGGTGGACGACGACGAGGACGTGCGCAGCACCGTCTGCCAGATGCTGAGCGATGCAGCCTACCAAGTCACCTCGGCGGCCTCGGGCATGGAAGCGCTGGACCTGATCCGCCAGGATGTGCCCGATGTGCTGGTGCTGGACATCGCCATGCCCGGCATCAGCGGCCTGACCGTGGCCCAGGATGCCCGCCAGGCCACGCCGGGGCTGCCCATCGTCTTCATCAGCGGCCACGCCCACCGCGAGGCCATCGACGCCGCCCATTTGAGCGACGCCCAACTGCTGCGCAAGCCCTTCCTGAGCCACGAACTGAACGCGGCGATCCGCCGTTGCCTGGACGGCCGGTCAGCAGCGCACTGAGCACCACTGGCGCCTGATCGGGACGCAGGGCAAGCGCCGCGCATGACAGCAAGGAAGCGGCGGCGACACGCCCCCTGAGCAAGGGCGTCAGAAAAGGGGCGCTGCCGTCATGGATCCCAGGGATGGGCAAGGCCGAGGCCCTTGCCCACAATGCAAGCTGTCGTCCTCTGCCCGCCACGGCCTCACCATGCACCCCTCACCGCATCGGCTACTCCAGGCACTGCACTTTCCCATCCAGTACATCGAGATCACCGAGTCGCTGCTGCGTGCCCGGGGCGGTGATGTCGCCAGTGTGCGCCAGCAGTGCGGCCTGCCCGCCCTCCACGATGCCTCCGCCCCCCAGCCCGACCGCATCGATGGCCGGCAGCTGCAAAAGGCGATGGAGATCACGCGTGACCACTGCCTGCCGGGGCAACCCATCTCGCTGCAGGTGCTGGAGCACTTCCCGCTGACGGCGCACGGCATGCTGGGCATGTTGACCATCGCCTGCGGCACGCTGGGTGAGGCGCTGGATGCCGCGCTGCAGTACCACGCCCTGGTGATGCCCGTGTTCGACATGCGCCGCGAGCGCCTGCCCGATGGCGGCGCCACCGTGGTGATCGAGCAGTTGGCCGATTTCTCCCCCTTCAACGAAGGGCTGGCCGAACTGGTGGTAGGCACCTTCCGCAACATCGCGCCCTACACCACCACCAGCAAGCTGCTGACCGAGGTGAGCTTTCCACACGCGCCGCCACCGGCCGCGCAACTGGCCGACTACGAGCGCTTCTTCCAGGCGCCGGTGCGCTTCAATGCGCCCTACCTGGGCTTCAGCGTGTCGGCCGAGGCGTTGCGCAGCCCCTTGAGCACCGGCAAC
Source organism: Aquabacterium sp. (assembly GCF_049274795.1). Classification (GTDB taxonomy): domain Bacteria; phylum Pseudomonadota; class Gammaproteobacteria; order Burkholderiales; family Burkholderiaceae_C; genus Aquabacterium. The sequence goes on from NZ_JBASTH010000088.1 coordinate 46,801, forward strand.
CGCGCCACGCGCGACAGCCTGGAAGCGTTGCTGCGCCGGCAGGCGCCTGAGGGCGCACCGCGCGCCACGCCTGTGACGCAGCGCGTCAAGCAGGTGGTGGCCGACGGCATGCGCAAGGGCGCACTGCCCCAGGCCATGCGCGTGGCCGACCTGCTGGCCATGTCGCAGCGCACCCTGAGCCGGCATCTGCAGGACGAAGGCACCACGCTCTCGCGCATCGTCGAGCAGGTGCGCATCGAGCACGCCGAGCGCCTGCTGCTGGGCAGCCGCAAGCCGGTGCAGGAGGTGGCACGGCAAGTGGGCTTCACGGACGCATCAAGCTTTTCGCGGGCCTTCCGCCGGGCCACGGGGCTCACGCCCATGGCCCTGCGCGAGCAGCGCACCACCACCGAAACCACCGAAAGCGGCGTGGCCTGACAAGGGCCAGGCCACAGCACGTCAACGCGCCAGCAGATTTAGCGCATCCGACGCCACCACCGGATCGCCCGTGCGGTTGAAGGCTTCCGTCCACGCCTCGTACGACGTCATCTCCTTGTGCTGCCACGGGTGGAAGCCTGGCTTGTAGTAGGTCAGGTAGTAGCCCAGCGCCGGCAGGAAGACGCCGCCCGGCTTGTACATCCACCACAGGCCCTTGGCCCACAGACCCAGGCGCTTGAAGAAGCCGAAGCCATCGGCCTTGAACATCTGGTTCATGGTCCACATCACGCCGATGGGGTACTCGATGCTGAAGTACACCAGCCCCGCCACACGCTGCAGGTAGCCCACCTTGGCCACCTTCTGCATCACGTCGTAGGCCACGGCCTTGTGCTCCACCTCTTCGATGGAGTGCCACGCGTACATGGCGCGCACGCGGTGGTCGAAGGGCTCTACGATCTCTCGGCGCTCCATGAAGGTGGTGCACATCATGGCCGTCAAGTGCTCTGCCGCCGCCGTGTAGGCCAGGTTGAAGGACTTGGGCCACCACTTGAGCTGCCAGCGGAACTTGGCGTCCAGCATGCGTTCCATCCACGGCACATTGATACCCTGCTTCTCCAGCAGCTTGTTGAACTGGATGTGCACCATGCCGTGCTGCGCCTCCTGACGGATGAAGTCGCGCGCCTCCTCCTGCAAGTGCGGGGCGGTGATCTGGTCACGGTAGTTGCGCACGGTGCTGATGAAGTAGCGCTCGCCCACCGGGAAGGTGATGGACATGGCGTCGAACAAGCGTGTCTTGAACGGATCGCCACCGTTCCAGAAGCGCGGGATGCCGCTGTTCAGCTTGAAATCCAGCTTCTCGCGTGGCTGGATGGGGCGGCGGTCATGGGTGCCGTCGTCGAGGATGGTGTCCTGGCTCATGGTCTTCTCCGGTTGCATGGGCGAGCGACACCACCGGCCGGGCCCGAAGGCACCGGCGCGTCAGTACAAGCAGCTCGCGTAGGTTGAAGAAAAAGGGCTTACAAGCCCGGCAGCACGCCGAAGGACAGCGCCGTGTAGCCCAGGGCCACCACCAGCACCAGGGCCATGCCGGCCCAGTCGCCCGTGGTCAGGCCTGCGCCCTCGCGCCCTTCATCCCAGCGGGCCCGCGCCACCTCACGGTGGATCAGGAACAGCGGCACGAAGGTGCTCACGCCAATCAGCACGGATCCCGCCACATACCACCACACGCCGCGCACGCCCAGGCGGCGTGCCTCGGTCAGCATCCACAGCCAGACGGCCATGCACAGCATGATGATGTCGACGCCGATGAAGCGGCTGGCCGGGTTGACCAGGGTGTCCTGCCAGAACTGCACATTGGCCTGCACCACGCCCAGCGGCAGGTAGCTGAAGGCATGCCCCCAGGTGCCGGCCAGCGCCAGCAGCGCGATCAGGGCGTAGACCAGGCACAGCAGTTTCTGTTTGGCGCTCACGGGTTGCACTCCTCGGTGAAACACACCGGTGTTGTCATGCTGGCGATTGCATCAAAAGCCGCTGGGCATGGGTGGCCAGCACTGTGCCGATTCAGCCAATGTGGGCCGGGCCCGGTGCCTCGCCCGATGCCTCAGCCTCCCAGGCGAAGCGCTGGTACACGCGGCCATCCACCTCGATCGTGCCGGTGAACATCTCGTAAGGCCGCACCCACAGCGCGCCTTCGCCGTACAGCGGGCGGTAGACCACCACGGGCTCGAAGGTCTCGCTGTGGCGGGCCACGCCGTAGGCCTGGTACAGCTGGCCCTTGTAGTGGCGGTACAGGCCGGCGCGCAGGGCAGGCAGCGGGGGAACGGGGCGGGCGTCGTCACTCATGTCCTGAATCATAGGCGGGTGCACACGGATCGTGCATGCCGGCGCCTGATTTGTTCCGCGCAGCAGAACGTGTCGTTTTGACTCAGGGGCGATCCGGATGCGCAAGGACCGGCACGTGGACTACACCGGAAATGCAACGATCAAAACACACCGCCATACCGCATCGACGTCACCCTGGAAGAGCTTCATCCCATGTCCGACGCATCGCCACGACGCCCCTCGCATCCCAACCCCAAGGCCCCGCACCTGGCGCACTGGCCTGCCCGCCTGCCGCAATCCATCACCGTGCCCGAGACCACGCTGTGGCACAACGTGTCGGTGTCCGCTGCGCGTTACCCGGACAAGCCGGCCTACCTCTTCATGGGCCAGGCCCTGACCTACACAGATCTCAAGCGCCGCGCGCAGGCGCTGGCCGGCTGGCTGCAGCACGATGCCGGCGTGCGCCCGGGCGACCGCGTGCTGCTGTACACGCAGAACTGTCCGCAGTACGTGATCGCCTACAACGCCATCCTGCGCGCGCAGGGCGTGGTGGTACCCGTCAACCCCATGAACAAGGCCGAGGAGTTCAAGCACTACATCACCGATGCGCAGGCCCGCGTGGCGATCTGCACGGCCGACCTGGCCGGCATCGTGGCGGAGGCCAACCAGGCGGTGCCGCCGGCCGAGCGCCTGCAGCAGGTGCTGGTGTCGCGCTATGCCGACCAGATGCCGGCCGAGGACGACGCCAGCCTCAACGCCCCCGCAGCCCTGCTGCAATGGCTGCGCACCGAGCACCCGCTGCCCGAAGGCTTCACCCGCTGGACGGATGCCCTGGCGCTCAAGCGCGTTCCCGCGCCCTACTTTGGCCACCCGGACGATCTGGCCCTGCTGCCCTACACCTCCGGCACCACGGGCCGACCCAAGGGCTGCATGCACACGCACCGTTCGCTGATGCACAACGCCATCGCGGGCGGGCTGTGGGGCCAGTCCACCGCCGACAGCGTGGTGCTGGGCGTGGTGCCGCTGTTCCACATCACCGGCATGCTCTACGGTGTGCTTGGGCCCATCTACAACGGCGCCACCGTGGCCCTGATGCCGCGCTGGGACCGTGAGCTGGCTGGCACCTTGATCTCGCGCCTGAAGGTCACGCACTGGACCTGCATCCCCACGATGATCATGGACCTGTTCAACAGCCCGAACTACAAGCGCTTCGACCTGTCCAGCCTGTACTACCTGAGCGGTGGCGGCGCGGCCATGCCCGAGGCCGTGGCCCAACGCCTGCAGGCCGAGTTCGGCCTGACCTTCTGCGAAGGCTATGGCCTGACGGAGACCGCCGCGCCCACGCACGCCAACCCGCCCGAGCGCGCCAAGCTGCAGTGCCTGGGCATGCCCATGTTCGGCACCGATGCGCGCGTGATCGACCCGACCACGTTGCAAGAGTTGCCGCAAGGCGAAGTGGGCGAGATCGTGAGCCACGGCCCCATGGTGTTCCAGGGCTACTGGCGCCACCCCGAGGCCACGGCGGCCGCCTTCATCGAGATCGACGGCAAGCGCTTCTTCCGCACCGGTGATCTGGGCCGCATGGACGACGAGGGCTACTTCTTCATCACCGACCGCCTCAAGCGCATGATCAACGCGAGCGGCTTCAAGGTGTGGCCCTCGGAAGTGGAGATGCTGCTGTACAAGCACCCCGCCGTGCAGGAGGCCTGCGTGATCTCCGCGCACGACGACTACCGCGGCGAGACAGTGAAGGCCGTGGTCGTGCTGCGGCCCGAGGCGCGTGGCAGCGTCACCGAGCAGCAGATCATCGACTGGGCGCGAGAGCAGATGGCCGTCTACAAGTACCCGCGCATCGTGCAGTTCAGCGAGGCACTGCCCAAGTCGGGCGCGGGCAAGGTGCTGTGGCGCGTGCTGCAGGAGCAGGAGCGCGTGCAGGGCAAGGAGACGGCCAAGGCCTGATCCCTTATCCGCTGTGGCCGGCGCTGTTTGCGGCAGCGCAGCATTCCGTTCAGTTGGCGTCGTTCACGTTGCCAGCTGAGACAAATCTGAATGCTCTGGCGGTTGACAGCCTTCAAGCCCCGCCCCCATACTGCACCCCATGTTGTCGCAAGCTCTGTTCACCGCCACGAACCTACTAGGCACCCCGCCCTCGGCTGGGAGCGCCTGCTGCTTGCGCGCATAGCCTGACACCCACCCTGTCAGGCCAACAACCCCGGCTCGAGGTCGCCTCCGCCGGGGTTTTCATTTGTGCGCCGCACAAATCGAGTCGAACAGATCGAACCTCTCGGACGGCACTTCGGGCCTCTCGTCAAAACCCGAAAAACCAAGCCTTCCAACTTTTCCAAGAGGTGTCCCGATGCTCAAGAACCCTTCGACCAAGTATCAAGCCTTCCCGCCTGTGCAGTTGCCAGACCGCACCTGGCCGAACCGCACCATCACCGCGCCGCCGGTGTGGATGAGCACCGACCTGCGCGACGGCAACCAGGCCCTGTTCGAGCCCATGGACGCCGAGCGCAAGCTGCGCATGTTCCAGACGCTGGTGGGCATCGGCCTCAAGCAGATCGAGGTGGCGTTTCCCTCGGCCTCGCAGACGGATTTCGACTTCGTGCGCCGCCTGATCGAGGACAAGCTCATCCCTGACGACGTGACCATCGAGGTGCTGACCCAGGCCCGCGAAGACCTGATCCGTCGCACCTTCGAATCGCTGCGTGGTGCCCCGCGCGCCATCGTGCACCTGTACAGCGCCACGGCCCCCGCCTGGCGGCGCATCGTCTTCAACCTGGAACAGCCCGAGGTGAAGGCCATGGCCGTGCGCGCCACGACATTGATGCGCCAGTTGGCCGACGAGCGGCCCGCAACCGACTGGACCTTCGAGTACAGCCCCGAGACCTTCATGGCCACCGAACTGCCCTTCGCCCGCGAGGTGTGCGACGCGGTGGTGGACGCCTGGGGCGGCACCGCTGAGAAGCCCGTGATCATCAACCTGCCGACCACGGTGGAGGTGTCCACGCCCAATGTGTTCGCCGACCAGATCGAGTGGATGCACCGCAACCTCACGCGCCGCGACGCCATCATCCTGAGCGTGCACCCGCACAACGACCGGGGCACAGCCGTGGCCGCCGCCGAGTTGGCCGTGATGGCCGGCGCCCAGCGCGTGGAAGGCTGCCTGTTCGGCAATGGCGAGCGCACCGGCAATGTGGACCTGGTGACCTTGGCGCTGAACCTCTACACCCAGGGCGTGCACCCGGGCCTGGATTTCTCCAGCATCAACGAGATCGCGCGCGTGGCCGAAGACTGCACGCAACTGCCCGTGCACCCGCGCCACCCCTACGCGGGTGATCTGGTGTTCACCGCCTTCTCGGGCTCGCACCAGGATGCGATCAAGAAGGGCTTCGCGGCGCAGGATCCCAATGGCGTCTGGGAAGTGCCCTACCTGCCCATCGACCCGGCCGACCTGGGCCGCAGCTACGACTCGGTGGTGCGCGTGAACAGCCAGTCGGGCAAGGGTGGCATCGCCTTCCTGCTGGAGAACCACCACGGCATCAGCATGCCGCGCCGCATGCAGGTGGAGTTCAGCGGCGTGGTGCAGCGCGAGACGGACGCCGAGGGCGGCGAGTTCACGGCCGACCGGCTGTGGTCGCTGTTCGAGCGCGAGTACATCGCATCGCCCGATGGCGGCGCGCAGGACTGGGTGCTGCGCGGCCACCGCAGTGACGATGGCGCCGACGGTACGCACGTGGTGCTGGAGGTGACCCACCAGGGCCATGCGATGACGCTGCGCGGCCAGGGCAACGGGCCGGTATCGGCGGCAGTGGACGCGTTCAACAAGTCAGGCCTGCTGCATGGCGAGTTGCGTGTGGACGACTTCCACGAACACGCGCAGACGGCCGGCGCACAGGCCACAGCGCTGACCTTGATCGAGGTGGCCATCGGCAAGGCGCCGCCCACGTTCGGCGCGGGCCGTGACGTGCACATCGTGGCGGCCGCGATGCAGGCCATCATGCAGGGCGTGAACCGCCTGGTGCGGCGGGATGCGGTGAAGGCAGCGGCCTGAGCCAGGCCACGGATGCCGAGGTGCGGATGCAGGCAGCATCCGTGGCCTTTGGCAACCGTGCGCTGCGATCCGGGCTCAGCGCTGGGCCTGATCCCACCCCGCAGGCCGGCCCAGCGTGAAGTTGGCCTCGGCCTTGGTGCGCCCATACCAGTCACCGCCCATGCGCGAGACCAGGTCCAGCCGGGCCGGGTCCACGCGGCCGTCCTCACCCAGCACGGCCTCGTCGATGTGCATGGTCAGCACGCGGCCCAGGATCAGGTGGCAGCTCGGCTTGTCGGCCGGATAGGGCTGGCACTGCACGGCCACGCACTCCAGGCTGACGGGCGAGGCGGCCACACGCGGGGGCTTCACCTTCGTGCTGGCGGCAGGCTGCACGCCGGCCTGGGTGAACTCGCTCACGCCATGCGGGTAGCTCACCGAGCACTCGTTCATCGCATCGACCAAGGCGAAGGGCACCAAGCTGATCGTGAACTCGCCCGTGGCCTGGATGTTGAGCACCGTGTCCTTCAGGCCGCCATCACCCCGGTGCAGCGGGCTGAGCATCACCGTGGGCGGATCACCCGTGATCACCTGGAAGAAGCTGAAAGGCGCCAGATTACCCTGACCCTGGGCCGACAGCGTGGACACCCAGGCCACCGGCCGGGGCGTGACAGTGGAGGCCAGCCACTGGTAGGCGCGGCCCGTGCTGGTCTGGTCCATGTCGATGATCATGCGGCGGCTTCTTTCAAGGGGATGCGTGGATCAGGCCACAGGGTCGATCAGCGTGGCGTTGGGTGCGTCGAGCACCACGTCGGTCAACGGCTGCGCCACGCAGGGCAAAATGCAGCCTTCTTCCTTTTCGTCGATGCTGAGGCCGGGCCACTCGATGCTGTAGCGCACCTGGCCGCTGCGCAGGTGGCACAGGCAGGCGCGGCAGGTGCCATTGCGGCACGAGCGGGCCAGGCGGATGCCGGCCTGCTGCGCGGCGGTGACCAGCGAGACACCGGCTTGTGCGGTGAAGCACCAGCCGGCCGGCAGCACGGTGGCCTCGAACTCGGTGGGCGCGGTGTCGTCGGCCATGCTTGGGCGATTGGCTTGAGGCGTGAAGCGGACGGCGTGGAACAGCAACAGCCGCTCAGAGGAAGCGGTCGAGCAGCTTGCGCGAATGCGCGTCCAGCGCGAAGCGATCTCGCACCACGAAGGCCACGCCGTGGCCGCTGGTGATCATCAGCGCACCACGCTCCAGGCGGCGGATGTCGTCCTCGCTCTTGAGCACGAACGCCGTGCGGCCCCGGTCGGTGCCCACCGTCCAGACGCTGGGCGTGGCGAAGGTGGACACGGCCTCGATGCGCTGGACCACCGGGGTGAACTCACGCACGGCCAACTCTTCCTCGATCAGTTGGCGCGCGGGCGTGGCCAGGGCGCTCAGGCGCGGCACCCAGGCCAGTTCGTGCCCGTCGGGCGCGACCAGGGACACGCCCTCGTCCGGCGCGGCGATCGGGAAAGCGCGCACGGGCACCACGCCGGCATGGGCGATGCCCTCGGCATCGGTCAGCACCAGGCGGCCCAAGGGATTGCGGGCCAGTTGCCAGGCCGGCTGGCCAGGTGCGGCGCCACCGGCCACACCGCCGGATGTCTTGTCGAACGCGCTCATACGCCGTCTCCCTCGTCGCCATCGCTGTCGTCACCCAGCACGGCAGCAGCTTCCTGCTCCTTGCGGGCCTGGGCCTCGTACAGGCGCCAGTACGCGCCCTGCTTGGCCATCAGCTCGTCGTGCGGGCCCACCTCGACCACCTGGCCGCGGTCCATCACCACCAGCCGGTCGGCCTTGCGCAGCGTGGACAGGCGGTGGGCGATGGCGATGGTGGTGCGGCCCTTGACCAGGTTGTCCAGCGCCTTCTGGATCTCTTTTTCCGTCTCGGTGTCCACGGACGAGGTGGCCTCGTCCAGGATCAGCAGGCGCGGGTCGATCAGCAGCGCGCGCGCGATGGAGATGCGCTGGCGCTCACCACCCGACAGGCCCTGGCCGCGCTCACCGACCAGCGAGTCATAGCCGTTGGCCAGGCGCAGGATGAACTCGTGCGCGTGCGCGGCGCGGGCGGCAGCCACGATCTCCTCGCGGGTGGCGTCGGGCTTGCCGTAGGCGATGTTCTCGGCGATGGTGCCGAAGAACAGGAAGGGCTCCTGCAACACCAGGCCGATGTGGCGGCGGAAATCAGCCACGGCCACGCGGCGAATATCAACGCCATCGACCTTGATGGCGCCCTCGCTCACGTCGTAGAAGCGGCAGATCAGGTTGACCAGCGTGCTCTTGCCCGAGCCGCTGTGGCCCACCAGGCCGATCATCTCGCCAGGGCGGATGTCCAGGCTCAGGTCGCGGATCACGGTGCGGCTGCCATAGCGGAAGCCGATGCCTTCCATTTGGATGCCACCCTGCACCGTGGGCAGCGCCACCGGGTTGACCGGATCGGGCACGTTGGAGACGTGGTCCAGGATGTCGAAGATGCGCTTGGCGCCCGCCGCCGCCTTCTGCGTGACGGACACGATGCGGCTCATGGAATCGAGCCGGCCGTAGAAGCGCCCGATGTACGCGATGAAGGCCGTGAGCACACCCACGGTGATCTGCTGGTGCGACACCAGCCAGATGCCGAAGGCCCAGACCACCAGCAGCCCCATCTCGGTCAGCAGCGCCACCGTGGGCGAGAACAGCGACCAGGTCTTGTTGAGCTTGTCGTTGAGCTCCAGGTTGTGGACGTTGGCCTCGCGGAAGCGCTTGGACTCACGGCTTTCCTGGGCAAAGGCTTTGACCACGCGGATGCCCGGGATGGTGTCGGCCAGCACGTTGGTGACCTGGCCCCAGACCCGGTCGATCTTCTCGAAGCCGGTGCGCAGGCGGTCGCGCACCAGGTGGATCATCCAGCCGATGAAGGGCAGCGGCAGCAGGGTGACCAGCGCCAGCCACGGGTTGATGGAGAACAGGATCAGTGCCGTCATGCCGATCATCAGCACGTCGGTGGCGAAATCCAGGGCGTGCAGCGACAGGAAGACGCTGATGCGGTCGGTTTCGGACCCGATGCGGGACATCAGGTCGCCCGTGCGCTTGCTGCCGAAGTAGTCCAGCGACAGCTTGAGCAGGTGGTCGAAGGTGGCAGTGCGCAGGTCAGCGCTGATGCGCTCGGACACCAGGGCCAGCAGGTAGGTGCGCGCCCAGTTCAGGCCCCAGGCCAGCACGGCGGAGCCGAACAGGCCGCTCAGCAGCCAGGTGACCAGCCAGGGGTCGATGGCCTGCCCGTTCTGGAAGGGAATCAGCACCTTGTCCATCAGCGGGATGGTCAGGTAGGGGGCGACCAGGGTGGCGCCGGTGGAGGCCAGGGTCAGCAGAAAGCCGGTGATCAGCTGGGCTTGGTAGGGCTTGGCGAAGCGCCACAGGCGCAGCAGCACCCAGGTGGAGGGGGGCGTCGTCAGTTCGCGGGCGCAGGTGGGGCACTCTTCGCTGTCGGGTGGCAGCGGGGCATGGCAGGTCGGGCACTGGGCGGTGTCGTCGTCCTCAGGCTGGGCCTGGCCGGCGGTGGCCGCCTGGGCGCGCTCGAACTGTTCCACCAGCCGGTTGGCCTGCACCTGGGCGCCCAGGGTGAAATGCCACACCGCCAGGCGGATTTCGCCGTCATGGAGCTCCAGACTCCCCACCCCGGCGTGGTCTGATAGGCGCAAGGCCAGGGATTTGTTCAGCAACCATTCACGATCCAGGAAGGCCAGACGGCGGCTGCTGAGCGTCAAAACGCGTTTTGTGAAGCGAAGTTGCTCGTCGAGGTCAACCTCCAGCGTGGCCAGAACGTTCTCTTCGGGAGCAAGACCGGCGTTCGGAGCTTGCGCGGCCACCCCGAAGGGGTCGACCGGCTTGCCGCGGGCATCGGCGCTAGGGTGTTGGTGCATGGTGGTGTGGGTCGGACACGGCTGTGCAGGACAGCACGTTCCCTCATCGGGGACTGGCATTTTCGCCGATCGCGCCATCACAATCTCGGGTCGTTGAAAGGGCCCAATCCGTCAATAACGATCAGAACGCGACCCTCGCCGACAAGACGGCCCAACAAACGGACGCCCGCCCCCGCTGCCCTCCATGAGCACACCACACGAGATCTCGCTGCTGCGCATCAATTACCTGCGCGGCCCCAACATCTGGACCTACCGTCCGGTGCTCGAAGTCTGGCTAGACCTTGGCCGACTCGAAGAGTTCCCCTCCAACAAGCTGCCCGGCCTGAACGATCGCCTGACCAACTGGCTGCCCAATCTGGTCGAGCACCACTGCGGCGTCGGCGAGCGCGGCGGCTTCCTGCAACGCCTGGAAGAAGGCACCTGGGCCGGCCACATCCTGGAGCACGTGGTCATCGAGCTGCTGAACCTGGCGGGCATGCCCACCGGTTTCGGCCAGACCCGCGAGACCAGCACATCCGGCGTCTACCGCATGGTGTTCCGCGCCCGGGATGAGCAGGTCGCGCGCAGCGCCCTGACCGAGGGCCACGCCCTGCTGACGGCCGCCATCAATTTCAAGGAGGGCGATGCGCCCTTCGACGTGGCCGCCGCCGTGACCCGCGTGCAGGGCCAGATCGACGACTGCTACCTGGGCCCCAGCACCGCGGCCATCGTGAACGCCGCCATCGACCGGGGCATCCCGCACCTGCGCCTGAACGAGGGCAACCTGGTCCAGCTGGGCCACGGTGCCGCCCAGCGCCGCATCTGGACGGCCGAGACCGACCTGACCAGCGCCATCGCCGAGGGCATCGCCCGCGACAAGGACCTGACCAAGACGCTGCTGCAATCCTGCGGCGTGCCGGTGCCTCAGGGCGAGATCGTCTCTACGGCTGAAGAGGCCTGGGAAGCCGCCGAAAACATCGGCCTGCCCGTGGTGGTCAAGCCGCTGGACGGCAACCATGGCCGGGGCGTCTCTCTTGAATTGAGCACCCAGGCCGATGTGGAAGCCGCTTTCCACGTGGCGCAAAAAGAGGGCAGCGAGGTCATCGTCGAGCGCTTCGTGCCCGGCAACGAGCACCGCCTGCTGGTGGTCGGCGGCAAGGTGGTGGCTGCTACCCGTGGCGAGAGCCTGTGGATCACCGGCGATGGCCGCCACACCGTGGCCGCCCTGATCGACAGCCAACTCAACAGCGACCCCCGCCGCGGCGAGGCCGAGGAGTTCCCGCTGGAAACCATCGTGCTGGCGCGTGAGCCGGCCATGCGCCTGCTGCTGCAGCGCCAGGGCCTGGACGCCGACTCGGTGCCCGCCGCCGGCCTGCGCGTGCTGATCCAGCGCAACGGCAACCTCACCATCGACTGCACGGACGACGTGCACCCCGAGGTGGCCTATGCCGCCAGCCTGGCCGCCCGTGTGGTGGGCCTGGACATCGCCGGTATCGACATGGTGGCCCAGGACATCGCCAAGCCCCTGCAGTTCCAGGGCGGCGCCATCGTCGAGGTGAACGCCGGCCCCGGCCTGCTGATGCACCTCAAGCCCGCACTGGGCCTGCCCCGCCCCGTGGGCCGCGCCATCGTCGACCACCTGTTCGATGAAGACGCCACCGGCCGCATCCCCATCGTGGGCATCGCCGGCTCGCAGGGCACCAACACCATCGCCCGCCTGGTGGCCTGGCTGCTGCACCTGAGCGGCCGCCACGTGGGCCTGGCCTGCCAGGACGGCCTGTTCCTGGGCAGCCGCCAGATCGACCAGCGCCCCGGTGCCAATTGGGCCGCCGGCCGGCGCCTGCTGATGAACCGCGAGGTCAACACCGTGGTGCTGGAAACCAGCCCCGCCGCCATCCTCGACGACGGCCTGGCCTATGACCGCTGCCTGGTCGGCATCGTGACCGACCTGCAGGACATCACCGGCCTGGAGCGCCATGACATCCGCGAGACCGACCAGCTCTTCAAGGTGCTGCGCACGCAGGTAGACGTGGTGATGCCCGAGGGCGTGGCCGTGCTCAACGCCGACGACGCCCGCCTGGTGCAGATGGCCGAGCTGTGCGACGGCGACGTGATCTTCTACAGCCAGGATCCCTCGCTGCCCGCCATCGCCGACCACCGCGCCAAGGGCGGCCGGGCCGTGCTGGCCCAGCATGGCCGCCTGGTGCTGGCCGAAGGCGCCGCCCAGATCCCCAGCGTCCCGCTGGACAGTCCCGCCGTCAAGCGCCTGTGCGAAGACTACGGCCCGCCGGTGCTCATGGCCGCCATCGCCACCGCCTGGGCCCTGGGCATCTCGCCCGAGCTGATCGCCGCCGGCATCGAAACCTGCCTGACCGCACCGGCACCGGCGCCCCAACCGCTGGGCACCATCCACCAGGCCCGCTGAGCCGCCAGAAAGAAGACACGCCACCATGGACGTATCCCGCATCCGGGCCCTGCGCGGCCCCAACCTCTGGAGCCGCCACACCGCCGTCGAGGCGATCGTGCGCTGCGAACCCGAAGAGCGCTCCCTGGCCACCCTGCCCGGCCTTGAAAAGCGCCTGCGTGAACTCTTCCCCGCCATCGGTGCGCTGCGCCCGGATGGCCGCCCGGATCAGATCCCGTTGGCCCACGTGCTGGAGGCCACGGCCCTGGCGCTGCAAGCCCAGGCGGGCTGCCCGGTCACCTTCAGCCGCACGGCCGCCACGGTCGAGCCCGGCATCTACCAGCTGGTGGTCGAGTACACAGAAGAAGCCGTGGGCCGCCTGGCCCTGGAGTTGGCCGAAGCGCTGGTCCAGGCCGCGCGCCAGGGCGCTGAGGGCCAGTTCGATGTCGAGGCCGCCATCGGCCGCCTGCGCGAACTCGATGAAGACGTGCGCCTGGGGCCCAGCACGGGCTCCATCGTGGACGCCGCCATCGCCCGCGGTATCCCCTTCCGCCGCATGACGACCGGCAGCCTGGTGCAACTGGGCTGGGGCTCGCGCCAGCGCCGCATCTGGGCGGCCGAGGTCGACTCCACCAGCGCCGTCTCCGAATCCATCGCGCAAGACAAGGACCTGAGCAAGACCCTGCTGGCTGCCGCCGGCGTGCCGGTGCCCATCGGCCGCCCGGTCACAGATGCCGACGATGCCTGGGCCGCCGCCCAGGAGATCGGCCTGCCCGTGGTCTGCAAGCCGCAGGACGGCAACCAGGGCAAGGGCGTGACGGTCAACATCGTCAGCCGCGAGCATCTGGACATGGCCTACCGCGCCGCCGCCGAGATCGGCGAGGTGATGGTCGAGAAGTACCTGCCCGGCAGCGACTTCCGCCTGCTGGTGGTGGGCGACAAGCTGGTGGCCGCCGCGCGCCGCGATCCGCCCCATGTGATCGGCGATGGCGAGCACACCGTGCGCGAGCTGGTCGACCTGGTCAACGCCGACCCCCGCCGTGGCGAAGGCCACGCCACCTCGCTCACCAAGATCCGCTTCGACGAGATCGCCGTGGCGCGGCTTGATGTGCAGGGCCTGACGCCCGAGTCCGTGCCCGACAAGGGCCGCCGCGTGATCCTGCGCAACAACGCTAACCTGAGCACCGGCGGCACCGCCACCGACGTGACGGACGACGTGCACCCCGAGGTGGCCGCCCGCGCCATCGCGGCCGCACAGACGGTGGGCCTGGACATCTGCGGCGTCGACGTGGTGTGCGAGAGCGTGCACAAGCCGCTCGAAGGCCAGCATGGCGGCATCGTCGAGGTGAACGCCGCGCCCGGCCTGCGCATGCACCTGTCGCCGTCCTACGGCAAGGGCCGCCAGGTGGGCGAGGCCATGATCTCGCACCTGTTCAAGAACGGCGATGACGGCCGCGTGCCCGTGGTCGCCGTGACAGGTACCAACGGCAAGACCACCACCACCCGCCTGATCGCGCACCTGATGGCCACCAGCGGCCTGCGCGTGGGCATGACCAACACCGATGGCGTCTATGTGGACGGCCGCCAGATCGACAGCGGCGATTGCTCCGGCCCCAAAAGCGCCCGCAATGTGCTGATGCACCCCGACGTGGACGCGGCCGTGCTGGAAACCGCGCGCGGCGGCATGCTGCGCGAGGGCCTGGGCTTCGACCGTTGCCAGACCGCCGTGGTGACCAACATCGGCGCCGGCGACCACCTGGGCCTGAACTACATCACCACGGTGGAAGACCTGGCCGTGCTCAAGCGCGTGATCGTGATGAACGTGGCGCCCACGGGCTACGCGGTGCTCAACGCCGCCGACCCCATCGTGGCGGCCATGGCGCCCAAGTGCCCGGGCGGCATCATCTTCTTCGCGGCGGACCACCACCACCCCATCCTGGCCACGCACCGTGCCCAGGGCAAGCGCACCTTGAGCGTCGATGGCGACAGCATCGTGGCCTGCGAAGGCGCCTGGCGCGAGAACATCCCGCTGCGCGACATCCCGCTCACGCGCAACGGCACCATCGGCTTCCAGGTGGACAACGCCATGGCCTCCATCGGCGCGGCCTGGAGCACGGGGCTGGATTGGGACACCATCCGCCGCGGCGTGGCCAGCTTCTCCAACGACGCTGACAACGCCCCCGGCCGCTTCAACGTGATGGACTACAAGGGCGCCACCGTGATCGCCGACTACGGCCACAACCCGGACGCCATGCGCGCCCTGGTCGAGGCTGTGAACGCGATGCCGGCCAAGCGCCGCAGCGTGGTGATCAGCGGTGCCGGCGACCGCCGTGACGACGACATCCGCGAGCAGACCGCCATCCTGGGCAAGGCCTTCGACGAGGTGATCCTGTTCCAGGACGCCTGCCAGCGTGGCCGTGAAGACGGCGAAGTACTGAGCCTGCTGCGCGACGGCCTCAAGGGTGCGCCGCGCACCAAGCACGTCGAAGAGATCCATGGCGAGTTCATCGCCATCGATGCGGCCCTCAAGCGCCTGGAGCCAGGCGACCTGTGCCTGGTGCTGGTGGACCAGGTGGAAGAATCGCTGGCGCATCTGGCGCAGCGCATCGAAGAGACCTGCTGAAGCAGGTGCCCGCCCTACCCTGAGGACGCTGAGGGCGGGCCGATGCAACACGCGGCCTCAACTGGCCACGCGGTTGCGCCCGTCCATCTTGGCCTGGTAGAGCAGCTCGTCGGCCCGGGCATAGATGGCATCAGGCGCCAGGCCCGTGTCCTGCGGGCCCAGCAGCATCAGCCCGAAGCTGGCGGTGACCACGCCGTGGGCTGAGTCCTCATGCGTGATGGCCATGGCCTCGATGGCCTCGCACAGCTCCTCCACGAAGGTGCGGCCACCTTCCAGCGTGTGCTCCACGCTCAGCAGCACGCCGAACTCCTCGCCGCCCAGGCGGAACAGCAGATCACCGCTGCGGCGCAGGCGCTGGCGCACGGCCTGCGCGATGCTGCGCAGCACCTCGTCCCCGGCCTGGTGGCCATAGCGGTCGTTGTAGGCCTTGAAGTGGTCCACATCGAACAGGCTGAAGACCAGCGGCGTGCCGTGGCGCTGGTGACGCGCCACCTCGTCGGCGAACACCTGGTTGAAGTGCCGCCGGTTGAAGGCACCCGTGAGTTCGTCCGTGATGGACAGGGCCGCCAGGCGCTGGTTGGCCTGCTCCAGATCCTCGGTGCGCTGGCGCACCAGGGCATCGAGCCGCGTGGCCAGTGCTTTCTGCGCCATCAGGGCCTCATGCTCGGCCCGCAGCTTCTGTGACTTGAGCGTGTTGAGCCGGTCGGCCACACCGAAGGCCAGCAGCAGAGCCTGCAACGAGGCGCCCACTTCCAGGCCGTACTCCGTGACCCAGCCGGCGGGCAGCACGCCCAGCACGCTGAAGTAGTACAGCAGCATGCCCGTGCTCAGGGCCGCGAAGGACAGGGTCATGTAGAAGGCCGGGCGGGACCCCTTGCTCAACAGGTACAAGGTGCACACGCCGCCCACCACCACGAAGGCGAAGCCCGCCAGCATGATCAACCCGAAGGACAGTGCATAGACGCCGAACAGCGGCGGCAGCATGCACAGCAGGTTCAGCACCACCACGGCCACCAGCAGTTTGAACAGCCGGGGCGCCTGGCGCCGCACATCCAGGTAGTAGATCTGGAACAGCCCCACGGTGGCCATGGCCGCGCCCACGCTGGCCGCCAGGATCTGGTTGTTCAGATCGGGGTGCTCCGGCCACAGGTAGCGCAACCCGAAGCCACGGAAGGTGAAGGACCACACCAGAAAGCTGGCCAGGTGCAGCACGTAGAAGCCGAAGGCCCGGGAACGCGCCGACACGCACAGGAAGGTGTTGTAGGCCAGCATGCCCATCAGCAGGCCGAAGTACAGGCCGAACGCCAGCGATTCGTTGCCGGCATGAGAGGCTTGGGCTTCGGCCGTGCGCAGCACTGGCGTGATGGCCTCCTGCAGGCCATCGTGGCTGCTCAGGCGCAGGTAGAGATCGCGCTGCTCGCCAGCGTCGAGCCACACGGGAAAGGCCGGCGTGCGCTGGCGCAGCGGCCATTCATCCAGCGGCACACGGTCGCCCGCCACATCCTGGCGCAGCACATTGCCCGCCATGTCGAGCTGCCAGACCTCGATGCGGTCCGGCAGCGAAGAGCCTATATCCAGCACGGCCTGCAGGCGCTGCCCCTGGTCATTGCTCACCCGCACGCGCACCCACCAGCGGCCAGGCGAGAAGCCTGGGCTGAAGGTCGATCGATCGTGATCGCGCCAGCGTGTGGCGTCGGCACGGGCGTGCGCCACATCCAGGGTGCCATCGGGATCGTGCAGCACCTGCAGCTCCGTCCCCAGCGCCACGCTCTGGATCTGATCCCCGATGGGCTGGCTTGATGGCGTGGACGCCTGGGCCCTCAGCCCCGAGAAGGCCAGGGCCATGAACAGCAGGCAGGCCAGCCCGAAACGCCAGATGGCGGCGCGCTCTGCCCTCCCACGCCAAGGCTGGATGCACGGGAGACTCATGCCGCTGCCTTCAAGGCGATGCCGCGGCTTGCGAGACAGAGCAGCATGGCCACGAGCTTACGTTACACCGTCTCACAAAGGGGCGTGTTTTCATTTTTCGGACAAGCCGATGGTCCGGTTTTCCACGGTTTGCAGGGTTTCGGCGTGCTGGCCAAGCCTCAGGCTGCCGTGCGGGCGATCTCCTCGCGCAGCCAGTCACGCAGCAGGGCTGCCCACCGTGCCTGCGCGGCGTCCATGGCCTGGTGCTTGATCGGGCCGAAGCCACGGATGTCTTCCGGCACACGGGCGATCTCGACGGCGCGGGCCAGCCGCTCGGCGTTGAGCTGGCCCAGCAGGCCCTGGATCAGTCCGCGGTACTGGGCGATCAGGGCGCGCTCGGCACGGCGTTCGGCGCTGTGGCCGAAGGGATCGAGCGGCGTGCCGCGCAGGCCCTTGAAGCGCGCCAGCAGGCCCATGGCGGGCTGCATCCAGGCACCGAAGCGCCGCTTGGCCGGGCGGGTGCCGTCTTTCGCTTCACCCAGCGTGGGCGGTGCCAGGTGGAAGGCCACCTTGTAGTCGCCCTCGAAATCCTGAGCGATCTGCGCCTGAAAGGCGGGATCGCTCAACAGGCGCGCCACCTCGTACTCGTCCTTGTAGGCCATCAGCTTGAAGAGGTTGCGGGCCACGGCCAGCGTGAGCGCCTGGCCACCCAGAGGTTGCTCGACCTCGGCCACGCGGTCGATGAAATCGACGTACTGGCGGGCGTAGGCGGCATTCTGGTAGGCCGTGAGGTACTCGGCGCGGCGGTTGACCACGGCCTCCAGCGACTCATGCTTGTCAGCCTTCTTGGGTGTCCACTGCACGGGCTGCGCGGGCAAGGCCAGTCGCTGCACGGCGGCCAGGTCGTGCGCGGCGCAGCGCCCCCATTCAAAGGCGGCCTGGTTGTTGGCCACCTGCACCTCGTTGAGCTCGATGGCGCGCAGGATGGCGGCGCGGCTCAGCGGCACCCAGCCCTTCTGCCACGCATAGCCCAGCATCAGCGGGTTGGCATAGATGGTGTCGCCCAACAAGGCCGTGGCGAGCTGGTTGGCATCGAGCCGGCCCACGGCGTGGATGGGCTGGTCATCGGCGCCCAGGGCCTCGCCATCAGCCATGGCGCCATCACCGGGGCCGGCCACGGCAGCATCGATCAGGCTGTCGCAATGCCCGCCAGGGAACTGCCACTGCGCGTTCTTCACGAAGGCGGCCGAGGGCGTGCCGTGTACGTTCAGCGCCACGCGGGTGCGCCCATTGGCCATGGTGCCCAGCGTGGCCGGTTGCGCCGCCACCAACGGATCACACGCGATGACCAGATCGGCCGCGCCAGTGGACACGCGCGTGGTGTGGATGGCCTGCTGCGAATCGGCGATCTGGATGTGGCTCCAGGTGGCGCCGCCCTTCTGCGCCAGGCCGGCCGCATCCTGCGTGACGATGCCCTTGCCTTCGATGTGCGCGGCCACGCCCAGCAACTGGCCGATGGTGATCACGCCCGTGCCGCCGATGCCGGCCACGACGATGCCGTAGGCGCTGGCGGTGCGCGGTACCGTGGGCTCGGGCAGTTGGTCTGCCGGCAGAACAGGCATGGTCTTGTCGGCCTTGTGCTTCTTGCGCAGCGTGCCGCCTTCGACCGTGACCAGGCTGGGGCAGAAGCCCTTCACGCAGGTGGTGTCCTGGTTGCAGGTGCTCTGGTTGATGCGGCGCTTGCGGCCGAACGCCGTGTCCACCGGCTCCACGCTCAGGCAGTTGGACTGCACCGAGCAATCGCCACAGCCTTCGCACACCAACTCGTTGATGACGACGTGCTTCGTGGCCTGCGCCATGGTGCCGCGCTTGCGGCGGCGGCGCTTCTCGGTGGCGCAGGTCTGGTCGTAGATGATGATGGTGCAGCCGGGCAGCTCACGCATCTGGCGCTGGATGGCATCAAGGTCATCACGGTGGTGCACGGTGGCGCCCGGGGCCAGGTCGGTGCAGTTGTCGTACTTCTCGGGCTCATCGCTGACGATGGCGATGCGGCCCACGCCCTCGGCGTGCAGCTCGCGGCTGATGGCGGGCACGCCCAGGCTGCCGTCCAGCGGCTGGCCGCCGGTCATGGCCACCGCGTCGTTGTAGAGGATCTTGTAGGTGATGTTGACCTTGGCCGCGATGCTCTGGCGCACGGCCAGCAGGCCCGAGTGGAAGTAGGTGCCATCGCCCAGATTGGCGAACACGTGCTGCTCGGTGGTGAAGGGCGCTTGGCCCACCCAGCTCACGCCCTCGCCGCCCATCTGCGTGAAGGTGCTCGTGCTGCGGTCCATCCACACCACCATGTAGTGGCAGCCGATGCCGGCCATGGCGCGCGATCCTTCGGGCACGCGGGTGGAGGTGTTGTGCGGGCAGCCGCTGCAGAACCAGGGCGCACGGTCGGTGGCGGCCTTGCCGCCTTGGGCAGTGCTCACGTTCAGGGCCACGCGCTCCTTGGCCTCGATCAGGGCCAGGCGCTCGTCGATGCGGCGGCGGGTGTCTTCATCGAGCAAGGCCTTCAGGCCCAGCGCATCGAGGCGCTGCGCCACGGCACGCGCCACCAATGATGGGTTCAGGTCGGCCTTGGCGCGCAGCAGCCAGTGGGCCGCCGGGTTGGCGCGTGACCACTCGCCGCCGGTCTGGTCGCCCAGGGGCTCGTCGAACTTGCCCAGCACGTTGGGGCGCACGTCCTCGCGCCAGTTGTAGAGCTCTTCCTTGAGCTGGTATTCGATGACCTGGCGCTTCTCTTCGATCACCAGGATCTCTTGCAGGCCGGTGGCGAACTCGCGCGTGGTGGTCGCCTCCAATGGCCACACGACGTTGACCTTGTGCACGCGCAGGCCGACGCGCGCACAGGTGGCGTCATCAAGCCCCAGATCCACCAAGGCCTGGCGCAGGTCGTTGTAGGCCTTGCCGCTGGCGATCAGGCCCAGGCGCGCGTGCAGCGAGTCGATCACCGTGTGGTTGAGCCGGTTGGCGCGGATGTAGGCCAGCGCGGCGTACCACTTGTAGTCCATCAGCCGCGCTTCCTGATCGAGCGGCGAATCGGGCCAGCGGATGTGCAGGCCGCCGGCGGGCATATAGAAATCCTCCGGCATCACGATGCGCACGCGGTCCGGATCGACCGAGACGCTGCTGGCGGATTCGACCACCTCTTGAATCGTCTTCATGCCGGCCCACAGGCCCGAGAAGCGGCTCATGGCCCAGGCATGCAGGCCCAGGTCCAGGATCTCCTGCACGGTGCTGGGAAAGAACACCGGCAGCCCGCAGGCCTTGAAGATGTGGTCGCTCTGGTGCGCCACGGAAGAGCTTTTGGCCACGTGGTCGTCACCCGCCACGGCGATCACGCCGCCCAGGCGCGCGGTGCCGGCCATGTTGGCGTGCTTGAAGACATCGGAGCAGCGGTCCACCCCCGGGCCCTTGCCGTACCAGAGGCCGAAGACGCCGTCGAAGCGCTTGTGTTCGGGATAGAGATCGAGCTGCTGCGTGCCCCACACGGCGGTGGCGCCCAGCTCTTCGTTCACGCCGGGCTGGAAGACCACGTTGTGTGATTCGAGGTGCTCGCGTGCCTTCCACAAGGCCTGGTCGTAACCGCCGAGGGGCGAGCCGCGGTAGCCGCTGATGAAGCCGGCGGTGTGCAGGCCGGCCATCGTGTCGCGCGTGTGCTGCAGCATGGGCAGCCGCACCAGGGCCTGGATGCCGCTCATGAAGACGCGGCCCTGCTCTTGCGCGTATTTGTCGTCCAGGCTGAGGGAAGCCAGGGCCTTGAGCACCGATTCGGGCAAGGGAGCGTTCATGCGCACAACCTCCGCGGGATGTGCCGTGTCGCTCTCCAGGCCGCTTGTGGCGACCCGTGCGCTCGGCAGGGATCCACGGGTTCAGTGTAGGCAGCACGCGGGCAACGTGGGTACTGGTTTGCTGCCGGAAAACCCTTATTCTTGACCTTCACTCACTATTTTTCGTGTTGTTTTGCCTGTGAACCCCGATTGACGCCAGGCCATGGCTGCTGATAATTGAGCAGCACTCAAATATCAAACCCATGCCCGCCACTGACCTCCAGCAGCCCCGCACGCCTCTGCAGCGCACCGCCCCCCGGCGAGCCAAGTCGCAGCAGCGCGTGGCCGAGTTGCTGGCCGCCGCCCGCGCGGTGTTCTCGGAGCACGGCTTCCAGCGCGCCACCACCGCGCAGATCGCCGAGAAGGCGGGCGTGTCCGAGGCCACGGTGTTCACCTACTTCGCGGGCAAGCGCGAGCTGTGCATCCAGGTGATCTCCGACTGGTACGACGAGATCAGCGGCGACCTGGAAGCACAGGTGCCTCGTCTGCAGGGCGTGCGCGCCAAGCTGGCCTACGTGATCCGCCAGCACCTGGTCACCCTGCTGGCCGATGGTTCCGGCATGTGCGCCCTGGTGCTGGGCGAGGCCCGCGCCACCGCGCCCGAACTGGCCGAGGTGATCACCGACTGCAAGCGCCGCTACACCGCGCCGCTGATGGAGGCGCTGGCCCAGGCGCGTGATGAGGGCCGCATCCGCCAGGACATGCCGCTGCGGCTGATGCGCGATCTGGTCTACGGCTCGATGGAGCATGTGCTGTGGGATTCGATCACGGCGCAGCGGCGGCCGTCGATCGACGAAACCGCCGAGCAACTGACCACCTTGGTCTGGAGCGCGCTGGTACTGCCGGCCGCTCTGCCCTCCATTACGCAAGATCGTGCTGGCACCGCCCCAGCAGCAGCCAGCGATCCCCCTCTTGATGCTGCCCAGGCCCACGCCCAGTTCCGCGACGAGGTTGCTGCCGCCATGGCACGGCTGAACCAGCACTTGGCGAGTTTCTGACGCCGCCACGTCGCACAGCCATCAAGCCCACGAAAGAACACCGAGCCCGACGCCCACCATGCCCACCATGCCCGCCATCGTCACCCAGCTCAACCCGCGCGCCGAGAGCTTTCGCGCCAACGCCCAGGCCATGCAGGCCCTGGTGGCCGACCTGGATGCTCAGTTCGACCGCATCGCGCAAGGCGGCGGCGAGGCCGCACGCGCCAAGCACCTCTCGCGCGGCAAGCTGCTGCCGCGCGATCGCCTGGCACGCCTGCTCGACCCCGGCTCGCCCTTCCTGGAGATCGCCCCGCTGGCCGCGCTGAACGTGTACGACAACGCGTCACCCTGCGCCGGCGTGATCGCGGGCATCGGCCGCGTGGCCGGCGTGGAATGCATGGTCGTCTGCAACGACGCCACCGTGAAGGGCGGCACCTACTACCCGCTCACCGTCAAGAAGCACCTGCGCGCGCAGGAAATCGCCTGGACCAACCGCCTGCCCTGCATCTACCTGGTGGACAGCGGTGGCGCCAACCTGCCCAACCAGGACGAGGTCTTTCCTGATCGCGATCACTTCGGCCGGATCTTCTACAACCAGGCACACATGAGCGCCCTGGGCATCCCCCAGATCGCCGTGGTGATGGGCTCGTGCACGGCCGGCGGCGCCTACATGCCCGCCATGAGCGACGAGACCATCATCGTGAAGAACCAGGGCACGATCTTTTTGGGTGGCCCACCGCTGGTGAAGGCCGCGACGGGCGAGGTCGTGACCAGCGAAGACCTGGGCGGTGGCGATGTGCACACGCGATTGTCGGGCGTGGCCGATCACCTGGCTGATGACGACCTGCATGCGCTGGCCATCGCGCGGCAGAGCGTGGCGCGGCTCAATCGCTCCAGCTACAACAAGCCCGGCGAACTACAGCAAGCACTGCAAGCTGCACGACCGCCTCTGTACGCCGCCGAAGAACTCGACGGCGTGATCCCCACTGACACGCGCAAGCCCTTCGACGTGCGCGAGGTGATCGCCCGCCTGGTCGATGGCTCCGAATTCGACGAGTTCAAGGCGCGCTACGGCACCACGCTGGTCACCGGGTTCGCGCACATCGAGGGCATGCCCGTGGGCATCATCGCCAACAACGGCATCCTGTTCTCGGAGAGCGCCAACAAGGGCGCGCACTTCATCGAGCTGTGCTGCCAGCGCAAGATCCCGCTGGTGTTCCTGCAAAACATCACCGGCTTCATGGTGGGCCGCAAGTTCGAGAACGAAGGCATCGCGCGGGCCGGCGCCAAGATGGTCACGGCCGTGGCCTGCGCGGCGGTGCCGAAGTTCACGGTGATCATCGGCGGCTCGTTCGGCGCGGGCAACTACGGCATGTGCGGCCGGGCCTTCGATCCGCGCTTCGTGTGGATGTGGCCCAACGCGCGCATCAGCGTGATGGGCGGCGAGCAGGCCGCCAGCGTGCTGGCCACCGTCAAGCGCGATGGCATCGAGGGCAAGGGGGGGCAGTGGTCGGCGGATGACGAAGCCGCTTTCAAGGCCCCGATCCGCGAGCAGTACGAAGCGCAGGGCCATCCCTACTATGCCTCGGCCCGCCTGTGGGACGACGGCGTGATCCGTCCCGCCGACACGCGCCGCGTGCTGGCCCTGGGCCTGAGCGCCAGCCTCAACGCACCGATCGCCGAGACGCGCTACGGCGTCTTCCGCATGTGAGCCCGATCACCATGAACTCGACTCTCGACATTCAACGGCAGGACCTGGCCGGCGGCCACGTGGCCACCGTGCGCCTGAACCGCCCCGAGCGCCGCAACGCCTTCGACGCCGACGTGATCACCGAACTCACGGCCACCTTCCAGGCGCTGGCGGCCGAGGATGGCCTGCGCGCCGTGGTGCTGGGTGCGCACGGCAAGGCCTTCTGCGCCGGCGCCGACCTGAACTGGATGCGCGCCATGGCCGACTACAGCTGGGACGAAAACCGCGCCGACGGTGCCCGCCTGGCCGACCTGCTGTGGACGCTGGCCGCCTGCCCTGTGCCGCTGATCGGCCAGGTGCAGGGTGACTGCTACGGCGGTGGCGTGGGCCTGGCCGCCACATGCGATATCGTGGTCGCGGCGCACGAGGCCGTGTTCAGCCTGTCGGAGGTGAAGCTGGGCCTGATCCCCGCCACCATCAGCCCCTACGTGATCCGCGCCATCGGCGAACGCAACGCGCGCCGCTACTTCACCACCGCCGAGCGCTTCGATGCTGCCACGGCGCAGCACCTGGGTCTGGTGCACGAGGTGTGCTCGGCTGACGAGTTGCCCGGCAAGGTCGATGCACTGGTGCAGGCCATCGCGGCCAACGGCCCGCAGGCCGTGCGCGCCAGCAAGCGCCTGATCCACGACATCGCCGATGCCGTGATCGAGCCGGCCCTGAGCGAGCGCACCGCGAAGATCATCGCCGACGTGCGTGCCAGCGATGAAGGCCGCGAAGGCATGCGCGCCTTCCTGGACAAGCGTTCGCCCGCGTGGCAATCCAAGGCGTGAGGACGACAACACCATGTTCAACAAAATCCTGATCGCCAACCGCGGTGAGATTGCCTGCCGAGTCGCGGCCACAGCACGCCGCCTGGGCATCCGCACCGTGGCCGTCTACTCCGATGCGGACGCGAACGCCGCGCACGTGCAGGCCTGCGACGAGGCCGTGCGCCTGGGCCCCGCCGCCGCACGTGACAGCTACCTGCGTGCTGACCTGATCCTGGCTGCCGCGCAGGCCACCGGCGCCCAGGCCGTGCACCCGGGCTATGGCTTTCTCAGCGAGAACGAAGATTTCGCCCAGGCCTGCGCCGATGCCGGCATCGCTTTCATCGGCCCGCCCGCTTCGGCCATCGCGGCCATGGGCAGCAAGTCGGCGGCCAAGCAGTTGATGGAACAGGCCGACGTGCCCCTGGTGCCCGGCTACCACGGCGACCAGCAGGACTCCGCCTTCCTGCGCGAGCAGGCCACACGCATCGGCTACCCGGTGCTGATCAAGGCCAGCGCGGGCGGTGGCGGCAAGGGCATGCGCGTGGTGCGCAGCGAGGCCGATTTCGACGCGGCCCTCGCTTCGTGCCAACGCGAAGCCGCCGCCAGCTTCGGCAGCGCGCAGGTGCTGGTCGAGCGCTACCTGCAACGCCCGCGCCACATCGAGATCCAGGTGTTCGGTGACACGCAGGGCCACTACGTGCACCTCTTCGAACGCGACTGCTCCGTGCAGCGCCGCCACCAGAAGGTGCTGGAAGAAGCGCCCGCCCCTGGCATGAAGCCCGAGCACCGCGCCGCCATGGGAGCCGCAGCCATCGCTGCCGCGCGCAGCGTGGGCTATGTGGGCGCGGGCACGGTGGAGTTCATCGTCGAGCACGATTTCGCCGAGACGGGCCGCTTCTACTTCATGGAGATGAACACGCGCCTGCAGGTAGAGCACCCCGTCACCGAGGCCATCACCGGGCATGACCTGGTTGAATGGCAGTTGCGCGTGGCGGCGGGCGAGCCGCTGCCCGTCACGCAGGATCAGCTGGGCATCCACGGCCACGCCATCGAGGCCCGCATCTGCGCCGAGAACCCGGACCAGCAGTTCCTGCCGGCCATTGGTCACTTGAACCTGCTGCGCACGCCATCAGCATCGGCCTTCACGCGTGCCGACGTACGCATCGACAGCGGCGTGCGCGAGGGAGATGAGATCACGCCGCACTACGACTCGATGATCGCCAAGCTCATCGTGTGGGCACCGGATCGTGCGCAGGCACTGGCCCGGCTGGATACAGCGCTGGCGCACCTGCACATCAGCGATCTGGGCGAGGGCGGGCTGCACACCAACGTGGACTTCCTGCGGCGTGTGGCGGCCACGGAGTCCTTCTCCAAGGCCGAGCTGGACACGGGCTTGATCGAGCGGGAGCAGGCCACGTTGTTTGCACCGCGCGACTCGTCGCCCGCTTGGCTGGCCGCTGCGGCGGCCGCACGCCTGCTGCATCCCGGCGACACAAGCCGTGGCGACAGCGACCGCTCAGGACAAGGCTCTGCCCACAACGCGTCCCCCGCAGCCAACCTCGCCTTCGCCTCGCCCTGGTCACAATCCGACGGCTGGCGCCTGCAAGCCGGCCAAGGCCGACGCTGGCTGGACTTGGCCGTGCAAGGCCAAAGCGAACCGCTGCACGCTGTACTCGCCCACCACCGCGATGGCAGCTTGGCCCTGGAGATCGCCGACGAGCGGCACACGCTCCGGATCCAACCCTTGAGCCACGATCAGTTCGACATCACCATCAATGGTGAACGCCGCCGCCTCAGCATCCACCAGCATGGCGCCACCATCGAGGTGTTCGGCGACACACTGCATACCCGCCTCTCCCTGATCGATCCCTTCTCGCGCAGCACCGGAGGCGACAGCCACGTCGGCCAGCTCGTCACGCAGATGCCCGGCCGCGTGCTGGCCCTGCTCGTGTCCGCGGGTCAGCAGGTCAGCAAGGGCCAGCCGCTGGTCGTCACCGAAGCGATGAAGATGGAACACACGCTCAGCGCTCCGCGCGACGGCACCGTGGCCGAGCTGCTGTGCCAGGTCGGCGACCAGGTGGCCGAAGGCACGGAGCTGCTGCGCCTGGATGCCTCCGCCTGAACACGCACAACACAGACACCCCCAGGACACGCCCCATGCTCCCCACCCATGTCCAGCTCGTCGACGTCGGCCCGCGCGACGGCTTGCAGAACGAAGCCCAGCCCGTCGCCGCTGCCCACAAGATCGAACTCGTGCACCGCCTGCAGGCTGCCGGACTGAAACAGATCGAGGTCACCAGCTTCGTCAGCCCCAAGTGGGTGCCGCAGATGGGCGACAACACCGAGGTCATGGCCGGCCTCCAGCGCCAGCCCGGCGTACGCTACTCAGTGCTCACGCCCAACATGAAGGGCTTCGAAGGCGCCATCGCCGCCAAGGCCGACGAGGTCGTGATCTTCGCGGCCGCGAGCGAAGCCTTCAGCCAGCGCAACATCAACTGCTCCATTGCCGAGTCCATCGAGCGCTTCCGCCCGGTGGCCCAGGCCGCGCGTGAGCATGGCCTGCGCGTGCGCGCGGCCGTGTCCTGCGCGCTGGGCTGCCCCTACGAAGGCGAGATCGCCATCGACAAGGTGGTGGACGTGGCCCGCCGCCTGCTGGACATCGGCAGCGACCACATCGGCATCGCCGACACCATCGGCGTGGGCACGGCCGGCCGCGTGAGCGCGGTGATGGAGGCCACGCTCAAGCACGTGCCGCTGGCCGAATTGAGCGGCCACTTCCACGACACCTACGGCCAGGCCCTGACCAACATCCACGCCTGCCTGCAGTTGGGCATCCACACCTTCGACGCGAGCATCGCCGGCCTGGGCGGCTGCCCGTATGCCAAGGGCGCCACCGGCAACGTGGCCACGGAAGACGTGGTCTACCTGCTGCACGGCCTGGGCATCCACACCGGGCTGGACCTGGACGCGCTGGTCGATGCCGGTGCCTTCATCAGCGGCGTGCTGGGCCGCCCGCCCGCCTCGCGCGTGGCCCGTGCGCTGCTGGCCAAGCGCGCCAGCGCCTGAACACACCGACCAACGACACGGACACTCACCGAGGAGACACCATGAGCGCCACCCTGCCCGGCCTGAACCACATGCTCGGCGACGACATCGATGCGCTGCGCGATGCTGTACGCACCTTCGCCGAGCGCGAGATCGCGCCGCGTGCCGCCGCCATCGACCGCGACAACTTCTTCCCAGCCGACGTGTGGAAAAAGCTGGGCGACCTGGGCCTGCACGGCCTGACCGTGTCCGAGGAGTACGGCGGCACCAACCTGGGCTACACCGCCCACATGGTGGCCATGGAAGAAGTCAGCCGCGCCAGCGCCTCCGTGGGCCTGAGCTACGGCGCGCACTCCAACCTGGCCGTCAACCAGATCCACCGCAACGGCACCGAGGCACAGAAGCGCAAGTACCTGCCCAAGCTGGTCAACGGCGAGCACGTGGGCGCGCTGGCCATGAGCGAGCCCAATGCCGGCTCCGACGTGATCAGCATGAAGCTGCGCGCCGACAAGAAGGGCGACCGCTACGTGCTCAACGGCAGCAAGATGTGGATCACCAACGGCGGTGATGCCGACACCCTGGTCGTCTACGCCAAGACCGAGCCCGAGGCCGGCGCCAAGGGCATGACCGCCTTCATCATCGAAAAAGGCTTCAAGGGTTTCAGCAAGGGCCAGCACCTGGACAAGCTGGGCATGCGCGGCTCCAACACCTACCCGCTGTTCTTCGAGGATTGCGAGGTGCCGGCCGAGAACATCCTGGGCGGTGAAGGCAACGGCGCCAAGGTGCTGATGAGCGGCCTGGACTACGAGCGTGCCGTGCTGTCGGGCGGTCCGCTGGGCATCATGCAGGCCGTGATGGACAACGTGGTTCCCTATGTGCACGATCGCAAGCAGTTCGGCCAGGCCATCGGCGAGTTCCAGTTGCTGCAGGGCAAGCTGGCCGACATGTACACGGTTCAGCAGGCCGCACGTGCCTTCGCCTACACCGTGGCCAAGAACCTTGATGCCATGGGCCCCGCGCACGCGCGTCATGTCCGCAAGGACTGCGCCGCGCTGATCCTATGGACGGCCGAGAAAGCCACCTGGATGGCCGGCGAAGGCGTGCAGATCTTCGGCGGCAACGGCTACATCAACGACTACCCGCTGGGCCGCCTGTGGCGCGACGCCAAGCTCTACGAGATCGGCGCAGGCACCTCCGAGATCCGTCGCATGCTGATCGGCCGCGAGCTGTTTGCCGAAACGGCCTGAGCCATCCCATCGATCAAACCAAAACAGAAAACATCCCCATGAAGATCCAGAACAGCGTCTTCCTCATCACCGGCGGCAGCTCCGGCCTTGGCGCCGCCACCGCATTGGCCGCCTTGCAGGCCGGCGCACGCGTCGTCATTGCCGACCTGCGCGAGCCTCCGGCCGACAGTCCGCTCGCCAACGATGCGAACGCCGTGTTCATCACCACCGACGTGAGCAAGGCCGACAGCGCGCAGAGGGCCGTGGACACCGCCATGAGCCGCTTCGGCCGGCTCGACGTGCTGGTCAATGCCGCAGGCATCGGACCCGCCGAAAAGATCCACGGCAAGAACGGCCCGCACCGGCTGGACAGCTTCGCGCGCACGCTGGAGGTCAACCTGACGGGCAGCTTCAACATGATGCGCCTGGCCGTGCCCGCCATGATCAGCTCCGGCCCCAGCACCGATGATGCGAGCGACAAGAGCGCCTCGCAGGGCGTGATCGTCAACACCGCCTCGGTGGCCGCCTTCGACGGCCAGATCGGCCAGTGCGCCTACGCCGCGTCCAAAGGCGGCATCGTCGCCATGACCCTGCCCGCCGCGCGCGAGCTGGCCCGCGACCGCATCCGCGTGCTCACCATCGCCCCCGGCATCTTCGAGACCCCCATGCTCAAGGGGCTGCCGCAGGAGGTGCAGGACTCACTCGGCGCCAGCGTGCCCCACCCGGCACGCCTGGGCCGCCCCACCGAGTACGCCGCCACCGTGCGCCACATCGTCGAGAACGAGTACCTCAACGGCGAGGTGATCCGGCTGGACGGCGCGATCCGCATGGCGCCACGCTGAGCCGGCAGCATCTGCCCGCACGAACAACACTGACCGGAGCGACCATGAGTGACAACCGCGACCCCATCGTCATCATTGGCGCGCGCCGGACACCCATCGGCAGCTTCCAGGGCGCGCTCTCATCGCTGAGTGGCCCCGCACTGGGCGGTGTGGCCATCGCCGGTGCCCTAGCGCAGGCCGGCGTGCCGCCCGACATGGTCGATGAAGTACTGATGGGCAACTGCCTGATGGCCGGTGTGGGCCAGGCCCCGGCGCGCCAGGCCCTGCGTGCCGCCGGCCTGCCTGTGAGCGTGCCCGCCACCACCCTGAGCAAGATGTGCGGCTCGGCCATGAAGACCGTGATGCTGGCGCATGACCAACTGCTGGCGGGCACCGCCGGTGTGCTGGTGGCTGGCGGCATGGAATCCATGAGCCAGGCCCCCTACCTGCTGCCATCGGCCCGCGCAGGGCAGCGGCTGGGTCACGGCCAGATGGTGGACCACATGTTCTTCGACGGCCTGCAGGATGCTTACGACGGTCAGCTGATGGGCGTGCACGCCGATCGCGTGGCGCAGCGGCTGGGCTTTGATCGCGCCAGTCAGGATGCCTGGGCACTGCGCTCCGTGCAGCGCGCGCAAGCCGCCGTGACCCAAGGCCTCTTCAACGATGAGATCAGCCCCGTTGCCTTGCCTGCAGCGAAAGGCACCTCAAGCCGCACCGTGAACCAGGACGAGGCACCCGGCCAGTGCCAACCCGACAAGATCGGCCGACTCAAGCCCGCCTTCCGATCCGCCGACGATGGCGGCACCATCACACCCGCCAGCTCGGCCTCCATCTCTGATGGCGCTGCCGCCTTGGTGCTGTGCCGTGAGAGCACTGCCATCACCAAAGGCTGGCGGCCACTGGCCAGGCTGCTGGCGCACAGCACGCACGCCGCCGAGCCGGGTGACTTTGCGAGCGCGCCGGTGGGCGCCATCCGCAAGCTGTTCACGCGCACCGGCTGGCAAGCGGCTGATGTGGACCTCTACGAGATCAACGAGGCCTTCGCCGTGGTGCCCATGATCGCTGTCCGTGAACTGGGCCTTGATGACGAGCGCGTGAACGTGCGCGGGGGCGCCTGTGCCATGGGGCATCCCATCGGCGCCACCGGTGCCCGCATCATCGTGACCTTGCTGCACGCGCTGGCACAGACTGGGGGCACACGCGGCGTGGCCTCACTGTGCATTGGCGGCGGCGAGGCCACGGCCGTGGCGCTGGAACGGCTGGGTTGATCAGCGCCCAGCGGGCTTGAACAACGCACCAGGCGTTTTACCGGTCGCCCCGTCGCTCGATGTTGCGGCCCATGAAGCGCCGCTCAGAGGGCGGTGAGCCCTCGCTCCGACCACCCTCCGCATCCTGCTGCCGAGGCTTGCCGCGAGGCACCATGCTCGCCGGTGGGTTGTCTCGATGAGGCACTGACCTGCCGATCAAACCATGGCGAGCCCGTCCGTCGCCCCCTCGGGCCTCGGGGCCTGCCGGAGCGGGTACCGGCGTCGGCAGAGGTGCAGGGGTAGCCGGCATGCCGCTGCTCGGAGGCTGCGATGGTGCCGTCAGCCCTCCAGGCCGGCGATAAGAGCCCCATCGCACGCCTGGCGAAGGGTTATCAGCATCCCTTGGCGCAGTACCCATCGGCGGATGCCCTCCAAGGCCAGGCCGAGGCTCCGTATGTGGGGGCAACGGTGACGATGAGGGCGGTGGCTGCACCGCCTGTGGCGGACGAGGCAGTGGCATGGGCCTCACAGGCGGCCCCACAGGCGGCAACCCATGGGCGCTCCGCACGGGCCGTCGCAGATACGGCGGCGGGGGCGCGAACATGGCATGGGGCGCACACCAGAACCCCGACACGAACACCACGACCCCACCCCGGCGCTCGTAATACGGGTTCATCCAGACATAGCCCGGGCGAGGCGGCGGCAACCAGCGCCCCGGCGCCCAGACCCAGCGCGACTGCCAGCCCCAGTAACCGGGCACCCACACCACCTGGCCATAAGGGCGCGCCGGAATGACCTCGGCCACCAATGGCGGCGGCCCTTCATCGATGAACAGGGGATCCGGCTGCACCATCGGCGCGTTCTCGACCACGTAGCCGCCGGGCGCCGCCCCCCACACCCCGGCGTCGGCTACAGGGGGATAGGGGTTCACCGGCTCATAGGCACACCCAGCCAGCAGCGCGGCGGCCGCCAGACCCAAAATGCCACCGAAGGCTCGCTCAAGACGCATCGTCAACCTTTCAGGGATGCCCCTTTCCCTTAACGCAAGCTGTGCAGCCGGCGTTGACGAGCCCTGTGCATCCAGGGGGCTCAGCGCATTCCAGGCCGGAACATCGACCGCCGACTGATCACCTTGCCTGCCACCATGAACACCCCATTTCCCGTGTAGTGCAATGCCTGCGGATGCCGAGGCGATGCCGCCACATGCGCCGCAACAACCTCGAAGGCAAAGAAGTTGCAACGACCGACCATCGCGTCATCGTGCAAACGGCATTCGAAACTGGCGCGGCAATCGGCTCATGCCCAGGCTCCCTCATCAGCGGACTGCAGCAGATAGTCCACCAGCGCCTGGCACCCCGCCGAAGCCTGGCGGCCTGGATCGGTGCACAACAGCAGACGCCTGCGTGACCAGGCGTCCGACAAAGGCAGCATGCGGACACGCTCATCCTGCCAGCGCCGCGCCGTGCTCAGCGGCACCACCGCTACCCCGGCACCATCGGCCACGATGCGGGCCAAAGCATCCAACGTGCTCACGCGGACGCGGTGATGCGGCAGACGCCCGCCCAGGCTGGCCTGCCGATGCAGAAAGCGGCTGAGCCCGCTGTCCGGTGACAGGCCGATGAACTCTTCGTCGAGCAGATCGGCAAAGGACACGGTACGCGCGGCCTTGCTCCGAGCCATGCCACGCCCTTTGCGGTGCGGCAACAAAGCCACCAGCTGATCGCCCAGCCAGGGCCTCACCTTCAACCCAGAGGGGTCGACATGGTCGGCGACGATACCCAGATCCGCCGCACCACGGCGCAGGCCGTCCAGCACGGCTTCGCTGGGCAGATCCTGCAGGTGCAGGTCCAGATCAGGGTGCTTCGCCAGGAAAGCGCCGAGGCGCGGGGGCAAGGCTTCAGCCACGGCCGCAGTGTTGCCCATCACGCGAACGGTGCCGCGCAGGCCATGGCCGAACGAGGCCATCTCCAGATGCAGCGCCTCCAGATCCCCCAGCACACGGTGGGCATGCCGGGCCAATGCCCGCCCTGCATCGGTTGGCGTGGCACCGGCCTTGGCGCGTACCAGCAGTGTTGCCCCCACCGCATCCTCCAGGGCCTTCAAGCGCGCACTGGTCGCGGCCAGCGACAGGTGCGCCGCACGGGCTGCGGCGGTGATCGTGCCGTGCTCCAGTACCGCGGTGAACAGACGCAGATCGAAAGGGTCGACTCGGTAGGTCAGGGCTTTGGCAGCAGGCATGGGCACATCCTTCGGAATAGGCGAAGGATAAACACAGTGCTTCAAGCTGGTCGGGCTGAGCCGCGTTACGCAAGATGCACGCATGGATTACGCAACGATCTCGCAAACGCTTCTGGTCACCTGCATCTTCACACTGGCAGGGGCCGTCAAGGGCATCTCGGGCATGGGCCTGCCCACGGTGGCCATGAGCCTGCTGGGCCTGTGGATGCCCGCCACGCAAGCGGCGGCACTGCTGATCGCGCCATCGCTGGCCACCAACCTGGCGCAGTGCCATGGCCCCCATGGGCGCTCACTGGCACGCCGGCTGTGGCCTTTGTGGCTGGGCCTGGCGGCCATGACCTTGTGGGCGCCCGGCCTTGGCAGCGGGTCAGAATCCACGGCACGCCGCCTGCTGGGTGTGGCCCTGGTGTCCTACGGCGTGTGGGGTCTGTGGCGACCCACCTTGCCGCAGTTGTCGGCGGAGCAGCGCTGGGTGGGTGCCGTGGCGGGCCTGCTCACAGGGGCAGTGACGGCCGCCACTGCGGTCTTCGTGCTCCCCATGGTGCCCTACCTGCAGGCCCTGCGGCTCGACAAGGACGAGATGGTCCAGGCCCTGGGGCTCTCGTTCGGGGTGGCCACGCTGGCCTTGGCAGTACGTCTGGGGCTGGGGGCAGACACCTCGGCCGGCAGCACTTGGCTGACACCCTTGTCGGCCTGGGCCTTGGGCGCAGCTTTTGCCGGACTATGGCTAGGTACCCGTCTGCGCGCCACCCTGAGCGGTGCAGCCTTTCAGCGCAGCCTGTTCCTGATCTTCATCGGGCTGGGGGCGGCCAACCTGCTCAAGGCGGGTTGATCAGGCGCATCAGTTCAAGATGAAGCCTTGGGGCTCGGCCTCGGGCAAGGCAGGCTCACCGATCATTTCCCGCAGCACGTTCTCGATGCTGCGCGACATCGCATCCAGGGCCAGGTCATTGGCGGCCAGGCCGAAGGGCTCTTCGATCTCGGCGCCCAGCGCCTCCAGCGCGAAGAAGGTGTAAGCGATGAAGGCCACGATCACGGGCGTCATCACGCCGATCTGGTCGACCAGGCCGAAGGGCAGCAGCAGGCAGTACAGGTAAATGGTGCGGTGGATGATGACCGCGTACGTGAAGGGGATCGGTGTGCTGGCGATGCGTTCGCAGCCGCCCAGGGCTTCCGTCAGGCGGCCCAAGTGGTGCTCCATGGCCGGCACCAGCACCGGCGCCAGGGTGCCATCACGGCGTTGCTCGCGCAGCCATTCACCCATCATCAGCAGCAACATCGACGGCTTGCCGCGCGTGCCGGCCAGCCGCGCCAGATCGTCGGGTGCCAGCAAGCGGCGCAGGTCGGCATCGCCATCGGTGCCACGCAACTGGTGGCGCAGGGCGTGCACGAAGGCCATCAACTGCCTGGTCAGGCCCTGCGCCCGGGCCGGATCGTCCGACAGCGTCAGCGCCTGGCGCAGCAAGCTGCGTGTTTCGTTGAGCAGCGAGCCCCACAGCATGCGCGCCTCCCAGTAGCGCGCGTAGCTGGTGCT
Organism: Aquabacterium sp.; assembly: GCF_049274795.1. GTDB lineage: Bacteria > Pseudomonadota > Gammaproteobacteria > Burkholderiales > Burkholderiaceae_C > Aquabacterium. The sequence goes on from NZ_JBASTH010000088.1 coordinate 81,387, forward strand.
GTTGCGAAAGCCCAGGAAGATGGCCAGCGTGAGGCCGATCAGCGAGAAAGGCACGAAGGTCAGCGGGATCTTCCAGTTGAAGACCTGGCCGTGCAGCAAGGTCACGGCCACGGCCAGCAGCGTGGTGCAGATGAGCTGGGGCGCGATGTCGGACAGGATGGAGCCGCGCCACACGAACAGCATGCGCAACCAATGGGGGCGGGGTCGGACGATCATCGGGCGGAACCTGGCGGCCTGCATCAGGCCTTCAGGGCGGGCAGTGTACGCCTGCCCTCTGAACCGGCCCATGGCTTTGTACCAAATCAGGCAAAGCGCCCTGCGATGCACTGGGTGATTGCGGACCCGCTAAGCTGATGTCCGGAGCCCCGTGGGCGACCGGCCCGACCGTGGCCGTGGCGCAGGCCCCGACCACCGCTTCCACAAGGGAGACCGCCTGCCCCATGAATGGCGCAGCCGTCAGCATCTGCTCAACGACTGGCACGCCCACCATCTGAAGCGGCCGCCTCGCGGCTACCACTGGGTCCACACCGGCCCAGATTATGTGCTGGCGGCCATCGCGACAGGCGTGATCGCCCAGATCATCCTGTCTCAATGAGCGATGGCCGGCAAGGCCTTCCATCACGCCTCGCCATCGAGTTCCGGGTAGTGCCGGAACAGGCCGTCGGAGAACGGCAGCCTGCGCTCGCTGGCAAGGTAGTCCTGCAGTTCCGGCAAGGCTTGCACCGCGTCACGCAAGGCCGACACCCGCTTGAAATCTGGCGCCAGCATGGCCATGCGACGAGGGAAGGCAAAGCGCAAGCCCTCCACCACATGGAAAAGGGACAAGTCGGCATAGCTCCAGTGCTTGCCGCCCGCCAACCAGTCGCCCCGCTGCAACAGCACACGTTCGAAGTAGTCGAGGAACTTGGGCAGGCGCTTTGAGCGGAATCCCTCTGCCCTGCGAGCGGCTTCGGGCTTCTGGTCTTCGTAGTAGAGGTCCATGCCGACAGGGTGGTGCACGTCGTGCGACTCGGCCACCCAGTCCATCAGCGTGAGCTGCAACTGGTGCACCCAGTGCCGGCCAGCCAGTTCGCGCGGTGCGATGCGCGGGTGCTTTTCGCCCAGGTAGAGCAGGATGTTCGCCGTCTGTGAGATCGCGGCGCCGTCCTCGGTGACCAGGTAGGGCGGCGCAAAGGGCGGATCAACACGCTGGCGAGCCATGTCCTTGACCAAGGCAGCGTCCCCATCGCGCTGCCAGGCCTTCTCCCGGTAAGGGATGCCGGCGGCCTCCAGTGGCAGCCGCACGAACTCACCACGACCGGGGATGCCGCTCCAGTACCAGAGGTCATAGCTCATGGCCATCTCCTTGATGGTTCTCGACTGCGATCATCCCCGGGCGGGGTGCTCACCCAGCTTGAGTGAATTACTTCTTCTTGTCCAGGCTGGCGTGCAGATCGTGCGCCTGCTTGAGGTGCGCCTCCAGCGTGGGCAGGGTCTTGGTGGCGAAGGCCTTCACATCGGCATCGGTGGCTTCGGCCACGGCACGCTTGAACAGCTTGATGCTGCTCTCGTGCGCCTTGATGCCGATGGACTCGACGAAGTGCTTGTCGTAGCCTTCACCATCGCGCAGCGACAGGATCTTGGCCTTGGCCTTTTGCCCGATCGAAGGCGCCTTGGGCAGCTCCACGCCCTTGCTGGACGCCAGGGCCGTCAGCTCGGTGTTGGCCTTGGTGTGGTCGTCGATCAGCTTCTGCGCGAAGGACTTCACGCGCGCGTCCGTGCCCTTTTCCAGCGCGGCCTTGGCACCGTCGATCTCGGCATGGCCATTTTGCGCCACCTGCTCCAGGAAGGCGCCGTCAAAGGCGGACAGCTTGCCGCTGTTGCCGGCCACGCCCGAAGCCATGATGGCGGGCTTGGGTGCGCTGGCCGGCAAGGTGGTCTGGGCCACGGCAGTACCGTCCACAGCGATACCGGCCATGGCCAGGGAGGCCAGCACGGACAGGGTCAGGGGGCGGATGCGTCGGGTCATGAGCGTTCTCCTCGGTGTTGCTTGACAGGAGCAAGCACCTCGGCAAACGCCATGCCCGCCATGTATCGGCCTGCGTCAAATCGTCACAAAGGCATCGCCGCCTTCAAACGCCCGCCATCGAAGTAGTAGCCTCGCAGGTTGTCCAGCGTGAGGTCACCCATGGCTTCACGGGTCTCCTCGGTGGCACTGGCGATGTGCGGCAGCAGCACCACGTTGTCCAGGGCAAACAGGGCTTCGGGCACATGGGGCTCGTTGTCGAACACATCCAGGCCGGCCCCGGCGATCACGCCGTTCTGCAGAGCCTGCACCAGCGCCGCCTCGTCGATCACCGAGCCGCGCGCCACATTCACCAGAAACCCCCGTGGGCCCAGCGCCTGCAACACCCGCGCATCGATCAGGTGGCGGGTGCCTGCCCCGCCCGCCACGATCACCACGAGGAAATCGCTCCATTCGGCCAGTGCCAGCAGCGAGGGCTCGTGGGTCCAGTGCACGTCGGCCACCGGGTTGCGCGAGTGGTAGCGCACGCTCATGTCGAAACCGCTCACACGCCTGGCAATGGTCTGGCCGATGCGCCCCAGGCCGACGATGCCCAGCTTGGCCCCACTGACCTTGCGGCCCAGCCCGATGCTCTTGCCCCCACCGCTGGCCCACTTGCCTGCCCGCACGAAGCGATCAGCCTCCATGCTGCGCCGGGCTACATCCAGCATCAGGCCCACGGCCACGTCCGCCACGCAATCGTTGAGCACATCGGGTGTGTGGCCCACCGCGATGCCGCGCGCCTTGGCCGCCGCCAGGTCGATGCGGTCCACGCCCACGCCAAAGTTGGAGATCACCTGCAGCGAAGGCAATGCATTGATCAACGCTGCATCGGCCCCGGCGAAGGCAGACGTGACCACGCCCGTGAAACGAGCACCCTGATCGCGCAGGAAGGCCGCGCGGTCGGTCTGGGCCTCCAGCAAGGTGATGTCGAACTCGTCGTTCAGACGCTGTTCAAGCCAGAGCGGCAGCCTTCCGACCTGCAGGACGATGGGCTTGCCAGAGGGGGAAACGGCCGATGGGGAGGGGGTTGAAGCAGTCATCAGGACAGCATAGCGGGATGCCCCTGCCCGAGCGAAACCAGGGGTCGATCGCTACACTGCCCGCACCATGCTGTCCCACCTTGCCGACCTGATCGCCCAGCGCCAGTTCATTCGCTTCTGGGTGGCCCGATTGGCCGGCACCATCGCCAACCAGATGCTGATGGTGGCGGTGGCTTGGCACATGTACGACATCACCTCCAGCCCCTGGGATCTGGGCCTGGTCGGCCTGTTCCAGTTCGTGCCCGCGCTGGTGATGACCCTGCCCGCCGGCCATGTGGCCGACCGCGTGCACCGCGGCCGCATCTTTGCCGGCTGCATGATGACGCAGGCGCTGATGGCCCTGCTGTTGCTGGTGGCCACCCACGAACACGCCACGACGCGGGAACTGATCCTGGGCATCTCGATCGTGCTGGGTGTGTGCCGGGCCTTCCAGATGCCCGCGCAGCAGGCGCTCACGCCCCAGTTGGTGCCACGCGAACTGCTGCCCCGCGCCATCGCCCTGAGTTCCAGCGGCATGGAGGCCGCCATCATCGGCGGGCCGGCGCTGGGCGGGGTGCTCTACGTCACCGGGGCCAACACCGTCTACGCCACCTGCATGGTGCTGTTGCTGGCGGCCTGCACGCTGGCCCTGTTCGTGCGCTACGCCCACCAGCGCGCCACGAGCGCGGCCAACTGGGGCACCTTCTTCGCGGGGCTGGGGTTCGTGTGGCGGCACAAGCTGATCCTTGGCGCCACCTCGCTGGACCTGTTCGCGGTGCTGCTGGGCGGCGCCACGGCCCTGCTGCCCATCTACGCGCGGGACATCCTGCACATCGGCCCCGTGGGCCTGGGCCTGCTGCGCGCAGCACCCGCCGTGGGTGCCTTGTGCATGTCGCTGGTGCTGGTGCACTGGCCACTGGAACGCCACGTGGGCCCCAAGCTGATGGGCGCGGTGGCCGTGTTCGGGCTGGCCATGGTGGTGTTCGGCCTGTCCGAGCACTTCGTGCTGTCGCTGCTTGCGCTGGCCGTCACGGGCGCGGCGGACAACGTCAGCGTGGTCACGCGCTCCACCCTGGTCCAGCTGGAAACACCTGACGAGATGCGCGGCCGCGTGTCGGCCGTCAACTCCATCTTCATCGGGGCGTCCAACCAGTTGGGCGAGTTCGAGTCCGGCGCCACCGCGGCCCTGATGGGGCCGGTGGGCTCCGTCGTGTTCGGCGGCACCGGCACACTGCTGGTGGCCGCGCTGTGGTTCCGCCTGTTCCCGACCCTGGCGCGCCGCGACCACATGGTCGAGCCCGGGCCTCAGCCCGCCAGGGTGGCCTGAGCGCGCAGCTTACTTGCGCAACAGCACGTTCAGGCCGGGCACCAGATCGGTCTCATCCAAGTAGCCGATGGCACCGGGCGTTCGGCCCACCATCTCGATCATCTCCGATGGCTGCTTGACCTCGGGCGGCGGCGTGCCCTTGCCCACATAGCGGCGCACCGTCCAATAGCCCATGTACTGGTCCTCATCGGTCTGCAGGTACTGGCTCAGGAAGCGCTGGCGCACAGGCAGGCCAGGCGCGGCATTGACGGGCTGCACCCGCACACCGTCGACCTCGATGGTCTTGCCGGTGAAGATGCGCTGCAGCGTGGCGGCATCGAGCTTGCGCACAGTGGGGTGGCCGATCACCACCACGCGGTCGGCCGCATGGGCCAGCGTGACACCGGCCAGCAGCATGGCGCACAGGAGGCGGTTGAATTTAAGGCGTGTCATCGTGGCACTCCTTAAAATGCGAAGCTGTAGCTCAGCGAGAACACGTCCACCGTCTCGTCGGAGACCGACGCTCCGAACGCTGGCGAGTCGATCATGATCGACCCCTTGTCCACCCAGGTGCGCAGCCATTCGGCCTTGATCTTGCTGTGCGGCGACAGCGAGAACGAGGTGCCCAGGGCCAGGGAGTGCTGGTCATAGAAGGGCACGGCATCGGCCAGCATGCGCTGCCCGGCATTGATCACATCGGCCTGAGGGATGAATGCCGGCACGGAAGACTGGCTCAAGGCCTCCTGCAGGCGCTTGGGCGCGCCCACGGACTTCAGCGCGGAGACCATCACATACGGGGTCCAGCGGTCCAGGTTCTTGAGCACAGCCACATAACCACCCAGCGTGTTGGCGCCGAAATCGGTCTTGTGCTGGACGTTGCGGCCCACCTCTGCCATCACACGCCAGTTCCCTGGCAGTTGCTGGTCCACCCCCACAGTGATGATGTCGTTGCTGATCTCGGAGGGGCTGCCTTCAGGCGTGTAATAGCCCACACCAGGCATCACGGCGTTGTAGCGCGCCGTGCTGCTGAAGCCGTTCGGACCGCGCGGCTGCGTCGCTGCATGGTGCCAACCCATGCGCAGCGTGGTTTCGTCGCCGCGCCACGTGAGCACCACGCCACTGACCCGGGTGCTGAACTCGCTGTACAAGGCACCAGTGTCTCGCGTGTAGACCCGGTTCCAGACGCGCGCCCCACCCGTGTAGGCATCCAGGCTCAAATCTGCATCACCAAGCACCCAGTTGCGCGTGAGGAACAGCCCGATCACATCGGTGGTGGGCGCAATGGAATACATGTCCGTGGGCAGCCGGGCCAGGTCGTAGCTTTGGCCTACATCCAGGTTCTCCGAAGCCAGGTACAGCGGGATGCGCAGCTTGCCGGCCCGCACCAGCCAGTCATTGTTGGGCCGCCACGAGACAAAGGCCCAGCTCGCATTCAGGTCCCAGCGGCTGTCCCTGCGCATCGAGGGTGCCGCCTTCGCCTGCACGGTGGCGGACCACTCGGGCGTGAACTGCACATCCACCTGGGCGCCCAGCACGCTGTCGCGCGAGAGCGTGCCGTCCGAATCGATGGCGCGCTGAAACTTGTAGTCCTTGTTGGACACCGCCGCCCCCATGGTGCCGAACAGCGAGTAGGACATCTTCTGCTGGGCCTGTGCGCCCATGGCCGCCAGCGCGAGCAGGCTGGCCGTGGCCAGTCTCCAGGGTTGTAGGTCCGTCATGGTCATCTTTCCTCTCGATGATGTGATGGTGTGGTGGTCAGTCCTGCCATTCGCGTGCGATGGCGGCGATGGTGTCCTGGATGTCGTGCAGCGCCTGCACGATCTGCGGATCGAAATGCTTGCCCCGGCCTTCCTCGATCATGCGCAGGGCCGTCTCGTGCGGGAAAGGCTCCTTGTAGGGGCGCCGGCTGATCAGGGCGTCGTACACATCGGCCACGGCCATCAGGCGGGCCGACAGCGGGATGCGCTCGCCCACCAACTGGTCCGGATAGCCCGAGCCATCCCACTTCTCGTGGTGCGAGCGGGCAATCTCCATGGCGTAGCGCAGGAAGTCGGTGTCCTCGCCCAGCCGCGACGCGGCGCGGTGCAGCATGTCCCAGCCATGCATGGGGTGGCGCTTCATCACCTCGAACTCCTCAAGCGTGAGCTTGGCCGGCTTGAGCAGGATGTTGTCGGGGATGGCCACCTTGCCGATGTCGTGCAGCGGCGCGGACTTGGCGATCAGGCAGATGCGATGGGGATCGAGCTCATCGTGGTGCAGGCCCTGCTCCCACAGGCGGGTGGCCAGCACGCGCACGTACTCCTGCGTGCGCTTGACGTGGTTGCCCGTGTCCTCGTCGCGGAACTCCGCGAACGAGATCATGATGTGCAAGGTCGAATCGCGCAGCCGGTCCAGCTGGGCGATCTGCTCCTGCAGCTGCGATTGCAGCGTCTCGTTGCGCTGGCTGAGGAAATCCTGGAAAGCCTTGTTCTGCAGGTGCGTCTTCACGCGCGCCTTGACCACCACGGGCGTGATCGGCTTGGTGATGTAGTCGGCACCGCCCACCTCGAAGCCCCGGGTTTCGTCTTCCGCAGCCTGCATCGCGGTCAGGAAGATCACAGGCACGTGGCGCGTGCGTTCATCGTCCTTGAGCTGTCGGCACACCTCGTAGCCGTCCATGCCGGGCATCATCACGTCCAGCAGGATCAAATCCGGCGGCGAGCGCTGCGCCAGGTCCAGGGCCTTGGCTCCAGACGAGGCCAGCTTGACGCGGTAGGTCTGGTCCAGCAGGCCGGCCAGCAAGGTCAGGTTGGCCGGGGCGTCGTCCACCACCAGGATGGTCTGCGGGCCGGACAGTCCCGGCGCCAGTTCATGAAACGGCATGTGCTCCTCCCTCTTCCTGAAGCAGGCCCAATGCGGTGTCGAAGTCGCACTGCTCGATGGCGGTGTCCAGGCGGTTGAACACCAGCGGGTGCAGCATGGCGCGGTAGGCCTCTCGGGTCTGGCGCCACAGGCCGATGGCCGCGCTGTCGGCATCTTCCAGCAGGCGTTCGAGTTCCTCGTGCTGCGGGGGCGGCTCCTGCAAGGGCGTGCCCGTTGCTGCAAGCGGTGTCGCTGGCGTCGATGTGGGGGCCGTCAAAGGGTCGATAGCACCGCGCAATTGCGGGCGCAGAACCTCGACGAACTCACCGAGCTGGTCGAACAGCAGGCTGGCGGCCGTGGCGATGGAGGATTCGTCGCGCTGCCCTGCGGCCTGCTCCAGCCCCGAAGCCAGTTGAGCCAGCGCGTAAGCGCCGATCGTGGCGCACAGGCCGCGCAGGGTGTGGGCCTCGCGCTGCACGGTGGCCCAGCCTTGCACTTCCAGCGCGGCACGCAGCAGCGGCACACTGGTGTCGGCATGGGTCACGAAGCCTTGCGCCACCTGCAGGTACAGGCGCAGATCGCCGTCGAGGCGGTCCAGCGCGGAGCGCGTGTCCAGGCCTGGCACGCGCGGCAGTGCTGAGGGCTGATCTGCCGACACGGTCGGTGCGGCCGATGCCTTGTCAGACGATGAGGGTGCCAATGCCACAGCACCGTGATCGGTCACGCGGGGATGCACATAGGCCGCCAGCGTGGCGTACAGCCTGCGGGGCTCCAGCGGCTTGCTGATGTGGTCCTGCATGCCGATGGCCAGACACTGCTCACGCTCTTCGTCGAGCGCGTGCGCCGTCATCGCCAGGATGGGCAATTGCCGGAAGCGTTCGTCGGCGCGGATCTGCCGGGTGGCTTCACGGCCATCCATCACGGGCATGTGCAGGTCCATCAGCACCACGTCGAACGCGGTCGGACCGGTCATGCGCAGGTGCTCCACGGCCTCGCTGCCATTGTCCACCAAGGTGACACTGGCCCCGCGACGCGTCAGCAGCTCGATGGCCAGTTGCTGGTTCAAGGGGTTGTCCTCGACCAGCAATATGCGCAGGCCATCCAGGCGCACGGCCGCATCCATCGGCGCCGCGGCAGATGGCCCGGCCACGGCCACGCCGGTCAAGCGCGCGAACAGGCCGCGCAGGGCCGCTGGCAGGATGGGCTTGGGCAGGAAGCTGTCGATGCCCGCCTGCGATGCGGGCGTCTGCAGACTGTCCCAGCCATAGGCGGAGATCACCACCACATCGAGCGAGGGCTGCAGCGTGCGCAGGGCCTGCAGCACCTTGTCTCCCTGCATGTCGGGCAGCAGCCAGTCCAGCAGCACCAGATCGAAAGGCTGGCCCTGGGCTGCGGCCTCCTGCGCCAGGGCCAGTGCCTGGGCGCCGCCTTCGGCCACGGCTACCGCGCCCACGCGCCCGTCGCGCTGGCCCTGCCCCACGCCCATGGTCTGCAGCAGGCCCGCCAGGGATTCCCGCGTATCAGACTGGTCGTCCACCACCAGCACACGCAGGGTATCGACCGGCAAGGGGCCCGTAGCGCTGGCAGTGGAGGCATCGATCACGGTCACAGGCAAGGTCACGGTGAAGGTCGAGCCGGCCCCCAGTTGGCTAGCCACCTCGATGGTGCCGCCCATCATCGTGGCCAGGCGCTGGCTGATGCTCAGGCCCAGGCCCGTGCCACCATAGCGCCGCGTGGTACTGTCGTCGGCCTGGGTGAACTCCTGGAACAGGCGGCTCACCTGCTCCGGGGTCATGCCGATGCCGGTGTCGCTGATCTGAAAGCACAGCCGGGCCTGCTCGGCCTGCCGATCCTGCAAGGCCACGCGCAGGCGCACATGGCCGTGGTGCGTGAACTTCACGGCGTTGGACAACAGGTTGGTGAGCACCTGCCCCACGCGCAGCATGTCGCCCTGCACCACCGCCGCATCGGCCAGCAAGGCGGCATCGGCAAACTCGCACAGCAGCTCGATCTCGCGCTCCTGGGCCTTCTGGCGCACCAGCATCAGGGCATTGCCGACCACATCCTCCACCCGATAGGGCGCACTCTCCAGCGTCATGCGGCCGGCCTCGATCTTGGAGAAATCGAGGATGTCGTTGATCACACCCAGCAGGATCTGCGAGGCAGCGGCCACCTTGTCCAGGTAGTCCTTCTGCTGCTCGGTCAGCAAGGTCTGCTGCGCCAGGTGCGTCATGCCGATGATGGCGTTCATCGGTGTGCGGATCTCGTGGCTCATGTTGGCCAGGAACAGGGACTTGGCCTTGGTGGCCGATTCGGCCTGGTCACGCGCTTCCTGCAGCGCGGCCTGTGCCTGGGCACGCGCCGCCAGGTCATCCTGGATGGAGCGCGCCATGGCGTCCATCGTGGCGCTCAGCGACACGATCTCGCGCACGGCATCGGCCCGCAGGGGGCTGCGCTGGGCATAGTCGCCCTCGGCGAAGGCCTTGGCCTGCCGGCCCAGGGCATCGATGGGCAGCAGCACGCGGCGGCGGATCACCAGCAGGGCGCCGGCCATCACGGGCAGCAGCAGCAGGTCCACCGCCACGGCCATGCCGATGAAGCGGGAGACGCGGGTCGAGGCTTCGCGCACGGCGGCCTCGGTGCGGGCATCGACGCGCTGGGTCAGGTCGGAGATCGCGCGGGTCAGGTCAGCACCGTCACGCTCGTAGGTGCGCGAATGCACCAGCTGGGTGGCGTAGGCCAGGTTCGGCTCGCCTTCCGACACGAAGGTGTGGCTCTGCGCGTCGTACAGGCCCTGCGTGGCCGCGAAAGCCACCTGCTCGGTCTTCTTGAGCCGCTCGGTGGCGTCCATCACATGCCGCAGGCTGCTCAGCTCGTCGCTGCTCAGTTGCAGCGCCTTCATGCGCTCGATCAGGGACTGCTTGTTGCCCTGCTCGGGCAGTGGCTGCGGGCGCTCGTGGACGAGGCGGTCCTCCCAGAAGGCGGTGGGATCGGGCACGTCCAGCGTGGCCTTGTCTCCCTGGCGAATGGCATAGATGTCGTAATAGGTCAGCAGGTACTTGGTGCTGCCCGTGGCCGTGTAGGCCCGCACCAGGCGGCGCAGCAGTTCAGCCTCCTGGCGCAGGTGCTCCAGCGCACGGATAGTCTGCTCGCGCTGCCCGGCGACCTGTGCGCTGTGGTCGAACGCCGAGCGGATCAGGAGCAAAAAGGCGAAGTTGGCCAGGAGCGCCAGAATGGCGCCCACGAACATGGTGTGAGAGACCGCTTTGAGCTTCACGCCCCGCCCCCGTCGCCTGCTCGCAGGCAACGTCCCATCCCTTGGACATGCAATAAGGCCATGAGGCGGTATCGGACATGCCCCTGGCCTCTGTAGGCCTACTGCGGCCTAAACCGTCAAAGTGTCGACGGACCACCCTGCGAGCGTGAAATAGTAAGCATGTTTTTCAGCCTTTGCCAACGTTGTCAACACCTCAAAACACCATTCATTTCGCGAAAATCACTTAACGCGCTGCTTCTCAAGTTTGCGCGCCAGGGTGCGCCGGTGCATGCCCAGGCGCCGGGCGGTTTCGGAGATGTTGAAGTCCGTCTCGGCCAGGGTTTCGTGGATGCGCTCCCACTCCAGGGTCTTGATGGACGTGGAGCGGTTGGTCAGTTCGACCTCGACATTGCCCTCGGCCCGTCCGAAGGCGGCCTCGATATCGTCGGTGTTGGAGGGCTTGGCCAGGTAGTGGCAGGCGCCCAGCTTGATGGCCTCCACCGCCGTGGCGATGCTGGCAAAGCCCGTCAGCACCACGATCAGCATGTCGGGGTTGTGGGCGTTGAGCTTTTGCACGCAGGACAGGCCCGAGGCCTCGCCATTGATCTTGAGGTCGACCACGGCGTAGCCGGGCGAATGCCGCTGCAGCAGTTCGCCCACCTCGTCCAGACTGCCGGCGATCAGCACCGTGTAGCTGCGGCGCTCGAACGAACGCGTCAGCGTCCGCGCGAACGCGGCATCGTCTTCCACGATGAGCAGCACGCGCTCATCACTCATGAATCGTCTCCTTCTTCCAGCGCGATGGCCGCCAGCGGCAGGGTCAGCGTCACCACGGCGCCGCCGCCCACGCGGTTGCGGGCCGTGACCCGGCCGCCCAGCGTGCGCGCCACATTGACGACGAGGAACAGCCCCATGCCCCGCCCGGGGCGCCCCTTGCTCGACTGGTAGGGCTTGCCCAGTTGCGCCAGCATCTCGGGCGGGAAGCCCGAGCCGTTGTCCTTGACGGTGATGCGCAGCGCATCGGCATCGCGCTCGACCTCCAGGCTCACATGGTGGGGCGAGGCCTCCAGCGCATTGTCCAGGATATTGCAGATGGTCTGCTTGAGGGTGGAGTCCGACACCACGGGCACGTCCAGCCCGAAGCGGTTGTCGTAGACAAAGGACGTGACCGGGCGCGAGGCCCGCCACTCCTCGACCAGCTCATCCAGGAAGGTGCAGATGCTGGTCTCTTCGGAAGATTCACCGCGCGCCTCGCCCGCCGACATCAGGATGCCGCTGACGATGGCCTTGCAGCGCTGGATCTGGGCCTGCATCTCGATCACCTCTTCCAGCAACTCCGGGTCGGAGGTGAAGGTGGGCAGCCGGGCCCAATCACCCAGGATCACGGCCAGCGTGGCCAGCGGCGTGCCCAACTCGTGCGCGGCCCCGGAAGCCAGCAGGCCCATGCGCACGATGTTCTCTTCTTCCGCCGCGCGCTGGCGCAGATCGGCCAGGTGCGCATCGCGCTGACGCAGGTTGCGCGTGATGCGCACGATGAAGGTGACCAGCAGCCCTGCATTGAGCGCAAAGCACACCAGCATGCCCTGCATGTAGGGGTTGGCCAGGCCGCCGTCCATGTGCGTGGGCATGGGCAGGGGCCGCGCCAGCAGGGCCAGCCAGGCGAAGCACAGAGTGGTGGCGATCACCATGATCCACGTGGCCTGCGGCGTGAGCAGCATCGCCCCCAGGGTGATCTGCAACAGGTACAGCCACGCGAAGGGGTTGGCCGCTCCCCCTGTGAAGTACAGCATCAGGGTGAGCATGCCCACGTCCACCAGCAGGGCCAGCAGCAGTTCGCCCTCCGTCACCACCTGCTGCACCTGCCAGCGCAGGCGGCTGGCCAGGTTGAACACCGTGATGGCACCCAGCACCACCAGCAAGGGCTCCAGCGGCAACATGATGCCCAGCAGGAAGTGCACCACCGCGATGGTGATGATCTGCCCCACCACGGCAATCCAGCGCAGCTGGATCAGCAGTTGCATGTTCTTGCGGCCCGTCGCTTCGGAGAAGCGGCGGATGCGCGCCGCCGCCACACCCTGGGGCTGGCGGCTGTCCGGCGCGTCAGCGGGGCGCGGGATCTTGGCTGGAACGGGCGTCTGCATGGCCCGCATTGTCGTGCATGGCTTGATCACGGCGCAGGCCACGCTCGACGCGCGCCACGTACCACACGGCCGCGGCCACCATCAAGGCCAGGGTGTACCAGGTGATGGCGTACACCAGATGGTTGTTCGGGAAGGACAGCACCGTGAGCCCCCCCACGGGCGCGCCCGTGGCCTCGGGCGATGAGCCGGCATCCGCGTCAATGAAGTACGGTGCCACACCGCTCAGTTGGTGCGCCTGGGCCATGGCCGGCACATCACGCGAGTACCAGCGTCCCGCTGCGGGGTCGTTGTCGCGCAGAAAGCCGCCGCCGGGCTCGCTCAGGCGCAGCAGGCCGCTGACCGCCACCTGCGTGGTCGGGTTGCGCGATTCGCGCTTGGCGCGCGCCTTGAACTCCGGTGGCACGAAACCCCGGTTGATCATCACCAGGCTGCCATCCGGCGTGCGCAGGGGCGTCAGCACCCAGAAGCCGGCGCCACGCACGGTGCTGGCCTGCACCAGGGATTCCTGGTCGTGCAGGTAGGTGCCTGTCAGGCGCACGTGGCGGTATTCGTGCTCGGCCTTGCTGATGCCCGGCCATTGCGATGGCCCGGGGGCCGCCTCGGCCGGGGCGTTCACGCGCTGCGTGACACGCTCGATCAGGTCGAGCTTCCAGGCGCGGCGCTGCACCTGCCAGGTGCCCATCGCAATCAGCCCCGCAAACAACAAGGCCGCACAAACCGCCATGGCGATCAGCGCGGCCCGGGATCGGGGGCCGCGGCGCGTGGGCGCCGCTGCCTCAAGGTGCTGCATGTGCTGTAGCCCCGCCCTTTCAGTTGGGGTGCGTCATCTCGTGACTGTGCACCTGCATCATGTTGGTGTTCATGTGGAACATCACCCAGAGCGAACCCGCCAGCGTGATCACCACCAGCACCACAGTGAAGATGGTGGACAGCATGGTCCAGCCGGCTTCGGCCTTGGAGTTCATGTGCAGGAAATAGATCATGTGGACCACGATCTGCACCGCGCCGAAGCCCAGCAGCACCAGGGCCAGCGTGCCCGAATCGGCGATCACGTTGTTCATGACCAGCCAGAAGGGGATGGCCGTGAGGATGACCGACAGGACGAAGCCGATGGCATAGCCCTTGAGCGTGCTCTCGGGATGACCGTCGTCATGGTGATGGTCGTCGTGACCACCGTGGTGGGCGTGTTGTTCGGTATGCGCGCTCATGGCAGCACTCCCATCAGATAGACGAAGGTGAAGACGCCGATCCAGACCACGTCCAGGAAGTGCCAGAACATGGACAGGCACATCAGGCGGCGCTTGTTCTCGTGGATCAGGCCGTGCTTGCTGATCTGCACCATCAGCACCACCAGCCAGATGCAGCCGAAGGTGACGTGCAGGCCGTGAGTGCCCACCAGCGTGAAGAAGGCCGACAGGAAGGCGCTGCTCTGCGGCGTGGCGCCGATATGGATCAGGTGATAGAACTCATAGAGTTCCAGGGTCAGGAAGCCCAGGCCGAACACCAGGGTGACGGCCAGCCAGATCAGCGTGCCGCTCTTGTCGTTCAGCTGCTTGCGCAGCATGGCGAAGCCGAAGGTGATCGACGAGATCAGCAGGAAGGCCGTGTTGATGGCCACCAGCTTGAGGTCGAACAGCTCCGCGCCGCCGGGTCCACCGGCGTAGTTGCGACCCAGCACGCCATAGGTGGCGAACAGCGCCGCGAAGATGAGGCAGTCGCTCATCAGGTACATCCAGAAGCCCAGCGCGGTGCCGTTCTCCGGATGCGGTTCATGCGCGAGGTGGTACTCGCGGGCGGTGCCGGCCGTGCCGGCGGTATGGGCGAGATCAGACATGGCGGGCCAGCAGTTCGGTGCGTGCGTTCTCGGAGGCCGTCACTTCGGCCGCCGGGATGTAGTAGTCACGCTTGTAGTTGAAGGTGTGGATGATCGCGCCGGCCACGATGGCCGCGAACGAGGCGATGGCCAGAGGCCACATGTGCCAGATCATCGCGAAGCCCCAGATCAGCGACAGCGCCGACAGCACCACGCCCGAACCCGTGTTCAGCGGCATGTGGATGGACTGGTAACCCTGCAGCGGACGCTGGTAGCCGTGCTGCTTCATGTCCCACCACGCGTCCAGTTCGTGCACCACGGGGGTGAAGGCGAAGTTGTAGTTGGGCGGCGGCGAGGAGGTGGCCCATTCCAGCGTGCGGCCATCCCACGGGTCGCCGGTCTCGTCACGCAGCTCTTCACGCTTGAAGTAGCTCACGATCAGCTGCAGCAGGAAGCAGCCGATGCCGGCGGCGATCAGTGCGGCGCCGATGGCGGCGATCACGAACCAGATCTGCAGGGACTGGTCTTCGAAGTGGTTGACACGGCGGGTGACACCCATCAGACCCAGCACGTACAGCGGCATGAAGGCCACGTAGAAGCCGACCAGCCAGAACCAGAACGAGCACTTGCCCCAGAACTCGTCGAGCTTGTAGCCGAAGGCCTTGGGGAACCAGTAGTTGATGCCCGCCATCAGGCCGAACAACACGCCGCCGATGATCACGTTGTGGAAGTGGGCGATCAGGAACAGGCTGTTGTGCAGCACGAAGTCAGCCGGGGGCACGGCCAGCAGCACGCCGGTCATGCCGCCGATGGCGAAGGTCACCATGAAGCCGATCGTCCACAGCATGGGCACCGTGAAGCGGATGCGGCCACGGTACATGGTGAACAGCCAGTTGAAGATCTTCGCGCCCGTCGGGATCGAGATGATCATGGTCGTGATCCCGAAGAACGAGTTCACGCTGGCACCCGAGCCCATGGTGAAGAAGTGATGCAGCCACACCAGGTAGGACAGGATGGTGATACACACCGTGGCGTACACCATGGAGGTGTAGCCGAACAGGCGCTTGCGGCAGAACGTGGACACCACTTCGGAGAAGATGCCGAAGGCGGGCAGGATCAGGATGTAGACCTCGGGGTGGCCCCAGATCCAGATCAGGTTCACGTACAACATGGGGTTGCCGCCCAGGTGGTTCGTGAAGAAGTTCGTGCCGGCGTAGCGGTCCAGGGACATCAGCACCAGGGCCGCCGTCAGGATCGGGAACGAGGCCACGATCAGGGCGTTGGTGCACAGCGAGGTCCACGTGAACACGGGCATCTTCATCATGGTCATGCCGGGCGCACGCATCTTGACGATGGTGACCAGCAGGTTGATGCCCGACAGCGTCGTGCCCACCCCCGCGATCTGCAATGACCAGATGTAGTAATCCAGCCCCACCCCGGGGTTCTGGTTGCCCAGGTTGGACAGGGCCAGCCAGCCAGCGGTGGAGAACTCGCCCAGGAACAGCGACACCATCACCAGCACGGCGCCGGCAGTCGTCATCCAGAAGCTGAAGTTGTTCAGGAAGGGGAAGGCCACGTCACGCGCGCCGATCTGCAGCGGCACGACGAAGTTCATCAGGCCCGTGACCAGCGGCATCGCGACGAAGAAGATCATGATCACGCCGTGGGCGGTGAAGATCTGGTCGTAATGCTGTGGGGGCAGATAGCCCATGTTGTCGCCGAAGGCCATGGCCTGCTGCAGGCGCATCATGATGGCGTCGGCGAAGCCGCGCAGCAGCATCACGATGCCCAGGATCATGTACATGATCCCGATCTTCTTGTGGTCGATGCTGCAGAACCAGTCGCGCCACAGCGGGCCCCACAGGCGCAGCTTGGTCAGCAGGCCGACGAGGCCGACGCCGCCGAGCATCACGGCGATGAAGGTGTACAGCACGATGGGCTCGTGCGCCATCGGGATCGAGTCCCAGGTCAGCCGCCCCAACAGCCAGTGGGGCGCTACGGAAGAATGTTCATACATGGCTAGTCACTCAAAAAGGGGCTCGCGGGGGCGTTCTGCTGAACGCCCCACTCGATCTCAATGCTTGCCACCACCGTGGTCGTGGTGGGCTTCGGCATCCGTGGCATCGCTGGCGGCGCCTTGACCGTGGGCAGCGTGGTCAGCACCTTGGCCGGCATGCTCGGGGCTGGCTTGCGCGCCGCCCTTGGCCACCTTGTTGCGCACGGCATCCTTGGCCATCATTTCGTGCATGCACTGCTGGCCGTCCTCGACGCACATGTTCAGGGCGCGCTTGTAGAGGTTGGGTTCGACCGTGGAGAACAGCTCGACCGGGTTGCGCTCGCTGGGCTTGACCAGCTCACGGTAGACATCGCGCGTCAGGGGCTTGCCTTCGGCCTTGGCCTTGGCGACCCACTTGTCGAAGTCTTCGTTGCTCAGACCGTGGAACTTGAAGGTCATGCCGGCGAAGCCCGAGCCGCTGTAGTGCGAGGACATGCCCTGGTACACGCCAGGCTTGTTGATCACCGCGTTCAGCTCGGTCTGCATGCCGGGCATGGTGTAGATCATGCCGGCCAGGGCGGGCACGTAGAACGCGTTCATCGTGGTGCTCGACGTGAGCTTGAAGCGGATGGGGCGATCCACCGGCGCTGCGATCTCGTTGACCGTGGCGATGCCCTGCTCAGGCAGGAAGAACACCCATTTCCAGTCCAGGGAGATCACTTCGACCTCGAGCGGCTTGACGTCGGCAGGCAGCGGCTTGTCGGCGGCGATGCGGTCCAGCGGGCGGTAGGGGTCCAGCTTGTGGGTGCTGATCCAGGTCAGGGCGCCCAGGGCGATGATGATCATCAGCGGGGCGGCCCAGATCACCAGTTCGAGCTGCGTGGAGTGGTCCCAGTCGGGGGCGTAGTCGGCCTCTTTGTTGGACTGGCGATAACGCCAGGCAAACAGCAGGGTCAAGAAGATCACCGGTACGATGATCAGAAGCATCAACACGGTCGAGATGACGATGAGGTCTCGCTGCTGAAGCGCCACATCACCGGAAGGGCTCATCACGACCGCATTGCAACCAGCCAGCAGGGCGATGACGGGGGCCAGGAGGAGGGCCCGGTAGTTCTTGATGGAAGGCATTGCCGGAACAGGAAAATTTGGAGCGCAGGACGCCCAGGAGCCGCAAAATCTACACCCAATGAGATGAGCTGGGAATTGGACGTTTTGTCCATGGTCAATTTTCCCGAATGGTGCGACTCTTGAGTTGTCCGAATGGAACAACATCCGATAACGGAGAACGCATGATGACCAGTATCAGCAGTACCCCCACGGAGCTCAATTCCAGCAACCTGGAGCACGATGCGCGCCAGATCAATGCCAACGGGCACTCCCCCGTGGCGCCCAGCGAGATCGCGGTGGGCGTGGTGATCGGACGAGCGTCCGAATATTTCGACTTTTTCGTCTACGGGATCGCCTCGGTCCTGGTGTTCCCGGCGGTGTTCTTTCCGCACATGGACCGGCTCACGGGCACGCTCTGGTCCTTCGTGATCTTCTCCTTCGCCTTTGTTGCACGACCGTTCGGTACCGCCCTGTTCATGGCGGCCCAGCGGCGCTGGGGGCGAGGCGCAAAGCTCACCATGGCCCTGTTCCTGTTAGGGTTCTCCACGGCCGGAATCGCCTTCCTGCCCGGGTACGCCAGCCTGGGGTTCAACGCCATCTTGCTGCTGTCAGCCCTGCGCGTGCTGCAGGGACTGGCGCTGGGCGGCTCCTGGGACGGCCTGCCCTCGCTGCTGGCGCTGAACGCCCCTGAGGGGCGGCGCGGCTGGTACGCGATGCTGGGGCAACTGGGCGCCCCGGTGGGTTTCGTGATCGCCAGCGCCCTGTTCCTGTTCCTGCACAGCAACCTGAACCAAGCGGATTTCCTGGCCTGGGGCTGGCGCTTCCCCTTCTACGTGGCCTTTGCCATCAACGTGGTGGCGCTGTTCGCCCGCCTGCGCCTGGTGGTCACGGAGGAGTACACACAGCTGCTGGAAGAGCGTGAACTGGAGCCTGTGCCCCTGCACCAGCTGATGCGTGACCAGGGCTACAACATCTTCCTGGGCGCCTTCGCCGCACTGGCCAGCTATGCACTTTTCCACATCGTGACGGTTTTCCCCCTGTCGTGGATCGTGCTGAGCAACACCCAGACCGTCGATGAGGTGCTGTCGGTGCAGATCGTGGGTGGCGCGCTAGCGGTGGTCGGCATGCTGGCCTCCGGCCGCATCGCCGACAAGATCGGCCGCCGACGCACCCTCGGTGCCTTGGCCGTGGCGATCGGTGTGTTCAGCGCCGTGGCGCCCATGCTGCTCAATGGCGGCCCGGTCATGGAAGATGCCTTCATCCTGATCGGCTTCGTGCTGCTGGGCCTGTCCTATGGCCAGGCGGCTGGTGCTGTGACGGCGAACTTTGCGACCAAGTACCGCTACGCCGGCGCGGCCCTGACGGCCGACTTCGCCTGGCTGATCGGCGCGGCCTTCGCCCCGCTGGTGGCCCTGGGCCTGTCGGCGCACTTCGGTCTGGCCTATCTGAGCCTGTACCTGCTGTCCGGCTCGGTGTGCACGCTGGCGGCGCTACGGGTGAACCGCTCGCTGGAAATCAAGGATTGAGCTAGAACGGCCCGGATCGCCCGGCCTGCCAGCGCGGGGCCGGATGGACAAAGCCCCCGCGGTTGCGGCCGCTAGGGGCTTTGTCCATGGAGGGGAGCCAGGCAAGCGTCAGAACAGCTGCATGCTGATCCAGTAAGCCACCGCCGCCACGAAGGCGGAGGCGGGGATTGTCAGGATCCAGGCCCACACGATGTTGCCGGCCACACCCCAGCGCACGGCACTGGCGCGCTGCACCGAGCCCACGCCCACGATGGCACCGGTGATGGTGTGCGTGGTGGAGACGGGAATGCCCATGGCCGTGGCGATGAACAGGGTGAGTGCCCCGCCGGTTTCGGCGCAGAAGCCGCCCACGGGCTTGAGCTTGGTGATCTTCTGGCCCATGGTCTTGACGATACGCCAGCCTCCGAACATGGTGCCGGCCGCGATGGCCATGTAGCAGGTGATGATGGTCCACATGGGCGGGGACGATGAGTCAGCCGCGGCATAGCCGGTGGAGATCAGCAGCATCCAGATGATGCCGATGGTCTTTTGCGCATCGTTGCCGCCGTGGCCCAGGCTGTACGCCCCGGCCGACACCAACTGCAGCCGGCGGAACCAGCGGTCAGCCTTGAGTGGCGTGGTACGGCGAAACAGCCAGGCCACGATCACCATCATCATCGAGCCCAGGATGTAGCCCAGCAGCGGCGACACGAAGATGAACAACACCGTGCGCAGGATGCCCGTGGCCATCAGTGCATCGGCGCCGGCCTTGGCGATCACGGCCCCGACGATGCCGCCGATCAGCGCGTGTGACGAACTGCTGGGGATGCCGTAGTACCAGGTGACCACGTTCCAGGTGATGGCGCCGGTGAGCGCCCCGAACACCACGTGCGCATCGACCACCCCCGGGTCGGCGATGCCCTTGCCCACCGTGGCCGCCACGCTGAGGTGGAACACGAAGATGGCGATGAAGTTGAAGAAGGCCGCGAAGACCACGGCCTGCGTGGGCCGCAGCACCCCGGTGGACACCACGGTGGCGATGGAATTTGCTGCATCATGAAATCCATTCATGAAGTCGAACAACAGCGCCATCCCCACCAGCAGAAGGACGACCCACAGGGCCACCTGCATTTGTTCCATGGTCCGACCCGCCGATCAGGAGTTCTCGAGGATCACGCCCTCGATCAGCTTGGCCACGTCGTCGCACTTGTCGGTGACGGTCTCCAGCAGCTCGTAGATGGCCTTGAGCTTGATGACCTCGCGCACATCGGGCTCTTCACGGAAGAGCTTGCTCATGGCGGCGCGCATCACGCGGTCGGCATCGCTTTCGAGCTGGTCGATCTCTTCGCAGGTTTTGAGCGCGGCGGCGGCGGTTTCGGCATTGCCGATGTCGTGCAGCAGGGCCACAGCATCCTTCAGGCGCTGGGCGCTCTTGACGCACAGGTCGGTCAGGCGCTCGATCTCGCTGGTCATGCGGCGCACGTCGTACAGCGCCATGGTCTCGGCGGCGTCCTGCATCAGGTCGGCCACGTCGTCCATCGTGTTGATCAGCGAGTGGATCTGCTCACGGTCGATCGGGGTGATGAAGGTGGTGTGCAGCAGGCGGTTGACTTCACGCGTGATGCTGTCGGCGGCGCTTTCCGCGACATCGACCTCCTGGTTGTGCTTTTCGCGCAGTTCGGGGTCGTTGTAGTGCTTCACCAGCAGGGCAAAGGCATGGGCGGCGGTCACGATGTGGCCGGCGTGCTGGTTGAACAGCTCAAAAAAATTGCCCTCACGGGGCAGCAGCTTTCCAAAGATCATGGCTTTTCTCGTGCGCCTGGGTGGGGCCGGGCTGGTGGAGCGAATCCGGCATTTTAGCCCGCCATGATCCGATTGGACTATTTAGTCGGCCCTGCAAAATTCACCGATGGAGTTGGAGTTGCCACGCGCTTGGCTTGATCAGCGGGGCGCGTACTCCGGCACCAGCGCGTGCAGGCGCGCACGCAGATCGCCTGCCTGCAGGCCCTGCCCTTCGACCGCCAGCGCCTGCATGCGCTCGATCCAGTCCGCCGCCAGTTCGCCCTTGAGCTGCGCCAGGCGCAGGCGCGGGTGGGGCGTGGGCAGCGTGGTGTCGTCATCGGCCAGCAGCTCTTCATAGAGCTTTTCGCCCGGCCGCAGGCCGCTGAACACGATGGGGATCTCGGCCTCGGTGTGGCCCGAGAGCTTGATCAGCTCGCGCGCCAGATCGGCGATCTTCACCGCCTGGCCCATGTCCATCACGAACACCTGACCAGATTCAGCCAAAGCCGCGGCCTGCAGCACCAGCTGCGCCGCCTCGGGGATGGTCATGAAGTAGCGGGTGATCTCTGGGTGGGTGACGGTGACCGGCCCGCCCTTGGCGATCTGTTCCTTGAACTTGGGGATCACGCTGCCGCTGGAGCCCAGCACGTTGCCGAAGCGCACAGCCATGAAGCGCGTACACAGCGCCTGCTGCGCCCAGTGCGACACCACCATCTCTGCGGCGCGCTTGGTGGCGCCCATCACGTTGGTGGGGTTCACGGCCTTGTCGGTGGAGATCAGCACGAAGCGCTGCACGCCGTGTTCGGCCGCAGCTTGCGCCGCCAGGAAGGTGCCCAGCGTGTTGTTGCGCACGGCGATCCAGGCGTTGTCGTCCTCCATCAGCGGCACGTGCTTGTAAGCGGCGGCGTGGAAGACGATGTCCGGGCGGTGCTGGGCCATCACGCGGCGCAGCGCCTCCAGATCCTTCACATCGCCCACCAGGCGCACCAGCGGCAGGCGCGGGAAGTGCTCGCCCAGATCCTGCTCGACGTTGTAAAGCGCGAACTCGCTGAGCTCGAACAACACGATGCGCGCGGGCCCGAAGCGGGCGATCTGGCGGCACAGCTCCGAACCGATGGAGCCACCCGCGCCGGTGACCAGCACCGTCTGCCCGCTGATCAGCGAAGACACGGCCGATTCATCGAGCTTGACGGGCTCGCGGCCCAGCAGGTCTTCTGGCTCGATGTCGCGCACACGGTCGATGCGCGAGCGGCCTTCACGCAGTTCGTCCGCGCTGGGCACGGTCACCACGGGCAGGCCGGCGGCCACCGCCAGGTCCAGCGCACGCTTGCGCTGCGCCCCGCTGGCCGATGGCATGGCCAGGATCAGGTGCGAGACACCATCGAGCGTATCGGGCTGCGACAGCAGCTCCAGCCCACCCCAGACGGACACGCCGGCCACGCGGGCACCGTGCTTGCGCACATCGTCATCGAGCAGGCCGACCACTGTCCAGCCGCGGTGCTGGATGCCCGCGATCAGCAGCTTGGCCGCCGCACCCGCGCCCAGCACCAATGCGCGCTGGCCGCTGTCCTTGGTGCCGGTGCGCCTGGCCCGTGCATGCTCATGCCCCATGCGCAGCAGCATGCGCGCCAGCGTCAGGGCCATCAGGGCGAGCAAAGGGTGCAGGGCCAGCACGGCGCGCGGCACCTCCACCAGTTGCGCCATCAGCACCAGCACGGCCGACACCAGGCCGGCGCCCAGGCACATCCAGCCCAGGCGTGAGACCTCGCTGAAGCTCACGTAGCGCCAGGCCGCCTTGGGCACGCCCAGCGCCCACGACCACAGGCTGTAGATCAGGATCACGCCCAGCAGCACGGCCGCATCGTAGTGAGGCGGCTCATGCAGCCAGCGCTCCACCCCCATGCGGAACAGGTAGGTGGCATGCCAGGCCAGCGCGATCAGCACGGCATCGACCAACATGACGACCAGTTGACGGCGCGGGCGCAGGCGGTCCAGCAGGCGGTCGAGGCGGCTCCAGAGCATGGTGAGGTAGATCGGTGTCGGCGTGTCAGGCGAAGGTCAACCCGGCATTGTGCCAGTTGGGCCCGGCCAGCCTGACCCTCCGCCAGCGTCCGAAGCACCGATCCCCGAGGCGCCTCAATCGTAACAATTCATTTATCAACGAAACAAATGTGAACGCACCAGATCCACAGACACCCCGGCCCCCCTCGGGGTCAGGCCCCTTCCACTAAGCTGCCTTGGTTGACAAGAAAGACATACCGTTCAGAACACATGCATGCTCACGCGCCTCCCGCTCACCGCCGGCTGCGGGGCCTGTCCTTTCGGCAATCGCTGCTGGCGGCCTTCCTGGTGATCACGGCCCTGCTCGGCGGTGCAGCCGTGCAGGCCTTGCTGGCGCTCGAACACGTGGCACGGCAAAGCCGTGAAGCCGCGCACCATGCCGTGCGCCTGACCGAAAGCGCCCAGCGGCTGGCCGAGCGCACCGTGGCCATGGAACGCAGCGCGCGCCAGTTCCTGGTGCTCGATGACGCCAGCCTGCGCGAGCGTTACCAGGCCGCCTGGCAGGAGGCCCTGGCCACGCAGGATGTGATCGCCAAGGCCCTGCCCACCGAGCAGCAGGCCCTGCGTGATTGGGAGGCCCAGGCCCAGGCCGCCTGGGACATCCTCAACGGCACGCCCCGCCAGGCTGCCTTGCCACTGCTCACGCCCCTGTTCAGCCGCCTGCATGCGCTCAACGAAACCCTGGCCCAGCGCAGCCAGCAGGAGGTCGACCGCCGCAACGATGCCCTGCTGACGGATCTGGAGCACGAACGCCAGTTGATCAGCGGGCTGGTCATCGGGGCCCTCGGCCTGGCCGCGCTGTTCGCCTTCGGCTTCGGCTGGTGGCTGTCACGGCCCATGAAGCGCATCGGCCAGGCCATCGAGCGACTGGGCGGCAACCAGTTCGACCAACCCATCACCGTGAAGGGCCCGGTCGATCTGCAACGCCTGGGCGCGCAGCTCGACTGGCTGCGCCTGCGTCTGGCCGCGCTCGAATCCGACAAGACACGCTTCGTGCGGCACATCTCGCACGAGCTCAAAACCCCGCTGGCCTCGATCCGCGAAGGCGTGGCCCTGCTGCAGGATGGCGTGGCCGGCCAGCTCACGCCCGACCAGGCGGAGATCGCCCGCATCCTGCGCGACAGCACCGTCGCGCTGCAAGGCCAGATCGAAGACCTGCTGCGCTTTCATGCCACCGCCTTCGAGGCCCAGAAGCTGCGCTGCCAGCCCCTTGATGTGAAGGCGCTGGTAGAGCGCATCGCCGAAGCCCAACGCCTGCAGTGGCAGGCCAAGAACCTCAGCGTGAACATCTCGGGGGCACAGGGCCGTGCCCAGCTCGATGCCGACAAGCTGTCGGTGGTGCTGGGCAACCTGTTGTCGAACGCCGTGCGCTTCAGCCCCGAAGGCCACCCCATCAATTTCATCGTCTCGGAGAACCGCCGCCGCCTGACCATCGACTGCATCGATGAAGGCCCCGGCGTGGCCCCGGAAGACGCCGACCGCATCTTCGACCCCTTCTATCAGGGCCGCCATCAACCGGCCGGTGCCCGCCATGGCAGCGGCATCGGCCTGTCCATCGTGCGCGAGTATGTACGGGCCCATGGCGGCTCGGTGCGCCTGCTGCCACGCGAAGGTGGCGCCCATTTCAGGATTGAACTGCCTCATGAAAAAGCCGCTGCATGACCCTCGCTGGCCTGCGCGCGGGCGCTCAGGCGCCCTGGCCTTGCTGGCGCTCTTGCTGAGCGCCCTGCTGGGTGCCTGTGCCACATCACCGCCACCGCTGCCCGCCGAGCCCCCGCCCCCCGTGCCGCCCACGGTGGCCAGTGAGCCCGCGCCTGCGGCCGACGTGCCCATCACGCCCTCCGGCGTGGAGATCTTGCTGGCCTACCACCAGAACCTGCGCGCACTGAACCCGGTCGAGATCGCACGTGAGGTGAACAACCTCAATAGCCAGGCCAAGACGCCGATGTTGGCCATGCGCAAGGCCATGGCGCTCAGCATGAGCCGCACCACCAATGACCTGACCCTGGCACAGATCCACCTGGATTCCGTGCTCAGCAGCACCGACCAGGATGCCGAGGCCTTGAAGCCCCTGGCGCGCCTGCTGGGCACGCAGTGGAGCGAACAGCGCCGCCTGAGCGATTCGCTCGACCGGCTCAACACCCAGGCCCGCGACAACCAGCGCAAGACCGATCAACTCAACGAGAAGCTCGAAGCGCTCAAGGCCATCGAACGCACATTGCCGGCCTCACCCGCCGCACCGGGCCCCGCGACCGGCGCCTCCTCCGTCAAGCAACAAGGTGGATGACCATGCCCCAACAAGCCCCCTCGATCCTGCTGGTGGATGACGACACCGACCTGCTGCGCCTGCTGACCATGCGCCTGAGCGCCGCCGGCTACCAGGTCAGCACCGCCGAATCCGCCGAAGCGGCCCTGGCCCAGTTGGCCGTGGCCCAGCCCACGCTGGTGATCAGCGACGTGCGCCTGCCCGGCCTGGACGGCCTGCAGCTGTTCGACGAGATCCGCGCCCAGCACCCCGCGCTGCCCGTGATCCTGCTGACGGCGCACGGCACCATCCCCGATGCGGTGGACGCCACCTCGCGCGGCGCCTTCGCCTACCTGACCAAGCCCTTCGACAGCCACGAGCTGCTCGACAAGGTCTGCCAGGCCACCAGCCTGAGCCCCGGCGCCCAGACCGATGACGGCGGCGACAACCGCTGGCGCGAGGAGATCATCAGCCGCAGCCAGGCCATGGCCGATGTGCTGGCCGAAGCGCGCCTGGTAGCCGCCACCGATGCCAGCGTGCTGATCGCCGGCGACAGCGGTGCCGGCAAGGAACTGCTGGCCCGCGCCATCCACCGCGCCAGCCCGCGCGCGCGCAAGCCTTTCGTGGCCATCAACTGCGGCGCCATCCCGGAGCAGTTGCTGGAGTCGGAACTGTTCGGCCACGTCAAGGGCGCCTTCACCGGCGCGCAGACCAGCCGCCAGGGCCTGTTCCAGACGGCCGATGGCGGCACGCTCTTTCTGGATGAGATCGGCGACATGCCCCCGGCTCTGCAGGTCAAGCTGCTGCGCGCGCTGCAGGAGCGCACCGTGCGCCCGGTGGGCAGCAACGAAGCCATCCCCGTGGATGTGCGCGTGCTCTCGGCCACCCACCGCGACCTGGACGGCGCCATGGCCGAGGGCCAGTTCCGCCCCGACCTGTTCTACCGCCTGAACGTGGTCCGCCTGCGCCTGCCTTCACTGGCCGAGCGCCGCGAAGACATCCCCCTGCTGGCCCAGCACTTCCTGACACAACTGGCCGAGAAGTACCGCAAGACGCTGCACGGCTTCGCGCCCGATGCGCTGGAAGCCCTGGTGGCCGCGCCCTGGCCGGGCAACGTGCGCCAGCTCGTCAACGCGGTCGAGCAGATGTGCGCGCTGGCCACCTCGCCACTGATCCCCTTGACGCTGGTACAGCGTGCCCTGCAGGCCGAATCGCCCACGCAGGTGCTGAACTACGCCAATGCCAAGCAACGCTTCGAACGGGGCTACCTGAGCCAGTTGCTCAAGCTCACTGCGGGCAATGTCGCCGATGCTGCACGCCTGGCTGACCGCAACCGCACGGAGTTCTACCGCCTGCTGCAGCGCCATGGCCTGGTGCCGCAGCATTTCCGGGGTGACGTAGTGCCCATGGACGAGGCGTCGGGCTCAGGCGACAAGAAAAGCGCTTTGAATTCAAGCACTTAGCTTGCACGCAACACACTGCTGTCGCCACATGGCGACGCAAAACAGGGGTTTGGCGACCAGTTTGCGCCTGGACCGCCCACCGGTGATTCGCAAGTTGTTGATTCACATGAATTTTTCTGAACTGGCACGGACGTTGCCCTAGCAAGAGTGTGATGCCCTCGACGGCATCGCGATTCTTTCCATGTCAATGCACAGAAGGAGATTCCTATGCAACAACGCTCTGCCATCGCCAGCCTGATCGCCGCCGCCGCCCTGATGGCCGGTGCCACTGTCCACGCTGCTGACGTGACCGCCCCGGCTTCGCCGCAGGTCCAATCGCCGGCAGCCACGGAAGCTTCTCCCGCTGGCGATGCTGCGGTGACCAGCCAAGTGAAGGCCGCCCTGCAAGAGAACAAGCAGTTGTCTTCGCAGAAGATCGACGTGTCCACCACGGACGGCGTCGTGGTGCTCAAGGGCTCGATCCCCAGCGCTGAAGCCGCTCAACAGGCCATCGAAGCCACCTCGGCTGTGCCTGGCGTCAAGGACGTCAAGAACGAGCTGAAGCTGGGCAAGTGATCGTTTGATCCTGCCTTGGCCTTGATCGGTCAGCCAGACGGGCTGCTCAGGGTCGCGAAAGAAGGAGATCTCTCTTTGCTGGGGGTCTCCTTTTTTTGTTTTGCGCTGGTTTTTGCGCTTTGTCGTAGCAGCACCCGACGCAGTCAAAACAGCCAAGCAACTCAACGCCGAACAATCGCCCCAATCGTCCGCAGGATCAACCACACATCCAGCGCCAACGAGGATCGGTCCACATACCGCGCTGCCAGCATCAACTTGTGCGGCAACACCTCCCGCAGATAAGCCTGCTCCGGATCACTCGCCCGCGCCAGCACCGCACTCTCATCCCGGTATTCGATCGACGCAATGTCGGTGATCCCCGGCCGCACCGACAGCACCTTGTCGCGCAAGTCAGCCGGGTAATGCGCCACATACCGCGGCACCTCCGGCCGCGGCCCCACCAGGCTCATGTCGCCCAGCCAGACGTCGATCAACTGCGCCAGTTCATCGAACTTGCTGGCCCTGAGAAAACCGCCCACCCGCGTGATCCGCGCATCCGCCCCCACCGTGATCTGAGGCCCCGCCCCCACCGGGTCGTGCCGCATCGTGCGGAACTTGTGAATGCGAAAAGCCTTGCCGTACCGCCCCACCCGCTCCTGCCGGAAGAACACCGGCCCGGGCGAATCCAGCTTGACCAGCAGCGCAATCGCCAGCAGCAGCGGCGACAGCGCCAGCAGGCCCAGCGAAGACAACACCCAGTCGAACAGGCGCTTGGCCATGGGCAACCTCAGCAACCGCGCCGGCTCAGGCCCGGCCCAGCGCCTTGCGCACTGCGGTGATCACACGCTCGACATCGGCATCCGTCATGCGCGTGTACAGCGGCAGCGTCACCATGCGCTCATAAGCTTTCTGGCTGTGCGGGAACTGCTCGGGGCGCAGGTCGTAGCGCTCCTTCCAGTAGGGGTGCAGGTGCAGCGGGATGTAGTGCACGCTCACGCCGATACCGTCGGCGAACAGGCTGTCGATGAAGGCATCGCGGTCGATCGGTGCGTCATCGGCCAGGCGGGTCACGTACAGGTGCCACGAATGCGTGTCACCTGCGTGCACAGGGCGCGGCGGGCGGATGATGGGCAGGTCGGCAAAGGCCTCGTCGTAGCGCTGCGCGATCTGCTCGCGGCGCACCTGGAAGCCCGGCAGGCGCTTGAGCTGGTGCAGGCCCAGTGCAGCAGCGATGTCGGTGAGGTTGTACTTGAAGCCGGGCGCCACGATCTCGTAGTACCAGCTGGGCACTTTGGCCGTGAAGCGGTCGAAGGCATCGCGGTTGATGCCGTGCAGGCGCATCACCTTGGCGCGCGCGGCCAGGTCCTTGTCGCGCGTGATCAGCATGCCGCCTTCGCCCGTGGTCATGGTCTTGTTGGCGTAGAAGCTGAAGACCACGGCGTCGCTCTTGAGCGTGCCGACCAGTTGGCCCTTGTAGGTGGTGGGCAGCGAATGGGCCGCGTCCTCGATCACCTTCAGATTGTGCTTTTGCGCGATGGCATGGATGGCGTCCATGTCCACCGCCAGGCCCGCGTAGTGCACCGGCATGATGGCCTTGGTGGCAGGCGTGATGGCGGCTTCGATGGCGACCGGGTCGATGTTGAGCGTGGCCGGGTCGATGTCGACCAGCTTCACGTCGGCGCCCAGGTAGCGCACCACCTCGGCCGTGGCCGTGAAGGTGTGCGTGGTGGTGATGACCTCGTCGCCCGGGCCGATGCCCACGGCTTCGAGCGCCAGGTGCAGGCCGGCGGTGGCCGAGTTCACGGCGATGGCCTGCAGGCTGTCATCGCCCAGGAAGGCCACGAAATCCTGCTCGAAGCGGCGCGTCTTGGGCCCGGTGGTGACCCAGCCCGAGCGCAGCGCATCAGCCACCTCGGCGATTTCTTCTTCACCGATCTCGGGCAGGGCAAAGGGCAGGAAGGGCAGGCTTTGGTCGGTGCTCATGGGTCGGTGCGAATGGCAGGGAGACGCGAGGCAGGAGGGAGGTCAGTATGCAGGCCATCACGCCGAAGCGCGCGAACGAGCCGAGGTCATCGACGGGATGGGCCGCGTGTGAGTTTGCCGAACGCGGGATCAGGGCGGCCCTTGAGGATCACATCCCACCAGCCGCGCAGCGAGCCCAGGCCGTAACCCAGATGGTAGGCCGCAATCACCCGGGGCAGGTAGGGCCACAGCTCGCGCCCCTGCTGGGTGGCGATCAGACCGCTCATCACCAGCACAGCCGCGACATAGAGCAGGTTCAGGCCCACGAACAGCCCTGCGGACAAGCCAGCAAAGATCCAGCCCAGCCATGGCCCGTGGCACACCTTGCCCCCCGCGGCACCCATCACCGGCGGCGTGGAAGGCACCCAGGGCGAGGCCACCCACAGCATCGAGGCCATCATGAGGAAGGCCAGCACCAGCCACACCCCCACGAACAGGCCCGGCACCAGGTGGCGCAGCGAGGCCGCCTGGCCATGCTTGCGCATCACGAAGGGCTTCCAGTAGCCGTACTGGCGGTACTGGCGGAACACATCGGACACATGCGCACGCGGGTGGTAGGTAGAGCGAATGGTGGACGACTGCCACACCCGCCCGCCCCCTTTGTGGATGCGCAGGTTGTGCTCGTCGTCCTGGTTGCGTACCAGGGCTTCGTCGAAGCCGCCGAAGCGCTCGAAGGTGTCGCGCGGCCAGGCGCCCAGGTAGACCGTGTCGACCGGGCCTTCATAGCCCAGATCGCGGGAGCGTGCACCGCCAGCCACCCAGCGCGACTGGAAGGCCGCCGCGATGGCGCGCTGCACACGCCCTTCGGGGCCGGCCGCGCCTTCGGCCCGCCAGGGGCCGCCCACATTGTCGGCGCCGGTGGCATGCCAGGTGTCCAGGCAGCGCGCGATGTAGTCGCCCGCGTAGACGGTGTGCACGTCCAGCCGCACGATGAAGCGGCCCTGCGCACGGTCGATGCAGCGGTTCAGCCCGCACGAGACGATGCGCCCGGGGTTGTCGATCATCACGAAGCGCGGATCACGCTGGCAGAAAGCGGCCAGGCGCTCGCGCGTGCCGTCATCGCTCTGGCCGTCGGCGATCAGCACCTCCAGCGTCCAGCCCTCGGGTACCTGCTGGGCGGCCACGCTGGCGCAGAAGGCTTCGATGTGGTCACGCTCGTTGCGGCAGGGCACGATCACCGAGACGGTGCCGCCCTCCAGCCTGCTGGGCGCGACGGTGGAAGGACCGCTCAAGAGGCATCTCCCTGCGGCCGGGCCTTGCGCCCCTTGAGACCCTTGCCGTTGGGCTTGAGGATCTGCAGGTACAGCTGCCACATGCGGTCCATCTGCCCCCGGCGCGAGGCTTCGCGCTCGATGCGGCGGCGGTTGTGCACGCCCTTGAGCGTGGCGGCGGTCGGATCGTCATGCGCGTCCAGCAGGGCCTGCGTGAGTGCGTCGATGTCGCGCACCGGGGTCAGCCAGCCACCGCGGCTGTCCACCCACTGGCGGTTGGCCGGCAGATCGGACGCGATGATGGGCAGGCCGCAGGCCATGGATTCGAGCACCGACACCGAGGTGGCATCACTGGTGGGCACGGACACCGAGGCACGGCAGCGCTGGATGGCTTCGATCATCTCGACATCGCCCAGGCGGCCATGGAAGCGCACCTGCTGCAGCAGGCGCAGGGCGGCCACACGCTCTTCCAGCGCGCCCTGCAGCGGGCCACCGCCCAGCAGGTGCAGGCGCGCCTGCGAATGCGGGCGCAGGCTCACGAAGCGCGCGAAGGCCTCGATGATCAGGTCGATGTTGTAGTTGGGCTCCCACACGCGCAGGCTGACCACCTCGAAATCCGGCGCGGGCGGCGCGGGCAGGAACTTGCCCGTGTCGGCGCCCCACAGGATCTGGTGCACCGGTGCACTGGGGTGGTAGGAGGCGATCTCGTCGACCATCTCGATCGAATCGGCCGTGATCAGATCGGCCCGGCGCAGCGACCAGCGCACGATCATGCGCATCAGCCGGCTCTCACGCGGGGTGACCAGGATGTCCGAGCCCCAGGCCGTGAGCACCTTGGGCACGCGCAGGCCGCAGGCGGCAGCCCACAGCCCGTACGAGGTCACGTAGTGCCCATGCACCAGGTGCGGCTTGAAATCGGCCGCCACACGGCGGGCCACGCGGCGCACTTCGGGCAAGGCCTTGAACCAGCTGGCCTTGTCCTGGCCCGGGGCGATGGCGATGACCTCGCGCGCGCCCGGCACTTCGGCCGGCGAACGGGTGATCACGATGGCCTCGGCGCCACGCTCGACCATGGACGCCACCCAGCGCCGCGTGTGAACACTGGCCGCATCGGCGAAGAACAGGATGCGCAAGGGCTCGCTCACGAAGCGCGACCTCCATGGGCCAGTGCGCGCCGCAGGTTG
This sequence comes from Aquabacterium sp., assembly GCF_049274795.1. GTDB lineage: Bacteria > Pseudomonadota > Gammaproteobacteria > Burkholderiales > Burkholderiaceae_C > Aquabacterium. Next base: position 112,920 of record NZ_JBASTH010000088.1, read on the forward strand.
TCCTGACCGGCCCAGGCGGCGTAGACCTCGTGCAGCTCGGGGTGCTGGGCCAGCAAGGTGGCGTCCATGTCCCGCGTATCACCCATCACCACGGCGGGCTGGCCAGGTTGGCGCGTGCCCACCAGGGCGAAATCAGGCACCTCGCCAGAGACGAAGCTGTAGCCCTGCACGATCACGCCCTTGCCGATGCGCGCACCGGGCGCGATCACGCAGTGCGGCCCGATGAAGCTGTAGGCACCGATGTGGGTGGCGCGGCGCACGTAGCCCACCGGATCATGGTGCCCCAGGTACTGCCGCCCCATCACGCGCACCGAGCGGTGGCTGGAATGGCTGAGGATGGACACGTAGTTGGTGACCTGGCAGCCCTCGTCGATCACCAGGCCGTTGGAGCCATCGATGCGGTTGAAGTGGCCGATGAAGACGTGGTCGCCCAGCACCAGGCCGGCGTGCCCGTCGATCGAGGTGTGCGTGCTGATGCGCGTGGCCGGGCAGTACACCCCGTTGGCGTTGCGCCAGCCATAGACGATGCGCGGCCCCGTGAACACCGACAGCAGTCGGGCCAGCGGGCGGATCAGGCTTTGGCGCAGAACGGTCATGGGCACGGCAGGGGCGCGGGGTGCGACATCACACCACGGAACGGGAACAGGGCAACGCGGGTTGGGTGGGCAAGCCCGCGATTGTCTCCGCTTTGGCCCACCCCGGACCGCCAGCCAGGCCCCGGCCCCCGCATTTCGGGGCACCCGGCGGGCTCAAACATGCGCCCCGCGCGTCCACAGGGCCCGCAGCGGCAATCCCGCGTGACGCAAGAACACCGCATAGGCCACCACGATGGCCAGGATGTAGCCCGTGCTGCTGCCGATGGCCGCGCCCACGGCGCCCATGGTCGGCACCAGCGCCAGCGCCACCGACACGCTGATCAGGAGCGACAGGCTGGCCACCATGCCCGACAGCTGTGGCTTGCCCAGGTGGTTGGTGTAGAAGGCCGACAGGCTGGAAGCCGCCGCATAGGCCGCCACGCCCGGCAGCAGCCAGGCCAGCGGCTCCACCGAGGCCACGTAGGCCTCGCCCATCACGCGGGGCACGGCCCACCAGGCCCCGGCCAGCAGCAAGGGTGCCGCCACCAGGGTGGACAGCACGTTGATGCGCACCGCCTGCACCGTCATGGCGGCCGACACGGCCCGGTCCGGATGCCCGATGCGCGAGTAGGCCGACACCGTGACGGAAGACGACAGCAGCCACAGCAGCTCCGCCACCGTCACCGCCACCGAATAGGTGCCCACCACCGCCAGGCCGTGGTAGTGCTCCACCAGGAACAGCGAGGCACGGTAATTGAGCAGGCTGATCACATTGGTGATGCCGATGGTGGCCACGAAGCCCCACTCCATCCACCACCGGGGGCGCTGCCCCTGGAACACCAGGCTGGCCGGCGCCCGCTCCTCATCATGCCGGGCGCTGTCGTGCAGGGCGTAGATGGCCGTCAGCACCGCCACCAGCGATTTGCCGCTGACCCAGGCCGTGAGCACCAGCACCGCCGTCGGCGTCTTCCAGGCCACGTCCTGCATCAGCCACCACACCACAGCCAGGCCCGACAGCACCGAGGCCGGCGCCGCCACCTGCGCCAGGTTCAGCGGCCACATCCGGCCCTGCCCCATCCACAAGCCCGTGGCCGTGGGCACCAGCAGCAGGAAAGGCGCGGCCAATGCCAGCAGCCACAACTGCGCGTAAGGCAGGGTGTCGGCCCACCAGGACACGGCCAGCAGCACCAGCGCCGCCACCAGGCCCAGCCCCACGGCAGCCCGCAGCACACTGCGCAGCAGGGGCAAGGTAGCGCCCTGCTCACCCGCCTGCTGGCGCGACACCTGCCGGGCCAGCCACAGGCCCAGTCCGGAAAACAGGGTCAGCAGGCCGGCCTCCACGGCCACGAACAGCGCAAAAGCCCCCTGCACCCGGGGGCCTTGGCGGGCCACCAGCACGGTGATGGCCAGCCCCAGCGCCACGATCACCAGCTTGGCCAGCAGGTTGCCCAGTGCGGCGCGGGGCACTGATGCCCAGAGGCGCCGCCAGGGCGATGTTTCTTCTTGGACAGACATGGCCGACATTGTGGCGCACGGTTTCATACAATGGAGGGTTACCGCATTTGCCTTGCCGCCCCTCGCGCGGCTCACCGCGCCCACGCCATGACCAAGCCCAACACCCCGACGCCCGACCAGACCGACGCGACTGAAGCCGCCCCGGTCGACACCAACAAGCTGGTGGCCGAGCGCCGCGAGAAACTGGCCGCCATCCGCGCCCAGGGCGTGGCCTTCCCCAACGATTTCAAGCCCGCCGACCGTGCTGACAAGCTGCATGCCGCGCATGACGGCACCGAAGGCCCCGAGCTGGAAGCCCAGGCCGTGGTTGCCAGCGTCGGTGGCCGCCTGATGCTCAAGCGCGTCATGGGCAAGGCCTGTTTCGGCACCCTGCAGGACGCCACCGGCCGCATCCAGGTCTACGTGACGCTGGACAACGTCGGCGCCGACGCGCTCCAGGCCTTCAAGCACTGGGACCTGGGCGACATCCTGGGCGCCGAAGGCACGCTGTTCAAGACCAAGACAGGCGAGCTGTCCATCAAGGCCACCAGCATCCGCCTGCTGACCAAGGCCCTGCGCCCGCTGCCGGACAAGTTCCACGGCATGACGGACCAGGAGCAGAAGTACCGCCAGCGCTACGTCGACCTGATCGTCGACGAAGAATCGCGCGCCCGCTTCGTGGCCCGCAGCAAGGCCATCGCCTCGATCCGCGCCTTCATGGTCGATAACAACTTCCTGGAAGTCGAAACGCCCATGATGCACCCCATCCCAGGTGGCGCCAACGCCAAGCCCTTCACCACCCACCACAACGCGCTCGATCAGGAGATGTTCCTGCGCATCGCGCCGGAGCTCTACCTCAAGCGCCTGGTGGTCGGCGGCTTCGAGCGCGTGTTCGAGATCAACCGCAACTTCCGCAACGAAGGCGTGTCCGTGCGGCACAACCCCGAGTTCACGATGATGGAGTTCTACGCGGCCTGGTGGAACCACCGCGACCTGATGGACTTCACCGAAGAGGTGCTGCGCCACGCCGCGCGCGCCGCCGTCGGATCAGCCAAGCTCACCTATGGTGGCAAGGACGTGGATCTGGAATCGCCCTTTGCCCGCCTGACGGTGCGTGATTCGCTGGTGCAATACGCCGGCCTCACGCCCGAAGAAGCCGACAACGCCGAGGTGCTGCGTGCCAAGCTGAAGGCCGCTGGCGAAGACGCCCCCGCCCGCTGGAGCCTGGCCGAGCTGCAGTTCGGCCTGTTCGAAGCCGCGGTGGAAGAAAAGCTCTGGCAGCCCACCTTCATCATCGACTACCCGGTCGAGGTCTCGCCGCTGGCCCGCGCCTCCGATGACAACCCGTCCATCACCGAGCGCTTCGAGCTGTTCATCACCGGCCGCGAGTACGGCAACGGCTTCAGCGAGTTGAACGACCCCGAAGAGCAGGCCGCACGCTTCCAATCGCAGGCCAGCGCCAAGGACGCCGGCGACGAAGAAGCCATGTACTTCGACGCCGACTACATCCGCGCGCTCGAATACGGCCTGCCCCCCACGGGCGGCTGCGGCATCGGCATCGACCGCCTGGTCATGCTGCTGACCGACGCGGCCAACATCCGCGACGTGATCCTCTTCCCGGCACTGCGCCGCGAGGTCTGATCCCCCGCAGCCCACGGAGCGCCCGGGCGTGCAGACCACACGGTTGACTCCCGGCGCGCTGGCCCGGCGCCTGCCCTCGCACTTGGTCAACGGGCTGAGCGTCGGCGCGGGGCTGGCCAGCATCACCACCGCCATCGCCCTGGGCGTCGGCATGCCCGAGGCGCTCACCGCCTCGTCCGGCGCGGCGGTGGTCAGCATCGTCGACACCGTCACCCCGCTGCGGGCCAAGACACGCCCCATGTGGATGGCCGCCATCGCCACGGTGATCGTGGCGCTGCTGGTGGCCCTGTGCCAGGGGCATTCCTTGATGATGGGCCTGGCCGTGCTGGCCATCACCTTCAGCGCCATCCTCTGGACGGCCTGGGGCAAGCGGGGCGGGCCGCTCACCTTCACGATGATCCTGGGGTTGGTGTTCCAGATGGCCGCCTTCCAGTTGGGGCACTTCCAGGGCGCCGGCCTGTGGGAGCACCTGGGCTGGGTGGCCCTGGGCGGTGTGGCGATGGTGGGCTGGTCCCTGCTGACGGCGCGCGTGCTCGCCGCGCGCTACCAGACACTGGCCGTGGCCGACAGCCTGCATGCCCTGGCCCGCCTGCTGGACACCCAGGCCGACTGGCTGGCCAGCCTGCCGCAGCGCCACGCCCGGGGTACCGCCCATGAAGACGCCCTGCTGCCCCTGGTGCGCCAGCAGGCCACCATCGCCGATGTCCTGCAGCAGGCCCGCGACCTGCTCTACGAGAACCCCGACCACCCGCACGCGCGCCGCTGGATCCCCGGCTTCATCGGCATCGTCGATGTGCGCGACCTGGTGCTGGCCTGCCAGCTCGACCTGGACCACTGGCCCGCCGGCACGCCCGTGCCCGAACCCCTGCTGCAATGGGGCCAGCAGATGAAGGCGCTGGCAGCCCACCTGCACCGTACCGCCGAAGCCACCGCACGCGATCTGCTCTGGCCCACGCTGCCTGCGCCGCGTGAAACGCGCGACGCAACGCCGCCCACCGAGGCCCAGGATGCGCTGAACAACACCACCCTGCTCTCGCTGCTGCGCCGCCACGCGCAGATGCGCCGGGGCATCCAGCGCCTGCAGGAAGCCCTGGCCCAGCCCGAGGCGCAAGGCCTGACGCTGGACCACGCCGTGCTGCAATCGATGCGCTCGCCGGTGGACTGGCCCCTGGCCAATCTGCGCGCGGTGATGACCTGGCGCGCCCCGGTGCTGCGCCATGCCGCCCGCACCACCGCCGCCATGGCCTGCGCCTACGGCCTGGCCCACGTGCTGCCCTGGACGGCCCACCCCCAATGGCTGCTGATGACGGTGGCCGTGGTGCTGCGCGGCAACCTGGAGCAGACCCTGGCGCGGCGCGACGCCCGCAACGGCCCAGGCCACACCACCCACGCCGACCGACACCCTGCAGCCCCCTCTGGCCGCACCGGATGATGCAGGCGCCGAACTGCCCTCGAACACGGCACTGCTCAGCGCCGAACACCCGCAGTCAGTGGATTCGCCCCTGCCCTGGCTGGCCCGCCGCCTGCATCAGGCCGAGGTGGACGGCCAGGCGCTGGTGCAGGCCTCGCGCCGCTTCACGCAGGGCTGAAGCACGCTGTCGATGTCCGCGGCGCGCATGGACCGCCGCCGCAACTCATGGCAGGATGGCCTTCCCGCTTTCCCCACAAGACGCCATGAGCCAGACCGCCCCCCACGCGCCGGCCAGCGCCCCCACCGTGCTTTCCACCCGCACGGTCCAAGGCGCCTGCAACCTCTGCGAAGCCATCTGCGGCCTCGAATTCCAGGTCGAGACCACCACGCAGGGCGAACGCATCGCCGCTGTCCGAGGCAATGACAAGGACCCGTTCTCGCGCGGCCACATCTGCCCCAAGGCCGTGGCCCTGAAGGATCTGCACGAAGACCCCGACCGTCTGCGCATGCCCATGAAGCGCACGGGCGACACCTGGCAGCAGATCGGCTGGCACGAAGCCTTCGACCTGGTCGTCGACGGCCTGGCCCGCGTGCGCGAACAGCATGGCGCCAGTGCCGTGGCCGTCTACCAGGGCAACCCCAACGTGCACAACTGGGGCAACATCACCCACGGCCCGCTGTTCTTCGGCCAGCTCAAGACACGGCACCGCTTCTCGGCCACCTCGGTCGATCAGTTGCCCCACCACCTGGTCGCGTACTGGCTGTACGGCCACCAGATGCGCATCCCCATCCCCGACATCGACCACACCCGCTTCCTGCTGGTGCTGGGCGGCAACCCGCTGGCGTCCAACGGCAGCCTGATGACGGTGCCCGATGTGCGCCAGCGCCTGAAGGACCTGCGCCAGCGTGGCGGCAAGCTCGTCGTGATCGACCCGCGCCGCACCGAAACCGCCGCCGTGGCCGATGCCCACCACTTCATCACACCCGGCACCGATGCGGCCTGGCTGCTCTCCGTCATCCACACCCTCTTTGACGAGACCCTGACCAAGCCCGGCCCCCTGGGCGCCCTGCTGGACCAGGTCGATGCCGTGCGCGAAGCCGTGCAGCCCTTCTCGCCCGAAGCCACAGCCGCGCTCACCGGCATTGGCGCCGACACCACGCGCACATTGGCGCGCGAACTGGCCGCCGCCGACAGCGCCGCCTGCTATGGCCGCATGGGCGTGTCCACGCAGGCACACGGCGTGGTCTGTCAATGGGCCATTCAGGTGATCAACCTGCTCACGGGCAATGTGGACCGCGAAGGCGGCACGCTGCTCACCGCCCCTGCCGTCGACCTGATCAAGCTGGGCCTGATGGGCCCGGGCCACCATGATGTGTGGCGCAGCCGTGTGCGCGGCGCACCGGAGTTCAGCGGCGAGTTGCCCGTGTCCGTGATGGCCGAAGAGATGTTGACGCCCGGCAAGGGCCAGATCCGCGCGCTGGTCACGGCCTGCGGCAACCCCGTGCTGTCCACCCCCAACGGCCGCCAGCTCGACCAGGCCCTGCAGGGGCTGGACTTCATGGTGGCGATCGACTTCTATTTGAACGAGACCACGCGCCACGCCAATGTGATCCTGCCGCCAACGTGCTTCGTGGAGCACGACCACTACGACCTGCTGTTCTGGCACCTGGCCGTGCGCAACGCCACGCGCTACAGCCAGGCCGTGGTCGCGCCTGCGCAAGGCGCGATGCACGACTGGCAGATCTACACGGAGCTGGCCCGCCGCTATGCTCAGCGCACCTGGGCGCTCGACAAGGCCAGCGTGAGCCAGCGCCTGCAGGGCATCGCCAAGCGCGCCCTGATGGGCCGCCTGCGCCCCGACCAGATGCTGGCCCTGGGCCTGCGCAAGAGCGGCTATCCGCTCACGATGAAGCAGCTGCGCCAGCACCCCGAAGGCATCGACCTGGGGCCACTCAAGCCTTCGTTGCTGAACCTGCTGGGCAAGCGCCACAAACGCATCAAGCTGCTGCCCAGCGCCATCACGCGGGATCTGCACGATCTGCTGGCCCGCGTGGCTGACTCGAACCTTCCTGCCGTCACGGCAGCCGACACCACCGTTCAAGACCAGCCATCGACAGAACTCAAGCTCATCGGCAGGCGCGACGTGCGCAGCAACAACTCGTGGATGCACAACAGCCCCCGGCTGGTGTCGGGCAAGCCGCGCTGTGTGCTGTGGATACACCCCGCCGATGCGCAGGCGCGTTCGCTCAGCGAAGGGCAGACCGTGCAGGTCAGCTCACGCGTAGGCCAGGTGGCGGTGCCCGTGCACATCACCGAGGACATCAAGCCAGGCGTGGTCAGCCTGCCCCACGGCTGGGGCCATGACCGCCAGGGCACCGGCCTGCGCGTGGCGCAGGCCCATGCCGGCGCCAGCCTCAATGACCTGACGGACGACCGGCTGACCGATGGCATCAGCGGCAACGCGGCCTTCAGCGCGGTGCCGGTGCGGGTGGCCGCCTAGGCCGCCATGCCCGGTGGCGGCCCCGAGTGGCGGCAGGATGGCAGGCGCCTAGAATCGCCTGCATGAGCGAGCTCAGCCAAGAAATCGCCGCCGCCGCCGCGCGCCTGGTGGTCGAAGAGGGCCTGGAATACGGCCCCGCCAAACGCCGCGCCGTGAAGGTGCTGGGTCTGAACGCCCGCGCCCAGTTGCCCGGCAACGATGAAGTCGAAGAAGCGGTGGAGGAATACCTCGCCATCTTCTGTGCCGACACCCAGCCGGCCGAGCTGGCCGCGCTGCGCGAACTGGCCGCCCGCTGGATGGAGCGCCTGGCCGAGTTCCGTCCTCACCTCGCGGGCGCCGTCTGGCGCGGCACCGCCACCCGCCTGAACGACATCCACCTGCAGCTGTACTGCGACGACCCCAAATCCACCGAGATCGCGCTGATCAACCAGCGCCTGGACTATGACGTGGGCAGCGTGCCCGGCCCGCGTGGCCAGAGCGTCGATTGCCTGAGCCTGACCGTGCCCTGCCCCGGCCTGGGCGGCGAAGGCATCGGCCTGCACCTGACCATCCTGGACCTGGATGATCTGCGCGGCGCGCTCAAGCCCGATACACGTGGCCGCACCGAGCGGGGCGATCTCGGCGCGCTCAAGAAACTGATGGAGGACGTTGACCATGACGACACGCACCCACCTCACTGACCACCCCCGGCAGGGCAGCATGCCGCTGTCTCACGCCCACGAGCGCCTGCGCATATGGCGCGCCGCCGCCCTGCTGCTGGCTGCCTGCAGCGCGTTGGCGCAGCCCGCCCTGGCCTCACCGGCATCGACACCATCGGTCGCCCCGGCCTCCGCCGCCAAGCCCCAGCCAACAGCCTGGCAGGGTGTCTGGGAAGGCCGCCTGGCGGGGCAGCCCGTCGTCATGGCCCTCTATCTCAATGAGCAGGGGCGCTGGACGGGCCGCTATTTCTACGAACGCTTCGGCCGCGATCTGGGCCTGTGGGGCCCCGCCCCGGATGCGGACAACACCTCGCCCGACACCCTGACCCTGCAGGAGTGCGCCCCCGACTACGGCATCCCCGACACCCCCTGCGAGCAGCCCACCGGCAGTTGGTCACTCGCGCTGGCGGGCAACAGCGCCAAGGGCCAATGGCAGGTGGTCAGCCGCACGGGCCGCTTCGTGCCGACACCCGTCACGCTCACCCGCGTCGCCGCCTACGCCCCCACCGCCGAAGCCCTGGCCGATCCCTACGAGCAGCGTCGCCTCAAGGGCATCCGGGCCCAGCGCGGCCCGGGCGGCCAGCAAGGCCCCGTGGCCTGGGAAGCCCTCAGCGACGCCCGCACCAAGGTGGCCACGCCCCAGTTCACGCGCGGCGCCACGCCCGCCGTGCTGCAGCGCGTCAACGATCAGCTCAAGGCCCAATGGCATGACCGTGTCAGCCAGGCCCTGACCGCCATCGACCACGACGACCAGGTCGATGTGGTCTTCGCCAACCGGCGCTGGCTGGCCACCACCTACAGCGTGGGCTTCTATTACGCAGGCGCAGCCCACCCCAGCAACGGCTTCACGGCCACCACCTACGATCTGTCGACCGGGCAGCCGGTGGAGTGGCCCCGCTGGTTCCGCTTCACGGCGCCCGGCACCGAGGGCGTGGACTTCGAACGCCGCGACCTGCTGGCCGCCCAGGCACTCAAGGCCTTCGCCGCCCAGGTGACCGAACTGCCCCCCGACGTGCCCCCTGCCACTTCCGACCAGGCCCGGTGTGCCCGGCTGGTGCTGGCCCATTACGCCTGCCGCGGCGGCCGCTGCACCAGCGGCGAGCTCACCGGCGGGCGCATGCCCGATGGCTGGCAGGTCTGGCCCACGGCCCAGGGCCTGGCCGTGGCCCCGGATGTGTATGCCGAGGTCGACCGGGGCTGCCGCGGCCAGGCCGTGGTGCTGCCCTGGGGTCAGGCGCGCGCCAGCCTGCTGCGCCCGCAAGCCCTGCCTTGAGCCCGGCCCCGGGCCACCACGCCGCAGCACCGACGCCCGGGCGGACAACACCGCCGGGCGGCATCGCCGCGTACACTGCCGCCCATGGAAAACCCGAACACGCCCCCGGCTTCTACCGCGCCGGCCAACGCACCAGCCAACCCGTCACGCCGCGTTTGGCTGGGCGCAGGGCTGGCTGCCGCCGTGGCCGGCCTGGGCGGTGGCGTGTGGTGGGCCTTGCACCGTGAGCGCTCGGCAGCCGGCACGGCCCCCGGTGACCCTCTGCCCGAAGGCTTCTGGGCCCAGCAGTTCGACACCATCGACGGCCCGCCGCTGCAGTTGGCCGGTTTCCAGGGCAAGCCCCTGGTGATCAACTTCTGGGCGACCTGGTGCCCGCCCTGCGTCAAGGAGATGCCCGATCTGGACAAGTTCCACCAGGCCCACAACGCCCAGGGCTGGCACGTGATTGGCTTGGCCATCGACGGCCCCACCCCGGTCAAGGCGTTTCTGGGCAGAACCCCGGTACACTTCCCCATCGGCCTGGCCGGTTTCGGTGGCACCGAACTGGCCCAGACCCTCGGCAATTCGGCGGGAGCCCTGCCGTTTTCAGTGGTCATCGACCGCCAGGGGCGCATCCGGCATCGTAAGATGGGGCCTGCGCACCCGGACGAGCTGAACGGCTGGGCTAAAGAGTTCGGCTGAAGCCTCGGCTGACGCCAACAGCGGTCAACAAGACCGCTTCCCCTGGCCCCAGGGGCTTTACAAGGCAGATTTGCCTGAAGCACATAAGCAGATGAGTTTTTTGTGCCCATTTGTGCTTAAAATCCGCCTACTTTCATTTTCTTGGACGAACATCTGGACACAATCCGGCAATCGTTCAACGAACACATGCAGATTCTTGTCCTCCATGGCCCCAATCTGAACCTGCTCGGCGTCCGGGAACCACAGGTCTATGGCGCCACCACGCTGGAGCAAATCAACACGGCCCTGAGCCAGCGCGCCGCCCTTCGCGGCGCCACGCTCAGCGCCTTCCAGAGCAACCATGAAGGCGCCCTGATCGACCGCGTGCACGCCGCACGCACCGACGGCACCACCTTCATCGTGATCAACCCCGGGGCCTACACCCACACCAGCGTCGCCCTGCGCGATGCGTTCGCGGGCGTGGCCATTCCCTTCATCGAAGTGCACCTCTCCAATGTGCACCGCCGCGAGCCCTTCCGCCACCACTCCTATTTTTCGGACCTGGCAGAAGGCGTCATCGTTGGTCTTGGCGCGCTGGGCTACCAGCTGGCCCTGGATGCCGCACTGGAGCGCCTGAACGCGCCCGCCCCGGCCGCCTGAGCCGCCAGACCCCCCCTATTTCGCCCCTTTTCTTTCATCGAGCCGACCGGGCTGAGCCCCGGCGCCCCTGGAGATCCTCAACATGGACCTGCGCAAACTCAAGACCCTGATCGACCTCGTTTCGGAGTCCAACGTCTCTGAACTCGAAATCACCGAGGCCGACGGCAAGGTGCGCATCGTCAAGGCTGGCGCCGCCCCCGTGGCCATGGCCATGCCCCTTGTACAGGCTCAACCGGTGGCCGCTGCCCAGCCCGCCGCCGCGGCCGCAGCCGCCCCCGTGGCCGAAGCCGCCGCCGAAACCGGCCACGTGGTCAAGTCGCCCATGGTCGGCACGTTCTACCGCGCCTCCAGCCCGGGCGCCAAGGCCTTCGCCGAAGTGGGCGACCAGGTCAAGGAAGGCCAGGCCGTCTGCATCATCGAGGCCATGAAGATCATGAACGAGATCGAGGCCGACAAGGCCGGCACGATCACCAAGATCCTGGTCGACAACGGCCAGCCGGTTGAATACGGCCAACCCCTGTTCGTCATCGAATAAGGCGGGCTTCCATGTTCAAGAAGATCCTGATCGCCAATCGAGGCGAGATCGCGTTACGCATCCAGCGCGCCTGCCGCGAGATGGGCATCCAGTCCGTCGTCGTGTACTCCGAGGCCGACCGCGACGCCAAGTACGTGCGTCTGGCTGATGAAGCCGTCTGCATCGGCCCGGCCCCCTCCGCGCAGAGCTACCTGCACATGCCGGCCATCATCTCGGCCGCCGAAGTGACCGATGCCGAGGCCATCCACCCCGGTTACGGCTTCCTGTCCGAGAACGCCGACTTCGCCGAGCGCGTCGAATCCAGCGGCTTCACCTTCATCGGCCCGACGCCCGAGTCCATCCGCATCATGGGCGACAAGGTCTCGGCCAAGCAGGCCATGATCAAGTCGGGCGTGCCCTGCGTGCCCGGCTCCGAAGGCGCCCTGCCCGAAGACCCGAAAGAGATCATCCGCACGGCCCGCGCCGTCGGCTACCCGGTGATCATCAAGGCCGCTGGCGGCGGTGGCGGACGCGGCATGCGCGTCGTTCACACCGAGGCCGCGCTGATCCACGCCGTGCAGACCACGCGTGCCGAGGCGGGTGCCGCCTTCGGCAACCCGGCGGTCTACATGGAGAAGTTCCTGGAGCACCCGCGCCACATCGAGATCCAGGTGCTGGCCGACCAGCACAAGAACGCCGTGTGGCTGGGCGAGCGCGACTGTTCCATGCAGCGCCGCCACCAGAAGATCATCGAAGAAGCGCCGGCCCCCGGCATCCCCCGCCGCCTGATCGAGAAGGTGGGCGAGCGCTGCGCCGCCGCCTGCAAGAAGATCGGCTACCGCGGTGCGGGCACCTTCGAGTTCCTGTTCGAGAACGGCGAGTTCTACTTCATCGAGATGAACACGCGCGTGCAGGTGGAGCACCCCGTCACCGAGATGACCAGCGGCATCGACATCGTGCAGATGCAGATCCGCGTGGCCGCCGGCGAGAAGCTGCCCTTCACGCAACGCCAGATCGAGCTGCGCGGCCACGCCATCGAGGTGCGCCTCAATGCTGAGGATCCGGTCAAGTTCATCCCCTCGCCCGGCCGCATCACCACCTGGCACGCGCCCGGCGGCCCCGGCGTGCGCGTGGATTCGCACATCTACACGAACTACTTCGTGCCGCCCAACTACGACTCGATGATCGGCAAGATCATCGTGCACGGCGACACCCGCGAGCAGGCGCTGGCGCGCATGCGCACCGCGCTGTCCGAGACCGTGATCGAAGGCATCAACACCAACATCCCGCTGCACCGCGAGCTGATGGTGGACGCCAAGTTCATCGAAGGCGGCACCGACATCCATTACCTCGAACACTGGATGGCCGCGCGCAAGCGCTGAGCCCCGGGCCGACGACATGCACGAACTCACCCTGCTGGCCACCGAGGCCGACGTCGAGCTGCTCAGCGATGCGTTGATGGAGGTCGAGGCCCTGTCGGTGTCGGTGGAAGACGCAGACGCCGACACCGAGCACGAGGAAGCCCTGTGGGGCGAACCCGGCATGCCGGTGCCGCGCGAGGCCTGGCAGCGTTCCACCGTCAAGAGCCTGTTCCCCGACGAAGCCGCCGCGCTGGAAGCCGCCACCCTGATCCTGGCGCAGGACTGGGCCGCCGACATCCACGTACAGGGCATCCAGGAAGTGGCGGATCAAGACTGGGTGCGCCTGACGCAGTCGCAGTTCGCCCCCGTGCCCATCACCGATACCTTCTGGATCGTGCCTACGTGGCACGAGGTGCCCGCCCAGGCCACCACCGCCCTGCGGCTGGACCCGGGCCTGGCCTTCGGCACCGGCACGCACCCCACCACGCGCATGTGCCTGAAGTGGATCGCCTGCCATGCCGGTGAGCTGCAAGGCCAGCGCGTGCTGGATTACGGCTGCGGCTCGGGCATCCTGGCCATTGGGGCAGCACTGTTCGGCGCGGCACAGGTGGATGCGGTCGACATCGACCCGGCGGCGGTGGACTCCACCGAAGCCAACGCCACAGCCAACCTGGCACACCTGGCGTCAAGCGATGGCCGCACGCCCATCAACGCCGGCCTGCCCGACCTGATCGGCGAGGCCAAGGGTGAGTACCCGGTCGTGCTGGCCAACATTCTGGCCACGCCGCTCAAGCTGCTGTCGCCGCTGCTGGCTGGGCACGTGGCGCCCGACGGCCATCTGGTGCTGGCTGGCATCCTGGCCCGCCAGGAAGACGAGCTCAAGGAAGCCTACGCCGGTGTCGGCCTACAGTTGCAGGTTGCCAACGAAGAAGACGGCTGGATCCTGATGACGGCGCAAAAACCCGCCTGATCGGTGGCATAAACGGGGCCTTATGAGTCTGGCCACCCGCTGCCCCCACTGCAACACCATCTTCAAGGTCGTCCAGGACCAGTTGAAGGTGTCCGAGGGCTGGGTGCGTTGCGGGCGCTGCACGCAGGTCTTCAACGCGCTGGAAGGCCTGTTCGACATGGAGCGCGAGGCGCCACCGCAGCGTGTGGTGCCGCCGGCGCCTCCAGCATCGCCCGTGCCTGCCGCCCCTGCTGCCCCTTTCCCGCCTGGCGCACAGCAGCCCTCCGCCGCTCCCCAGGCGCCCGCCTATGCGGCCACGACCCCGGCTTTCGTGCAGACCCAGCCTGCCGCGCCTGCCCAGTTCAGCCAACCCGCCTTCCAGGTCACGGAACCGTCCGCCTTCGCGCGCTCCCACGACGACGCCGTGGTCGAGGACGATCTGCCCCCGCCCGACCCGCGCCCCACCCCGGCCGTCACCAACTTCGACCTGGACCTGCCGCCCTCCGACGAGGCCGTGGCGGCCGCGATGTCGGCCTTGACGCAACCCGCCATCCGCACCAGCCTGGACGACGAATCGGCCCTGCCGCAGCAGGATGACGACGAGGCCTACCCCGTCACCGACGAGGCCGATGCGCTCGACTCGCGCTATCTGCTGCCTTCGGACGAGCGCCGCGCGGCCACCGCCCGCCGCCGGCCACGCCGCGGCGGCCCCGAGTTCGCCGACGCCGAGTTCCCCATGGACGCCATGGCCGACCTCGACGACTGGGACACCGGCTGGAACACCCCGGTCGAGTCTGCAGGCGCCTTGTCGGAATCCGAGCAACTGGCCCGCGCCGCCCTGTCCGAATCCACGGACAACGACGAGGTCGCACAGCCCACACCTCCTGCGGCAGCCCCCAGCGCACTGTTGCAGCGCCCCTCCGGCGAGACACCAACGGCCCCGCAGGCCGCAGCCGTCAAACCCGACACCAGCGACAGTTCAGCCGCCCCTGCCGACAGCGACACCGGCCCCTCCACCATGCCCTCGCGCCTGCCAGGTGACGACGGCTACCAACCCGAGCAATCCCTGCCCCCGCCCAGCCAGCGCAAGGGCCGCTCCGGCACGCGTGGCCGCGGCCCGCAGACCGAGGCCCCGGGCTTCATCAAGCAGGCCGAGCGCAAGGCCATCTGGCGACACCCTGCGGTGCGCGGGCTGCTCTCCTTCATCGCGCTGGCCCTGGCTCTGCTGCTGGGCGCGCAGTTCGTGCAGCAGGAACACGACCGCCTGGCCAGCCGCCACCCCGAGCTCACACCCTACCTGGCGCAGTGGTGCCAGCTCACGGGCTGCACCCTCTCGCCACCCATGCAGATCGAAGACCTGCAGGTCGACAACATCGCTCTGGTCAAGACCAGCTCCCTGGGCGAGGACACCTACCGCCTCACCGCCATCATCCACAACCGTGCCGACGCCGTGCTGGCCTGGCCCCACCTGGACCTGAGCCTCACCGATGCCAACGGCACGGTGGTGGTGCGGCGCGTGTTCGATGTCGAGACCGCCTCGCGCGTGCCGGTCGAGGCTGCGGAGAAAGACGTGGGCGCCACCGTGCCCGCTGCCGTGCCCGCCAACAGCAGCACCACGCTGCAGTGGCGTCTGCGCGCCCCTGACCTGGCACCGGCGGGCTACACCGTCGAGCTGTTCTACCCCTGATCCTTTTTCCTGACTGGACACCACCATGGCCATCCTCATCGGCGGCTCGCTCGCCTTCGACAACATCAGCCGCTTCGAAGGCCGCTTCGCAGACCAGATCCTCCCGGACCAGGTGCACATCCTCAACGTGTCCTTCCTGGTGCCCACGCTGCGCCGCGAGTTCGGCGGCTGCGCCGGCAACATCGCCTACAGCCTGCATCTGCTGGGCGGCACACCGCTGATCATGGCCACGCTGGGCACCGACGGCGCCCCCTACCTGGAGCGCCTGCGCGACTGGGGAGTGCCGCTCGATCTGGTCAAGACGCTGCCCGATGCGATGACCGCCCAGTGCACCATCATCACGGACAACGACAACAACCAGATCACCGCCTTCCACCCAGGTGCGATGTCCAACGCCCACAGCCAGGCCGTGCCTCAGCGCGATGACCTGCAACTGGCCATCGTCGGCCCCAACGGCCGCGACGCGATGATCGAGCACGCCGCCCAGTTGGCCGCGGCCAAGGTGCCCTTCATCTTCGATCCGGGCCAGGGCCTGCCCATGTTCAATGGCGACGAGCTCAAGCGCTTCGTCGCGCAGGCCACCTGGGTGGCCGTCAACGACTACGAAGCCAAGATGCTGTCCGAGCGCGTCGGCCAGTCGCTGGCGGATATTTCGCGCCAGCCCCACCTCAAGGGCCTGATCGAGACCCTGGGCGCCGAAGGCAGCAACGTGTGGGTGCAAGGCACGGCCACGCACGTGCCCGGCCTGAAGGTGGCCAAGGTGATCGACCCCACCGGCTGCGGCGACGCCTTCCGTGGCGGCGTGCTCTACGGCCTGTCGCAAGGCTGGGACCTGGTGCGCAGCGTGCGCCTGGGCAATCAGATGGGCGCAGCCAAGATCGCCACGCCCGGCCCGCAGACCTACACCATCGACCGCCAGGCCCTGCTCGCCCAGGCCTGAGCCCACAGACCCCAGAGGACTCCGCCATGACGGCTCCGCGACGCAGTACCCCGATGATCCTGCGCGCGGCGTGCGCCCTCATGGCGGCTGCCGCGCTGTGGGCCATGCCCCACGGCGCCGCGCAGGCCCAGAGCCGGCCGCTGTCGCTGCTGACCTGGAACATGGAGTGGCTGATCGCGCCGGCCGACGAGCGCGAACTGCGCGCCCGCTGCCAGCGCCAGCAACCCCGCAGTGATGAGCGCGCCATCCCGTGCACGCCGGGCC
>NZ_JBASTH010000089.1:0-1616 GCF_049274795.1 Aquabacterium sp.
GCAATGCCGCGGGCCGGAACCTCCCCAACGCGATCGGAATCGAAACCTTCGCGCACGACGGGCGGCAATTCGTCATCGCGGCGGAGGCGCGCACCGTCACGTCGGCCGGCACCCCGGGCACCTTCGCCAGCCTGCAAACCGGGTCGGTGTCGACGTGGGAGATCGCCGCCGACGGCACCCTCACCCCGCGCGCCCAGGATTTCCTCCTCGGCCCGACGACCGCATCCGGCCCGGTACAACCCGGCTGGGTCGTCTTGAACGCCGCCACATCGGTCTTCTGGGTCGCCAGCTCGACGGGTGCCGCGATTTCGGGCTTCGGCCTTGGCGACGACGGCATGATCGCGCGCGGCGAGCGGCTGGTCAGCGGCACCCCGGTCGATCCCGCATCACCGACGCCGCTCGCCAATGCCGACGGCTTTATCGACATGGCGCTCAGCGGCGACGGCCGGTTTATTTATCAGCTGGTCGGGCTCAAGGGCCGCGTTGATGTCTATGAGGTCGATACGCTGGTGGCGTTCAACATCGCGCGCCGCCAGCAAGTCACGACGGGCTTGCTGCCGATGGACAATCTTCAGGGGATCGTGGCGGTCGCCGGTCGCAGCTGATCGGTCTGTGACGAACCGGGCACGTCCTTCCCGGTGTTGACTGGAAGGGGTGGTGGCAGGGCTTGTATAGAACAAATTGGTTATCAGATTGATATAGTTATATTTATTTTTAATCCGATAAACTTCCCCCACACTCACCCCCACACTTCTGAAACAGCTCACGTTAGCTGACAAAGAGCATCTCCGCGCAAACAGCAATCGCGACTCGGTAGAGCGGAAGTGACAATCACGCCCGCTCCGCTCCAATCAGAATACGAAAACCTCCATCAATTCGCGTTACGCATCACCCGTTAGCGCAATTTAGATCTAATTTTGTTTAATTGAATATAGACTCAGGTCGTTATGAGAACTTTTATTCCATATTAAAGTAGATTTATATCTACTTAATTAAAATTATTGAACTAATATTTTTCAGAATCTACATTAAGGTGAATCTGCACGAACGCAGACGGTTAAATTTGGATAATGAAAATGCTAGTATCAATAAAAGAAGCCGCTCAACGCTTGGGCGTAGGTCGAACACTGACCTACCACCTTATAGATCGGGGGCAGTTGGACACTGTTAAAATCGGCACGCGGCGGCTGGTCAAAGTGGACAGCATCAAGGCGCTGGTCGAACGCGCTACTGGCGGTGCCGAATGAGCGACATCAATATTCACAATGGAGCCGGTGCTGCGCCAACAGCTACCGGCTCTGAGATTGCTACAGCTACCAGCCAAGCAACGCCTTCTAGCGCAGGAGACACGTTAACGCCAGACGCGGATATAGAACTGAACCGCCCCGGGACTGCCGGAGGCCATTTGGTTTAAGTTACGCAGCCATGGCGACGTCGTCCAGCATGGCGTAGTATCGTTCCTCGGCTTCGGCGGGCGGGATGTTTCCGACAGGCTCCAGCAGCCGCCTGTTGTTGAACCAGTCGACCCATTCGAGCGTGGCATATTCGACAGCTTCAAAGGATCGCCACGGACCTCGCCGGTGGATCACCTCGGCCTTGTAAAGGCCATTGATTGT
>NZ_JBASTH010000090.1:0-6151 GCF_049274795.1 Aquabacterium sp.
CCGCTGGAGCAGGCCGCCCGTGACCGCCAGCGCCTGAGCACGCCGCAAGGCCTGGGCATGGATTCCCGCGCGGTGCAGCGCCGCATGGTCGAGCGTCTGCAGGCCGATGGCATCCGCAATCCGCGCCTGCTGCTGGCTTTCGGCACCATTCCCCGGCACTGGTTCGTGGATTCGGCCCTGGTCAACCAGGCTTACGAAGACACCAGCCTGCCGATCGGCCTGGGTCAGACCATCTCCAAGCCCTCGGTGATCGGGTCGATGATCGAGCTGCTGTGCACACGCCCCGGCGTGGCGCCGGATGCGGCCTTCCCGCTGGGCCAGTGCCTGGACATCGGCACGGGCTGCGGCTACCAGGCGGCGCTGTTGTCGTGTCTGTCGCGGCGCGTCGTGTCCATCGAACGCCTGCGTGATCTGCACCTGAAGGCCCGCACCAACCTCGATCGGCTCCGTGCCGGCCTGCCCGGCTGGCAGGACGTGCGGCTGGTGTATGGTGACGGCATGCTCGGCCATGCGCCCAATGCGCCCTACGACACCATCATCGCCGCGGCGGGTGGTGCCGCCGTGCCTCCGGCGTGGCTGGACCAGCTGGCCCCGGGCGGGCGCCTGGTCGCGCCCATGGAAGACCCCAGAACCGGCACCCAGATCCTGACCATCGTGGACCGCCTGCCCAATGGGCAGCTGCAGCAGGCCACGGCGGGGCAGGTGCTCTTCGTGCCCCTAAAATCAGGCACGACGTGATGTCTCGGCTTGTTCGCTTCAACATGCACCACACGCAAAACATCTACAAGCTGCTCGCCACCGTGGCGGCGGCACTCACTTTCGCTGGCTGTTCCACCCCGATCAACAAGGCCCCGGTCGAAGACCGCGGCCGTGTGGGCACGGGCCTGAGCCCCAACCGCCTGCCCCCGGGCGCGGAGAACGCCGGCAAGCCGGGCTACTACACCGTCAAGCCTGGTGACACGCTGATCCGCGTGGCGCTCGATACCGGGCAGAACTGGCGCGATCTGGCGGCCTGGAACCACCTGGACAACCCCAACCTGATCGAGGTGGGGCAGGTGCTGCGCGTGGTCTCGCCTTCGGTCGATGCCGCCGCCGTGGCTGCCGCGCCCGCAGCGGCTGCCACCAATGGCAATGCCTTGCCGGCGGCCAAACCCGTCACCAGCTCGAAGGTCGAGGCCCGCAGCCTCGACGCCAAGCCCTTGCCCGCTGCCGCCGCAGGCAGCAGCACGGCGTCGGCCGCCAGCAGCGCCGCCAAGCCGGCCTCGGGCACGGCTGAGGCCACGGCGCCCGCAGCGGCAGCGGCTCCCGTGGCAGCTGCGGACCGTGATGCGGATGAGCCCGCCTGGCAATGGCCCGCCACAGGCCCCGTGCTGGGCAGCTTCGAAGATGGCAAGCGCAAGGGCCTGGTGCTCGGCGGCAAGGCGGGCGATCCGGTCTTCGCCGCTGCCGATGGCCGCGTGGTCTATGCCGGCTCCGGCCTGCGTGGCTACGGCAACCTGATCATCGTCAAGCACAACGCGCAATACCTCACGGCCTACGCCCACAACCAGACGCTGCTGGTCAAGGAAGACCAGGCCGTGCGCAAGG
Source organism: Aquabacterium sp. (assembly GCF_049274795.1). Lineage (GTDB taxonomy): Bacteria > Pseudomonadota > Gammaproteobacteria > Burkholderiales > Burkholderiaceae_C > Aquabacterium. The sequence continues at coordinate 1,588 of NZ_JBASTH010000090.1, forward strand.
GCCAGAAGATCGCCGAGATGGGCAGCACCGACGCCGATCGCGTGCAACTGCATTTCGAGGTGCGCAAGCAGGGCAAGCCGATCGACCCCGCCAAGTCGCTGCCCGCACGCTGATCCTGCACCGTGCCACGGCCCGCCTCGGGCCTTGCCGGGAAAGAGCGCTCATCCCCTGAGACAATCAGGGGATGACCGACGAGATTCTTTCCACTTCCCCCGCCACGTCCCCCCAGGCGCTTCCCCCCGCCGCCACGGCGCCCATCGATGAGGCGGCGGCCGCCGTGCCGCCCCACCTGCAATGGCTGAAGGTCGAATCACTCGACCTCGAAGCGCAGGGCGTGGCCCACCGCCCCGATGGCAAGGTCGTCTTCATCGAAGATGCGCTGCCTGGCGAAGAGGTGCGCGTGAGCGTCACTCGCCGCAAGAACAACTGGGAGCAGGCCACGATGGCCGAGCGCCGCACCGAGAGCTCGCAACGCGTCACCCCGCGCTGCACCTACTTCGGCCTGTGCGGCGGCTGCAAGATGCAGCACTTTCATCCTTCGGCACAGGTGGCCGTCAAGCAGCGCGTGCTGGAAGACAACCTGTGGCACCTGGGAAAGGTCAAGCCCGAGATGCTGCTGCGCCCGATCGAAGGGCCTACCTGGGGCTACCGTTACCGCGCGCGCCTGTCGGTGCGCCATGTGCTCAAGAAGGGCTCGGTGCTGGTGGGCTTCCATGAGCGCAAATCGCGCTATGTGGCCGACATGCAGACCTGCGAGATCCTGCCGCCGCACATCAGCCGCCTGCTGGTGCCCCTGCGCGAACTGGTCTATGCCATGGACCAGCGTGACCGCCTGCCCCAGATCGAGGTGGCCGTGGGCACGAGCGTGACGGTGCTGGTGCTGCGTCACCTGGAAGCACTCACCCCGGCCGATGTGCAGCGCCTGCGCGATTTCGCGGCCGAACACAGCGCCTGGGATGGCGGGCGTCATACCCTGTCGTGGTGGCTGCAGCCCAAGGGGCCGGACACCGTGCACCCGCTGGACGAAACCTTGCCAGGGCTGGACTACACCCTGCCCGAGTTCGGCATCACGATGCCCTTCAAGCCGACGGACTTCACCCAGGTCAACCACCACATCAACCAGATGCTGGTGGGACGCGCGCTGCGCCTGCTCGAGGTGAAGCCCGATGAGCGCGTGATCGACTGGTTCTGCGGCCTGGGCAACTTCACTTTGCCGCTGGCCACGCAGGCACGCGAGGTGCTGGGCATCGAGGGCAGCGAGCAACTGGTGGCCCGTTCGCGCGAGAACGCACGGGCCAATGGCGTCGATGCCAAGACCAGCTTCGTGGCGCGCAACCTGTTCGAGATCACACCGGCGGAACTGGCCAGCTATGGCCATGCCGACAAGTGGCTGGTGGATCCGCCGCGCGAAGGTGCGTTCGCCCTGACCAAGGCTGTGGCCGACCTGCACCAGGATCCTTCGCTTGTGCCGGACTGGGTGCCGCCGAAGCGCATCGTGTACGTGAGTTGCAACCCGGCCACGCTGGCGCGTGATGCTGGCCTGTTGGTGCACCAGGGCGGCTATCGCTGCGTGTCGGCGGGCGCGGTCAACATGTTCCCGCACACGGCCCACGTGGAGAGCATGGCGGTGTTCGAGAAGCTCTGAACGGCTTCAGCTTGATGACTGGCCCGGCGATGCGGACGATGTGGCGTCGGGCGCCAGAGGCCCGCCGCTCACGGCGCAGCGCTCGCACAGGCAGGCCATGGGTTGATGTCCGGCCACGCGGGCCCGGGCCAGTGGCGAGACCTTGACCTCACGGCACCAGCACGGCGTGTCAAAGCTGCCGCTGCGTGCGGGCGCGCAGGCGTTGGGGCCGCCGCACAAAGGGCAGGCGTGATGCGGCAGGGGCGTGGGGCTGGTCATCGTGTGGGTGATGTTGCCGGCATTGTGATGGCCTGGCCTGTGCGGGGCAACGTCTTCTTGACCGCTCAAAGCAGGCGCGTGCCCAGGGGAACATCCTGGTCGGGTATGCACAAGGCCACCTCGCCCTGGGCGTTGTGAAAGCCGGTGACCAGGCACTCCGACATGATCGGCCCGATCTGCTTGGGCGGGAAGTTCACCACCGCCACCACCAGGCGCCCGGCCAGTTGCTCGGGCGTGTACAGCGCGGTGATCTGCGCGCTGGACTTGCGCACACCGAGCGCGGGGCCGAAATCGACCTGCAGGATGTAGGCAGGCTTGTGCGCCTTCGGGAAAGGCTCGGCGCTCACGATCCTGCCCACGCGTAGCTCCACCTTCATGAAATCGTCCCATGTCAGGGCAGTATCTGTCGGGCGTGGCTCGGGTGTGGGTGTCATGCGCGTGGCCTGGCGTCAGGGGGCTCCTATCGTGCCAGATGCGCGAGCCATGTGTTCAACGCAGCCGCGTGCGGCCCAGTCGCTTGGCGTTGCCCACCGCGCGGCGATGCACCGGTGCCATGCCCTGGCCCAGGATGCCCAAGGTGGCCTTCTGCCATTGCGCGAGGGCGGAGCCTCCGCCAAAGGAAGCGGGGCGGCTCCAGGGCATCCACATCGCCTGCATGGCACTGGTCCACAACTGCGTCTGCATTTGCATCTGCGCGCGCCAGGCCTGCATGGCCATCGCCATCCACGATTCCTGAAAGGCGGCGACCTTCTCGGCACCCATGAGGTGGAACTCCTTGCGGTCCCGTGCGGAGGGTGTGGCGCCGGCCAGGGCCATGCGCGTGAGGCGGTGCGCCATCACCTGTGGCGTGGCCAGGGCCAGCTCGGCGGTCTGTGTGGCCAGGGATCGGGCTTTTCGTGTGGATGACATGCGGGCTCCTGGGCAAGTGGGTGGAATGAGTGATTCAGCCCAGTGTGCATGCAGGCCAATGCCGTTGGCGCGTGCGGGGTGTCTTGCCCTCGCCGTGCCATGGGTGCTTGCGCGTGGCCATGAAAAACGGCCTGCTAAGCAGGCCGTCGGGGATGAACTCGCCGCGGTATGCGGCGATTGATCAGAGCACTTCGGAGGCGAAATCCGCCAGGCGCGAACGCTCGCCACGTGCCAGCGTCACGTGCCCGCTGTGCGGCCAGCCCTTGAACTTGTCGACCGCGTAGGTCAGGCCGGAGCTGCCTTCGGTGAGGTAAGGCGTGTCGATCTGTGCCAGGTTGCCCAGGCAGATGATCTTGGTGCCAGGGCCAGCACGGGTGATCAGCGTCTTCATCTGCTTGGGCGTGAGGTTCTGCGCCTCGTCGATGATCACGATCTTGTTCAGGAAGGTGCGGCCGCGCATGAAGTTCATGCTCTTGATCTTGATCTTGCTGCGCACCAACTCGTTGGCGGCTGCACGGCCCCATTCACCAGCACCACCCGTGCCGCTGTCGCCGCGCGAGAGCACTTCGAGGTTGTCGTCGAGGGCGCCCATCCAGGGCGACATCTTTTCTTCCTCGGTGCCGGGCAGGAAGCCGATGTCCTCGCCCACCGGCACCGTCACGCGGGTGACGATGATCTCGGTGTAGCGACGGTCGTCGAGCACCTGGCTCAGGGCGGCCGCCAGCGTCATCAGCGTCTTGCCGGTGCCGGCCGAGCCCGTCAGCGTCACGAAGTCGCATTCCGGGTCCATCAGCAGGTTCAGCGCGAAGTTCTGCTCGCGGTTGCGGGCCGTCACGCCCCACACGGCGTTCTTCTGGTGCGTGTAGTCCTTCAGGGTCTTGAGTGTGGCGGTCTTGCCGGTGATCTCGGTGACCTTGCCGTACCAGGGGCTGGCGCCGGGGCTTTCGAGGTAGACGAACTGATTGACCAGCAGCGCTGGCACCGTCGGGCCGCTCACGCGGTAGTAGGTGATGCCGTTCTGCTGCCAGCTCTCCATGCCCTTGCCGTGGCGGTCCCAGAAATCGGCCGGCAGCGGCAGGACGCCGGTGTAGAGCAGGTCGCCGTCTTCCAGCGTCTTGTCGTTGAAGTAGTCTTCCGCCGGCAGGCCCAGGGCACGGGCCTTGATGCGCATGTTGATGTCCTTGGACACCAGTACCACGTCACGCCCGGCATGGTTGTCGCGCAGGGCCTGCACCACGCCCAGGATCTGGTTGTCGGCCTTGCCTTGGGGCAGGCCGATGGGCAACTGGATGTCCATGCCTGTGGTCTGGAAGTACAGCTTGCCGCCAGCCTCGACGTGGCCCGTCTTGGCCAGCTCGATGCCCTTGGCGGGATCGGCCTGCTGGCGGCTGCCCATGTCGGCGGCCAGGGCGTCCAGATCGCGGCTGACCTGGCGGGCGTTGCGTGCCACTTCGGTCATGCCCTTCTTGTGCCCATCGAGCTCTTCGAGCGTGATCATGGGCAGGTAGATGTCGTGTTCGTCGAAGCGGAACAGCGACATCGGGTCGTGCAGCAGCACGTTGGTGTCCAGCACGAACAGCTTGGCCGGACCGGTGATCTTGCGGCGGCGCGTGGTGCCGCTGGTGCCCGTGGCGCGGCTGGGGGCGGCGCTGGCGGGCTTGTCGGCGACGGTGGACGAACTGTCGCTGCCGGTGCGCTCGGCCACCGGCGAGACGGGCTGGGCAGGCGGCACGATGGCCGGCCGGCTGGCCG
>NZ_JBASTH010000091.1:0-73299 GCF_049274795.1 Aquabacterium sp.
GGGCGCAGCAGTTCGCGCGCGGGCGCGGGTTTGGCGGGGGTGGCCACGCGGTCCAGGCTCAGCGGAAAACGCCGGGTGCGCTGGCCGCCGGGCGGCGTGCTCATGCAGCAGAGCCTTCGCTGCCGGGCGGGTTGCCCACCCAGTCACGCCAGCGCGGCAGGCCGGCGTGATCGGTCATGTCCACCTGCAGCGGGGTGATGGACACCCCACCCGCGCGGGTGACCTGGAAATCGGTGCCGTCGCCTTCATCACGGGCCTCGCCGGCCGGGCCGATCCAGTAGATGGGCTCGCCGCGAGGGTTGGTCGTGACGATGGCCGGACGGCTGGCGTGGCGGCGCCCCAGACGGGTGATCTGCCAGGGAGCCTGCTCGCTGTCGGGAATGGCCGGGATGTTCACGTTGAGCAGCCAGGCGCCTGCACCGGGCGGGCGCGCCAGCACATGCTCGACCACGCGACGCGCCACCTTCGCGGCGGCGTCCAGATGGGTCCAGCCCTTGTCGGTGAGCGAGAAGGCGATGGCCGGAATGCCGAAGAGAAAACCCTCGGTGGCGGCGGCCACGGTGCCGGAATAGAGCGTGTCATCGCCCATGTTGGCGCCATTGTTGATTCCGGACAACACCAGATCAGGGGTCTCGATCAGCCCCGAAGTGAGGGCCAGATGGACGGAATCGGAGGGTGTTCCTGTAACAAAACGAAAACCATTGCGGGCCGTGTGAACGGTGAGCGGCTGGTGCAAGGTCAGGGAATTGGAGGTCCCGCTGGCGTTGCGCTCTGGGGCGAAGACGTCGATATGGCCCAGCCCTTCGCAGGCCTGCACGAGGGCTTCGAGGCCTGGGGCCAGGTAGCCATCGTCGTTGGCGATCAAGATACGCATGGGCACATTGTAGGCGGGCAGACACGTTCTTCGGTGACGGCCCCTTCTGGGGGTCTGTCGCATCGGCGCGCGCCCGACGATAATGGGCTCGGTTCGGCTTAGGTTGGAAACAGGGGGCCTTCCCCGACAAGGTGCGGCATCAGCATCGTTCGGGCGCAGCGTTTTCAACCCAGGGGGCCTGTTCAGTTGGCGCCTCCTCGGGAGCAAGTCATGGCGGTCAAAGTACTGATTCTTGAAGACAACCCCGTTGCGCGGGGTTTCTTGTGTCGCGTGGTTCGCGAGAGCTTCAGCGACGTGAGCAGCATCACCGAAGCCGGTGATCTGGAGGCTGTGCGGCGCCTGCTCGGGCATGCTGCAGGCCAGCGCGCGGCTGCCTCGGCCGATCCCTACCAGCTCATCCTGGTTGATCTGGAACTGCCCGACGGCAGTGGGCTGGAGCTGCTGTCGGAGTTGGCCAACTACCCGGCCACCCGCATCGTCACCACGCTCTACTCGGACGACGAGCACCTCTTCCCGGCCCTGCAATGCGGTGCCGACGGCTACCTGCTCAAGGAAGACCGCTTCGAGGTGCTGGTCGAAGAGCTGCAGAAGATCGTGCGGGGCCAGCCGCCGCTGTCGCCGGCCATCGCGCGGCGCCTGCTGACGCACTTCCGCACCGGCGAAGGTTTCCCTTCGCACTCATCCAGTGCCCTGCACACCGGCAGCGGCGTGGCCAGTGCAGCCATCGCGGCGGCGCCGGCCGCCCCCGCGGCACCGCTGGACCACGAACGGCTCACCCCCCGCGAAAGTGAAGTGCTGACCTACCTCAGCAAGGGCTTCACGATCAAGGAAATCGCCAACCTGATGGGCATCAAGTGGTTCACCGTGAACGACCACATCAAGTCCATCTACAAGAAGCTCAACGTCTCCAGCCGCGCTGAAGCGGCCGTGCTCGCCAGCAAGCAGGGCCTGGTGTGACCCCATCGCCCGGTGCCGGCGATCTCAGCCTGAGCGATCGGCACGGCCCCACCACCCTCGACGAAGCACTGCAAAGCAGCAGCCACCTGCCCCGCTGGATCGGCTGGCGCCTGCGCCTGCTGGTGGGCGTGATCCTGGGCGGCTGCGTGCTGGTGTTCGCGCTGGCGCAGTGGCTCACGGTGCAGCCCCGCCTGCCCGTCACGCTCAAGGCCTCACCGGAAGGCTCGGTCAAGATCGTGACCGCCAACATGCCCACGCTGCAGCGCCTGGAGGGCCATGCGATCGAGGGTGTGCGTGTGGAGCAGATCGCCCCCAGCGGCTCGGTGACCGTGCTGGAAGCCCCTATCGAGCTGCTGGCCCTGCAGCACAGCGCGCGCTGGATCCCCGATGCCAAGGCGCGTGAACACTATGCGGACCTGCACCGCCGGCTGGCCGCTGCCGCGGCCATGCTGCCACCCGAGGGCGGTGTGGTGGTGCTGGAGCTGGTCAATGCGCCGGACGAGCCCATGCTGGTGGCCCAGCGCGGCTGGGGCGGCCTGACGCCCCTGTTCTGGATGCTCTCAGCCCTGGCGCTGGTCGTGATGGGCGTGGGGGCAGTGGTCTTCCTGGCCGGGCCTCAGTGGCGCAACGCCGCCTTTGCCATGCTGGCCCTGACCCAGGGTGCGCACCTGCTGTTGATTGCGGCCGAATCGAACCTGGACATGTTCATGCCCGTGTGGTTCGTCGACCTCGATGCCAGCCTGCGCACGGGCCTGGACATCGTGTCCGCCGCCGCCATGATCCAGGTGGCCGTGCTGCACCCACGCCGCCTGCGCGGCTGGGGGCTGGTCGCCCTGGGGGGCTGGGCTGCCGCAGTGGCCGTGGGCCTGGCCCTGTCCTACCTCACGCCGGCCTGGCAATGGTGGTGGGTGCAGGGCAGCTGCGCCCTGCTGGTGCTGGCGGCCATCTGCTTCATGACGCTGACCTACCGGCAGGCACCGCACCCCTTCACCCTGGTGCTGCGGCGCTTCACCAGCATCACGCTGGGCAGCTGGATCCTGCTGAGCGTGGCCGTCACCATGGCCACCACGCGGCCGGACATGCAGCTCAACGTCACCACCTTCGGCGTGATGACCTGGCACGTGTTCTTCGCCTCGCAGCTGCTGCTGTCGCCCTACCTGTCGCGCTCCAAGCAGATCCTGCAGGAGTTCTCGCTGCTGGCGGCTTCCAGCACGGTGGCGGCCTCGCTGGATCTGCTCTTCGTGGCGGTGTTCTCGCTGGGGCAGTTCACATCGATGACGCTGTCGCTGTTCCTGTCCTTCGGCGTGTACCTGAGCATCCGCCGCTGGGTGATGACCAATGTGCTCAGCCGCGACCCGATCACCACCGAGCGCCTGTTCGAGCGCCTGTACCGCATCGCCCGCGAGCTGGAGCGCCGCCCCGACAGGCTCGATGACCTGATGGCGCGCCTGATGCGCGAGCTGTTCGATCCGATCGAGATCAGCCTGGTGCAGGGCGATGTGCCCACCACCGCGCTGCGCGGCAACGGCGGGATCCTGCTGGTGCCCCTGCCCCACCTGTCGCACACCGAGGGCTGCACCAAGGTGTTCGTGCTCAAGCATGCGGACAAGGGCCGGCGCCTGTTCACCTCGGAAGACGCGCGCCTGGCCGACCGCATCGTGGAGCAGCTGCACCGCGTACTCACCTTCGACCGCGCGGTGGAGCGCGGCCGCAGTGAAGAGCGCATGCGCCTGGCGCAGGATCTGCACGACGACATCGGTGCGCGCCTGCTGACCCTGATGTACCAGGCGCCCAACCCCGAGATCGAAGACTACATCCGCCACACGCTGCAGGATTTGAAGACCCTCACGCGCGGCCTGGCCGTGCAGACCCATACGCTGAGCGATGCCGCCAGCGAATGGAAGCGCGACCTGAGCCACCGGCTGCACGTGGCACGCTGCGAGCTGGACTGGCACCTCACGCAGGATGAGGACGTGGAGCTCACCGTGGTGCAGTGGTCGGCCTTGACCCGCATCCTGCGCGAACTGGTCAACAACACCATCAGCCATGCCAAGGCCAACCGCGTGCGCGTGGAGCTGACCTTCAAGGACGACCGGCTGACGCTCTCGGTGACGGACAACGGCCTGGGCCGCTCCCCTGAATCCTGGTCGCACGGGCTGGGCCTGGGGGGCGTGCGCAAGCGCACCAAGCAATTGGGCGGCACCGTGACCTGGCAGGAGCTGGAGCCTCGCGGCATCGGCTGCGAGGTGGTGGTGGAGCAGTTCTCGGCGCCCGTACCGGGTTGACCACTGCCCTCACCTGCCAGCGGTCAGATCTCCGTCAGATCTCCCACTGCGGGGTACTGCGCAGCACTTCATCCAGCGTGGTCACGCCTTCGGCCACCTTCATGACACCGCCCAGACGCAGGGGCTTGAGGCCCTCCTGCACGGCCTGCTGGCGCAGGCGGGCCATGTCCACCGTGGGGTGCATGGTCTGGCGGATAGCCTCGCTCAACGGCAGCAGCTCGTACAGGCCCACACGGCCCTTGTAGCCCGTCATGCGGCACTCCAGGCAGCCCACGGGCTTGTAGGGGCGCGGCGTGCCGTTCAGGCGCCAGGGCTTGATGGTCTCGGTCAGCATCTCCGCCGTGAGGGCATCGTCCGGCTTCTTGCAGGCCACGCACAGGGTGCGCACCAGGCGCTGGGCCAGCACGCCGATCACGGTGGCGCTGATCAGGTAAGCCGGCACGCCGATGTCCACCAGACGCGTCACGGCCGAGGCCGCATCGTTGGTGTGCAGGGTGGAGAACACCAGGTGGCCCGTGAGGGACGACTGGATGGCCATGTCGGCGGTTTCACGGTCGCGGATTTCGCCGACCATGATGATGTCCGGATCCTGCCGCATCAGCGCGCGCACGCCCTCGGCGAAGCCCAGGTCGATATTGGGTTGTACCTGCGTCTGGTTGAAGGAGGGCTCGATCATTTCGATCGGATCCTCCACCGTGCAGACGTTGACCTCTTCGGTGGCCAGGCGCTTGAGCGTGGAGTACAGCGTGGTCGTCTTGCCCGAGCCCGTGGGCCCAGTGACCAGGATGATGCCGTGCGAGCGGCCGACCAACTGTTCCCAGATGGCCAGTTCCTGCGACGCGAAGCCCAGCGCATCGAAGGTCTTGAGCGTGTTGTCCGGATCGAAGATGCGCATCACCAGCTTCTCGCCGAAGGCGGTGGGCATGGTGGCCAGGCGCATTTCGACTTCTTCCCCGGCTGGGTTGCGCGTCTTGATGCGGCCATCGAGCGGGCGGCGCTTCTCGACCACGTCCATGCGGCCCAGCAACTTGATGCGTGCTGTCATGGCCTGCATCACCGACAGGGGCACCTGGTAGACCATGTGCATGACGCCGTCGATGCGGAAGCGGATGGCGCCCATGTCGCGGCGCGGCTCGAGGTGGATGTCCGAGGCGCGCTGATCGAAGGCGTACTGCCAGAGCCAATCGACCACCTGGATGATGCCCTGGTCATTGGCATCGAGCTGGCGGTTGGTGCGACCCAGTTCCACCAACTGCTCGAAGCTGCTGGCCGTGCTGTCGCCCGTCTTCTTGTTGGCATCGCGGACCGATTTGGCCAGCGTGTAGAACTCGGTGCGGTAGCGCTGCAGCTCCAGCGGGCTGGCCACCACCAGGCGGACGGACTTCTTGGTGTGCGCCAGGATCTCGTCGATCCAGGCCACGTCCAGCGGCTCGCAGGTGGCGATGGTGATTTCGTTCAGGCCCACCTGGATGGGCAGGGACTTGCGGCGCTCGGCGTAGTTGATGGACATGACGTCGGCCACGCGGGACACGTCCACCTTGAGCGGATCGATGCGCACATAAGGCATGGACACGCGCGCCGCCACCCATTCGGTGAGCGGCTCCAGCTCGAGCACGGTGCCCGTGTCCTGGCGGGTAAGGCCCAGGCCGGCCAGGCGCACCAGCGGGTGCTGCGAGCTGCCGCCAGCGGAAAACCGCTGCGCTACCCGCTCGGCGTCTTTGAGGGCGATGACGTTGTCTTCCGTGAGCCAGGTGACCAGCAGTTTCCAGTCCAGCGGGCCCTTGTGGGTGATCGGCCGGGGATGCGGCCGCGCCTGCGGGGCAGCGGGCTGGGGTGCCAGGTTGGCGACGGGAGGCACAGCACTCATGGCGATAGAGGGGCAGCGGGTTGTGACTCAGGAAGACGCCGACGCCTTGCGGGTGCCGGCGAACGACGACAGAAGCTTCACCCATTTTCGCGCAGGCAGCTCCCACCGTGTCTGTAAAGTTTCCCCTCTTGACGCCAACTCGTCACGCGGGGGCAGGTCAAAACCCTTCCAAGCCAGCACGATGGTGTTGCCTTCGGTGGTGGGCTTGAGCATGGCCATGCGCTCCACCCCGAACGCGGCGGCGATGCGCTCGGCGCTGCGGTCGAAGCTGGCCTCGCGCCCGAAGAGGTTCACGCTCATCACGCCGCCATCGTCCAGCACGTTCCAGCAGGCGCGGTAGAAGGCCTCGTCGTCCAGCACGGGGCTGGCGGCCTCGTGGTCATACAAATCGACACACAGGGCGTCGAAGGCCGCCGTGTGCCCGGGGTCGGTCACGAACCGGGCCGCATCCTGTTCGAGCACGGTCAGGCGCTCATCATCGAACGGCAGGTGGAACCAGGCACGACAGGCGGCGATCACGCCGGGGTTGATCTCGACCACGGTGGTGGGCAGGCGCAGCACCGCATGGCAGTACTTGGTGATGGCGCCGGTGCCCAGGCCCAGTTGAAGGCAGCGGGTGCCGGGCAGCGCGCTTTCAGGGCGCAGCAGCAGCCAGGCCATCATGCGCTGGATGTACTCCAGCTCCAGCTTGAGCGGCTTGCGGATGCGCATGGCGCCCTGGATCCAGGGCGTGCCCAGGTGCAGGTAGCGGATGCCCCGCTCTTCGGAGATCGTGGCCTCGGCCAGGATAGGTTTCTTGGATCGCTTCACGGAGCGTAAGTGTCGCATGCGGGCTTTTTGGATAATGGCCGCATGCCCTCAAAACCGCGCCCGGCCCCTGCCCTGCCCACCGTTGACCAGGCGGCGCCCCCGCCCCTGCAAGGGCTGGCGCCCATCATTTCCCCGCAGACACGGCTGATGGTGCTGGGCAGCTTTCCAGGCGTGGCCTCGCTGGTGGAACAGCAGTATTACGCGCACCCACGCAACCACTTCTGGCCGATCCTGTCCGCGCTGTGGGGGCTGGAGGGCGATGCGGCCCTGCAGCGGCGGCCCTATGCGGAGCGCATTGCCGAGGCGCAGCGTCGTGGCCTGGGCATCTGGGATGTCTACGCGAGCTGCCTGCGCGAGGGCAGCCTGGACAGCGACATCGAGCAGGCCGAGCTGAACCCGCTGCATCAACTGAAGGCATGGGCGCCTGGCCTGCAGGCCATCGCCCACAACGGCGGCGAATCGGCGCGGCACATGAAGATCACCCAGGCGCTGGGCCTGCCGGTGGTGAAGCTGCCATCGACCAGCCCGGCCAATGCGTCGTGGTCGTTCGAGCGCAAGGTGGCGGACTGGCGCGACGTGTTCGAGCAGGTGGGGTTGGCGTAGCTGGTCAGCCCATCAGGGATCCGAGCCGTGGCAGCACCCGCAGCGCATTGGCGGTCGTGATCCGCCGGGCCTGATCCAGGCTCCAGCCGCGCAGCTCGGCCAGTGTCTCAGCGATGCGTGGCAACTGTGCCGGCTCATTGCGGCTGTGCTCGCCCTGCGCGCGCGCCTCGGCCGTCTTGTAGAGCCAGTGCGGCGGGATATCGGGTGAATCGGTTTCCAGCACCAGGTGCGATTCAGGCAGCCAGGCCGCGATGCGGCGTATCTGCAAGGCCCGATCAAAAGTCATGGCGCCGCCGAAACCCAGGCAGAAGCCCAGTTCAACGAAGGCCTCGGCCTGCTGCTCGCTGCCATTGAAGGCATGGGCAATGCCACCGGGCACCGGGCGGCCCTCGGCCTTCATGCGACGCAGATGCTTGAGCAACTGGTCCGCCGTGCGGCGCACGTGCAGGATCACGGGCAGGCCGGCATCGTGGGCCACGGCCAGTTGGGCGGCGTAGAGCTTGTCCTGCAGCTCACGGCTGGCCTCGTCCTGAATCGCCGGCACGAAGCCGTCCAAGCCGATCTCACCCACGGCCACCAGGCGGGGATCGTCTCGCCACCGATGCAGAGCTTCTCGCAGGCGCTCGGGCGCATCGCTGCCCACGTCGTTGACGAACAGCGGGTGGCTGCCCAGTGCATAGGCACCGTCGCAATCGACGGCGGCCTGGCGGGCAGCCTCGAAGGTGCCCGGCGTGATGGACACCACCACCTGCTGAACGCCCGCCTCACGGGCGCGCTCAATCACCGCGGCGCGGTCCGCATCGAACTCGGACGCATCGAGGTGGCTGTGGGTGTCGATCCAGAAGTCGGCCATGACACCATCATGCCTTGGCGCAGCGCTTCGTGATGACACAAGGGCAAGCGGAAAGCCCCGCCCGGCCCAGGCACTCAGATGCTCAGCCGCCCCTCGACCAGATGCGCCTGCACATCGCAGCGCTGTGCCAGCGCCTCGTCGTGCGTCACCATGATCAGCGCGGTGCCCTGCTCGCGCGCCACCTCGCGCATCAGCGCGAAGACGCCATCGGCCGTGCGGCGATCCAGGTTGCCCGTGGGCTCATCGGCCAGCACGCAGGCCGGCTTGGTGACCAGCGCACGCGCCACGGCCACACGCTGGCGCTCACCGCCGGACAACTCCGCCGGCCGGTGCTCGGCCCGCGCACCCAGGCCCACCTGGCCCAACACGGCCAGCGCCGCACGGCGGGCCTCTTCCAGCGGCAGACGGCGGATCAGCAGCGGCATCGCCACGTTGTCCACGGCTGAGAACTCCGGCAGCAGGTGGTGGAACTGGTAGACGAAGCCCAGGTGCTGGTTGCGCCAGCGCCCCTGCTCGGCAGCGGACATGCCTGCCCAGTCATGCCCCATCAGCATCACGCGGCCCTGGGTGGGCAGGTCCAGCCCGCCCAGCACGTGCAGCAAGGTGCTCTTGCCCGAGCCGGACTGGCCCACGATGGCCAGCGATTGCCCGGACGACACGCTGAGGTCCACACCCTGCAGCACGCTCACGTCCAGGGGCCCCTCCTCGTAGCGCTTGTGCACGCCCTGGGCCGACAGAATGATCTCGCTCATGCGCGGGTGCCTTCTCGGTTCTTATTCATAGCGCAGGGCTTCGGCCGGCTGCACGCGGCTGGCACGCCAGCTGGGGTAGATGGTGGCCAGCAGCGCCAGCACCAGGGACAGCACCGCGATGGGGATGATGTCGCCCGACTGGGGCTCGCTGGGCATCTTGCTGATCAGGTAGATGCTGCCGGGCAGGAAGTGCACGCCCAGCAGGCCTTCGATGAAAGGCACGATCACATCGATGTTGAAGGCCACCAACAGGCCCAGGCCCAGGCCCGAGAGCGTGCCCAGCACACCCGACAGCGCCCCCTGCACCATGAAGATGCCCATCACCGAGGCGGGGCTCGCGCCCAGCGTGCGCAGGATAGCGATGTCGGCACGCTTGTCCGTCACCGTCATTACCAGGGTGGAGACCAGGTTGAAGGCGGCCACGGCCACGATCAAGGTCAGGATGATGAACATCATGCGCTTTTCCACCTGCACGGCGTCGAACCAGTTGCGGTTGGTGTGCGTCCAGTCGCGCACGATGACGTCCGGCCCCAGCGATTCGGCCAGTTCATTGCCGACCACGCGGGCCTGTTGCGCATCCTTGAGCTGGATCTGAACGCCCGTGGGCCCGCCGGTGCGGAACAGGCGGGCTGCGTCGTCCATGTGCACCATGACCAGGCCGCTGTCGTACTCGTAGTGGCCGGCCTCGAAGGTGCCCACCACCACCATCTGCTTGAGGCGGGGCACCACCCCGGCCGGCGTGACCTGGCCACTGGGCGCCACCAGGGTGACCGGGTCCCCCACATGCACGCCCATGCTGCGGGCCAGTTCACCGCCCATCACCACGCCCCAGCCGCCGGGCTGAAGCTTGTTGAGCACCGGCTGCAGGCCGCGCGCCAGCGGCGTCACCTCGGCCTCGCGGACCGGGTCGATGCCACGCACCAGCACGCCGCGCATGTCCTCACCCCGAGCGATCAGGGCCTGGGCGGGCACGAAAGGCGCCGCGCCCACCACCGCCGGGTTCTTGCGCGCCTGGGCCGCCAGGGCCTGCCAGTCGCTCAAGGGCGCGCCACGGGAATCGAACAACTCCACGTGGGACACGACCGAGAGCATGCGGTCGCGCACCTCCTTCTGGAAGCCGTTCATCACCGACAGCACGATGATCAGGGCGGCCACGCCCAGGGCGATGCCAATCACGGACACGCCTGAGATGAAGGAGATGAATCCGTTGCGCCGGGCACTGCGCCCGGCCCGGGTGTAGCGCCAGCCGATGCGCCATTCATAGGGAAGCTTCATGGTGTGCGCAGTGTACTCATTCGATAATCACCCCATGCCCGCGCCTTCTGCCTCGCCCTTGCCGACCACCGACCTGACCCCGCCCCTGCCCAGCCAACCTGTGGCCGACCACCTGGTGATCCCCTGGGCCGTGGCCCTGGCCGAGCCCCAGGAAGAAGCCCGCCCCGGGCTGGACATGGCCGATGCCCTGCCTGAACTGCCCGTGCTGCAGAGCCTGCTGGCCCGGCTGACCGAGCAACAGTGGCTGCACGGCGATGAATACCAACTGGCCGCCCCGCACGAGCGCCTGCTGGCCAACGCCGTGGGCTGGCCAGGTGGAGAAGCCGCAGCGCCGCCACAGCAGGCCACCGCCAACACGGCCGACGCCGCCACCAGCAACACCGACACACAACCCGCACAAGCCCCCTGGGCCGCGCTGTGGGCCCACCTGGATGGCCTGCCCGCCAAGCCTGATGAAGCCTGGGGCCTGCTGACGCCCTCGCACTGGCTCATGGGCCGTGACCACCTCACGCTGCTGCACCCTGACGAACTGGCCCTGAGCGAGGCCGAATCCCGCACCCTGTTCGACGCCGTGCGCCCACTGTTCGAGAGCGAAGGCTGGCAACTGACCTGGGGAGCGCCCCTGCGTTGGTATGTGCAACACCCCTCGCTGGCCGCCCTGCCCAGCGCCTCGCTCGACCGCGTGATCGGCCGCAACCCGGATCTGTGGATGCCCAACCACCCGCAGGCCCGCCTGCTGCGCCGCCTGCAGAACGAGGTGCAGATGCTGCTGTACCAGCACCCCGTGAACGATGCGCGCGATGCCCGGCGCGCGCTGAGCGTGAACTCCTTCTGGCTCAGCGGCACCGGCACGCCCGCAGAGCAAGCGGACAAGACCGCTCACAACACGGGTGACACCGCCTGGCCGAACTGGCCACTGCACCTGGCCGATGCGCCCCGTCAGGCCCTGTTGCGCGGCGATCTGCCCGCCTGGCAAGCTGCCTGGCAGGCCCTCGATGCCGGTCCGCTGCGACAATTGAGCCAGGCTCTGGATGCCGGCCGTCCCGTGCGCCTGACCCTGTGCGGCGAGCGGCATGCCCTGACCCTTTCTCAACCCACCCGGCGCCCCGGCCTGCTGGCCAACCTGGGCCGCGCCCTGCCCTGGCGCAAGACCACCGTAAGCGCGGCCGATCTGCTGCGCCAGCTCTGACCCGATCCCTGCCCTCGCCATGAAGTTCATCGCCCGCGACATCCCTCCCCGCCCCGCCTGGGCCCTGGAGCAGGCCGGCACCCACCCCTTGCTCGCCCGCCTGCTGGCCGCACGCGGCATCCGCAGCGCTGACGAGCTGGACGACGCCCCCGCGCGCCTGCTGCCCCCCTCGGACCTGCACGGCCTGGGCACCGCCGCCACGCTGCTGGCCGATGCCATCGACCAGGGCAAGCGCATCTGCATCGTGGCCGATTACGACTGCGACGGCGCCACAGCCTGCGCCACCGGCCTGCGCGGTCTGGCCCTGCTGGGCGCCAAGCCCAACCAGCTCTGCTACGTGGTACCCGACCGCGCCCTGCACGGCTACGGCCTCACGCCCCCCATCGTCGACATGGTGCGCGCCCGCCAGGCCGATATCCTGGTCACCGTGGACAACGGCATGGCCAGCCACGAGGCCGTAGACAAGGCCCGCGCCCTGGGCATGCAGGTGCTGATCACCGACCACCATCTGCCCGTGATCGATCCCCAAGGCCAGCCCAGCCTGCCGGCCGCCGATGCCATCGTGAACCCCAACCAGCCTGACTGCGCCTTCGCCAGCAAGGCACTGGTCGGCGTGGGCGTGATGTTCTACGTGCTGCTGGCCACGCGCGCCGAATTGCGCCGCCGCGGCCGTTTCGACGCGGCCAACCAGCCGCGCATCGACACCTTGCTGGACCTGGTGGCCCTGGGCACCATCGCCGACGTGGGCAAGCTGGACGCCAACAACCGCCGGCTCGTGTCCCTGGGCCTCAAGCGCATCCGCGCCGGTCGCATGCAGCCGGGCCTGGCCGCCCTGTACCGCGCCGCCGGCCGGGATCCAGCCCGTGCCAGCGCGCAGGATTTCGGCTTCGCACTGGGCCCGCGCATCAATGCGGCTGGCCGCCTGGCCGAGATGGGCCTGGGCATCGAGTGCCTGATCACCGACGATCTGGACCGCGCCGACATGCTGGCCCGCCAACTGGACGCCATCAACCGCGAACGCCGCGAGGTGGAGGCAGGCATGCGCGACCAGGCCGAGATGACGCTGGACAGCCTGCTTCCGGAGGGTGAAATCCCCTCGGCCCTGTCCCTGTTCGACGAAGGCTTCCACGAAGGCGTGGTCGGCATCGTGGCCTCGCGTTTGAAAGACCGCCTGCACCGCCCCACCTTCATCTTCGCGCGTGGGCAGGATGGTTTGCTCAAGGGCTCGGGCCGCTCGATCCCGGGCTTTCACCTGCGCGACGCGCTGGACCTGGTCAGCAAGCGCCACCCTGGCCTGCTGCACCGCTTCGGCGGGCACGCGATGGCGGCCGGCTGCACCATCGCGCCGGACGATCACGAACGGTTCAAGGGCGCCCTGCTGGCCGTGGCCGATGCCGGCCTGGACGCCGACCTGCTGTCACGCCGCGTGCACACCGATGGCGCGCTGGACGGCCAGTGGTACACCGCCGAGGTGGCCCAGCTGATCGACCAGGCCGTGTGGGGCCCGGGCTTCGAGGCCCCGGTGTTCTGCGACATGGTGGAGGTGGTGAACCAGCGCCTGGTGGGCGAGCGCCATCTCAAGCTGAGCCTGCGGGTGCAAGGCCAGTTGCGCGATGGGATCTGGTTCGGGCGCAGCGAGCCCCTGCCGGCGCGCACACGCCTGGCTTTCCGCCTCTCACTGGACGAGTTCCAGGGGCGCCAGCGGGTTCAACTGGTGGTGGAAGGCGCCGACACTGCGGAAAGCGCCTGAGTTGGGGTTTTAGCTCAGCCCTTGTAGGCAGAGCGCATGGCCGCACCCGGGCCGCCGGCCGACTGCAGCGCGCCATAGGTGGCGCCTTGCCCGGCTTCTTCTTCCGGGAACAGCACGCTCAAGGTGCGCGACAGCGACGCATTCGCCCGGTGCACCGTGCTCTGCAGACCCGTCACTCGAGTCTGGGCCAGCATCAACTTCTGCCGCATCAGGGGCGACAAAGGCTGCAGGCCCGTCTTTTTTGCCTGATGGAAAGTTGCCAGCGCATCGGCCAGGCACTTGTGCAGCGCCTGCGATGCGGTCTCCAGCCGGGCGGCATCTTGCGAGCGCAAAGCCTCATCCAACGCCTGCAGATGGCCTTCGAGGGCCTGGGCGTGGCTCGACCACGGATCTTTCGGATCGTGGGAGGGAGAGGCGCTGATATCGCTCAAGTCATGCCTGCCTTCGGCCGAAGCCGTCTGGGCGAGCCGCTTTTTATTGGCGGCTCAGGAGTTCCTTCGCGTTCGCGATCAGCTTGTCGGCGATCGCGTCCGGATTGACCTTGTAAGTGCCATCGTCGATGGCCTTCTTGATGCGGTCGACCTTGGCGCTGTCGAAAGAACCTTCCACGCCAGCCGTGCTCAGGCCATTGGCGGCCCCGGACAGGGTCACCTTGGCGCTGGCTTCCGGGCCGCCCTCGAGCTTGCCGGTCTTGCCGGTGTTCGTGGCGTTGACGGCCGCATCCGTGCGCGTGGCGGTGCCGGCACCGTTGACCGCCTTGTCTGCACCATTGTTTCCGATTTTCATCATCTGCTCCTTGCTCCCGGCATGCACCGGGCCTTGACACCTGTCTTATCGTCCCGAGGGCGCGCGACTTTAATGCCAATGGCCGAATCCCCCTTGGTCAGGGGGGTGAGATGCCGGATTTTTCGTATCACAAAGCAACCTCCACCCGGCGCTCCCCCACCGGCAGTCCACACAGGACACGGCCACCGTCGATGCGTATCCTCGCACAACGGCCCTCATCGCCGTGGGACAGAGCGGTGCCTTCCGCCCCCACGGCAAATCCATTGCCCTTCACGGTCACCTTGACCGGCTCGCCTGCGGCGAACCAGCGGCGCAGCTTGATGTCGTCCTGGCGCAGGCTCTCACCCGGATCCACATTGCGCATCATGGTGCGACCAACCACCTCGGCTGCGTCAAGCACAGCCGGCGACATGGTTTCGGCCAGGTCGATCTCCCCAACGCGCAAATCGGCCTCGGTGATGGTGGCACCTGCGCGCAGCGGCGTCGCCGCCACCAGGCCCGGCGCCCATACCTTGATGGTCACCGGCCAGTAGACATTCCAGCGCACGGCGCCCTGCTCACAGCGCAGGCCCACGCGGGCACGGCCCCACAGGCGGGTGCCTTCGGGCAGGAAGGCCCGCACCTTTTCACAAGGTGCAAGCTTCAGGCGCGGATCGAGCCGACCCAGGATCACTTCCAGGCGGGGCTTGAAGGGGCGTGCCGCCTGGGCATGCGCGCCACCCGGGGCCACAGCCTCTGCTTCTGTCTTGGATTTGAGCAGCACTTCCAGTTCGTGCTGGAAGCCGGCCATCTCGGGCGATGCCGGCGGCTGCGCCTGCGCTGCCGTGGGTGCAGCGCCCCAGTTCATGCTCTGCGCCTGCGCGGGCTCCACCAAGGCCACCAGCATCGCGCACAACAGGGCAGGCAACAGCCAAGCCACCGACAGGGCGGACAGGTAGATAGAACGCAGGGACGCTTTCATGGTGAGGGCGACTCTACGCGCCTGCCGTCAGCGCTGCGGCGCGAATTAGCAGGTCTTGTCCCGGCTATTTCGGCTCATGTTTTGGGCCCGGAGGATTCACCATTCCGACGTGATTTTCCGAAGGTTGTTTTTCAAGGTGATGCCATGCTGAACCGACTCACTGACAGCATCGACTTCCAGGCCGAGGCCTTGAAGCTGCGTTCCGAGCGCCAGCGCCTGATCGCCAGCAACATCGCCAATGCCGACACGCCGGGCTACACATCGAAGGACTTCAAGTTCGCCGATGCGCTCAGCCAGGCCACGGGCCGCCGCTCGGCAGGCCATAGCTCTTTAACCATGCCCGTACTACAGATGGTCACCGGCTCGGCCAATCACATGAATCGCGGCGGCTCACCCGCCGGTGCAGGCGCCAAGCCCGAGCTGGGCTACGGCACCGCCTCGATGAGCAGCCTGGACAACAACAGTGTCGACATGGACCGCGAACGCGCGAACTTCGCCGACAACACCGTGCGCTACGAAGCCACGCTGCGCTTCATCAATGGATCGATGAAGACCTTGACCACAGCCATCAACGGCCAGTGAAGGAGTTGAGCCATGTCCATGTTCCAGATCTTCAATGTCTCCGGATCGGCCGTCAGCGCCCAGGCCCAGCGCCTGAACGTGGTGTCGTCCAACCTGGCCAACGCCGACACGGTGGCCGGCCCAGACCGCAGCGCCTACAAGGCGCGCCATGTGGTCTTCACCACCGAGCCCATGGGTGATGTGGGCGCCGCCGGCGTCACCGTGAGCAACGTGGTGGAGGACAACACGCCAGGGCGCCGCATCCACGATCCCGGCAACCCCCAGGCCGATACGCAGGGCTACGTGACCTACAGCAACGTCAACGTGATCGAAGAGATGGTCAACATGATCTCGGCCTCGCGCTCCTACCAGAACAACATCGAAGTGATGAACACCGCCAAGAGCCTGCTGCTGAAGACGCTGCAGTTGGGCCAGGGCTGATCCTTCGCGCCATACAACACCACCACATCTGAACAGGAAAAACCGCCATGGTCACCACCACGAACACCACCAACGGCATCCCCAACAACCTGCTCAACAACAACACGGCCAAGAGCGACAAGACGACAGAAGCCTCCGACCGCTTCCTCAAGCTGCTGGTCACGCAGATGCAGAACCAGGATCCGCTCAACCCGATGGACAACGCCCAGGTGACCAGCCAGATGGCGCAGATCAACACGGTGACGGGCATCGACAAGCTCAACAACACGGTGGCCGGGCTGAACAGCTCGATGGCCTCTGCGCAGTTGATGCAGAGCGTGACCATGGTGGGCCGCACCGTGCTGCTCGAAGGCAACAAGCTGGCCGTGGACGACAAGCGTGTGGCCACCGGCGGTGTTGAACTCACATCCGATGCGTCGAACGTGAAGGTGGAGATCCTGTCGTCCACCGGCGCCACGCTGGACACGCTGAATCTGGGCGCCGCCAAGGCCGGCCAGCACGGCTTTAACTGGACGGTGCCAGAGAACATCGCCACCAGCGGCCTGCAATTCAAGGTCACGGCCACCAGCGGCAGCAGCGCCATCACCTCCAAACCCATCATGACCGACATGGTCGACGCCGTCAGCATGAAGGACGGCGCCCTGAACGTGCAACTGCGGCTGAGCGGCGACACCGCCTACAGCAAGATCAAGGCGCTGTCCTGATCATCCTCACCTCACCTAGGAGCAAACAACCATGGGCTTTCAGCAAGGACTCTCCGGCCTGAACGTGTCGGCACGCAACCTGGAGGTGATCGGCAACAACGTCGCCAACTCCGGCACCTTTGGCGCAAAGTTCTCTCGCGCCGAATTCGCGGACATGTATGCCAATGCACTTAACGGTTCGGGCAGCAACAACATCGGCATTGGCGCGAACATCGGCGCGGTAGCCCAGCAGTTCACGCAGGGCAACATCACCACCACCGAGAATCCGATGGACCTGGCCATTAACGGCAACGGCTTCTTCCAACTCAGCGATGGCAAGAACCCCGTCACCTATTCTCGCAATGGTCAGTTCAAGCTCAATCGCGAGGGCTACATCGTCAACAATTCGGGCAGCATGCTGCTGGGCTACCAGGCAGACAACCAGGGCACGATCATTCCTTCGCAGGCGTCTCCATTGACGCTTCCGACCTCCGGCATCGAGCCCAATCGGACGGACCAGATCAATCTGGAGATGACGTTCGACTCGCGCACGGCCGTAGGATCGGGCACAGCCATCGACTTCGACGATCCCAACACCTACAACTTCGCCACATCGCAGACGGTATACGACGTGAAGGGCCAAGCCACAGGCTTGACCTACTACATGCGCAAAACCAGCGCCGACAACTGGGACGTATACGTTACTGCGAACGGAACCTCGATCCAGAGTGACGGTGCCGGCGACCCCGTGCGGGTGGCCAGCATCACCTTCGCGGCCTCCGGCGGCAACCCGACCACCACCAACAGCGGCGCGGTGCAGGGCGACCCAGGCACCATCACCACCTACGACGCGAGCAACACACCCATCACCACAGCAACAGACGGCAAATTCACGCTGCCCGACATTCCTCAGGTGACCATGTCCTCGGGCGCCCTGACAGAGATTATTCCTGGCATCAGCATGGATCTGTCTCGTTCAGCGGAATACGGCTCCAGCTTCGCCGTGACGGGTCTGACCCAGACCGGATACGCGCCAGGTCAACTTACGAGCATTGCCATCGAATCCAACGGCGTCGTGATGGCCCGTTACTCCAACGGCCAATCCAAGCCGGCCGGCCAGGTGGAACTGGCCACCTTCCGCAACCCGCAGGGCCTGCAGCCCAAGGGGGGCAACGAGTGGAGTTCAACCTACTCGTCGGGCGACCCGGTCACGGGCATCCCCGGCGACGGCAACATGGGCCTGCTGCAATCGGGCGCGCTGGAAGAGTCCAACGTGGACCTGACCGGCGAGTTGGTCAACATGATCGTGGCCCAGCGCATGTACCAGGCCAATGCCCAGACCATCAAGGCCGAGGATCAGATCCTGCAGACCCTGGTGAACCTGCGCTGACCCATTCGAGCACCACGCCTAACCGGAGTTCGCGATGGACCGCATGATCTACCTCAGCATGGCCGGCGCCAAGATGGACATGCAGCGCCAAGATGTATTGGCGCACAACCTGGCCAACGTATCGACCACGGGCTTCCGAGCCGAAATGCAGGCTATCCGCGCCGTGCCGGTGCGCGGCGATGGCTCTACCACCCGCGTCTATTCGCTGGAAACCACCGTGGGCTACGACGAAGCGCAGGGCCCGCTAAACCGCACGGGCAATCCGCTGGATGTGGCCATGCGAGATCGGTCCTGGCTGACCGTGCAGGCCCTGGACGGCACCGAGGCCTACACGCGCAACGGCGCGCTCACGGTGAACAGCGAGGGCGCGCTGGTCACCTACACGGGCTATACGGTGATGGGCGATGGTGGCCCTATCAACATTCCGCCCAACACTCGTCCATCGATCTCCAGCGACGGCACAGTGAGCGTCAAAGAAGCCAACGGCACCGTGACGCCCATCGGCCGCCTCAAGCTGGTGACGCCGGAGACCAAGCTGGACCGCCGTGAAGACGGGCTGTTCCGCGCCGCCAACGGGGACCTCCCCGCCGACCCTAACGCCCGTGTACACGAGGGCACGCTCGAAGGCTCGAACGTGAACCCGATCGAAACCATGATCTCGATGATCTCGGCGGCACGCCAGTACGAAGCACAGATGCGCTCGCTGCAGACCGCCGAGAAGGACGAGCAGCAGGCTGCGCAGTTGTTGTCCAACTCGCCCACCTGACCTAGTTTGATGTTTGAAGGAGAACGGCCATGATGCGCTCCCTGTGGATTTCGAAGTCGGGCATGGAAGCCCAGCAGATCCAGCTCGACCATGTGTCCAACAACCTGGCCAACAGCTCGACCTACGGCTACAAGGCCTCGCACGCGATCTTCGAGGATCTGATGTACCAGAACCTGCGTCAGGTCGGCTCCAATAGTTCGGAGCAAACGCAGTTGCCTACAGGCCTTCAGGTCGGCCTTGGCGTCAAGCCTGTGGCTACCGCACGCCAATTCACGCAGGGCACGCTGCAGCAAACGGGCAATACGTTGGACGTGGCCATCAACGGCGACGGATTCTTTCAGATTCAGATGCCCGATGGCACCACGGCCTACACCAGGGATGGCGCCTTCAAGCTGTCCTCACAGGGCCAGATCGTCACCAACGAGGGCTACACCGTACAGCCCGGCATCACCGTGCCACAGAACGCAGTCACGGTAAGCATCGGTGGCGACGGTACAGTGACGGCGACCCTGCCCGGCCAGACCGCCCCGGCCAACCTGGGTCAGATACAGGTGGCGCACTTCATCAACCCGGCCGGACTGGATCCACGCGGCGGCAACCTGTTCACTGAATCGGTGGCCTCGGGCACGCCCACCGTCACCAATCCCGGCCTGGACGCCACCGGCACACTGTCGCAGGGCTTCGTGGAGGCGTCCAACGTCAATGTGGTCCAGGAACTGATCACGATGATCCAGACGCAACGGGCCTACGAGCTGAACTCCAAGGCCATCCAGACTTCCGATCAGATGCTGCAACGCCTGGGACAACTGTGATGACGCGTCTTCTTTCACCCTCCGCCCGGGTCTTGGGCGGCACCCTGCTGGCTTTCAGCATGGCCGGCTGCATGGCCACCGCCCCCCGTGTCGAGGTGATGGAGCCCACGCAGGCGCGCCCCATAGCCATCGCGCCCCCCTCCACCAACAGCGGTTCGCTGTTCCAGAATGTGGGATACCGCCCGCTGTACGAAACCCCGCGTGCCCGCCAGGTCGGCGACATCGTCACGATCAACATCGTGGAGCGGATCACGGCCAAGCAGGAATCGACCAGTTCCATCGACAAGACGGGCACGATCAGCGGCAGTGTCTCGGCCTTCCCATTCCTGCAGGCGGGCACGCTGGCCAAGCTCAATGCCGGCGGCACCTCGAACAATTCGTTCGACGGCAAGGGCAGTACCGAGAGCAACAACACTTTCACGGGCAACATCACGGCCAGCGTGATCGAGGTGCTGCCCAACGGGCACTTGGTCGTGGCCGGCGAGAAGCAGATCGGCGTGAACCACAACGTGGAGGTGCTGCGCTTTTCCGGACAGATCGATCCTCTCAAAATCCAGCCCGGCAACGTCGTGAGCTCGGCAACCGTGGCAAATGTCCGGGTTGAGCAGAGAGGCCGCGGCGCCCAGGGGGAATCGCAGGGAATAGGGTGGCTGGCGCGGTTCTTCTTGAGCCTTTCGCCGATCTAAAGTCTAGAACAATGGGACCGAACCCCTTCCATGATCGGTCCCGCCATGAAGCTCGAACGCCCTCTCCAGATCCTCGTCTCCTCGGCGTTCGTGGTGGCCGCAGTCTTCGCCACCGCCCTGCCGATGTCGGCCCAGGCCATGCGCCTGAAGGACATCGCCTCCGTGCAGGGCGTGCGCCCCAACCAGCTCATGGGCTATGGTTTGGTGGTCGGCCTGGACGGCACGGGTGACCAGACCACCCAGACCCCCTTCACCACCCAGAGCCTGAACGCGATGCTCCAGCAAATGGGCATCACGGTGCCCCCTGGTGCGGCCATGCAGCTCAAGAACGTGGCGGCCGTGCTGGTCACGGCCACGCTGCCGCCCTTCGCGCAGCCCGGCCAGGCCATCGACATCAACGTGTCCTCGCTGGGCAATGCCAAGTCGCTGCGCGGCGGCACACTGATCGCCACCCCGCTCAAGGGCGCCGATGGCCAGATCTACGCGCTCGCGCAAGGCAACATGATCGTCGGCGGCGCCGGTGCCTCGTCAGGCAGTTCCAAGGTGCAGGTCAACCACCTGAGCGCCGGGCGCATCCCCGCCGGCGCCACCGTCGAGCGCGCCGTGCCCACGCCCTGGCTGCAGACCAGCGTGGCCCAGCTCGACCTGCAGACCGAAGACTTCAACACCGCCCGCAACGTCGCCAACGCCATCAACAAGGCCAAGGGTGCCGGCACCGCCGAGGCCATCAATGGCCGCACCGTGGCCGTGCGCCTGCCCCAGGCCGCCGGTGAGCGCGTGGCCTTCATGGGCGATCTGGAAAACCTGCCCATCGACCAGGCCACGCCGATCGCCAAGGTGATCGTCAATGCCCGCACCGGCTCGATCGTGATGAACCAGGCCGTGGCCCTGGGCCCCTGCGCCGTGGCGCACGGCAACCTGTCGGTCACCATCAGCAGCACGCCACAGGTCAGCCAGCCTTCGCCGCTGTCGCAGGGCCAGACGGTGGTCACCGAAAGGGCGGACATCCGCATCAACCAGGAGCCCGGCGCACTGATCCAGCTACCCGCGGGCACCAAGCTCACCGACGTGGTCAAGGCGCTCAACACGCTCGGGGCCAATCCTCAGGATCTGCTGGCGATCCTGCAGGCCATGAAGGCTGCCGGCGCGCTCCAGGCGGAGTTGGAGGTGATCTGACATGAGCAGCTTCACGTCATCGATGTCCAATGGCAACGCTTCGTTGACCATGGATCTGCGCTCGCTGGACAGCCTGCGCGCCAGTGCGGCCAAGGGCGGCAAGGACACGGCTGGCCTGAAGGAAGCGGCCAAGCAGCTCGAATCGCTGTTCATGGCCGAGCTGCTCAAGTCCATGCGCGCCACGACCATGAGCACCGGCATGCTGGACAACCAGGCCACCGAGATGGGCAACAACATGCTGGACACGCAGTTGTCGGCCAAGATGAGCGGACTGCCCGGCGGCCTGGGCGACATGATCCTCAAGCAGCTCGAACGCCAGGTGGGCAAGGTGGCGTCGAGCGACAAGGCGGCCGACGGCACCGGGCTGAACCTGCCCTCAGGCCGCCTGGGTGGCCTGACCGGCGCCATCGACACCAGTGGCATCGGAGGCACGGCCCGTACCGGCGCAGCCTCTGGCGCCGATGCCGACATCGACGACAAGAAGCTCAGCCCATCCGAGCGCTTCGTGCGCAAGCATGCCGAGGCCGCCGAAGCCGCCGAGAAGGCCACGGGCATCCCGTCGGAAAACATCCTGGGCCAGGCCGCGCTGGAGTCGGGCTGGGGCCGCAAGGAGCCCAAGATGGCCGATGGCACGACCAGCCACAATCTGTTCGGCATCAAGGCCACGTCCAGCTGGACAGGCAAGGTCGCCGAGGTGACCACCACCGAGTACATCGGCGGCGTTGCGAGAAAAGTCACGGCCAAATTCAGAGCCTACGACTCCTACGAGGATGCGTTCAAGGACCACGCCCGCCTGCTCACGCAGAGCCCGCGCTACAGTCAGACGGTGGCCCAGGCCGACACGGCCAAGGGCTTTGCCCAGGGCCTGCAGAAGGCCGGCTACGCCACCGATCCGGCCTACGCGGACAAGCTCACCAAGGTGATCAACACCACGCTGCGCCTGCAGCGCTCCGTCACGTGACGTCCGGGAGGCGGTGAACCATGGGATCAGGACTCTTCGCGCTCGGCACCCGTGCCATGTACGCCAACACGGCGGTGCTCGACACGATCAGCAACAACATCAGCAACGCCAACACCGAAGGCTACTCACGCCAGCAGGTGGAACTGGCCACGGAAGACGGCCGCTTCACCGGCGCCGGCTTCTTCGGCCGCGGCGTGCGCATCGCCACGGTCAGCCGCACCTCCGACCCCTACCTGGCCCGCGAAGCCAACAACACCGCGTCAGTGGCCTCGGCCGACCAGGCCCGTCTGGACAAGCTCACGCAGCTCGAGAAGGTGTTCCCGCTGGGCGAAGGCGGCCTGGGCTATTCAGCCGGCCAAATGCTCAATGCCTTCGTGGATGTCGCCAACCAGCCGCAGGACCTGTCCGCACGGCAGGTGGTGCTGGCCCGCGCCGAAGACTTCGCCTCGCGCATCCGCTCGGCCGACACGCAACTGTCGTCCCTGCAGGAGGGCGTGACCAACGACCTGCGCAACACCGTCGAGCAGGTCAATTCCATTGCGCAGAACATCGCCAACATCAACCAGAAGATCGCCTCGGTCAAGGGCGTGGGCCATTCGCCCAATGACCTGCTCGACCAGCGAGACCTGCTGGTCAAGCAGCTCAACGAGCTGATCCAGGTCTCCACGGTGGAGGCCGATGACGGCACGCTAAGCGTGTTCATCGGCGGTGGTCAGCGCCTGGTGCTGAGCAATTCCGCAGAACAGCTCGCCATCGGCACGGACGAGTTCGACTCGTCCAAGGCCACCCTGCTGCTCTCGGACGTGGGCATCAAGCGCCCCGTCAATCAGGGTCTGGTGCTGGGCGGCACCATCGCTGGCCTGCTCAAGGTGCAGAACGAGGACATCCCCAGCGCGCGCGCGCTGCTGGGCCAGATGAGCGCCGCGCTGGCCTGGCGCGTGAACCAGCAGCAGTCGCTGGGCCTGGACCTGGGCACCCCGCCCGGTGCCGGTGGCGCGATCTTTTCGACTGGCACTCCGCAGGTGCTGCCCTCCACCAAGAACACCTCGTCGCTGTCGCCACCGCCAGTCTCCATGACCATCCTGGATGGCCGCGAACTGCAGGCCAGCGACTACAGCCTGGTGCCCGACCCCGCCGTGGCCGGCCAGTACACGCTGACCCGCAAGAGCGATGGGCTGGTCACCAGCGTGGTCGATGGCAGCGAGGTCGATGGTTTCCGCATCAACATCACTGGCGCGATCAACGCGGGCGACAAGTTCGAGCTGCGCCCCGCCAGTGCCTCGGCCGGCCAGATGCGGCGTGTGCTGGACAACCCCACCGGCATCGCGGCCGCCTCGCCCTTTACAGCCACCACCAACGCCGCCAACAAGGGCACGGCCACGGTGGGCTCGCTCTCGATGGTGTCTCAGCCGGATGCGACCCTGCCCCCGCTCAACGGCACCGAGCTGAACATCGTGTTCACGTCGGCCAGCGGCGACTACGAGCTGCAATCCCCCCTGGGCACCGCCGTGGCCAGCGGCACCTGGCAAGCCGGCAGCCCGATCAGCTACAACGGTTTCAACCTGATGCTCAACGGCGTGCCCTCCAATGGTGACGTCATCAAGGTCGAGAACACCACCTACCCTGCCGGCAACAACGGCAATGCCCTCTCGCTGCTGGCCCTGCGCGATGAGGACATCGTCGGCCGCCGCGACAACGGTGGCGGCAGCACTGCACCGGGCGCCACGATCACCAATGCCTACTCGCAGATGATCGGCGTGATCGGCGTGCAGGTGCAGGGCGCCAAGACCTCTGCCTCGATTTCGGCCACCATGGCATCCAACGCCCAGGGAGTCCTGTCTAACAAGGTGGGGGTCAATCTCGACGAGGAAGCTGCCCGCCTCATCCAGTTCCAGCAGAGCTACCAGGCCGCCGCGAAGATCCTGCAGATCGCGCAGACGATCTTCGACACCCTGCTTCAAACCGCCCGCTGAGGAGTCTTACGATGCGCATCAGTACTGCCTACAGTTTCAACGCGGCCATCGCCAACCTGCAGAAACGCCAGAACGACCTGACCGACTCGCAGATGCAACTGACCACGGGCAAGCGGGTCAACAACGCCAGCGACGACCCCGTTGCCGCCGCCCGTGCCGAGCGTGCGCTGTCCACCATGTCGCGCAGCGATGCCAACCAGCGGGGCCTGGAGGCCAGCCGCAATGCCATGACACTGGGCTCCGGCGTGCTGCGCGATTCGGTCGAGCTACTTCAGACTGCGCGCGAATCTCTGGTAAAGGCGGGCAATGGCAGCTACTCGGATGCGGAGCGGCAAAGCCTGGCCGTGCAGCTCAAGGAGATTCGCAACCAGCTGCTGTCGGTCGCCAACCGATCAGATGGCAGCGGCGGCTTCGTGTTCGGCGGCCAGGGCTCGTCCAGCCCGCCCTTCATCGACGCGCCCGGCGGCGTGCAGTTCGTAGGCCAGGGCGGCCAGGCGCAAGGTTCGTCCAGCGAGAATGTGAACCTCACGGTCGATGGCGACTTGGTCTGGCTCAAGGCCAAGACGGGCAACGGCGTGTTCGCCACAGCCGCGGCCAGCACCAACACCGGCTCGTCCTGGATCAGCCCCGGCACCGTGAGCTCGCCCAACGACGTGCCCTTCCCAACGGCCACGGGAACCGCGCCCCCTAACTACACCATCCAGTTCGACGTAACCGGCGGCGTGACCACCTACTCTGTGCTGGAGGACGGCAACGCCCTGAGCACCGGCGTGCCCTACACCACGGGTGCCGGCATCGTCATCCCGGGGCGAGGCATGACGGTGAACGTGGCAGGTACCCCGGCCACCGGAGACACCTTCACCATCGGCCAGTCCACCAACACGCTGAGCGTGTTCGACACGCTCGACCAGGTCATCGCCCAACTCAACACCACTAGCCTGAACAATGGCCAGATCCAGCAGGCGGTCAACGGCGGCCTGAGCAACCTGGACAGTGTGCTGGGCAACATGATGTCGGCCGAATCCGCCACTGGCGAAACCCTCAAGCGTCTGGACAGTATCGAGGGCAGGATCGCCACCCTGAAGCTGACGGCGCAGACCGACCGCTCCAGCGCGGAAGATCTCGACATGGTGGAGGCGATTTCAGCATTCCAGAGCAAGCAAACCGGCTACGATGCAGCCTTGAAGAGCTATTCGATGGTGCAGAAGCTCTCGCTGTTCCAATATGTGAACGGCTGACCCACACCGCAGCCCACGCCGCCCCGCTCATGAGTGAACATCCGATCCTCGGACAGATTGCCCTGGCCTACAGCCCGGTGATCGACCGCAACCGCGCCGTCATCGCCACCCGGCTGACGGTGTTTCCGCTTCAGCAAGGCAGCCAGCTCGATGCCGGCGCCCTGCTGGAAGCGATCGCGGAGGTCTGGCCCACGGGCGGTGCCGGCCAGGTCTGGCTCAATGCCCTGAGCGAGAACCTGCTCGAAGGCCTGCTGCAGGCCCAGCCGGCCACGCACGTGTTCATCGAGATCCCGGCCTTCATGGCGGGCGACCGTGCCCACACCGACGCCATCACCACGCTGCACGCCAACGGCAACACCCTGCTGCTCAAGGGCCGCCCGCTGCAGGAGCTGCCGCGCGAAGTGCTGCCCTGCTTCAAGTACTCCATCGTCGATCTGGCCGATGACCGCCGGGTGGACGAGACCGTGGCCAGTTCGTCGGGCGTGGCACGCACCGTGAGCCATGTGCAGAACGGCGTCACCAATGTGGCCGACATGGAAGCCGCCTTCCGGCGCGGCGCCGCGGCCGTGCTGGGCTGGCCCATCGATGACGCCATCCAGACCGGTGCGCGCAAGGCCGAGCAGCCCTCGCTGCAGGCCATCGTGCTGCTGATCGACCAGGTGCACAAAGAGGCAGACATCGAGGATCTGGAAGCCACGCTCAAGCGCGATCCGGCCCTGGCCTACAAGCTGCTGCGCTACATCAACTCGCCGGCGTTCGGGCTGTCGGTCGAGATCTCGTCCTTCCGCCACGCCATCATGGTGCTGGGCTACCAGCGCCTCAAGCGCTGGCTGGCCCTGCTGCTGGCCACCGCCAGCAAGGACCCGAACATGCGCCCCGTGATGTTCGCCGCCGTGCGCCGTGGCCTGCTGATGGAAGAGATCTCACGCGGCAGCAGCGACGAGATGCGCAGCGAGCTGTTCATCTGCGGCGTGTTCTCGCTGCTGGACCGCATGTTCAACCAGCCCTTCTCGGAACTGCTCAAGACCATCCCGGTGCCCGAGCGCGTGTTCCAGGCACTGGTCGACGGCACCGGCCCCTACGAGCCCTACTTCCGCATGATCAAGGCCATCGAGGGCACCACCCTGGATGAGATCCGCGAAGCCAGCGACGGCCTGCTGATGGCCCAGCAGGACATCAACAACGCCCTGCTCAAGGCCATCGCGGCCGCCTCTCAGCTCGACTGAACAGGGGCGTTTGAGCCCCCGGCTTCAGATCAGGGCGCGCGCAGCCGCAGCACCTTGCCGTTGCTGTCATCGGTCAGCAGGTAGATCCAGCCATCGGGGCCTTGCACCACCGCACGGTAGCGCTCGCCCCGGTCGCCCAGCAGGGTCTCGCGTGAGGCCACCTTGTCGCCAGACAAGGTCAGGCGCCACAGCACCTGGCCAGCCAGCCCACCGATGAAGGCGTTGCCCTTCCAGGGCGCAAAACCCTCACCCGTGTAGAACATCAGGCCCGAAGGCGCCGTGGAAGGCTTGGGCCACCAGCTCACCGGCTGCTCCATGCCCGCCTTGGCCGTGCCTTCGCCGATCTTGCTGCACAGGCCGTAGGTGCACCCGTAGGTGATCACCGGCCAGCCGTAGTTGCGGCCGGCCAGGTCGATGTTGAGCTCATCGCCGCCTTGCGGGCCATGCTCATGGGTCCACAGCACGCCGGTGCCCGGGTGGAGCGCCGCGCCCTGCACATTGCGGTGGCCCCAGCTCCAGATCTCGGGGGCCGCCCCTGCCGTGCTCACCAGCGGGTTGTCTGGCGGTACCGTGCCATCGGTGCGGATGCGCACCACCTTGCCCAGATGGTTGCTGGTGTCCTGCGCATCGGTGGAGCGGCTACCCCGGTCGCCCAGCGTGACGAACAGGGTGCCATCCCTGGCGAACACCAGCCGGCTGCCGAAGTGCTGTGCGCTGTTCACCTTGGGCCGCTGCCGGAAGATCACCGTGCCGTTGACCAGCGCGGTGCCACTGGGGCTGAGTTCGGCCCGCCACACCGAGGTGCCATTGGTGCCGTTCTCGGCCCCCGTGCCCGCTTCCGAAAAGCTCAAATACACGCGACGGTTGGCCGCGAAGTTCGGATCCAGCGCCACATCCAGCAAACCACCCTGACCACCCACGGCGATGTTGCTCGGCAAGCCCGGCAAGGGCGCACTCACCGCGCCAGCCGCCGTCACGATGCGCAACTGGCCACCGCGTTCGGTCACCAGCATGCGCCCATCCGGCATGAAGGCCAAACCCCAGGGGGTGGCCAGGCCGCTGGCCACGGTGTCCACCGTGAACTTGACGGTTCCACTCCCAGCGGGCGACTGAGCCGCACCACCAGAGCCCCCACAGGCCGACAAGGCCCAGCCCAGGCTCAACAGCGCAGCCGCCGCTTTCGGCGCACCCCATGCAGGGGCCCGTTTTCCACCATGCAAATGACCGTGTTTTCTGTTCAGCACGACACCCCTCGCATCAATGGATAACCCTTACATATTGCGCGTTACAACGCTAAGCTTCAGACCATCGTGGATCTGTGATTCCGACAGAGCCTCCCCCCACGCAGCAGTTCCCTCCTTCTGACATGGACGACATCCGCCCCCTGTTCGGCGTGACCATCCTGGCCCTGGTCCTGACAGGCAACTACTTCCTCACCGCCTGGCGCATGGGCATCCTGCGCGCCTTCGGCCGTCGGCACCACCTGAGTTGCCGAACCCTGCTGGCGGGCAGCGTGGCCGGTTGCCTGCCGCTGGTCGGGTCCCTGGTGGCCCTGTCCATCATGCCCTCCGGTGCACCGGGCGAGCCGGAGACCTCGGCTCTGCTGCTGGCCCTGCAACTCTCGCTGTGCGGCCTGAGCATGCATGTGATCAACGATGCGCTGGTTCAGTGGGGCATGGCCCGACCAGCCGCCACCTGAGGCACTTGCATCCATCGCGGCGCGAGGCTGCGGAACCAGCAGCCCACCGCGCTACCATCGGGCATGAGCCAGCCTTCCGCGCCCGACCACGCCAGCCCGTCTGACCCCACGCCCTATGCCGGCCTGACACCCGATGCCGTCATCGATGCACTGGTCGCCGCAGGCCTGGACCCGGATGGCCGCCTGCAGCCTCTGAACTCCTACGAGAACCGCGTTTTCCAGGTCGGCCTGGCCGATGGCGACATGGCCGTCGCCAAGTTCTACCGCCCCGGCCGCTGGAGCGATGTGCAGATCCTGGAAGAGCACCGCTTCGCGCTGGACTTGGCCGATGCCGACGTGCCCGCCGTCGCCCCCCTGACTCTGCATGCGCCAGCACACGGCCCGCGCGCCGAACTGCTGGGCGAGCCCGCCACGCTGGCCGTCTGGCAAGCCACCGACATCGATGCGGCCACCGAGCCCCCGGCCCGCCACCGCTACAGCGTGAGCCCGCGCCGCGGCGGGCGCGCCCCCGAGCTGGACGACCCCGAGGTGCTGCAATGGCTGGGCCGCCTGATGGCTCGGCTGCACGCCGTGGGCCGCCGCCATCCGTTCAAGCACCGCCCTACCCTGAGCGTGGATCAACTGGGCCGAAGCGCCTGGCGCTGGCTGCGCGAGCATGGCGACCTGCCCGAACCCCAGCGCGCCGTCTGGCTGGCCGCGGCCGAGCAGGCGCTGGACACGGCCCAGGCCGTGTTCGACCGCGTGCCTGACCTGCGCATGGGCCGCGTGCACGGCGACTGCCACCTGGGCAACGTGCTGTGGACGCCCGACCAGGGCCCCCATTTCGTCGATCTGGACGACGCCTGCAACGGCCCCGCCGTGCAGGACCTGTGGATGCTGCTCGGTGGCCACCGCCGCGAACGCCAGCCCGCGCTGTACGCCCTGATGGACGGCTACGAAAGCATCACCGAGTTCGACTGGCGTGAGTGGACCCTGGTCGAGGCCCTGCGCACCCTGCGCCTGGTGCACCACAGCGCCTGGCTGGCCCGCCGCTGGCACGATCCGGCCTTCCCGTCCGCTTTCCCGTGGTTCGGCCAGGCCATGTACTGGCAGCAGCAGGCCGACCAGTTGCGCCAGCAAATAGAGCTCATGCAACAGGACCTGGAACACCCCGGGTTCGGATAGGCCGATCTGCGTGCATATGCCGCAGATCGATACCCCCGCATTCGCGGGGTATGGCACCGTCGCTCTTACAGTTCCTGGCAACAAGCAACAGGAGCCTGGAACACATGAGTGGCAGCGCCTCGATCCGCATGACCCGCAAGGACAAGAGCAGCGACTGGACACTGGCCATCGGCATTGCCCTGGGCGCGATCCTCGTGGCCTTCGCGACCTGGATCTACACCCAATGGTCTGCCATGGAAAAGCCACGCAACGGCGCCGTGTGGCTCGACGTGCCCGAAGTGCAGTCCCAACTGGCCGATGGCCGCATGCTCTCCGTCAAGGTGAACCTGCAGTTGCGCAACCGCGATGATCCGAATGTGCTCGAAGGCCATGAGCCCGCGCTCAAGGCCATGATCGAACAGGTCGGCACCACCATGACCCGCACCGACATCAAGGGCCGTGAAGGTGTCCAGCGCTATGGCCAGGCCATCCAGCAGGCCATCAACGGCTACCTGAAGGATCAGCACATCGATGAGCGCGTCAAGATGGTCGCTTTCAACGAACTGGTGCTGCTTCCCTGAACCGATCCGTTCAGGATGCAGCATGACGCCTCATAACATGGTCTGATCGGGCCTGTACCAATCACGGCCCTTTCAAAGTCGCTCCCTAGAGTGCCCTGCACGTCCACCCCACGGACGCCTGGGCACCCGTCGCCCATGGCCTGGGCACAGTCCAACCCAAGGCCATGACGACCGTTGTCCAGGCCGGGGCGGATGAGTCCCCCGCTCATCACCAGAGACAACACCATGACACGAAACGACCGTCGCAGCTTCCTGCGCAACATGGGCAGCGCCGTGGGCGCCAGCGCCGCACTGGCCACCTTCCCGCCCGCCATCCAGCGCGCCCTGGCCATCCCGGCCGCCCAGCGCACCGGCACCATCCACGATGTCGAGCACATCGTGATCCTCACGCAGGAAAACCGCTCCTTCGACCACTACTTCGGCACCCTGCCCGGTGTGCGAGGCTTCGCCGATCCCTTCCCCATCCCCGTGCTCGATCGCACCGGCACCTTCACGCGCAAGACCGTGTTCGTGCAGCCCACCGGCGGCGGCGCCCCGGTGCCCGGCCGCCCGGATTGGGGCAGCGCCCAGCGCGGCATCGCCCCCTTCCATCTCAACACGCAGCAGGATTTCGGCGTGATGCGCGTGTCCGGCACGCCGCACTCGTGGGACGACGCGCAGGCCGCCTGGGACCTGGGCCGCATGAACAACTGGCCCAAGGCCAAGCAGAACCATTCGCTGGGCTACTACCAGGAGGCGGACATCCCCTTCCAGTTCGCCCTGGCACGTGCCTTCACGCTGTGCGACCACTACCACTGCGCCGTGCAGACCGGCACCAACACCAACCGCCTGTTCCTGTGGAGCGGCGGCAATGATCCGCTGGCCGTGGCCGGCGGCCCCTCCACAGACAACAGCCACGACTGGTTCAACGAGAACCCCGCCACCGACTACACCTGGACGACCTACGCCGAGCGCCTGCAGGACGCCGGCATCAGCTGGCAGGTCTACCAGAACATGTCGGACAACTTCACCGACAACCCGCTGGCGGGCTTCCGCAGCTTCCGCAACGCCTGGTACCAGCGCCCCGGCTACTCCCAGCCCCTGCGTGACCGTGGCGTCTCCACGCGCGACCTCGACAAGCTCAAGGAAGACGTGCTGGCGAACAAGCTGCCTCAGGTCAGCTGGATCGTCGCCACGGCCGAAGGCTCCGAGCACCCCTCCCCCTCCAGCCCCGCCCAGGGCGCCGACTACACGGCCCGCGTGCTCGATGCGCTCACGGCCAACCCCGAGGTCTGGAGCAAGACTGTTCTGTTCATCAACTTCGATGAGAACGACGGCTTCTTCGACCACATGCCGCCCCCGGCCGTGCCCGACTACCTGAGCTACGCGGCCAACCCGGCCCAGGCGCAGTTCGCCGGCGCATCGACCGTGGACACCACCGGTGAGTACCACCACAACCTCAATGGCTCGAACCCGGCCTATCAGCACCGCCCCTACGGCATGGGCCCCCGCGTGCCCATGTACGTGATCTCGCCGTGGAGCAAGGGCGGCTGGGTGAACTCGCAGGTGTCCGACCACACCTCGGTGATCCGCTTCCTGGAGACACGCTTCGGTGTGCAGGAGCCGCTGATCACGCCGTGGCGCCGCGCCGTCAGCAGCGACCTGAGCGGCTGCTTCGATTTCGCCACGCCCGAGGACAGCGCCTTCGTGCAGAACCTGCCTGCCACCGAGGCCCGCCGCCTGCTGGCCCGCGCATTGCCGGCCACCAAGACGCCGGCCACACCCAGCTCGCTGGTGGCCCCGGTGCAACCGGCGGGCGTGCGCCCAGCGCGTGCCCTGCCCTATGACCTGCACGTGCACGCCACCGTGCAGCCCACCAGCGTGACCCTGCGCCTGCAGAACGACGGCGAAGCCGCCGCCGTGTTCCACGTCTACAACCGCCGCGCGCTGGCCGAGGCTCCGCGCCGCTACACCGTGGAAGCCGGCAAGTACCTGGACGGTGTGTGGGCCACCACCGCCGGCAGCGCCTACGACTTGTGGGTGCTGGGCCCCAACGGCCTGCACCGCCACGTCACCGGCAACACGCCGGTGGCCGGCAGCACCGCCGCCCGCCCGGACATCCGCGTCAGCAGCGACCGCGCCAATGGCGAGTTGAGCGTGCAACTGATCAACGAGGGCAACACCGCCTGCACCTTCGTGCTGCAGGCCCTGAAGTACGACAACAGCCCCGCCCGTGAGATCGCCGTGCCCGCCCGCAGCTCGCAGACCCTGCGTCTGCCGCTGGCCGACAGCCACCACTGGTACGACCAGGGCATGCGCGTGAAGAACCTGGCCGGCTGGAGCCGCCGCTTCGCGGGCCACCTGGAAACGGGCGAAGCCTCCATCAGCGATCCGGCCATGCAAGGCACGGCCCTGCTGGACCAGTACCAGGTCTGATCACGCCCCCATCCATTTCCCTCGATTTCTCAAGAAAGCATCACCATGAAGTTCAAGCACATCCTGGCCCTCGCGGCCGCCACCCTCAGCCTGGCCGCCCAGGCCGCCAGCTACAACCAGAACCTGATCAGCAATGGCGCCGCCGAAAGCGGTGTCAGCGGCTGGACCGCCTTCGACGGCTACGACCTGTTCCAGTCCGTGAACTACGGCAGCAACTGGGTTCTGCCCACGCAGCCCGGCCCCGTGGACCGCGGCAGCAAGATGTTCACCGGTGTCGGCGGCCAGAGCGCGGGCTTCCAGATCATCGACGTGAGCAGCCTGACCGCCACGGGCGCACCGGTCGAGTACTCGCTCACCGGCTGGCTGGGCGGCTGGCAGTCCCAGGGCGACAACGCCCTGCTGTACGTGTCCTTCCTGGACATCACCGGCAATGAGATCGGCTTCGCCTCCATCGGCCCCGTCACCCCCGGTGACCGTGGCAACCAGACGGGCCTGTTCTTCCGCGAAGCCAGCGGAGTCCTGCCCGTGGGCGTGGCGCAGCTGCAGTTCTCGCTGTCCATGGAGCGCCAGGGCGGCGGTGACAACGACGGCTATGCCGACAACCTGTCCTTCGTGCTGACCTCGCCCGTGCCCGAGGCTGGCAGCCTGGCCTACGCCCTGGCCGGCCTGGGCATCGTCGGCCTGATCGCCCGCCAGCGTCGCCGCGCCTGAGCTCAGGCCTCATATGCGCCCCCCGCATGACCTCAGGCCCTTTTCGCGCTTGAGGCCATCGGTGCGGGCGCACCACTTTCATGCATGATCGCGGGCTGGACCATCACTTCGCCTGACGACCATGATCCAGCTCCTTTCGCATCGACGGCCTCTGGCATGCATGCCACGTGCGCCACATCTGCCCCGCCTGCTCGGCCTGGGCACCTTCGCTGTCGCAGCCCTCATGGACATGACGGTGCACGGTAGCGCCTTCGCGTATGGCGCCAAGGCTGCGCCTGCATCCGCGGTTTCGGCCTCCGCGGCCAGCACCACGGCCTCGGGCGACACCGCTCCCGCCGCCACTGCAACGCCCAAAGAACCGCGCCTTCGCCAGTACACCTTCTCGTGGAAGTTCCTGGACGAATCCTCGCTGGCACCCCGTGGCGGCAGCACCGCCGGCTCCGCCGTACAACCCGTGACCCAGCCCACGGCGGAATGGCAGGCACTGCAGGCCCCGGGCCTGAGTGGCTTCGAGCGTGATCGCCGGGCCATCCTGGCCATGGCCGGCGCCTACCGCGCCAGCTTCGACTTCATCGAGGTGGCGGGCTTCACCGCTGCCTTCCAACCCGACAAACCCTACCAGAGCTGGGGCACCGAGAAGGTCTACGTGCTGGAGGACAAGGGCACCGCCATCGTGCTGCAGCACCTGCTGGTGATGACCATGGTGAGCGAGGATGGCAAGACCGAACCGCCCTTCGTGGTCAAGCACTGGCGGCAGGACTGGCACTACGAACCCAAGGACCAACTGGTCTACCGCGGCCACAACACCTGGCAGCGCGTGGCCGTGCCGGCGGCACAGCGCAAGGGCCAGTGGCGCCAGACGGTCTACCAGGTCGATGATTCGCCGCGCTATTCGGGCGTGGCCGCCTGGCAGCATCTGGGCAACTACTCCGCCTGGAGCGATGCCGATGGCTGGCGCCCCCTGCCCCGGCGCGAGTTCAGCGTGCGCAATGACTACCAGGTGCTGATCGGCAACAACCGCCACATCATCACGCCCACGGGCTGGATGCATGAACAGGCCAACCTCAAGGCCAAGCTCGATGCCGCCGGCCACTTGCTGCCCAAGGATGCGGTGGTGGCGCGCGAGCTGGGCTTCAACCGCTACGAACGCATCGAAGGCTATGACTGGAGCCCCGGCGACCGCTACCTGCAGGCCACCGAGCCGGTGTGGTCAGAGGTGCGCCGGCAATGGGACCGCCTGATCGCGCGGCCCGAGCCCTTGCGCCTGAAAGGCGCGCCAGACAAGGACAGCCTTTTTGTGCCCTTGTACGAATACGCCGCCACCTTCGACGAGCCTGGCGCCGCCCTTCCCACACGCGCAGAGATCAAGCTGCATGTGGAGAAGGCCGTGCGAGACTACCTGGCGCCTTCCGCAAAACAGCCCGTGCGTCACTGACGTCAGCGCCCCCCTACGTGGTGCCGAGCCATCGCCCGGCTTCACAAATTCTCAC
Source organism: Aquabacterium sp. (assembly GCF_049274795.1). Lineage (GTDB taxonomy): Bacteria > Pseudomonadota > Gammaproteobacteria > Burkholderiales > Burkholderiaceae_C > Aquabacterium. Next base: position 34,915 of record NZ_JBASTH010000091.1, read on the forward strand.
AAGCCTCTATGCTGCGGGGCGATGCTGCGCCAGGGCTTGCATGCCCTGGCGCGCGGAAGAACCTCACCCAGAGCCCTTCATGCCCCGCAACCATCTTCGAGCACGGCCCGCAGCCCCTTTGGCGCGCACCTGGGCATCCACCACCTTAGCCTTGAGCGCCCTGCCTGTGGTGGCGCAGCAGGCGGCCCCGCCAGCGCCCGCCGCCATCTCGACAGAGCTGCAGGCCTGCATGAAGGTGAGCGACAACACCGCGCGCCTGGCCTGCTACGACCGTCAGATGAACGGGCAAGCCATGCTGGCCTTGCCGGCATCGCCCATTGCGGCCCAGGCCGAGACAGCCCAGCCCGGCGCCCCCGCGCAGGTGGTTGTGGCCCCGCCGGGCAGCATGCCCCCCACCGGCGACACACCGCCCGATGAAGGTTTCCTCTCGCGCTTCTGGGAGCTGTCACCGGCGGACAAGCGCGGCACCTTCAACTACACCGCCTACCGGCCCAATTTCTTCTTGCCGCTGCGGGGCATGCGCAAGGTCAACCAGCACCCCAGCAGCCCCTCGCGCGGCGTGGCCAACAGCCTGCCCAACTTCCAGCACCTGGAGACCAAGCTGCAGATCTCGCTACGCACCAAGGTGTTCGAAGACGTGCTGCTGCCCAATGCGGACCTCTGGGTGGCCTACACCCAGCAATCGACCTGGCAGACCTGGAACAACGAGGAGTCCTCGCCCTTTCGCAACACCGACTATCAGCCCGAGCTGATCTACATGGTGCCCATGCCCTCGGGGATGCAGCACCTGCCTTTCGGATGGAAGTGGCGCCTGACCAGCGTCGGTCTGGTCCACCAGTCCAACGGCCAGTCCGACAAACTGTCGCGCAGTTGGAACCGCGCCTACGCCTCCTTCGGCGTGGAGCGTGGCGGGCTCAACGCCAACCTGCGCGTGGAAGCACCTCTGGCCAAAAGCAACGACAAGTACGACGACAACCCGGACATCGAGCGCTACCTGGGCAATGTGCAGGCGCAGGTCAACTGGTCGCCGGGGCGCTCCATCGCATCACTCACGTGGCGCCCCTCACTGAGCGGCCGAGGCTCGGTGGAGCTGAACTGGTCCTACCCCGTCAACGCCGAGCACCCTGATGGCCTGCGCTGGTACGTGCAGGCCTTCCACGGCTATGGCGAGACCCTGCTGGACTACAACTTCCGGCAGACCAGCCTGGGCGCGGGCTTCACGATCTTCAAGTTCTGATCGGCGCCGTCAACCCTGATCGGGCACCCGCGCCAGCTCATCCAGCCAGGTGATGGGCGGTGCATCGCTGGGCGCACGCCAATCCCCGCGCGGCGAGAGCGATCCGCCCGAGCCCACCTTGGGCGAATTGGGCACGCACGAGCGCTTGAACTGATTGGTAAAGAAGCGCTTGAGGAACACGCCCAGGTGCTTCTTGATCTCGGCCAGCGTGTACTGGTTGTGCGGCACGCCCGGCCCCTGCGGCCAGCGGCCCTGCTCGCGGTCGTGCCAGGCGCTGTAGGCCAAGAAGGCCACCTTCGATGGCGAGAAGCCATAACGCACCAGCTGGAACAGGTGGAAATCCTGCAACTCGTACGGGCCGATGAAGCTCTCGGTGCTCTGGCCGGGCTGGTCGCCATCGGCGCCGGGCACCAGCTCCGGGCTGATCTCGGTGTCGACGATGGCGTGCAGCACCTCGCTGCCCTGGTCGCCCAACTGCTGCGTGTCTGCCACCCAGCGCACCAGGTGCTTGATCAGCGTCTTGGGCACGCTGGCATTCACGTTGTAGTGCGACATGTGGTCGCCCACGCCATAGGTGCACCAGCCCAGCGCCAGCTCGCTCAGGTCGCCCGTGCCCACCACGATGCCGTGGTGCAGGTTGGCCAGGCGGAACAGGTGGCTGGTGCGCTCGCCGGCCTGCACGTTCTCGAAGGTCACGTCGTAGACGGAGTTCTCGGGCGTGTGCGGGTGGCCGATGTCTTTCAGCATCTGCTCGCAGCTGGGACGGATGTCGATCTGCTGCACCGTGCAGCCGATGGCCTGCATCAGGCGATGGGCCTGGTCCAGGGTGCGCGTGCTGGTCGCGAAGCCCGGCATCGTGATGCCCAGGATGTCGCTGCGCGGGCGGCCTAGCAGGTCCACGGCCTTGGCACATACCAGCAGCGCGTGGGTGGAATCGAGCCCGCCGGACACGCCGATCACCAGCTTGCCCTGGCCCGCCACGCTCAGACGCTGCACCAAGGCCTGCACCTGGATGTTGTAGACCTCGTGGCAGCGCTCATCGCGGCGACGCGGGTCGGAGGGCACATAGGGAAAGCGCTCCACATGGCGCTGCAGGGGGCGGCGCGCCTGCGGCAGGCCCAGCGTAAAGGGCACGCGGCGGAAGGCCTCGACCTGCGTACGGTGCAAGGCGGCTGATTGGCCAAAGCTGGTCTGGCGCATGCGCTCGTGGGCCAGGCGCTCAAGATCGACATCGGCCGTGATCAGGTGCGAGCCGGCGGCAAAACGCTCGGATTCGGCCAGCAGCTCACCGTTCTCGCACACCAGCGACTGGCCGTCCCAGGCCAGGTCGGTGGTCGATTCGCCGGCGCCGGCCGATGAATACAGGTAGGCCGCCAGGCAGCGTGCCGACTGCATGCTGACCAGGCGCTGGCGGTAGTCGGCCTTGCCCACCGTGACGTTGGATGCCGACAGGTTCACCAGCACTGTGGCCCCGGCCAGCGCCGCGAACGACGAGGGCGGGATCGGCACCCACAGGTCTTCGCAGATCTCGATGTGGAAGGTCAGGCGCGCCACATCGCCGCACTCGAACAGCAGGCTGCCGAAAGGCACGGTGCTACCCAGCAGGCTCACCGTGTCGCGCAGGGCCGTGGGCGCGGCGTTGAACTGGCGCGCTTCGTAGAACTCGGCATAGTTGGGCAGGAAAGTCTTGGGCACCACGCCCAGCACCTGGCCGCCCTGCACCACCACCGCGCAGTTGAACAGGCGCTCGTCCACGCGCAGGGGCAGGCCAACCACAGCCGCGATCGGCAAAGTGGCAGAGGCCGTCACCACCAGGCCCAGCGCCGCCTCGCAGGCGTCCAGCAGGGCATGCTGGTGGAACAGGTCATCGCAGGTGTAGCCCGACAGGCCCAATTCCGGAAACGCCACCAGCGCAGCGCCCCAACCAGCCGCCTCCTGCATCAGTTCGACCGTGCGCGCCGCGTTCCAGGCCGGATCAGCCACGCGGATGGCGGGCACCGCCACCGCCACGCGGGCAAAACCATGGGTGTACAGGTCGAAGAAATCTTGGGAGGCGTCCATGGCCCTTATTGTGCCCGGGCAGGGCCGGATCCGCGTCGGCCCGATGCAGCCCGATTCCTGGGTCGGCAGCCAGGGCTTGCCCACCCGCCTACCATGGGCCTCGTCCCTGCAGCAACGGGAGGAGCGCTCGCCCATGGAGTTTCACGATTACTACGCCAGGCTGGGCGTTGCACGCCAGGCCACGCTGGAGGAGATCAAGAAGGCGTTCAGAGGCCAGGCCCGCCGCTTTCACCCCGACATCAGCAAGGAAGACAAGGCCGAGCAGCGCATGCGCGAGATCAACGAGGCCTACGCGGTGCTCTCCGATCCCGACAAGCGCGCCACCTATGACCGCCTGGTCGAACAACGCGAAGCCGGTGAAGCCGCCTTTCGGCAGCCCCCTTTCGGCAAAGAAGCCGCCCGCCCCCGCAGCCCGGCCGAAGCCGCCAAGGCCTATGCGGACACCGCCGCCCACACCAGCGCCAGCAGCAACACTGGCCCAGGCGTGGCCGACACCAACGGCTTCAGCGATTTCTTCAGCGACCTGTTCGGCCGCATGGGCGTGGGCGCCCGCGCCAAGGCGTCGTCATCTGCGCGGGGCGAGGATCAACGCGCCACCGTCGCGCTGGATCTGGCCGATGTCTGGAGCGGCTCCACACGCACCATTACCCTCAAATCACCGCAGTTCGATGCGCAAGGCCATGCCTCGGTCGGCGAACGCAAACTGCAGGTCAAGATCCCGGCCGGCGTGCGGCCCGGGCAGATGATCCGCCTGGCCGGCCAGGGCGCACCGGCCAGCCGGGGCAGTTCGCCTAGCGACCTGCTGCTGGAAGTGCAGATCAAACCGCATCCCGATTTCAAGCTCGATGGCACCAACCTGCTGGCCGAACTGCCCGTGGCTCCCTGGGAAGCCGCACTGGGCGCGGTGGTGCCCGTGCCCCTGCCCCACGGCCCGGGCCTGAACGTGCGCGTGCCGGCCGGTGCGCAGAGCGGCCAGTCGCTCACGGTGCGTGGCAAGGGTCTGCCCTCACCCACCCCGGGCGATCTGGAGCTCAAGCTGCGCGTGGTGCTGCCCAGCGCGCATGATCCGCGCGCCCGCGAGTTCTACGAGCAGATGTCCGATGCATTGAAAAACGAGTTTGACGCCCGCAAGGTGGCCGCCTCCGAAGCGGACTGGCGGCCCAAAGAGGAGGAGCCACGATGAGCGACATCACCGTGATCATCGAAGCACCGCTCGAAGAGCTGTGGTTCGATCTGGACGACCTGTGCCGCCTGGGCGTGGTCGAAGCCTGCTGGCTGGAGCAGCGGTTGGCCGATGGCGCGCTGCTGGCCTGCCCCGACGCGCCGGACGCCACCCGCTGCTACAACGCCGTCACCCTGACGCGCCTGCGCAGGCTGGCCTGCCTGGAGCGTGATTTCGACGCCCTGCCCGAGCTGGCCGCTCTGGTGGCTGATCTGGAAGAAGAAGTCCGGCGCCTGCAGGATCGCCTGAAAACGCTGGAAGACTGAGCGCCGATAAGTTCAGATCGCCCAGCGAGGCCAAACCTGCGTCACGGTGGCGCACACCGAGCGTGCCAGGTACAAAGCCACCTGCTCCGCATCATCTCCCACACGCTGCACGGCTTGCCGCACATGCTGCCGGGACACCCGGAAATGCTGAGCCCAACAGACAAGCCCGAACATGTCGTTCACGTCGATGCGGGCAATGGCAGGGCGCGAGGCGTGTTGGGTCGCCAAGGTCACATCGTCGCTGAGACGCTGGGTGCGTTGAATAGTCCAAGTGGCCGATGCCGTGTCGACATCGCCTTACATGCGATGCGAGCACGGACGACGGCAGGCGAAAAAGCCAACCCCGTGAGGTTGGCTTTTGAACGCTTGGTAGGCCCCCCGGGAGTCGAACCCGGCACCAACGGATTATGAGTCCGCTGCTCTAACCAAGCATGAGCTAGAGGCCCAGAAATCTGGCGAAACAGTGCGCCATTCTAAGTCGGCTCACGCCCCCGCCAGCACCCCACCCGCCACCCAGGCCTCGCAAACCCGCAACACCTCCGCCAGCGTGCCCTCGGCCCGGCCCGAGTGCACCAGCCCCACCCGCCTCTTCGCGGCCTGCAGCTCAGGCACATCGCCCCGCACCACCACGTCATCGCGCTGGCGCGCCAGGTGCAGCGGCGCGATCGTCACGCCCACGCCGGCGGCCACCAGCCCCAGCGCCCATTCCTCGCTGCGCACGCGGGCGCGCACGTCGGGCACCACCTGCAACGGGCCCATGCCGGCGTGCCAACTGGCCGCCAATTCGCAATGCGTGCGCTCCACGAAAGCCACGCCATGCAGATCCTGCAAGGCCACCGCTTCACGGATCGCCAGTGGGTGATCCGGCGGCACCACCAGGGCGTACTGCTCTTCCCACAGCGGCACGAAGACATGGCCCGTGGGCACGCAGGTGTCGGCCACCAGGTCGGCGTCCACGGGCTGGCCCAGCGTGGCCGCATCACCGGCATCGTCACTGTGCACGGACACCTCCAGGTGCGTCAGCTCACGCCGCAGGTGGCGCACTCGATGTTCATCGACGGGTGCACGCGCAGGCTCAGGCGCGGGTGGCTGGCCGCATCCTGAAAGGTTTCCACCAGCGCCTCGGCATCGGCCAGCAGCTTGCCGCCCAGGCGGTACAGGCGCTGCGCCGCCGCGGTGGGCAGCAGGCCGCGCTGCTGGCGCGTGAACAACTGCGCCCCCAGCTCTTCTTCCAGCTGGGCGATGGCGTTCGAGATCACCGGCTGCGTGACATGGCATTGCCGCGCCGCGCCCACTGTGGTGCGCACCTCGTAGGCGGCGCAGAAGTAACGCAGGTTGCGCAGGTTCATGCGGGTGGTCAGCCTCTCAGTTCGGGGAAATGCGGCAAGGTCTTGAGCACGTTCTCGTCGTGCGCGGGCACCACGGTGATGTCCGCGGGTGGCGCTGCATCAGTTGGTAGATGTGCACAATGGCAGCCTGGTTGGCGGCCGGGTCGTGGTCCAGCGGCAGGATGCGGCGCAGCAGCCAGGACCGGTCGGCCGGCTTATTGAAACCTTCGATCGCCCAGGTCACGTCACCCGTGAACAGGTAGCGCTGGCCCGAGGGCAGGCTCAGCCGCATGCCCACCTGCCCCGCCGTGTGACCGCCCAAGGGCAGCAGCAGCACGCTGCCATCGCAGAACACATCATGGCTGTGCGCGAAGCCCAGCACGGGCGGGCCGTCGAAGCGCAGCTCGCGCCAGGGCTTCACGCCGTCGAACTGGCTGTGCAAAAAGGCAGGCGCGTGGGCGTGATCGGCCTCTTCGCGCTCGGCGGGCGTGGCCCACACCTCGGCATCCGGGAAATCCGGCAGGCCGCTGACATGGTCCCAGTGCATGTGCGAGGGCACGATCATGCTGATGCCTTTGAGCGGCCAGCCCTGGCGCTGCAACTGGTCGGCCACGGGCAAATGGTCGCCACGCTCGTAGGCGAACACCTGGCGATGGAACAGGTTGTTGACGGCGAACTGCGCGTCCACCTGGCGGCCCAGGCCGGTGTCCAACAGCAACTAGCCCTTGGGGTGGCGCACCAGCACGGCCACCTGCACGGGCCGGCGGTGCACCCACCAGCGGCCACCGCCCACAATCAGGGCCTCGGCCGCGCCCTTGGATTGCGAAGTCTGCAAGGTCGTGAAGGCCAGGCCCTGCGGTGGTTGGGTGGCGGGCAAGGTGGCCAGGCCAGCGGGCTCGGGGCCGATGGGCAGGGTGCGGTCGCCCGCGCTGATCAGGCCGCAGCCCAGGGCCAGCAGCAGGGCCAGGCCCAACACGGTCTTACCGAGTCGCTTGGGCCAGGGGGGATATGGTCGTTTTGGTCATCGATGTGCCTTGTGGTTGTGGGAAGCAGCCTCACGATAGGCAAGCGGCATCGATAAGTAAAATCGAATTTTCTTGGTAAATTTTAAAGAAATACCAATACCAAAAACAAGACTTGGTCAGCGCAGAGGGCTCTAAGCGGCCCCATGAAAGCGTTTACTTCTGGCTGAGCACGTTGCTGACCAGCCGGGACGTGATGTCCACGATCTCGATCATGCGGTCGTAGGCCATGCGGGTGGGGCCGATCACGCCCAGCGTGCCGACCACCTGGCCGTTGATCTGGTACGGTGCCGACACGACGGACAGTTCCTCGAACGGCACCACCTGGCTTTCACCACCGATGTAGATCTGCACGCCCTCGGCGCGGCTTGAGCCGTCGAGCAGACGCATCAGTTGGGTCTTCTGCTCGAACAGGTCGAACATGCGGCGCAGCGATCCCAGGTCGTTGCTGAAATCCTGCACCTGCAGCAGGTTGCGCTCGCCAGACACCACCACCTGGTCGGTGTTCTCTTCCATGGCCTCGCTGCCGGCCTGCACGGCCGCGCTCATCAGCGAGGCGATGTCGGCGCGCAGGGCATCGACCTCCTGCCGCAGGCGCTCGCGCATCTGCTCAATGGTCAGGCCCGAATAGTGGGTGTTGAGGATGTTGCTGGCCTCGACCAGTTGGCTCTGCGTGACATCCTGCGCGGTGAAGATCACGCGGTTCTGCACATCGCCATCGGGCGAGACCAGGATGACCAGCACGCGGCGATCACCCAGACGCAAAAACTCGACATGGCGAAAGGCGCTGGCCTTGCGCGGCGCCGTGACCACGCCCACAAACTGCGACAGGCTGGACAGCATCTGCGCGGCGTTGGTGATCACGCGCTGGGGCTGGTCGGGCTGCAGTTGCTGGTGGTGGGCGCCGCCGGCCAGATCGTCAAAACCACGCCCACGCGTGAGCATGGTGTCCACGAACATGCGGTAGCCACGCGGGGTGGGCACGCGCCCAGCCGAAGTGTGCGGGCTCACGATCAGGCCCAGCTCTTCCAGATCCGCCATCACATTGCGGATGGTGGCGGCGGACAGGTCCAATCCGGACGCCCGCGACAGCGTGCGCGAGCCCACGGGTTGCCCGTCGGCGATGTAGCGCTCGACCAGGGTTTTCAGGAGGAGTTTGGCGCGGTCTTCCAGCATGTCGTTTCATTCTAGAGCGTCGCCGTGCCGTCATGCCCCTGTGGTGTAATTCCAGACATGCCCCAATTGCCCTGCCGCTTCCGTCACGCCGCCCTGGTGGGCAAGTACCACGCGCGTGGTATCCGGCCTGTTCTGGAGGACGTCGCCCACCTGCTGGCCCGCGCCGGCCTGGACGTGTCGCTGGAGCTTGAAACCGCACAGAACACGGGCATGACCGACTACCCCGCGCTGTCCGTGCAGGACATCGGCAAGCAGTGCGACGTGGCCGTCGTGCTGGGCGGCGACGGCACCATGCTGGCCATCGCGCGCGAACTAGCCCCGTTTGACATCCCGCTGATCGGCATCAACCAGGGCCGTCTGGGCTTCATCACCGACATCCAGCACAAGGAGATGACGACCGCCCTGCCCCAGATCCTCAGCGGCCAGTACGAAGAAGAAAAGCGCGCCATGCTGGCCGGCGCCGTGCTGCGCCCCAACCGCGATGGAGGTGTCGACACCATCTACGAAGGCTTCGCGATCAACGAAGTGGTCGTGAGCCGCGGCGCCACCGCCAGCATGGTCGAGTTGCGCGCCGAGGTCGATGGCCAGTTCGTGGCCAACTACCGCGCCGATGGCCTGATCGTGGCCTCGCCCACCGGATCGACCGCGTATTCGCTGTCGGCCGGCGGCCCCATCATCCACCCCGGGCTGGGTGGCTGGGTGGTGGTGCCGATCGCCTCGCACACGCTGTCCAACCGGCCGATCGTGGTGCCGGATTCGGGCACCATCACCATCGAGATCGTGGCGGCCAAGGACGCGAGCATGAACTTCGACATGCAGAGCCTGGCCAGCCTGCTGCCCGGCGACCGCGTGACGGTGCGCCGATCGGCCCACCGGGTGCGCTTCCTGCACCCCAAGGGCTGGAACTATTACGCCACCTTGCGCCGCAAGCTGCGCTGGAACGAAGGAGTGAGCTGATGCTGCGCCGCCTGACCCTGCGGGATTTCGTGATCGTCACGGCCCTGGAAGTGGATCTGGGCGCCGGCTTCACGGCCCTGACCGGCGAGACCGGCGCGGGCAAGTCCATCCTGATCGACGCGCTGCAACTGGCCCTGGGCAGCCGCAGCGATGCCGGCGTGGTGCGAGAAGGCGCGGCGCGTGCGGACATCACCGCCGAGTTCGAGCCCTCCGCCCCCTTGATCGCGCGCCTGGCCCCGTGGCTTGAAGAAGCCGGCTTCGATGCCATCGACGACGAGCAGCCCGCCCTGCTGCTGCGCCGCGTGGTCGATGCCCAGGGCAAGAGCCGCGCATGGATCAACGGCAGCACCGCCACCGTGGCGCAACTGCGCGAACTGGGCGAGCACCTGGTCGACATCCACGGCCAGCATGCCTGGCAGAGCCTGACGCGTGCCGATTCGGTGCGCGCGCTGGTGGATGCACAGGCCGGCGTGGACACCACCGCGCTGCAAGCCGCCTGGACCACCCGCCGCGAGGCCCAGCGCCGGCTGGATGAAGCCAAGGCCCGCCAAGCCAGCCTGGACAGCGAGCGCGAGCGCCTGCAATGGCAGATCACCGAGCTGGACAAGCTCAACCCCGGCGCCGACGAATGGCCCGAACTGAACGCCGAGCACCAGCGCCTGGCACATGGGCAGGCCATCTTGGATGCCGCGCAGCTCGCCTTGAACGTCGTGTCCGAGGCCGATGACAGCGCCGACAGCCTCACCTCACGCGCCATCCATGCATTGGAAGACGTGGCCGGTGTGGAGCCCAATCTGGGCAATGCGCTGGAGGTGCTGCGCAGCGCCCAGGCGCAATTGCAGGATGCCGCCCACAGCCTGAACGCCGCGCTGCGCCACACCGAGCTGGATCCGGATCGCCTGGGCGAGCTGGATGCACGCCTCTCGACCTGGATGGGCCTGGCCCGGCGCTTCCGCAAGACCGCCGACGAACTGCCCGCCACCCTGCAAGCCTGGAAGGCCGAACTGGACGAACTGGACGCCGCCGCTGATCTGGAAGGCCTGGCCCGCGAAACCGAGAAGGCGCATGCCGCCTGGCTGAAGGTGGCGCAGACCGTGTCGCGCCAGCGCGCCAAGGCCGCGCCGCAACTGGCCGCCAGTGTCACGCAGGCGATGCAGTCGCTGGGCATGGCCGGTGGCCGCTTCGAGGTGGCCTTGACCACCCAACCCGAGCCACAGGCCTATGGCCTGGAATCGGCCGAGTTCCTGGTGGCCGGCCACGCGGGCAGCACACCGCGCCCGCTGGGCAAGGTCGCATCCGGTGGTGAGTTGTCGCGCCTGGCACTGGCCATTGCCGTGACCACCTCGCAGCAGGCAGGCAGGGACGAGCAGGTCGACACCCTGATCTTCGACGAGATCGATTCCGGCGTGGGTGGCCAGGTGGCCGACACCGTGGGCCGCCTGATGCAGCAACTGGGCGAAGGCCGCCAGGTGCTGGCCGTGACCCACCTGGCGCAGGTGGCCGCGAGCGCCCATCACCACCTGGTGGTGAGCAAGGCGCTGCAAGGCGGCACCACCACCAGCGACATCCGCCCCGTGGACGGCGACAACCGTGTGCACGAGGTCGCCCGCATGCTGGGCGGCAGCATCACCGACACCAGCCGCGCGCATGCACAGGCCATGCTGAAGCAGGCGCATGAGGCTGCCGTGAGCGATCAGGCTGCCGCCGATACTTCGCGCGCTGGCAAGGCCGGTGGCAAACGCCGGGAAGCGGCATGAGCCTCACCCGCCGACGCAACTCAGCCCAACTGATCCGCATCATCACTGAAAAGGCACGGAAGTACCCATGAGCGCCGCGCTTGACATCGTCGTGCTGACCGGCATGTCCGGCTCGGGCAAGTCCATCGCCCTGAACGCACTGGAAGACGCCGGCTATTACTGCGTGGACAACCTGCCCCCCGAACTGCTCACGCAACTGCTCACACTGGAGCGCCAACGCGCCAGCGAAGACCCCAGCCGCACTCGCCTGCTGGCCGTGGCCGTGGACGCGCGCAGCGCCAAATCACTGCACCATCTGCTGCCCGTGCTGGACAACCTGCGCACCGAAGGCACGGTGGTACGCCCGCTGTTCCTCGATGCAAGCAACGAGGCACTATTGCGCCGCTTTTCGGAAACGCGGCGCCCACACCCGCTGTCGCCACAGGCCTCTCAGCGAGGCAGCACCGATGGCGACACCGCCTCCATGCCGCTGGACGACGATTCGGCCCAGGCCCTGCTGGACACCATCGAGCGCGAGCGTGAGTTGCTGGAGCCGCTGCGCGAGCGCTCGGCCGTGATCGACACCACCCTGCTGCGGCCGGCCCAATTGCGCACCTGGGTGCGCCACACCGTGCAGGCCCTGCCATCGCGGCTGACGCTGGTGTTCCAGTCCTTCGCGTACAAGCACGGCGTGCCGCTGGATGCGGACTTCGTGTTCGATTCGCGCATGCTGCCCAACCCGCACTACATCAAGGAGCTCAAGCCCTTGACCGGTCGGGATCAGCCAGTGATCGATTACCTGCGGGAGCAGCCCGAAGCGGGCGAGCTGATCGCCCAGATCGAGGCCTTCCTGTTGCGCTGGCTGCCGGCACTGGAAAGCGACCAGCGCAGTTACGTAACCGTGGCGATCGGCTGCACCGGCGGGCAACACCGCTCGGTGTATTGCGTGGAGCAACTGGTGCAGCGCTTCACGGGCCGCAACGTGGTGCTGGCCCGCCACCGCGAGCAGGACGGGCGCTGAACCCGCCCCTGCCGAAGCTCAGCGAGCCTGAGCCGCGGCCTCGCGCAGCGCCTTCTTGAGCTGCTCACCGATCTCCGGCTTGCCCACGAAGGGATCCGTCGGGTTGCGCACCTGCACCACATCCTCCAGACGCGTCTGCACCATGGCCAGAGCCTGCGGGTGTGTGTAGAGGTAGAACTGGCCTTTCTCCACGCCATCGAACACCAGGTTGGCCACGTCGGTGGCCGTGAGGCGGCCGGAGGTGACGGCCTTGCTGCTCATCACCTGCGCGATCATCTGGCTGGCCGTGGGCTTGGCATCGCTGCGCAGCTCCTCCGGGCGGTTGCGGTGCGACTGGTGAATGCCGGTGGGCACGAAGTATGGGCACAGCACCGAGGCGCTGACCTGATCCGTCACCAGGGCCAGGTCTTGGTAGAGCGTTTCGCTCAGGCTGACCACGGCATGCTTGCTCACGTTGTAGGCGCCCATGTTGGGCGCGTTGAGCAGGCCGGCCATCGAGGCCACGTTGACGATGTGGCCCGTCCAGGCCGGATCCTTGCGAGCGGCTTCCAGCATCAGCGGCGTGAAGATGCGCACGCCGTGGATCACGCCGAACAAGTTCACGCCCAGCACCCATTCCCAGTCACGCTGGGTGTGCTCCCAGATCAGGCCGCCATGGGCCACGCCGGCGTTGTTGACCACCAGGTGCGGCACGCCGAAGCGCTCCAGGCACAGGTCGGCCAGGGCCTGCACGTCTTCCGCGCGCGAGACATCGCCGCGCAGCGACACCACCTTGGCGCCTGTCTTGGTCAGCTCGGCCACGGCAGCGTCCAGCGCGTCGGCCTGCACGTCGGTCAGGACCAGGTTCATGCCGCGCGAGGCGCCCAGGCGGGCCAGCTCCAGGCCGAAGCCGCTGCCAGCGCCAGTAATCACGGCCGTGCGGCCAGCTTTGAGTTCCAGTGTGGACATGGGTGAATGCCTTTCTTGAAAGGGATCAGCTCAGCTTGACGAGTTGCTTGCCGAAGTTCTTGCCCTTGAGCAGGCCCAGGAAGGCCTCAGGCGCGCTGGCGATGCCATCGGCCACGGATTCGCGGAACTTCATCTTGCCGGTGGCGACCATGCCACCGAGTTCCTTGGTGGCCTCGGGCCACACCTCGGGGTGCTCGCTCACGATGAAGCCTTCGATCTTCAGGCGCGAAATCAGGATCAGCGAGGGGTTGGACAGGGGCAGCGGCTGGCCGTCGTAACCAGCGATCATCCCGCACATGGCGATGCGGCCGAAGGCGTTCATGCGCAGCATCACGGCGTCCAGGATCATGCCGCCCACGTTCTCGAAGTAGCCGTCGATGCCATTGGGCGTCGCGGCCTTGAGCGCGGTGTAGAAGGCCTTGGAATCCTTGTGTTCCTTGTAGTCGATGCAGGCGTCGAAGCCCAGCTCATCGACCACGTAGCGGCACTTGTCGGCGCCACCGGCCACGCCCACCACGCGGCAACCACGGGCCTTGGCCAGTTGGCCGACCACGCTGCCCACCGCACCGCTGGCGGCGCTGACGACGACCGTCTCGCCTTCCTTCGGGTTGATGATCTTGACCAGGCCGTACCAGCCCGTCACGCCCGGCATGCCCACCGAGCCCAGGTAGGCCGACAGCGGGATGTGCGTGGTGTCAACCTTGTGGATGGCGCCGCGCACATTGGCATCGACCACCGAGTACTCTTGCCAGCCGCCCATGCCCAGCACCTTGTCGCCCACGGCGAACTTGGGATGCTTGCTGGCGACCACCTCACCCACCGTGCCGCCGATCATCACGTCGTTCAGGGGCTGGGGCTGCGCGTAGCTCTTGCTCTCGTTCATGCGGCCGCGCATGTAGGGGTCGAGCGAGAGGAAGTGATGGCGCACCACCACCTGCCCATCGGTCAGCTCGGCCTGCGAAGGCACAGGCAGCTCGACCAGCTTGAAGTTGTCGGTGGTGGCTTCGCCCTGGGGGCGCGAGGCCAGTTGGATCTGGCGGTTGATCTGGCTCATGAGGTGTCTCCTACTCAGGGTGAAGGATGATCAATCGGACCCGGGGCCTTGCAGGATCGGCTTGGCCGCGGGGCGCGCCTCCTTGCCCGAGATGGGCAAGGCGCGCAGGAACTTGAAGGTGGCGGTGGCGTGGGCACACAGCTCGCCATCACCACCGAGGACACGGCCTTCGCAGAAGGCCAGCTTGGCCGTGCTGTGCAGGATGCTGCCGTGCGCCGTGAGCAGGCCCAGGCCGGGGCGCATGAAGCTGGTCTTCATCTCCAGCGTGACCAGGCCCGGTCCGCCATCGGGCAGATGGCGGTGGATGCTGCGTGCGGCGTGCGCCATGACCACATCGAGCAGGGTCATCAGCACACCGCCGTGGGCCACGCCAAAGGAGTTGGTGTGCGCGTCTTCACGCAGCTGCAGGGTCAGCTCGGCCTGGCCGCCTTCGTAGCGCTGCAACTCGGCGCCCAGCACGGTCACGAAGGGGATGTTGACGGCGAAGGGAATGGCCATGGTGATTTGCCTCGGCGCCGGCTCAGCCGCCCGTGCAGGCGCTCACGCCGCCATCGACCGCCAGGATCTGGCCGGTGATGTGCTTGCCGGCATCCGATGCGAGCAGCACGGTGGCGCCCTTGAGGTCTTCGTCATCACCCACGCGCAGCAGCGGTGCGTGCTTGGCGATGTTGTCCTCGCCGACGGCGCCCAGCAGGCCCGCCGTCATCTTGCTCGGGAAGAAGCCCGGCGCGATGGCGTTGACGTTGATGCCCAGCTGGCCCCATTCGCAGGCCAGTGCGCGCGTGAAGTTCACGACCGCGCCCTTGCTGGTATTGTAGGCGATGGTCTGCATGAAGGGCGGGTTGCCCCCCAGGCCGGCGATGGAGGCCACGTTGATGATGCGGCCCTTCTTGCGGGCGATCATGCTGCGCTTGGCAATCGCCTGCGACAGCAGGAAGTAGCCACGCACGTTGAGGTTCATCACCTTGTCCCAGGCTTCGAGCGGGTGGTCCTGCGCGGGGGCACCCCAGGTGGCACCGGCGTTGTTGACGAGGATGTCGACATCGCCCACGCGCTCCAGCGTCTCACCGACCAGGCGCTCGATGTCATCGGGGTTTCCGGCATCGGCCGCCACCCAGCGCGCATCGATACCGGCGTCCTGTAGCGCGGCCACGGCCTGCTCAAGATCCGCCGCCTTGCGCGAGCTGATCACGACCTTGGCGCCAGCCTCGCCCAGCGCGTGGGCCATCTGCAGGCCCAGGCCGCGCGAGCCGCCGGTGACCAGGGCCGTGCGGCCAGTCAGGTCGAAGAGTTGCTGAACCTTGCGGGGGGTGTTGCTCATCATTGATTCCTTGGTGTACTGCGTGGCGCGGTCAGACGTTGTAGTCCAGCACGTGGCGGGCGGAGGCCATCTCGCGGATCTGCTTGACCACCTCCTGGTGGTGCGGGTGCGGCTGGTAGGCGTCGAGCGCGTCGGCGTTGGCAAAGGTGGACACCAGCACCACGTCGCAGTTGGCGTCCAGCCCATCGGTCTTGATACCGACGTCGAACTCATGGATGCCCGGTACCAAAGCCTTGCAACTGTCCAGCAGGGCCTTGACCTTGGGGGCATCCTCAGGACGCTTGAGGGTGAACATCACGATGTGTCGGAGCATGTCGGGTATCCCTTGAAGTGTTCAGAACCAGTCGGCCTGCGCCTTGGCACAGGTCAGATCGCGGCGCGAGACCACGCCCAGCCAGGCGTCGATCTTGGGCAGCTCGTAGGCAAAGAAGTAATCAGCGGCGGCCAGCTTGCCTTGCAGAAAGCCGGGACCTTCGGGGCGCTTGTCCCACTCGCCTTCAGCTTGAGCCTCCTTGGCGGCCAGCGCCAACTCCAGCCAGATCCACGCCAGCACCGTGTGGCCAAAGGCCTGCAGGTAGGGCGTGGCATTGGCCAGGGCTTCTTCAGGCACGCCGGTGGCCCAGGCGGCCTTGGTCGATGCGCCCACCTTCTGCAGCGCCTGCGCCAGCGCGGTACCGTGTTCGGCCAGGCCGGGCACATGGCCGGCCTTCTGGATGGTCTGGCTGATGCGCTCGGCCAGCACGCTCAGGGCCTTGCCACCGTTCATCACCACCTTGCGGCCCAGCAGGTCCAGCCCCTGGATGCCATGCGTGCCTTCGTGGATCATGTTCAGGCGGTTGTCACGCCAGTACTGCTCCACCGGGAAATCGCGCGTGTAGCCATAGCCGCCCAGGATCTGGATGGCCTGGCTGTTGGCCTCCTGCGCCCATTCGCTGGGCCAGCTCTTGGCGATCGGCGTGAGCAGCTCCAGCAGCAGACGGGCGTTCTCGCCCTGCTCGGGCGTGCCGGTCATCTCGTCATCGACCAGTTGCGAACACAGCAGGCCCAGGGCCAGACCGCCTTCGACCACGGCCTTCTGCATCAGCAGCATGCGCTTGACATCGGTGTGCTCGATGATGGGGATCTGCGGTGCGCTGTGGTCTTTGCCGCCTGCCGCCACATGCCGGCCCTGTGGGCGCTCCTTGGCGTAGTTGAGCGAGGCCTCGTAGCCGGCGTAGCCCAGCATGGTCGCGCCCAGGCCCACGCCGATGCGCGCCTCGTTCATCAGCGTGAACATGCACTTCAGGCCCTCGCCCTGCTTGCCGATCAGGTAACCCACGGCACCGGCCTGGCCGTTCACCGGGAACTTGCCCTCGCCGAAGTTCAGCAGCGTGTTGACGGTGCCACGGTAGCCGAGCTTGTGGTTCAGGCCGGCCAGGGCCACGTCATTGCGTTGCTTGGAAATGCTGCCATCGGCCTTGACCAGCTTGCGCGGCACGATGAACAGCGAGATGCCCTTCACGCCAGGCACGGGCTTGCCGTCATCCCCAGGAATCTTGGCCAGCACCAGGTGCACGATGTTCTCGCCCATCTCGTGCTCGCCGCCCGAGATCCACATCTTGTTGCCCTTGAGTCGGTAGCGCTGGCCCAGCGGGTCCTGCATCCAATCGGTGCCACTGCCATCGCCCTCGACATCAGGCACGGCCCGCGTGTTGATGTCCGACAGGCTGGAGCCGGCCTGCGGCTCGCTCAGGCACATGGTGCCGAAGGTGCGCCCCTCCAGGCCTGGCTTGGCGAAGGTCTCGATCTGCACCGACGTGCCGTGCGCCACGATGGTGTTGGCGTTGCCCCGCGTGAGCATCGGGTAGGCCGCCAGGCCCACGCTGGCCTTGTAGAAAAAGCTCATCGAGGCGATCTCGACGACGGTGGGCAACTGCATGCCGCCCAGTTCCGCATCCTTGCTGGCCCCCACCAGGCCGGCTTCACCGAAGGCCTTGAGCGCCACGGGCGTTTCGGCCGGCAGGCTCACGGCCACGCCGTCGAACTCGGGCTCGCGGATGTCGATCAGGCGGTTGTGAGGGGCGAACTGCTCGGCCGCGAGCTTTTCGCTCAGGTCGAGCACGGCGTCGAAGGTCTCGCGGCTGTGCTCGGCGTGGCGCTCGCGGTCGCACAGGGTGTCGGCGTGGAGCCAGTCGTGCAGCAGGAAATCGACGGTGGCGCGATGGGTCATGGTGATTCTCGATTCGATGTGGTCCGGCGCAAGATCAGATCAGCGCCTGATCAGCGCCGGCTGGGCTCGCTCAGCGGCCCTTGAACACGGCATCGCGCCGTTCGATGAAAGAGCGAATACCTTCAGCCGCATCCTCGCTCTGCATCACGGGCAGCAGATCCTTGAACAGGTGGCTGGCGGCTTCGGCCTCGCCCTGGTTCCAGGCGGTGCGGGTGGACTTGAGCACGTTCTGCACGCCCAGCGGCGCGGCATTGGCGATCTGCTCGGCAATGGCACGTGCCTTGGCCAGTTGCTCGCCGGCCGGCACCACCTCTTGCACAAGGCCTGTGCGCAAGGCCAGGTCGGCGTACCAGAAGTCACCCGTGAGCAGGTAGCGCTGCGCATTGGCCCAGCCCATCTGCTGCGGCAGGCGCAGGGTCGCGCCTCCACACGGGAAGATGCCGCGCTTGACCTCCAGCATCGCGAAGCGCGTGTCCTCGGCCGCGACGCGCACCTCGGTGTTGAGCATCATCTCGACACCCCAGGTGAAGCAGTTGCCCTGTACGGCCATCACCACCGGCTTGCTGTGGCGCGGGCCGGTCAGGCCGAAGGGGTCGATCTCGCCCTCGCCCACCTCGAAGCCCTTGCCATTGCCGAAGATGGGCGCCCACTTGTCCAGCTCGACGCCGGAAGTGAAATGCTTGCCCTCGGCATGGAACAGGGCCACACGCAACTCGGGGTTGCGGTTGAGTTCGCCATAGGCCCGGGCGATGTCGCGGTACATCTCGGGCGACAGCGCGTTGTGCTTCTCGGGCCGGTTGACGCGGATCTCAAGGATGTGGCCGTTGTGCGTGGTTTCAATGAAGGACATGCTGCCCCCAGGCGCTCATGGCGCAGTAGAAAGACCTGTCGGCACCAACGCGCGGCCGAAAAAAAGGTCTGCAGACCGAAGAGCGCTGCAGACCTTCTTGTGGACGCGACCGTGTCGGTGCCTTGTTCTGGATCAGGCTCAGCCGTTGAAGGACTTGCCTTCAGCCGCCAGCTTGGCCAGCAGCGGTGCCGGCTCCCAGCCCTTTGCATCGTCCAGCGGGTTCTGCTGGAACTTCTTCATGGTCTCGACCACGGTCTTCAGGCCCAGGGTGTCGGCGTAGAACATCGGGCCGCCGCGGAACACGGGGAAGCCGTAGCCCGTCAGGTAGACCATGTCGATGTCGGAAGCGCGCGACGAGATGCCTTCTTCCAGGATGTAGGCGCCTTCGTTGGCCAGGGCCAGGATCAGGCGGCCGATGATCTCTTCATCGCTGATCTGGCGCGGCGTGATGCCCTTCTCCGCGCGGTGCTTGTCCAGCATCTCTTCGACCACGGCCGAGGGGATGGGCTCACGCTTGCCGGCTTCGTAGTCGTACCAGCCGGCGCCGGTCTTCTGGCCGAAGCGGCCCAACTCGCACAGCTTGTCGGCCGTGGCGCTGTAGCGCATGTCGGGCTTCTCTGTGTAGCGGCGCTTGCGGATGGCCCAGCCGATGTCGTTGCCGGCCAGATCGCCCATGCGGAACGGGCCCATGGCCATGCCCCACTTCTCGACGGCCTTGTCCACTTGCTGCGGCGTGGCGCCTTCATCGAGCAGGAAGCCGGCCTGGCGGCTGTACTGCTCGATCATGCGGTTGCCGATGAAGCCATCGCACACGCCGGAGACCACGGCGACCTTCTTGATCTTCTTGGCCACGGCCATCACGGTGGCCATCACGTCCTTGGCGGTGTGCTTGCTGCGCACCACTTCCAGCAGGCGCATCACGTTGGCCGGGCTGAAGAAGTGCAGGCCCACCACGTCGGCCGGGCGCTTGGTCACTTCGGCGATCTTGTCGACATCGAGCGTGGAGGTGTTGGAGGCCAGGATCGCACCCTGCTTCATCACTTCGTCCAGCTTGGTGAAGACCTGCGACTTGACGCCGAAGTCCTCGAACACGGCCTCGATGACCATGTCGGCCTGGGCGATGTCGTCGTAGCTCAGGGTGGTGGTCAGCAGGCTCATGCGCTGCTCGTACTTGTCCTGGGCCAGCTTGCCCTTGGACACCTGCGCTTCGTAGTTCTTGCGGATGATGCCGACGCCACGGTCGATGGCCTCCTGCTTCATCTCCAGCAGCGTGACGGGCACACCGGCATTGAGGAAGTTCATCGTGATGCCGCCACCCATGGTGCCGGCGCCGATCACGGCCAGGCGCTCGATCTTGCGCAGGGGCGTGGTGTCGGGCACATCGGGGATCTTGCTGGCGGCGCGCTCGCCGAAGAAGGCGTGGCGCAGCGCGCGGGCCTGGTCGCTGGTGACCAGCTTCTCGAATACCTCGCGCTCGAACTTGATGCCGGCGTCCAGGTCCAGCTTCACGGAAGCCTCGACGCAATCGACGCAACGCTGCGGCGCGTCCAGGCCACGGCGGCTCTTGGCCAGTTCGGCGCGGGCCTTGACGAAGGCCTCGACATCGGCCGGGGCGGCCACGCTCAGGTCACGCACGGAGGGCAGCGGGCGCGCATCGGCCACTTCCTTGGCGAAGGCGATGGCGCCTTGCAGCAGATCGCCATCCAGCAGGCGGTCGAACAACTTCTGGCCGGGGGCCTTGGCCAGCTTCTCGCTGGGCACCGAGGCGCCTGTGGTGATCATCTGCAGGGCAGCGTCCACGCCCAACACGCGCGGCAGGCGCTGCGTGCCGCCGGCGCCCGGCACGATGCCGATGTTCACTTCAGGCAGCGCGATCTGCGCGCCAGGCACCACCACGCGGTAGTGGCAGCCCAGGGCCAGCTCCAGCCCACCGCCCATGGCCACGCCATGGATGGCTGCCACGACGGGCTTGGCCGACTTCTCGACCGTGTCGATCACGACGTGCAGGTTGGGCTCGGCGCCCGCCTTGGGCGAGCCGAACTCCTTGATGTCGGCGCCGCCGCAGAACACCTTGCCCGAGCCCGTGATGACCACGGCCTTCACGGCGGCATCGGCATTGGCCTTGGCGATGCCGTCGACGATGCCGGCGCGGGTGCTCTGGCCCAGGCCGTTGACGGGTGGGTTTTCCAGCGTGATGACGGCCACGCCGTCGGTGACGTTGTAGGAGGTGCTCATGGCGTTGTCGCTTGGATAGCTATGGGGTATCAGAGGAAGGAAAAATGGTATGCGCGAAGGGATTTCCCCACGAACCACTCTTCTTGAATCGAATCTGACAATGCTTCTTGTAAGAACGAACTTATTGTGACAGAGCTTCTGCAATGGTTGTAGAGGATCGAGGGCAAACCCCTAGCCAAAAAAGCGAGGATGTTTCAGCCTGCAGGACAACCCACTGTAGTCGCAGGCCAAGCCCCCCAAGAACGTGGGAGGTGGCCCCATTCAAATCTGGTTAAAGTCTCCCAGGTCGCGCCGTTGTGGTGTGTTGCTGTCTGCAAGGGAGACTTTTGATGAAGGCAAGACATGTGCTGTCCGTAGCGTTGAGCGCTCTGGGCATGGGCTTTGGCGTGACGCAGGCCGCCACGTATACGCTGGATTTCTCCGGCAACATCTGTGGCGCCTCGGGCGACCAAGCCTGCAGCAACAATTCGATCATCGGCGCCAGTTACGGCAGCCTCGATGGCACGCTGGATGTCAGCTACAAGTCGATCGTCGCCTCGACCAATCAGGTCGCGCTCGACGCCCTGTACTACTGGGAAGCCAGTTACTCCGACCTGACCGGCGTGGCCTGGGCCGGCAACAGCGCTGGCAGCCATTACGTCGAGATCACGTTCGCACCACTCGCAGGCCAGAACGTCACGTTGCTGGGTTTCGACTTCGGCGACTACGCCAACCGCAACACAGGTTCCTCCGTGGCCATCCTGGATGCATCGACCCGCGAGGTGCTGTGGAACGGCGGCGGTTTCGACCCCGGCCCCACGGCCTCGAGCTTCAGCCTCAACGTGTCCAGCGCCAACGGCCTGATCCTGCAATGGGGCGCCGACGTCTACAACGTGGGCATCGACAACATCCGCTATTCGGTAACAGCCGTGCCCGAGCCCGAAAGCCTGGCCCTGGCCGCCGCCGGCCTGCTGGTGGCCGGTTTGGCCGCGCGCCGCCAGCGTCGCCAAGGCGGACACCAGCCTGCGGGGCGGCCACACAAGCCGCCCTGCCCGCACGCTCACACCTCCAGCCACTCGCGGCGGATGTAGTCGTCCGCACGCAGAGCCTGCGGGGTGCCTTCGAACACCACGCTGCCGTGGCCCATCACGTAGCAGCGCTCTGAAATATCGAGCGCGATCGTGAGCTTCTGCTCGACCAGCAGCACGCCCAAGCCGCGGCGCTTGAGTTCCTTCAGGTACTCGGCCACCAGTTCGACGATCTTGGGCGCCAGGCCCTCGGTGGGCTCGTCGATCATGATCAGGTCGGGGTCGCCCATCAGCGTGCGGCACAAGGTGAGCATCTGCTGCTCGCCGCCGGACATCACGCCAGCCTCGGTGTTGCGGCGCTCTTTCAGGCGCGGGAACATCTGGTACATGTCGTCGATGCTCCAGCGCCCCTTCTTCTTGCCGGCGCCGGGCTTCTGGCCCAGCAGCAGGTTCTGCTCGACCGTGAGCTTGGGAAACACATCGCGGCTCTCGGGCACGTAGCCCAGGCCCAGGCGGGCGATGTCGTAGGTCTTCTCGCCCAGCAACTTGTGCTGGTTCCACTCGATCGAGCCATGGCCATCGACCAGGCCCATGATGGTCTTGATGGTGGTCGAGCGGCCCGAGCCGTTGCGGCCCAGCAGGCTCACGATCTCGCCGGGCTTGACCTCCATGTTCACGCCATGGAGGATGTGGCTCTTGCCGTAGAAGGCGTGCAGGTCTTTGATGGCAAGCATGGGGGGTCAGACTCCGGCTTCGGCGGCTTGCTGGTCGGCCAGCACCGAGCCCAGGTAGGCTTCTTTGACGCGCTCATTGGCGCGCACGTTTTCGGGGGTGTCGAAGGCGATCACTTCGCCGTACACCAGCACCGCGATGCGGTCGGCCAGGCCGAACACCACGCCCATGTCGTGCTCCACGGTCAGCAGGGTCTTGCCCACGGTGACTTCGCGGATCAGGTTCACGAAGCGCGCGGTTTCAGACTTGCTCATGCCGGCGGTGGGCTCATCGAGCAGCACCACGTTGCCACCGCCGGAGATGGTCACGCCGATCTCCAGCGCACGCTGCTCGGCATAGGTCAGCGAGGACACGGAGGTGTCGCGGCGCTTGTCCAGCCGGATCATCTGCAGGATCTCTTCGGTGCGGTCATTGACCTTCTTCATGTCGCCCAGGAAGCGCCAGAAGGAATAGCCCGCGCCCATGGACCACAGCACGCCGCAGCGGATGTTCTCGTACACCGACAGGCGCGGGAACAGGTTGGACACCTGGAAGCTGCGGGCCAGGCCACGGCGGTTGATCTCGTAGGGCTTCTGGCCGTCGATGCGCTGGCCGTGCAGTTGGATCTCGCCGCTGCTGACGGGCAGCCGCCCGCTGATCAGGTTGAACAGCGTGGACTTGCCCGCGCCATTGGGGCCGATCAGCGCGACGCGCTCGCCTTCCTTCACGGCCAGGTTGGCGCCACGAATGATGTCGGTCTTGCCGAAGGATTTGCGCACATCGCGCAACTCCAGGGCCAGGCCCTGAGGGCTGGCTTGAGAGGATGAGGTCGGGGTGCTCATGAGACTGCGATCTTGTTCAATGGGACTTCATCAGAGCGCCGCCCGGCGGCGGATCTCGGCCTCGATGTCTTCCTGGATCTGGCCCCACTGCTGCACGAAGGTGCGGCGGGACAGCTCAAACAGGCCCGCGCCCACGATCACCAGCAGAGCAGCGCCCAGCCAGGCGTCCGTGCCACGGGTGTTGAGTTCTGCGCCCAGGAAGCTCATCTGCGGGCCCAGGGCCTCGTTGAGCTTGATGTGGTAGACCATCTCGACCATGGCCGAGATACCCAGCAGCGTGGTGGCCAGCGTGCCGGCCAGCGCCAGGTAGGAGGTCCACAGCTTGCGCAGCATGCCGTAGGCGGCCACATGCACGTTCATCATGATCAGGCTGGCCACGCCGCCCGGCGCGTACATCACCATCACCAGGAAGATCACGCCCAGGTACAGCAGCCAGGCCTTGGTCAGCTCGGACAGCAGCACCGTGGCGAAGACCATCAGCACCGCGCCGATGATCGGCCCGAAGTAGAACAGCGCGCCGCCCAGGAAGGTGAACAGCAGGTAGGCGCCCGAGCGGTGCGCACTGACCACCTCGGCCGTCACGATCTCGAAGTTCAGCGTGTACAGGCCACCGGCGATGCCCGCGAAGAAGCCCGCGATCATGAAGGAAAAGAAACGCACGCGCTGCGTGTCGTAGCCGATGAACTCCACGCGCTCGGGGTTGTCGCGCACCGCATTGAGCATGCGGCCCAGCGGCGTGCGCGTGAACGCGTACATCAGCACCGTGCAGATGAAGCAGTACAGCGCGATCAGGTAGTACACCTGGGTCTGCGGGCCGAAGGTGATGCCCATGAAGGGCTCGCCCACGACACGGTTGCCCGAGATGCCGCCCTCGCCGCCGAAGAACTCGGGCAGCATCAGCGACATGGCATAGACCAGCTCGCCCACGCCCAGCGTGATCATCGCGAAGATGGTGCCGGACTTCTTGGTGGTGACCGCCCCCAGGATGGCCGCGACGACCAGGCCGCCGATGCCCCCGATGATGGGGATCAGGCTGACCGGGATGTGCCAGGCGCCCGAAGACACGTGGTTGAGCGCATGGATGGCCGCGAAGGAGCCCAGGCCCGAGTACACGGCATGCCCGAAGCTGAGCATGCCGCCCTGCCCCAGCAGCATGTTATAGGACAGGCAGACGATGATGCCGATGCCCATCTGCGAGAGCATGGTCATGGCCAGGCTGCTGGTGAACAGCTTGGGCGCGATGATCAGAACCAGGGCGAACAGGGACCAGACGATCCAGCGGCCCAGGTTGATCGGCTTGAAGTGGTAGACAGCTTGTTGCGACATGGTTCGATCACTCCTCACGGGTGCCCAGCAGACCCTTGGGTCGCAAGATCAGCATCAGGACGAGGAGCAGGTAAGGCAGGATGGGTGCCATCTGGGACACCGTGATCTTGAGAATCGGATAGGCCCAGTGCTCGTAGCTAAGGGTGTGGCCCATGGACTGCATGACCGTCACGACGGAGACATCGACGATCACGGCGAAGGTCTGCATCAGGCCGATCAGCAGCGAGGCGATGAAGGCACCGGCCAGCGAGCCCATGCCGCCGACCACCACCACCACGAAGATGATGGCGCCCACCGAGGCTGCCATGTTGGGCTCGGTCACAAAGGCATTGCCGCCGATCACGCCGGCCAGACCGGCCAGGGCGCAACCGCCACCGAACACGCCCATCATCACGCGGGGCACGTTGTGGCCCAGCGATTGCGTCATCTCGGGGTGCGTGAGCGCCGCCTGGATCACCAGGCCGATGCGCGTCTTGGTGAGCAGCAGCCACAGCGAGCCGAGCATGAACAAAGCGACGATGCCCATGAAGCCGCGGTACATCGGGAACTGCGTGCAGCTGTTGCCCGTGGCGGCCGCACACAGGGCCGGATCACCCGTACCCCACAGCACGCTCAGGCCGTTGGCATGGGCGTTGACCAGCGTGAACATCGGGCCACTCAGGGCCTCGGGCACACGGTAGTCGACGTTGGACGGGCCCCAGACCAGGCGCACCAACTCGAAGATCACGTAGGACAGACCAAAGGTGATCAAGAGCTCGGGCACGTGCCCGTAGGCGTGCACCTTGCGCAGGCTGTAGCGTTCGAAGGCCGCACCTAAAGCGCCGACCAGCAGCGGAGCAAGCACCAGGGCCGCGGCAAAGCCGATCCAGCCGGTGAGTGCGTAGGCGAAGTAGGCACCCAGCATGTAGAAGCTGGCGTGCGCGAAGTTGAGCACGCCCATCATGCTGAAGATCAGCGTGAGACCGGCGCTCAGCATGAACAACAGCAGGCCGTAGCTCAGACCGTTGAGAAAGAAGACAACAAAGGTTTCCATGACCCGGGCTCGGCAATCGGCGAAGGCCGATCAAATGAAGGCCCCGCGGCGGTGACCGCGCGCGGGGCGGATGCCAGGGCCTTCAGGGCCAGCGGGCATCTACTGCGGAAAACAGAAAAAAGCAGGTGCGACGGCCGGCGTGGAGAAGACCGGCCGCGCACCCGCATCACACCATCAGGAAGGACGCTTCATCTGGCACGAGGTGGGCGTGCTGGACACGTACGCGTCGTAGGCCTTGACCGGTGCGAAGGTCATGCCCGTCTTCTCGACGTCGTAGGTGTTCTTGGCGTCCACCGGCTGCCACTTGGCGATGTACAGCGGTTGCTGCAGTTGGTGATCGCTCTTGCGCATTTCCACGTCGCCGTTGAAAGTCTTGAACTTCAGGCCTTCCAGCGCGGCGGCCACCTTGACCGGGTCGGTCGACTTGGCCTTGGCGATGGCATCGGACAGCGACACCATCACCGAGTACACGGCGGCGGAGTAGAAGTCGTCGTTGAAGCGCTTCTTGAAGTCGGCCAGCAGCGTGCCGTACAGGCCGCCCATGTTGTAGTGGCCATAGCCGATCTGGAACACGCGGCCATCGGCGGCCTTGCCCAGGGCGGTGGGAGTGCCACCGAAGTTGCCGTAGTAGGTGTAGAACTTGGCGGTCAGGCCGGCGTCGTTGGCGGCCTTCACCAGCAGGGCCAGGTCGGAGCCCCAGTTGCCGGTGATCACGGTGTCGGCGCCAGAGGCCTTGATCTTGGCCACGTAGGGCGCGAAGTCACGGACCTGGGCCAGGGGGTGCAGGTCATCGCCGACAACCTGGACATCCGGGCGCTTGCGGGCCAGGCCGGACTTGGCGTACTTGGAGACCTGGTGGCCGTGCGCGTAGTTCTGGTTGATCAGGTAGACCTTCTTGACGTCGGCCTGTTCCTTGATGAAGGTGGTCAGGGCCTCCATCTTCATGGAGGTGTCGGCGTCATAGCGGAAGTGCCAGTAGCTGCACTTGCTGTTGGTCAGGTCGGGATCGACCGCGGCGTAGTTCAGAAAGACCAGTTCCTTGCCGGGGTTGCGTTCGTTGTGCTTGTTGATGCCATCGACCAGCGCCAGCGCGGCGCCGGAGCCCAGGCCCTGCACCACGTAGCGCACGCCCTGGTCGGCGGCGGACTTGAGTGCGTTGAGGGATTCAGCGGGGCTCAGCTTGTTGTCGATGCTGATGATCTCGAACTTCACGCCGGCGGGGTTGCTGGCGTTGAGCTTCTCGGCGACGAACTGATAGCTCTTGAGCTGGTTCTGGCCCACGCTGGCCATCAGACCCGACAGGGGGTCGATCCAGGCGATCTTGACCGTCTCGCCCTTCTGGGCAAAAGCAGCGGCGGAAGCGAGCGAAGCAGCGATCAGAACAGCCAAGGGTCGGTGGGGAAAGCGCATCTATTTCTCCTGGTCTAAAAGATCCGTGACCGTGGAAATTTACCCCCCTGTTTTGAGGGGTGCACCTCGGGAAGACCCGTGTTTCCGGGTTTTCATTACATCAAAAATGCAACGATCCGCAGTGCAGTCACGACGACGTCCGGGAAGCCTCGAAAACTGTCCGATCTGGACATTGCCAAGGCGTGCGCCATCAAGGAAAAAGGCGCTTCACAGCGCCTTTTTCTCAACCCACCATCAAGCCGTCGGCAGCTTGTGGTCCTTGAACTGCTCGCGCAGTTTCAGCTTGTAGATCTTGCCCGTGGCGGTGTGCGGGATCTCGTCCACGAACACCACGTCGTCCGGCAGTTGCCACTTGGGGATCTTGCCGTCGTAGAAGGCGATCAGCTCGGCTGGGGTCACCTCGGCACCGGGCTTCTTGACCACGACCAGCAGCGGGCGCTCGTCCCACTTGGGGTGGAAGGCGGCGATGGCGGCGGCCTCGTGCACGGCTGGGTGGCCCATGGCCACGTTCTCCAGGTCGATGGAGCTGATCCATTCGCCGCCGGACTTGATCACGTCCTTGCTGCGGTCGGTGATCTGCATGTAGCCGTCGGCATCAATGGTGGCCACGTCGCCCGTGGGGAACCAGCCGTCGTGCAGCGGCGACTTGTCCATCTTGAAGTAGCTGTTGATGATCCAGTGGCCACGCACTTCGAGGTCGCCCGGGGTCTTGCCGTCCCAGGGCAGCTCCTTGCCGTCCTGATCGACGATGCGCATGTCGACACCGAAGATGCCTTTGCCCTGCTTCTCGAGGATGCGCTGCTTGTCGTCCTTGGAGATGTCAGCGTGCTTGGCCTTGAGGCGGCTGAGCGTGCCCAGCGGCGACATCTCGGTCATGCCCCAGGCGTGGATCACTTCGACGCCATAGTCATCCTGCAGCGTCTTGATCATGGCGGGCGGGCAGGCCGCGCCACCGATCACGGTGCTCTTAAAGGT
Source organism: Aquabacterium sp. (assembly GCF_049274795.1). Classification (GTDB taxonomy): domain Bacteria; phylum Pseudomonadota; class Gammaproteobacteria; order Burkholderiales; family Burkholderiaceae_C; genus Aquabacterium. The sequence goes on from NZ_JBASTH010000091.1 coordinate 62,862, forward strand.
GCTGAACTTCAGGTTGTTGGCCTTGACGTGGTTGAGCAGACCCAGCCAGATCGTGGGCACGCCAGCGCTGAAGGTGACCTTTTCCTTCTCGAACAGATCGAACAGGGAGGCGCCATCCAGGTGGTGGCCCGGCATCACCAGTTTGCAGCCGATTAGGGCCGCCGTGTAGGGCAGGCCCCAGGCGTTGACGTGAAACATGGGCACCACGGGCAGCACGGTGTCCTTGGAGGCCACGTTCATGGCATCCGGCAAGGCCGCGGCGTAGGCGTGCAGCACGGTGGAGCGGTGCGAATACACGGCGCCCTTGGGGTTGCCCGTTGTGCCCGAGGTGTAGCAGATGCTGGCGGCGGTGTTCTCGTCGAAGCTGGGCCACTCGTAGTTGCCGTCTTCAGCGGCCAGCAGCTCTTCGTAGCACAGCAGGTTCGGAATCGACGATTCCTTGGGCATGTGCTCGCGCGCGGCCAGCACGACCACGTGCTTGACGGTGGGCAGCGAGGCGGCCAGCTTGTCGACCAGCGGGAAGATGTTCAGATCGACCAGCAGCACCTTGTCTTCGGCGTCGTTGATGATCCAGGCCACCTGTTGCGGGAACAGGCGCGGGTTGATGGTGTGGCACACCAGGCCCGAGCCGGACACGCCGTAGTAGGTCTCGACGTGGCGGTAGCCGTTCCAGGCCAGGGTGCCGACGCGGTCACCTGCCTGCAGACCCAGGCGGGCCAGGGCTTGGGCCAGCTTGCGCGAACGAACATCCACCTCGGCCCAGGTGGTGCGGTGCATGTCACCTTCCACACGCTTGGAGACGATCTCGACATCGCCGTTGTGACGCGATGCATGCGTCAGCAGCGAAGAGATGGTCAAGGGCAAGTGCATCATTTGGCCCATCAGGCTCATGGAACTACCTCCGGCAACGGACAGCGGAAAAAACAGGGCTCGGGAAATTCAGACAATGACTGTAGTCTGATTAATCAGGCCTGACTCATCCGGGTTTACCCCAGAAATTGCGTGAAGCTGGCGACGCTTTCGCGTTCGGTCAGCAAGGTATTTTCAATCGCATCGGGCTCGGCGTAACCCAGTGCCATCCCCACCACGACCATTTCGGACGTTTCGTCCAGGCCTAGCACCTCGGCGATCACCGAGTGGAACTGGTTCCAGGCGGCCTGCGGGCAGGTGTCCAGGCCACGGCCGCGCGCGGCGACCATGATGCTCTGCAGGAACATGCCGTAATCCAGCCAGCTGCCTTGCCCCATGACCTTGTCGATCGTGAAGATCAGGCCCACGGGCGCGTCGAAGAAGGCGTAGTTGCGGCGGTGCTGCGCGTGCATGCCGACCTTGTCGCCCCTCTCCAGGCCGAGCAGGCCGTAGAGATCCCAGCCCACCTTGCGGCGACGGTCGATGTAGGGCGTCACCCATTGCGCGGGGTAGTAGGCGTACTGCTCCTTATGGCGCCCGGCGTTGCCCTCGGCCTCGTAGGCGGCGGTGACGCGGTCGACCAGGGTCTGGCGCGACTGGCCGGTGAGCACGTGCACCTTCCAGGGCTGGGTGTTGGTACCCGAAGGCGCGCGGGCGGCCACGCGCAGGATGTCTTCGATCACCTCGCGCGGCACCTCGGTGGGCAGGAAGCGGCGGATGGAGCGGCGCGAGGTGATGGCGTGGTCCACCGCGGCCGTGTGCTCGGTCGTGATGAGAGGATCCTGTCGGGGCTGGGAGGCACTGCTGCTCATGGAGGCGACCTTGGGTTGGGTTCAGTGATGAGGCGGGCTGTGGCGCGAAGGCTAGGGCGCAAAAGCTCAGGCGGGCGGTGCATCGACACGCAGGCGCTGCAGCGCGGCGGCGAAATCCTCGGGCAGTTGGGCCACGGGGCGGCGCGTCTCGCGGTCTACGTACACATGCACGAAGTGGCCGGTGGCTGCGGCCGTTTCCTGCCCTGCCTCGAACAGGCCGATCTCGTAGCGCACGCTGCTGCGGCCCACGTGGGCCACGCGGATGCCCGCCTGCACGTCCTTGGGGAAGGCCAGCGCCGCAAAGTAGTTGCAGTGCGTCTCGATGACCAGGCCGATCACGCCGCCGGCGTGGATGTCCAGCACGCCGGCCTCGATCAGGTAACGGTTCACCGCCGTGTCGAAGTAGCTGTAGTAGGTGACGTTGTTGACATGGCCGTAGATGTCGTTGTCCATCCAGCGGGTGGTGATGGTGCTGAGATGGGCGTAATCGGCGCGGGTGGTGGGCGTGGGCTTGCTCATGGTTGCCGATTATTGGGTATCTGACCCGGGCGGATGCTGCTTGACCTGCACGGCAGGACATGTCTACCATTACTGACTGACCAGTCATTAACCCAGCAGTTCCTTGCCCATGTCCAAGACCCCGGCACCGTCGCCCGGTGACGCCGCGCCGCCTCCCGCCCCGTCCCCTGCACGGCAACGCCGCAAGGCCGAACGCCCGCAGGAGTTGCTGGACGCGGCGCTGGCCCAGTTCGTGAGCAAGGGGCTGGCCGCCACACGCATGGACGATGTGGCCCGGCAGGCCGGAGTTTCCAAGGGCACGCTGTACCTGTACTACCCCAGCAAGGATGAGCTGTTCAAGGCCGTGGTGCGCAACTCCGTGGTCACGGTGCTGACCGAGGGCAGCGACATCGTGGGCCGCTTCGAAGGCCCCACCTCCGAGTTGCTGCACATCCTGATGCACACGTGGTGGAGCCGCATCGGCAGCTCCAAGGTCTCTGGCATCTTCAAGCTGGTGGTGGCCGACGTGGGCAACATGCCCGAGCTGGCGCAGTTCTACCTGGACGAGGTCATCACGCCCACGCACCAGTTGCTCAGCCGCGCGGTAGCGCGCGGCGTGGCACGCGGCGAGTTCCGCCCGATCAACGTGATGGCCGTGGTGCAGTCGATGATGGCCGCGGCCCAGTTCCTGATGCTCTACCCGTATTGCGCGGGCAGTGCCCCGAACAACCCCTTCCCGCTGGATGCGGACGCCTTCATGAAGACACAGATCGAGCTGCTGCTGCACGGGTTGGAAGTGCGCAAGCCTGCTGACGCACGCCCCGCGAAAGGCCAGGCATGAAGCGCTGGCAACGGTGGGCCGTGGGCGGCGTGGCGGTGCTGGCCCTGGCCGGCGGCATCACGCGGGCCATCCTGGCGCGGCAGGCCGAGCGCGCGCAGATCACGCAGACGGGGCATGCCAGCAGCCAGGGCACCTTGCGCCTGGGCGCGGGCGACCTGGTCGAAGCCAAGCGCCTGCCGCTGTGGCGCACCATCGACATCTCCGGCAGCCTGCGCGCTGTTGACAGCGTGCTGATCAAGGCGCGCGTGAGCGGCGAGCTGCAAAGCTTGAGCGTGCGCGAAGGCGACAAGGTGACGCGCGGCCAGTTGATCGCCCGCATCGACACCGACGAATACGGCAACCGCCTGGAGCAGGCACGCCAGCAGGCGGCCTCGGCGCAGGCGCAATGGCAGATCGCCAGGCAGACGCTGGACAACAACCAGGCGCTGGTGGCGCAGGGCTTCATCTCCAAGAACGCGCTGGACACGGCCGTGTCCAACGAGGCTGCGGCCAAAGCCACCTTGCAGGCCGCCCAGGCCGCCGCCAAGGTGGCCGCCAAGGCCGTGGCCGACACGCAGCTGAGCAGCCCGATCAACGGCCTGGTGTCGCAGCAGTTCGCGCAGGCGGGTGAACGCCTGTCGCCCGATGCGCGCATCGTCGAGATCGTGGACCTATCGCGCATCGAGCTGGAAGCCGCGCTCAAGCCCGAAGACGTGGCCCAGGTGCGAGTCGGCACGCCGGGCTGGCTGGCCGTCGATGGCCTGCCGGACAAGCTGGCCGTGAAGGTGGCCCGCATCAACCCCAGCGCCACGGCCGGCACGCGGGCGGTGATGGTCTACCTGTCGGTGGCGCCACACCCTGCCCTGCGCCAGGGCCTGTTCGCCCAGGGGCAGCTGGATCTGTCGCGTGAAGACGCCGTGGTGCTGCCGCGCGCCGCCGTACGCGCTGGCGCCACCGGGCCCTTCGTGCAGGCCTTGCGCGGCACACGCATCGAGCACCTGCCCGTGACACTGGGCGCCGGTGGCCGCATCGACGGCGATGCCGCGCCCATGATCGCCATCGCCAGCGGCGTGCAGCCCGGCGAGCGCGTGCTGCGCGACACCATCGGGCTGCTGCGCCCCGGCACTGTGGTGGACACCGCGGCGCCTGCCCAAACCCCTGCCCCCTGACCCGCCATGTGGTTCACCCGCCTGTCCATCGGCAACCCCGTGCTGGCCACCATGATGATGGCGGCGCTGGTGGTGCTGGGCCTGTTCTCCTACCAGCGGCTCAAGGTCGATCAGTTCCCCGACATCGAGTTCCCGACCATCGTGGTGCAGATGGACTACCCGGGCGCCTCGCCGGCCATCGTCGAAACGGAGGTGACGCGCAAGGTCGAAGAGGCCGTCAACACCATCGCGGGCATCAGCCAGATCTACTCGCGCTCCTACGAGGGCACGGCCGTGGTGATCGTGCAGTTCAACCTTGACGTGGACAGCCGCCGCGCCGCCGACGATGTGCGCGAGAAGATCGCCATCCTGCGCCCCCTGCTGCGCGACGAGGTGGAAGAGCCCCGCGTGCAGCGCTTCGATCCGGCCAACCGGCCTATCCTGTCGCTGGCCCTGGTATCGCCCGATGGCAAGGTGCCCAATGTCACGCTGTCCAGCTATGCCGACCAGGTGCTGCGCAAGCGGCTGGAGAACGTGCCCGGCGTGGGTACTGTCAACCTGGTGGGCGCCACCAAGCGCGAGATCAACGTCTACCTGCGCCCGCAGGCCATGGAGGCCCTGGGCATCGGCCCCGACCAGGTGCTCTCGGCCGTCGCGCAGGAGAACCAGGACCAGCCCGCCGGCAGCGTGCGCACGCGCGACCAGGACCGCGTGGTGCAGATCGACGCCCGCCTGCGCCGCGTGGAGGATTTCGAGCGCCTGATCATCGCCACACGCGCCGGCCAGCCTATCCGCCTGGGCCAGGTCGCCGATGTGGTCGATGGCCCGCAGGAGATCGACAGCCTGGCCCTGATCGACGGCCGCCGCGCCCTGGCCCTGGAAGTGATCAAGTCCCAGGGCGAGAACACCATCGAGGTGGTGCGCGGCATCCACAAGGCCGTGGCCGACCTGCGCGGCGAACTGCCGCCCGGCACCGAGCTGCGCATCGTGCGCGACAACAGCCGCCCCATCGAGGTGGCCGTGAGCACCGTGCGCCAGACGCTGATCGAAGGCGCGCTGCTCACGGTGGGCATCGTCTTTTTGTTCCTGAACTCGTGGCGCTCCACGGTGATCACGGGGCTGACCCTGCCGATCTCGATCATCGGCACCTTCTTCTTCATGTACGCCTTCGGCTTCTCGATCAACATGCTGACGCTGATGGCCCTGAGCCTGAGCGTGGGCCTCCTGATCGACGATGCCATCGTGGTGCGCGAGAACATCGTGCGGCACGTGCAGATGGGCAAGAGCCCGAGGCTGGCCTCGCTGGAGGGTACGCAGGAGATCGGCCTGGCGGTGCTGGCCACCACACTGTCGATCATCGCGGTGTTCCTGCCCATCGGCTTCATGGGCGGCATCATCGGCAAGTTCTTCCATGAGTTCGGCCTGACCATCGTGGCCGCCGTGGGCATCTCGATGTTCGTGAGCTTCACGCTCGATCCGATGCTGTCCAGCGTGTGGCACGACCCGGCCCTGCACGGCGCACGGCAAGGCACGAAGACCTGGTACGACCGCAGCATCGGCCGCGTCACCGCGTGGTTCGACAGGCAGACCGAATCGCTGTCCAACGGCTACCAGGCGCTGCTGGCCTGGTCGCTGGACCACCCCGCCGTCACCTTGCTGGTGACCGGTGGCAGCCTGGTGCTCAGCGTTCTCCTGACCCCGCTGCTGGGCACCGAGTTCGTGCCACGCGCCGATTTCAGCGAGACCTACGTCAGCTTCTACACACCGCCGGGCACCGCCATCGAGGCCACCGAAGAACGCACGCGGCAGGTCGATCAGGTGATTCGCGCGATGCCGGAGGTGCGCTACACCCTGGCCACCATCAACACGGGCGTGGCGCTGGGCCGCAACCAGGTGTCCATCTATGTGCGGCTGAAGGACCGGCGAGAACGAACGCGCAACGTCGATCAGCTCTCCGTGCCGATGCGGCAGGTGCTGAGCCAGATCCCCGGCATCACCGTGACGCAGGTGGGCGTGCTCGATGCGGTTGGGGGGCAAAAGCCCATCCAGCTGTCCATCCAGGGCACCGACCTGGCCACGCTGGACCGCCTGAGCCAGGACCTGATGCAGCGCCTGCAGCAGATCCCCGGCCTGGTCGACATCGACACCAGCCTCAAGCCCAGCAAGCCCACGCTGAACGTGGCGGTGGACCGCGATGCCGCGGCCGACCGGGGCCTCTCGGTGTCGTCCATCAGCCGCGCGCTGGACGTGATGGTCAGCGGCCGTGTGGCCGGCAGCTGGCGCGCCGATGACGACGAGAACTACGACATCCGCGTGTCCCTGATCCCGTCTGCACGGCAGGACATCACCAGCATCGCCGACACGCGCCTGGTGATCAACCCGCAAGGCCAGGGCACCACGGGTGAGCCGCAGGTGCTGCGCCTGTCGCAGGTGGCGCGCATCACCGAGGGCGTGGGCCCCACGCAGATCAACCGACGTGATCTGAACCGCGAGGTCGAGTTCACCGCCAACGTGACGGGCCGCTCGGTGGGTGAGGTCTCTGCCGATATCCAGCGCGTGCTGAACGACCACCCCCTGCCACCGGGCTACCGCAGCCGTTTTGGCGGCTCGACCAAGGACATGGTAGAGGCCTTCAGCTATGCGCTGTCCGCGCTGGCCCTGGCCGTGATCTTCATCTACATGATCCTGGCCTCGCAGTTCCGCAGCTTCTCGCAGCCGCTGGCGCTGATGAGCTCGCTGCCGCTCACCCTGATCGGCGTGGTGCTGGCCCTGCTGATGTTCGGTTCTTCGGTCAGCATGTTCTCGGTGATCGGCATCATCATGCTGATGGGCCTGGTCACCAAGAACGCCATCTTGCTGGTGGACTTCGCCAACCGGGCCCGCGAAGGCATGGTCGGCGAGGATGGCCAGCCGCAGGCTCCCCTGCCCCGGCGCGAGGCCCTGCTGTTGGCCGCCAAGGTGCGCCTGCGTCCCATCCTGATGACGACGCTGGCGATGATCTTCGGCATGGTGCCGCTGGCATTTGCGCTCTCGGAAGGCTCCGAACAGCGGGCCCCCATGGGCCAGGCCGTGATCGGCGGCGTGATCGCCTCCTCGGTGTTGACCCTGGTGGTCGTGCCAGTGATTTACGGGTACACAGACCGTTTGTCGCAATGGATCAAACGTCGTTGGGTTTTAGAAAGCCAGCCTGACCCCACAATTTCAGCCGCCGGGGACACGCCCCCTTCTTAAAATCACGGCCTGGCCATTTTTTCCGGCCGCCCGTCCCCAGACGCTTTGACTCCTAGGATTTTGCGCATGAACGTCGAACAAGCCCGCTTCAACATGATCGAACAACAGATCCGTCCCTGGGACGTGCTGGACTCCTCGATTCTGTCCCTGCTGTCCGTCGTGCGCCGAGAGGATTTCGTGCCGGCGGCTCACCAATCCCTGGCCTTCATGGACCTTGAAGTGCCCCTGCCGGCCGGCCAGGCCATGCTCAACCCCAAGGTCGAAGCCCGCATCGTGCAGGACCTGAACCTGAGCAAGCGCGACACCGTGCTGCAAATCGGCGCCGGCTCCGGTTATGTCACCGCCCTGCTGGCCCACAAGGCCCAGCGCGTGATCGCCCTGGAGAACAAGACCGAGCTGGTGTCGCTGGCCCGCAACAACCTGCGCAAGGCCCAGATCAGCAATGCCGAGGTCGTCGAGGCCGACGGCAGCCAGGGCTACGCCGCCCAAGGCCCCTACTCCGCCATCGTGCTCACGGGTTCGGTCACCGCCGTACCCAAGGCCCTGTTCGACCAGCTCAAGCCCGGTGGCCGCCTGCTGGCCATCGAAGGCCGCGAGCCGGTGATGCAGGCCAAGCTCTATACCAAGAACGACCAGGGCCAGCTCTCGCATGAAGAGCTGTTCGACACCATCGCCCCCCCGCTGGATGGCATGGCCTCCAGCCGCCCCTTCACGTTCTGACCCTCTGCTGTTTCAAGTCGCCCCCCGAAGGACCCCTCCATGCCGATCCGCGCCCTCCGCCCCTCCCGCCCGAACGCCCTGCTGCGCTCCCGGGCCCGGGAAGCCTTTGCCCGCGCCCCGTTCGCGGTCGCCCTGATGCTGGCCGGCATGGCAGCGGGCGCCCAGGCGCAGAGCCTGGTGGACCTCTACCAGGCCGCACGGGGCTATGACGCGGCCTACCTGGCCGCCAAGGCCCAATCCGACGCCACCGAGTTCAAGGCCGCCCAGGCCCGCGGCCAGCGACTGCCGCAAGTGGGCCTCAAGGGCACGGTCTCCCGCCAGCACTTCGATTCGGGCTCCTCAATGAGCGCGGCCCAGCGCGCGGCCCTGGCAGCCTCGACCGGAAGCACCTCGAGCAGCTACTCGATCACGACCAAGAGCCTGGCCCTGCAGGCCCGCCAGTCGCTGTTCAACGCAGAGCTGTCGGCCATCATCAACCAGGCGGATCAATCCCTGATCGCGGCCGAGGCTGACCTCAAGACCGCCGAGGACGACCTGCTGGTGCGCCTGACCCAGGCCTACTTCGATGTGCTGGGCGCGCAGGATGTGCTGTCTACCGCCCAGACCAACAAGGCGGCTCTGGCCGAGCAACTGGCCTCGGCCAAGCGCAACTTCGAGGTGGGCAACGCCACCATCACCGACACGCGCGAAGCCCAGGCCCGCCATGACCTGGCCACCGCGCAGGAGATCGCCGCGCAGAACGATGTGCAGGTCAAGCGGGCTGCGCTCGACCAGTTGGTGGGTCGCACCGACGTCCAGCCCCAACCCCTGCTCACGCCGGTGATGCTGCCCCCGCTGCAGCCCGCCACCGCCGAGGAGTGGGTGAACCTGACGCCTAACTCCAGCGCCATCCGCAAAGCGCAAGTGGGGCTGGACTACGCCAAGTTGGAAACAACCCGCGCACGTGCCGGTCATCTACCCACCGCTGACTTGGTGGCCTCCGTCAGCAAGACGGACATAGACGGCAACGGGCCGCTCACTGTGAAGGCCAGCGATGGCACCAACTCCACCATCGGCGTGGAAGTGAACGTGCCCGTGTTCGCAGGCTTCGCCGTGCAAAACCGCATCCGTGAAACGCTGGCCCTGGAAGAAAAGAGCGGGCGTGATCTGGACAACGCCAAGCGCAGCGTGACCCTGGCCACCCGCCAGGCCTTCTTCGGCGTGCAATCGGGCCAGGCCCAGGTCAAGGCCTTGGAGGCCGCCGAAAGCTCGGCCAAGCTGGCCCTGGAAGCCACGCAGTTGGGCTACCGCGTGGGCGTGCGCGTCAACAAGGACGTGCTCGATGCGCAGACCGCGCTGGCCAGCACCCAGAAAGATCTGTACAAGGCGCGCTACGACGTGATCGTGGCCACAATGAAGCTGCGCCAGGCCAGCGGCTCGCTGCGCCCCGACGATCTGGACAGCCTCAACCGCCTGCTGCTGCCCCGCTGATCGGCACCGCCCACACCGCGCCAGCGCCGACGGCATAGACCTGGCGGCCAGGCGCGGCGCGCGCGCTCCAGGTGCCAATGAAGGCACCGAAGGCCGGCAGGATGGCCAGGCCCGCCTGCCCTTGTGGCCCAACCTCTCCGACCCGATCAGATGAAGGATCGTATCTAGGGTCTGTTAGTCTTACTGTGTCACAAAAATCAAGGCATTATGTGCATCTCTTCATTCTTTGCGTGAGAGACGATGGATGCGAGCGAACGCTTTGATGAGTACATGGATCACCTGTCCCAAGGTCTTGGGCATGCGGATCGCCACGCGGGGCTCAAGGGCTACTGCACAGGTTTGATGCTGCCGCTGCCGCGCAAGAGCGTGGAGCCCATAGCTGCTCGGGTAGACCCGCTTCATGCCAGTGCCAGGCACCAGGCGCTTCATCACTTTGTGGCAAAGGCTCAATGGTCCGATGCTGAAGTGCTGCGCCGGGTCTGCCAATGGGTCGTGCCGCACATGGACTTCAGCTGCGGCGGCTGGTGGATCATCGACGACACGGGGTTCCCAAAGAAGGGCATTCACTCAGTCGGAGTGGCACGCCAATACTGCGGGATGCTGGGCAAGCAGGACAACTGCCAGGTGGCTGTGAGCGTGTCGCTTGCCTGCGACCAGGGTAGCCTGCCTGTGGCGTGGCAGTTGTACTTGCCTGAGGATTGGGCAGCGGACGCTGCGCGCAGGGCTCGCGCTGGTGTGCCCTCAGACATCAGATTCGCCACCAAGACGCAGATTGCCTTGCAGCAGTTGCGCACATTGCTGGCTGAGGGCGCGCCGCACCACTGCGTACT
>NZ_JBASTH010000092.1:0-42106 GCF_049274795.1 Aquabacterium sp.
GCGCCCCGCCATCGTCCGCACGGCGCCTGAACATGCCGCGCAGCGTCAGGCCCACCACGCCCAGCCCGGCCAGCGCCGCACCGGCAAATGCCAGCCAGGCCTTGCCCGGCAGGCCATCGCTCAGCAGGGTGTAGGTGTCAGGCACGGGCACGGTCACGCTGATCACGCCGGCGGGCTTGCCCGTCACGTAGCCGAAGCCACCGCCGCCGTTGAACTGGTTGTTCACGCGCAGGAACTCGGGCGCCTTAGCGGCCGAGTCATGGCACTTCAAGCAGCTCTTCTGGGCGATCACGGCACGTGCATACAGCAGGCGCCCGCCCTCCACCTTCCAGTACTCCAGCGGCTCGCCAGCACCTTGCGAAGTGGCCTGGCTGGCCGACTGGTGCGCCACGCGCGCGGCACTGGCCGCGGTCTGGCGCCCGGCCGAAGCCTGCATCGCCGTCAGGGCTTCCAGCTCGAAGGCATTGGGCGCATTGCTTTCGTTGAGCACGGTGCGCGCGGTCAGGCGGTACTGGGCCTTGCTGCCGGCTGCCAGCAGCACATCGGCCAGCTCGCGCTGGATCAGCGCGGGGTTCTTCCAGTGGTAGGCCTCCACGCGCTGCATCACTTCCTTTTCAGACAGCTTGGGCGCGTCCTTCTCTTCAGCGCGGGCCCCTTGCAGGAAAGCGGCATCGCCATTGCTCATGGCGTAGACCGAGCGTGTCAGGAAGGTGCCGGGCAAGGCCGCCTTGGCCCCTTCGGTGCGCACATGCACGCCGCCGTACTGCGAGGCCCAGCGGCCCACGTTCTCGGCCATGTCGGCCACGGTGCGGCCTTCACTGACGGTGCGGGACACCACCAGGGATTCCGCCGACCACCAGGCCCCCGTGCCCAAGGCCAACACCAGGATCGCGGACAGCAGAAGAACCAGGAATCCAGACAGGCGTGGCACGGCAAAACCTTTTCGGGGACCGCTGCGCGTGCCTCAGGGCCCTGTCAGCGGCGGGTGAATCTCATGTGGCGGGAATTATCTCCGCCCATCTGCCCATAATTGAGGACAAATGACCCCACCCCCCACATCCCGGGGGATACCCTTAATCGCAACCGATCAAATGCGCGCCATTTCCTCACCCAGGCGCACGGCGCCGGCGGGCTGCCAGCCCGGATTGAAGGCCAGCGGCCCCTGCGGGAAGAGCAGCACCACGGTGGAGCCGAGCAGGAAGCGCCCCATCTCTTCCCCCTTGCGCAGCACGATCTGCTGATCGTCGTAGCGCCACTCACGCACCTCGCGCGAACGCGGCGGGTTGACCACGCCATGCCACACCGTGCCCATGCTGCCCACGATCGTGGCGCCTACCAAGGTCAGCACGAAGGGCCCGTTCGGCCCCTCGAACACGCAGACCACGCGCTCATTGCGCGCGAACAGGCCGGGCACGCCGCGCGCCGTGGCCGGGTTCACAGAGAACAGATCGCCCGGCACATAGATCATGCGCAGCAGACGCCCATCACAGGGCATGTGGATGCGGTGGTAATCGCGCGGGCTCAGGTAGATGGTGGCGAAATGGCCGTTCTCGAACTGCTTGGCCAGCGTGCCGTCACCGCCCACCAATGCGGTCGTGCTGTAGCTGTGGCCCTTGGCCTGGAAGATCTGGTCGCGCTCGATCCGGCCGAACTGGCTGATGGCGCCATCGACCGGGCAGATCAGCTCCGCATTGGCGATGGGGCGCGCGCCAGCCTTCAAGGGCCGCGTGAAGAACTCGTTGAAGGTGGGATAGACGCTGATGTCCGGGTTGGCCGCCTCGGCCATGTTCACGTTATAGCGCTTGACGAACCAGCGGATCACCGCCGTGGTCAGCGCACCACCCTTGGCCGATGCGGCCTTGCCCGCCAGGGCCGTCAGGGCCTGCTTGGGCAGGACGTATTGCGACAGCACGAAAAGACGGTCAGACACAGGCGCACCCCGGATGATTGCGAAGGGCGCCATTCTAGCTAGGGGGCGGTGGCCCTGTAGGCAGCGAAGCGATCGGCCAGGAAGTCGATGAACACGTGCACCTTGGCCGACAAGTGATGGCGCTGCGGGTACAGCGCATGGATGTCGGCTGACACATCGGCCCACTGCGGCAACACCTGGTGCAACTGCCCCGCCTTCAGCATGGGCGCGATGTCCCATTCCGAACGCAGCAAGATGCCGTGCCCGGCCGTGGCCCAGTCCACCGCCACCTCACCGTGGTTGGTGCTGAGCGGGCCGCGCACCTTCACGCTGGTCTGCTCGCGCCCGTCTGACAACTGCCAGTTGTTAAAGGCACTGGTGTTCTCGCGGATCACGATGCAGCGGTGCTCCACCAGATCACGCGGCGTGGCCGGCTCGCCATGCGCGGCCAGATAAGCAGGCGCGGCACACAGCAGGCGGCGGTTGCTGACAATCTTGCGCGCGAGCACCCGCCGATCGGGCGGTTCGCCGAAGCGGATGCCGATGTCCATGGCGTGGGCCACCAGGTCCAGCGGCTTGTCGGTGAGTTCCAGCACCACCTCGACCTCCGGATAGCGCCACGCAAAATCGGAGATGGCCGGCGCCAGGTGGCGGCGCCCGAAGCCGAAGGTGGCGTTGATGCGCAGCAGCCCGCGGGGCTGCTCACGGCTGGCTGCCAGCGAGCGCTCCAATTGGTCGATTTCTCGCAGGATGCGGCTGCCTTCTTCCAGATAGCGTTCCCCTTCTGGCGTGAGGCTCAGCCGCCGGGTGGTACGGTGCAGCAGGCGCACCCCCAGGCGGTTTTCCAGTGCGGCCAGGCGGCGGCTCACGGCGGGCGGCGTCACCCCCAGTTCCGGCGCGGCCGAAGCCAGGCTGGGATGGCGGGCCAGCAGTTCAAAGAAAGCCAGATCGTGGGCGTCGCTCATGAGGGCAGGCGTTGGTCCGCCAATTGATGCATTCAAGTAATGAATCAAATGATTTCATAACCATTGATGAATCACAAGTCATCAATGAAGATGCAGCCCATGATGACCCTGCCCTTCATCCACCTGGTACCCGCACTGGGGCTGGGCGCGGCGTTGGGCTTCTTCGGCGGCTTGTTCGGCATCGGGGGCGGCATCATCGCCATCCCGCTGCTGGTGCTGGCCTTCGGCATGGACCAGCCCATGGCGCAAGGCACGGCGCTGGTGATGATGGTGCCCAACCTGCTGATCGGCTGGTGGCGCTACAACCGGCGCCAGCCCGTGCCCTGGCAGCGCGCACTGGCACTGGGCCTGATCGCCGCAGCCACCACCTGGGTGGTGGCGCACTTGGCCACGCGCATGCCGCCGCAATGGCTGCGGCAACTGTTCAGCCTGTTCCTGCTGGGCCTGTCGGTGAATCTGCTCTGGAGCCTGCACGCCTCAAAGCACCAAACCGACGCATCAAATCCCGAAAGTGGTGCATCCCGCGTGCCCCAGCGTTACCTGCCCCTGGTTGGCTTGGTGGGGGGCAGCAGCATGGGCTTGCTGGGCATCGGCGGCGGGCTGGTGGCCACGCCCATCTTCACCAGTTGGTTCGGCCAACGCCAGGCTGTGGCGCAGAGTTTTGCCCTGGCCCTGGTGGCACCCAGTTCGGTCATCGCGCTCAGCACCTACGCCACCGCGCACCAGGTGGATTGGTCGATGGGGCTGCCGTTGGCCGTCGCGGGCATGTTCACCGTGTCCTCCGGCGTGGCACTGGCCCATCGCCTGCCGGAGGCCAAGCTGCGCGCGGCCTTCGCGTGGATGCTGCTGGCCACCGCCCTGTGGCTACTGATCGGGCCTTTGCTGACCTCACAAGGCGGTTGATGACCTGATTTCTCAGCCTGGCGGCGAGAGGTTTGGCGGGGTGTGCACGCTTCTTGCTGCACACAGAACTGTATACAGTTTTACCCCCTGGAGCCTCTCGACATGACCGTGATGAAGTCCACCCGCCGCACCCTGCTCAGCACCGTTCTCTCCGCTGCCGCACTGACTCTGGGCATCGCAAGCCCCACCATGGTGCGCGCCGACACCCCCATCAAGTTCCAGTTGGACTGGCGTTTCGAAGGCCCCTCCGCCCTGTTCCTGCAGCCCGCGGCCAAGGGCTACTTCAAGCAGGCTGGCCTGGACGTGACCATCGACGCCGGCAATGGCTCGGGCGGCACCGTCACCCGTGTGGCCTCGGGCACCTACGACATGGGCTTCGCCGACCTGGCCGCCCTGATGGAGTTCCACGCCAACAACCCGGACGTGCCCAACAAGCCCGTGGCCATCATGATGGTCTACAACAACACGCCAGCCGCCGCCTTCATGCTCAAGAAGTCGGGGCTGAAGACCCCGGCCGATCTGGTCGGCAAGAAGCTGGGGGCCCCGGTGTTCGATTCGGGCCGCAAGTCCTGGCCCATCTTCGCCAAGGCCAACAAGCTGGGCGGCGTGAGCTGGATCAGCATGGACCCGCCCCTGCGCGAAACCATGCTGGTGCGCGGTGACGTGGACGCCATCACCGGCTTCACCTTCACCTCGCTGCTGAACCTGGAAGCCCGTGGCGTGAAGGCCGAGGACGTGGTCGTGCTGCCCTACGCCCAGTACGGCGTGAAGGTCTACGGCAACGTGATCATCGCCTCGCCCAAGTTCCTGAAAGAGAACCCCGATGCGGTCAAGGCCTTCCTGAAGGCCTTCGCCAAGGGCGCCAAGGACGTGCTGGCCAACCCCGACGCTGCCATCGACAGCGTCAAGGCCCGCGACGGCATCATCAACGTCAAGCTGGAACAGCGCCGCCTGAAGATGGCCATCAACGACGTGGTCAACAGCCCCGATGCACGCGCCGAAGGTTTCGGCCAGGTCAAACTGCCGCGCCTGTCGCTGATGGCCTCGCAGGTGGGCGATGCCTTCAACACCAAGACCCGCGTGAACCCCGAAGCCGTGTGGGCGCCGGCCTACCTGCCCTCGGCTGCCGACCTGGACGTGCTGCCCAAGAAGTGATCAGCGCCTGAATAACGACAACAACGATCCCCGCTGACCACCCCTTTCATGCGCAACACGAACGAGGTCCCCCACCGATGAGCACCTTCGTCGATTTCCAGAACGTCTGGCTGGCCTACAACGACGAGTTGTTGGCCAACGGCCAGTTCGCCGTCGAGGACATCAGCCTGAAGATGGCCGAGGGCGAGTTCATCGCCATCGTCGGGCCTTCGGGCTGCGGCAAGTCCACCTTCATGAAACTGACCACCGGCTTGAAGATGCCGTCCAAGGGACACATCCTCATCGATGGCAAGCACGTGGACGGCCCGCTCAAGATCACCGGCATGGCCTTCCAGGCCCCATCGCTGCTGCCGTGGCGCACGGTCGTCAGCAACGTGATGCTGCCGCTGGAGATCGTGGAGCCCTACCGCTCCACCTTCAAGGCCAAGCGCAAGGAGTACGAGGCCAAGGCCCGCGCCCTGCTGCAGAGCGTGGGCCTGGGCGGCTACGAGGACAAGTTCCCGTGGCAGCTCTCGGGCGGCATGCAGCAGCGCGCCAGCATCTGCCGCGCGCTGATCCACGAGCCCAAGATGCTGCTGCTGGACGAGCCCTTTGGCGCGCTCGACGCCTTCACGCGTGAAGAACTTTGGTGCGCCCTGCGCGACCTGCAGGCCGCGCAAAAGTTCAACGTGATCCTGGTGACGCACGACCTGCGCGAGGCCGTGTTCCTGGCCGACACCGTGTACGTGATGAGCCGCAGCCCCGGCCGCATCGTGGCACAGCGCGAGATCGAACTGCCGCGCCCGCGTGACCTGGAGGTGACCTACACCCCCGAGTTCACCGGCATCGTGCACGAGCTGCGCGGCCACATCGGCGCGCTGCGCAAGCCCACCAACCTCGCGGCCCCTTCCAACAGCACGACGGACATCGCCCAATGAAGCTCAGCCAGAAACAACTCGAACGCTGGTCGCCCTGGGTGCTGCTGGCCGCGGTGCTGCTGGTATGGCAGTTCATCTGCATGGCCTTCGATGTGCCCGAGTACCTCTTCCCCAGCCCCAGTCGCATCGCGCACCAGTTCCTGGAGTTCCGCGACGAGATCCTGCGGCACGCTTGGCGCACCTTCTGGGTGACGATGCTGGGCTTCGGCATCTCCATCGTCGTGGGCGTGCTGCTGGGCTTTTTGATCGGCAGTTCGCGCGCGGCCTACGCGGCCATCTACCCCTTGATGACAGCGTTCAACGCATTGCCCAAGGCGGCCTTCATCCCCATCCTGGTGGTGTGGGTCGGCATCGGCGTGGGGCCGGCCGTGCTCACGGCCTTTTTGATCAGCTTCTTCCCGATCACGGTGAACATCGCCACGGGCCTGGCCACGCTGGAGCCCGAGCTGGAAGACGTGCTGCGCGTGCTGGGCGCCAAGCGCTGGGACGTGCTGGTCAAGGTGGGCCTGCCCCGCTCCATGCCCTACTTCTACGGCTCGCTCAAGGTAGCGATCACGCTGGCCTTCGTCGGCACCACCGTGTCGGAAATGACAGCCGCCAACGAAGGCATCGGCTACCTGCTGATCAGCGCCGGCTCGTCCATGCAGATGGCGCTGGCCTTCGCGGGCCTGGTCGTCGTCGGTGCGATGGCGATGGTGATGTACGAGCTGTTCTCGGTGGTCGAGAAGCGCACCACGGCGTGGGCGCACCGCGGCAGCCAAGGTCACTGATCGAGTTTGACGAAGATCAACAAGCTGGCCCGCAGTTTGCATTGATCAACAGGCAAGAGTAGAAGCGTTCACCAGCGGCACCTCCCCGGTGCCACTGACCGGAAATTGCTCTTGAGATGGCCCCCAAAGGTTCTGCCGCCACCGCGCGGCAGGGCCGCCATGTCAAGAACGCACACGCCGCCATGAACGCCTTGCCCGGCTTTCAGCCACAGCAGCAATCGGATCCGCACAGCTTCAACGCCGCGCTGCACCAGGCCGCGCTGGACACGTTGCGCGCGGCCGGGCACGAGGTGCGGGATCTGGACCTGTACAAGTTGAGCTTCGACCCCGTGCTGGGCGCGGCCGAGAAGCTCACCTACCTGGGCGACACGCAGGTCAACATCGACGCGCTGAACGCACACGTCGAGCCGCTGCAATGGGCCGATGCGCTGGTTGTGGTCTACCCCACCTGGATGTACGGCCCGCCCGCCATCCTCAAGGGCTGGCTGGACCGCGTGATGCTGCCCGGCGTGGCCTTTCGCCTGGGCGGGCACCCGCTGCGCCCGATCCGAGGCTGCCTGGACAACATCCGCCATTTCGTCGGCATCACCACCTCGGGCTCGCCGTGGTGGTGGCTGCGTGTGATTGGCGATCCGGGCCGCAGCCTCTTCATGCGCGGCCTGCGCCCCCTGTTCGCCCGCCGCTGCTGTGCGCAATGGCTGCAACTGCATTCGATGAACCACACCACGCGCAAGCAACGCCACCGTTTCCTCACGCGGGTGCAGGCCTGCCTTGGCCGGCTGGCATGAGCGCGCGCAGACCCTTCGATTTCACCCCTCACCCTCAACCCCGACTTCACCCCACCGGAGCCTTGACGATGACCCGATGCAAAACCCTGTCGCTGAGCAAGCTGAGCCAATTCACCAAGCTGGCCCTGTCCGCCGCGGCGAGCGCCGCCGTGCTGGCATCGGCCCTGCCCGCGCAGGCGGCCGACAAGTTCACCTTCCTGACCAACTGGTACGCGCAGGCCGAGCACGGCGGCTTCTACCAGGCGCAGGCCACGGGCTTGTACGGCAAGGCCGGCCTGGACGTGACGATCAAGATGGGCGGCCCACAGGTGAACCTGATGCAGCTGCTGGTAGCCGGCCAGGCCGACTGCATCATGGGTTACGACGTGCAGACCATCAAGGCCTGGGAGCAAGGCATCCCCGCCGTCACCGTGGCCGCCGCCTTCCAGAAGGATCCGGCCGTCATCATCGCGCACCCGCAGGTTAAGAAGTTCGAAGATCTCAAGGGCAAGACCATCCTGGTCGGCAGCGCCGGCCTGGTCACCTACTGGCCCTGGGTGAAGAGCAAGTACGGCTTCACCGACAGCCAGGTGCGCCCCTACACCTTCAACATCCAGCCCTTCCTGGCCGACAAGGACATCGCACAGCAAGGCTACCTGGCCTCCGAGCCCTACAGCATCGAGAAGGAAGGCAAGATCAAGCCAAGTGTGTTCCTGCTGTCCGACCTGGGCTGGCCTCCGTACGCCACCACCGTGGTCTGCGCGGCCGACACGGTCAAGAACAAGCCGAAGATCGTCGCAGCCTTCGTGAAGGCCTCGATGGAAGGCTGGAAGAGCTACCTGAGCGCCGATCCGGCCCCAGGCAATGCGCTCATCAAGAAGGACAACCCCAACATGACGGACGACCTGATCGCCAATGGCATCAGCAAGATGAAGTCCGAGGGCATGGTCTTCGGCGGCGACGCGGCCAAGCTGGGCATCGGCATCGTGACCGACGAGCGCATGAAGACCACCTTCGACATGATGGTGGCCAACAAGCTGGTCGACCCGAGCAAGGTCGACCTGAAGAAGACCTACACCACCCAGTTCGTCAAGGACCTCAAGGTGATGCCTTGATGGCCTGAGCACTTGAGCGACGACACAGCCGAGAGCAACACACCATGCACAGCCTGCCCATCATCGACCTGCGCCAGACCGAGGGCCTGGCCGAGCGCATCGACCAGGCCTGCCGTGACCGCGGGTTCTTCTACCTCGTGGGCCACGGCGTGGACCCGGCCCTGCGCGCGGCCATGTTCGACGCGGCGCAGCGCTTTTTCGCGCTGAGCGAGCCTGAGAAGGCCCGCTGGCACATCGAGCGCAGCGGCATCCACCGAGGCTTCGACCCCATCGGGTGGCAGGCGCTGGAGCCGGGCCAGCCGGGCGATCTGAAGGAAAGCTTCTACCTGGGCGTGGACCGGGGCGAAGACGATCCTTTGGTCAAAGCCGGCACGCCGAACCAGGGCGCCAACCAGTGGCCCGATGAAGCGCTGGTCGATGGCTTCAAGCAGGCTGTGCAGGCCTACGAGCAGGCGCTCAATGCGCTGTCTCACCGACTGCTCTCGCTGATGGCCGCAGGGCTGGGCCTGGCGCCCGACCACTTCGAGCGCTACCTGCTCGATCCGATGCCCGTGCTGCGCCTGCTGCACTACCCCGAGCAGCCGCCTTCGGAGGCGCTGCTGCCCGGCCAGATCGGCTGCGGCGCGCACACCGACTGGGGCAGCGTGACCCTGCTCGCGCAGGACGATGCCGGTGGCCTGCAGGTGCAGGCGGCCGATGGCAGCTGGTTCGACGCGCCGCCCGTGGAGGGTAGCTTCGTGGTCAACCTGGGCGACATGATGGCCCGCTGGACCAACGACCGCTACCGCTCCACGCCGCACCGCGTCTTCAACCCGCAGGGGCGCGAGCGCTATTCCATCGCCTACTTCTTCGACATCGACTACCACGCCGAGGTCAGTGCCCTGCCCGGCTGCTTCAGCGATGCCAATCCCCCCCGCTACCCGCCCACCACGGCGGGCCAGCACATCATCGAGATGTATGAACGCACCCGTGCCAGCCATTGAAGTCCTGTCGGCCGAACAGGTCTACCCCAACGGCACCCGCGCGCTGACACCGGTGTCGCTGGCGATCCAGCCCGGCGAGTTCGTGACCCTGCTGGGCCCTTCGGGCTGCGGCAAGAGCACGCTGCTCAAGATGGTCGCGGGCCTGCTGGAGCCCAGCGATGGCCGCATCCTGCTCTCGCGCAAGCCCGTGCAGGATGCCAACGCCGATCATCAACTGTCCTTCGTCTTCCAGGAGGCCACCCTGATGCCCTGGTCCACGGTGGAGGCCAATGTGCGACTGCCGCTGGACCTGGCCGGTGTGCCCAAGGCCGAGGCCGCGCCGCGCGTGGCCCAGGCGCTGGAGATGGTCGGCCTGGGCGCCTTCGGCAAGCACCGCCCGCGTGAACTGTCAGGCGGCATGCAGATGCGCGTGTCCATCGCGCGCGGCCTGGTCACGCAACCCAAGCTGCTGCTGATGGACGAGCCGTTCGGTGCGTTGGATGAGTTCACCCGCAACAAGCTGGACACCGACCTGCTGGATCTGTGGCGCCGCCAGGGCCTCACGGTGGTGTTCGTGACGCACAGCATCAGCGAGGCCGTGTTCCTGTCCACCCGCGTGATCGTGATGGCCGCCCGCCCCGGTCGCGTGGTGGAAGACATCGCCATCGACCCCAGCATCCCGCGCGACGACGATTACCGCACCAGCCCGCGCTTCAACGAGCTGGTGCGCCATCTGCAGCACAGTCTGTCGGAGGCCCACGCATGAGCACCCCGCTGATCAGGAACGAGCGCGCGTTGCAATGGCTGCTGCCACTGCTCGTGGCCGCCGTGCTGCTGGGCCTGTGGCAAGGCTGGACGGTCGTCGCCGACGTGCCCGCCTACCTGGTGCCCTCACCCCGGGCCATCGCCAAGACGCTGGTGGCCGACTGGGCGCTGCTCAGCGGTTCGCTGTGGGTCACCGTCAAGATCACCGTGCTGGCCTTCCTGGTGTCGGTGGTGCTGGGCTCGCTGGTGGCCTTCGCCTTCGTGCAGAGCCGCTGGATCGAATCGGCCTTCTTTCCCTACGCCGTGCTGCTGCAGGTGACACCGGTCGTGGCCATCGCCCCGCTGATCATCATCTGGGTGAAGGACCCCACCGCCTCGCTGGTGGTCTGCGCCACGCTGGTCGCGCTGTTCCCCATCATCAGCAACACCACGGTGGGCTTGCGCAGCGTTAACCCGGGCCTGGCAGCCTACTTCAAGCTGCAACGCGCCTCGCGCTGGCAGACTCTGGTGCGCCTGCGCATCCCTTCGGCCCTGCCTTACTTTTTCGCTGGGCTGCGCATCTCCGGCGGCCTGGCGCTGATCGGCGCCGTGGTGGCAGAGTTCGTGGCCGGCACCGGCGGCACGGGCACGGGCCTGGCCTACCAGATCCTGCAATCGGGCTACCAGCTCAACATCCCGCGTCTGTTCGCAGCCCTGGTGCTGATCTCGGTCACCGGCGTGGGCGTGTTCGCCGTGCTGTCGGCCATCTCGCGCTGGGCGCTGGGCGGCTGGCACGAGAGTGAGATGAGCCGCTGACCGAACCTTGATGCCATTCGACATGACGACACCTTCTTCCATCCTGATCCGCAACGCCCGCGCCATCCTCACCGGCCTGCCCGGTGACGCCATGCGCCACGACGTGGCCACGCATGGCGCCGACATGCGCGTGCGCGGCGACGTGATCGAGGCCATCGGCACGCTTGAGCCCCAACCCGGCGAGCGCGTGATCGACGCCAGCGGCAGCGTGGTCATGCCCGGCTGGGTCAACACCCACCACCACCTGTTCCAGAGCCTGCTCAAGGGCATCCCGGCCGGCATCAACGAAGGGCTGATGGGCTGGCTCAGCGCCGTGCCCGTGGCTTATCGCCGCCACTTCGACCACGACGAGGTGATGCGCGTGGCCGCACGCCTCGGCATGGTCGAGCTGCTGCTGTCGGGCTGCACCACCGTGGCCGACCACCAGTACCACTACTACCCGGGCATGCCCTTCGATGCCTCGGCCGCCGTGTTCGACGAGGCCGAAGCCCTGGGCCTGCGCTTCGTGCTGTGCCGGGGCGGGCAGACCATCGTGCGCGCCATCGATGTGAACCCGCCGCCGCAGGTGCGCCCCGAAACGCTGGAGCAGTTCTTCACCGCCGTGGAGCGCGATGTGCATCGCTACCATCAAGCGGGCCCAAGGCCCATGCGTCAGGTGGTGAGCGCGCCGACCACGCCCACTTGGTCCGTGCCGGTGGAGCACCTCAAGCCCATGGCCCAGGAGGCCCGCCGCCTGGGCATCCGCCTGCACAGCCACCTCAGCGAAACGGTGGAGTACGTCACTTACTGCCGCGAGGTGCACGGTTGCTCGCCGGTGGAGTTCGTCGACCGCCACGACTGGCTGGGCGAAGACGTCTGGTACGCCCACCTGGTGCACCTCACGCCCCAAGAGATCCAGACGCTGGCCGAGACCGGCACCGGCATGGCCCACTGCCCGCAAAGCAATGGCCGCCTGGGCTCCGGCGTGGCGCCCGCGCCCGAGCTGATGCGCGCCGGTGGCCGCGTTTCGCTGGCCGTGGACGGCGCGGCCTCCAACGAAGCCGCCGACATGTTCCACGAAGCGCACACCGCCTGGATGGTGCACCGTGCCGTCAAGGGCCCAGGCGCGCTCAGCACCGATGAGGTCATCCGCATGGGCACGGCCGGCGGCGCACAGGTGCTGGGCCTGCAAGGCGTGGGCACGCTGGCACCGGGCCAGGCCGCCGACCTGGTCGTGCTGCCCTTGAACGATCCGCGGCAGTGGGGCCTGCACGATCCCGCCGTGGCCCCCGTGGCTTGTGGTGCCGCACGGCCCAGCCATGTGCTGTGCGCGGGCAGGCTGGTGGTCGATGAAGGCGTGATCCCCGGACTGGACATGGAGAAGCTTCACGCCCAGGCCGATGAAGCCGTGCGCCACATGCAGAAGGCAATGGCCTGAACGCGCGGCCAGATGTGGCTCAAAACCCTGACGCACTCATGCCATCAGCCCCTTACACATCAATCGGCACGGGCCGACTGACACGCCCCGCAGCCAGGCGCACAGTAGGAGCCATGGATACAGCAATCCATGTCTTCCCACCCGATGACAAAAGGAGCAAGATCATGAACAAAGACCAAGTGAAGGGCCGTATGCACCAGGCTGTTGGCAAGGCCAAGGAAGCGGCGGGCGACGCCACCGACAACTCCAAGCTGCAGGCCAAGGGCATCGCCCAGCAGGCCAAGGGCAAGGCCCAGGCCAACTACGGCGACGCGAAGAATTCCGTCGCCAAGAAGATCGACCGTTGATCACAACCGTTGATGGAGCGAGGGCGATGCGAGACCACTTGACCATATCAGGCGTTTTCGCCGCCCCGCCCAACCCGCCGGATGCGCCGCCGCACCCCAACCCGGTGCACGGCACGCCGCCCATGACGGATCCGGAAGATACCCCGACTCCCCTCCACAGACCCTCCGACGGAGAGCCGGTGCAGGAGCCGGTCGAGCCGGACACCCTCTAGGTGTGCTGACTGCGACGCGCCCCGCAGGCCACCGCTTCAACGCGGTGACCTTCAGGCTCGCTGAGGAACTGCTTGCGAGCAGCACCCCAGCGGGCCTCCTTGCGTTCTGTGCCCGAAAGGCGCCGATGCCATCGCGTCGCCCTTCACGCAGGTTGCCTGTCCTTGCTCTCGTTGCTGCCATCAGGTGTTGGCACGGGGTTGTCCGGCTGATCAGGTACCGTCAGATGCGAGGTGCAATTCGGACAACGGCACGCCTTGATCGGGATGATGCTTCGGCAGTAAGGGCACTTCTTATCGGAAGGCTCGCCCGGTGGTGGCAGTGGCTCCTGGAAATGCGCATCCATCTGCGCCTCCGCCCGGCTCATCAGCCGACTCACGATGAACATCGCCAGGCCCACCAACATGGTGGGCCAGCATCGCGTTGATGAACATGCCGTAGTTCAAGGTCACCGCACCAGCCGCCTTGGCTTGCGCAAGCGTGAGATACGGGCCGGCAGCGCTAGGCCCTTCTCTCAGCACCACGAAGAAATCCTTGAAGTCGGTGCGCCCCATCAGCAGGCCCACAGGCGGCATGATGATGTCGTCCACCAGGCTGCGCGCGATGGTCGTGAAGGCCGCGCCCACGGTGAAACCCACAGCCAGGTCCACCAGGTTGCCGCGGGTCACGAACTTGCGAAAATCTCTCCAGAAATGCATGGCGATGTCATGAGAACAATGTTCACCGCATTGCATCGCCTTTGCGCCCATGCGGCTATCGGCCTGGACCGATGCCCGGTGTAGGCATCGGTCGTCACCTTGTTATCACCTCAAAGCAGTAGAACCATGAGCACCCATCCCGCCCGGCCCCCTCTGAGCCAGGCCCAGATCGTCAAGCACCTGCACCGCGCCAACGAGGTCGCGCGTCGTGCCATGGGCCTGGGCAAGCACCCCTTCGGCGCGATCCTCGTCGGGCCCGATGGGGAGACCGTGCTGGCCGAGCAAGGCAATGTCGACACCGTGAACCACGCCGAATCCGTGCTGGCCCGCACCGCGGCACTGAACTTCAGCCCCGAGGTGCTGTGGCAGTGCACACTGGTGACCACGGTCGAGCCCTGCGTGATGTGCGCCGGCACGCAGTACTGGGCCAACATCGGCCGCGTGGTGTACGGCATGACCGAGCACCGCCTGCTGGAACTCACCGGCAACGCCGAAGAGAACCCGACGATGAGCCTGCCCTGCCGCGAGGTGTTCGCGCGCGGCCAGAAGCCCATCGAGGTCATCGGCCCTGTGCCCGAAGTGGAAGAAGCCATGGCCGCCTTGCACAAGGGCTTCTGGCACCCATGAACTTGGCAATCCTGAACGTTTAAGCGCTGGCGTGCAGTCCTGATTACGCATTGGGAATCCCCTGTCTGCACGTGGCGCCAGGCGCGCGGCACAATCGTCCGCATGACCAAGACAGCCGCGCCCTACATCCCCCAGATCCGCCTGTACCAGCAATGGCTGGAGAAGCGCCATGGCCTGCGCTTCGATGATTTCGAGGCGCTGTGGCGCTGGTCGGTCGATGAGCCCGAAGCCTTCTGGATGAGCCTGTGGGAACACGATGCGATCGACTCGCCCGTGCCACCCACCGTGGCACTGGAAGACGCCACCATGCCTGGCGCCAAGTGGTTCCCGGGCACACAGGTGAACTACGCGCAGCGCGTACTGCGACATGCCGAGGCAGCCCAGCGTGCAGGCCAGCCCGCCATCATCAGCGACAACGAACTGGGTGAGGCGCGTGAGCTGCCGTGGCCCGAACTGCAGCGCCAGGTGGCGTCCTTCGCGCTCACCTTGCGCGAACTGGGCGTGGGCCGGGGCGACCGCGTGGCCGCCTACCTGCCCAACGTGCCCGAAACCATCGTGGCCTTCCTGGCCTGCGCCAGCATCGGCGCCATCTGGAGCGTGTGCGCGCCAGACATGGGCGCCCAGGCCGTGACCGACCGCTTCCAGCAGATTGCGCCGAAGGTGCTGATCGCGGCCGATGGCGTGTACTACGCCGGCAAGGCCATCGACCGAGCCGACACGGTGGCTGCCTTGCGCGCCGCCCTGCCCACGGTCGAAAAGCTCATCGTGCTGCAATCGGCCCATTCGCGCGGCCTGCCGACCGCCGACCTGACCTACGCTCAGGCCACCGCCCGTGACGACGAGGCCACGCGCACCTTCCTACCCGAATGGCTGCCCTTCGACCATCCGCTGTGGGTGGTCTACTCCAGCGGCACCACCGGCCTGCCCAAGCCGCTGGTGCATGGCCACGGCGGCATCATCACGATCGTCGCGGCCATCGGCAAGCACAACGACATCGGCCCCAGCTACGCACCCAACAGCTTTGGCGAGCGCTTCCACTGGTACAGCTCCACCGGCTGGATCATGTGGAACACGCAAGTGGCCGGCCTGCTCGACGGCGCCACCATCTGCCTGTTCGATGGCAGCCCAGGCGGCGGCAAGGAGGCCCCCGACTGGACCGTGCTGTGGCGCTTCGCCGCACGCCACCAGGTCACCTACTTCGGCGCGGGGGCGGCCTTCTACGCCAACTGCATGAAGGCCGGCGTGGACATCGCCGCGTGCGGCGACCTGACGCGCATCCGCGCACTCGGCTCCACCGGCTCGCCCCTGTCGGAAGACGTGCAGCGCTGGGGCACCGAACAGTTCGCGCACATCGGCACACCCGACATCTGGTGGAACAACCTCTCGGGCGGCACCGACTTCGCCGGCATCTTCGTGGGCGGCCACCGCGAACTGCCCAACGAGCCCGGCGTGATGCAGTGCCGCGCCATCGGCCATGCCGTCGAAGCCTGGAACGAGCAAGGCCAGGCCGTCACCGGCGAGGTGGGCGAACTGGTCTGCAGCAAGCCCGTTCCCTCAATGCCGCTGTTCTTCTGGGGCGACCAGGGCAACGCACGCTACCTGTCGAGCTACTTCGACGTCTACCCCGGCGTCTGGCGCCACGGCGACTGGATCAAGGTGAACGACAACGGCAGCTGCGTCATCTACGGCCGCAGCGACGCAACCATCAACCGCCACGGCCTGCGCATGGGCACCAGCGAGATCTACGCGGCGGTCGAGGCACTGCCCGAGGTGCTCGACTCGATGGTGATCGACCTGGAGTACCTGGGCCGCGCCAGCCGCATGGTGCTCTTCGTGGTGCTGCGCGAAGGCTTCACGCTCGATGCGGCCCTCACTGCCCGCATCCAGGGCGCGATCAAGACGGCGCTGTCACCGCGCTTCATCCCCGACGACATCCTTCAAGCGCCCGAGATACCGCGCACCTTGTCCGGCAAGAAACAGGAGGTGCCGATCAAGAAGCTCTTCCTGGGCCAGCCGATCGACAAGGTCGTTAACCGCGAGGCCATGGCCAACCCGCAATGCGTGCCGTGGTACGTGGCACAGGCGGAGGCACCCACCGCAGGTTGACTGCACTGTTGTTGCGGCGCAGCGGCAACTGTTGGGTATTACCGGTTTGGCGATGCCGTTGGCTGGGGCTGATGTAACGGGACCAGTTTCTTGCGTGCTGCTTGCTGAGATTCGGTAAAGTGTGACGCAAACCAATAGCCCAGATTCATGCCCGCAAGCCACGAATTGATGTCTGAATTGCGTGCCGCTGCGGATGTGCTGTCCAGCCCTGACGGGCTGCCCAGGTATCGCCAGTTGGTCGCCGAAGCGCTGCACAAGCGCTTTCAGTGCTCCATGGCCAGTCTGTGGGTGCTCAAGGATGGCGCCAACGGCCGCTACCTGCTGTGCGTGGCCGCTTTCTCTGAAAACCCCACCCTCTCTGCCACGGGTGTCGAGCTGTATGAGGCCAATTTCCAGGCCTACTTCGATGCCTTGATCAACGCCAAGGTCTACAGCTCTCCCAAGGCGCAGGAAGATCCGAACCTGGCCGGTCTGCGGGACAGCTACCTCATTCCGCAGGGCGTGCAAGCCCTGCTGGATGTGGCCTTCCAGATCAACGGCCAGCCGCTGGGCGTGCTGTGCCTGGAACAGCGCGACACGCCTCGCATCTGGAGCAAACTCGACGAGGTTGATCTGCGCACGGCGGCTTCTGTCATCGGCATCGGCATCGCGCGTTACCGCAACGCCGAGCAGCACAGCTCGGTGGCCTGAGCCAGCTGGCTCACACCCGCCTCAGCGCTCATCAGACCTGGTGCAATGGCACCAGATGCAACTGACCTTGCCGAACGCCCCGCTCGGCCAGCACGGCATGCGCGAAGGCCCGCACTTCACCTGCCGGGCCCTTGAGGAGGAGCGTCTCCACACACAGATCGTGCTCCAGGTGGGCGTGCATGGACGACACCGTGAGGTCATGATGGTCGTGCTGCATGTCCATCAGGCGCGGCAATAGCGTGCGCTCATGTGGTCGTACAGGTAGGTCAAGGTGGCCACGCAGGGGCTGAGGGGATCGGACTGGATCGGCTCGTCGCCCAACTCGCGCCTCAACAGGTCACGGAAGGCCTCGGAGCGGTTGTCATAGCCCTTGCGTTCGGACCAGCACTCGAACTGCTCGGCCAGTTCGTCGTCGATAGAGCTGGCCGGGCGTTGCATGCGATGCCTTCCTGGATCAAGCCGCTCAACCCATCACCACCGGCCCGCCCTTGGCTAGCCCACGCTGGTAGGCTGGCCGCGCCACCATGCGCGCCTTGTAGGCCACCAGGTGCGGGCATAGCTGCGCCGCCTGCTGGCTGCGGGCCAGCAGGGCCTCGACGGCAAAGCTCATTTGGAAGTCCGCCAGCGTGAGCCGATCCCCGGCGAACCAGGTGTGCGTGCTCAGGTGGTTCTCGATGAAAGTCTGGCTGTTGCTCAGATTCGGATCGATCAGCTTGGCCTGCACCTGCGCGCACAACTTGCGCGCGATGGGCTTGACGAAGAAAGGCATGGGCTGCCCAGGGATGCTCATGAACACCAGCTTCATCACCAGCCAGTTCATCAGCGAGCCTTCGGCAAAGTGCATCCAGAAGCGCCACTGCAGTTGCTCTGGCGTGCCGGGATGGGGCAGCAACTGTGCGGCCTCTCCCTGCGCCTGCGCACCATAGCGGTCCACCAGGTATTCCAGGATCGCAGCCGATTCAGCCACCACCAAGTTGCCATCGGTGATCACGGGCGACTTGCCCAGCGGATGGATCTTCTTGAGCTCGGGCGGGGCCAGCTTCGTGCGCGGATCGCGCTTGTAGAGCTTGATCTCGTAGGGCACGCCCAGCTCTTCGAGCAGCCACAGCACACGCTGCGAGCGGGAGGTTTCCAGGTGGTGAACGGTGATCATGACGGGGCTTTCTCGGCGGGTGGCATGGTGCCTCCGCCCAGGGCCTGCACCAGGGCCACCCAGTTGTCGAGCTGGTTGTAGCGCACCTGGGCCGCGGCCAGTTCAGCCTGCCGGCGCGATTCCTGCGCGTCCAGCCATATCTTGAGCGGATCAGCCCCGGAACGATAACGCAACTCGGTGAGCTGCTCGACCTTGCGGGCCTGCACCAGGCGATCATTCTGCGACTGGGCCTGGCGCTGCAGCTGGGTCTGGGCCGACAGGGCCGTGTCCACGTCGGCCAGGGCCTGGTAGAGCGTCTTGCGGAAATCGAGCACAGCCGCATCGGCCTGGGCCTGCGAGATGGCCACGTTGCGCTGCATGGTGCCCCAGTTCAGGAAGGGCAAGGCCAGGGCAGCGCCCAGGGTGCCCACCGGATTGGCCAGCACATTGCTCAATGACTGGCTGCTGCCGCCCACGCTGCCATTGAGCGTGAATGTGGGGTAGTAGGAGGCGCGGGTCACGTCCACATTGGCAAAAGAGCCGCGCAGGCGGGCCTCGGCCGCACGCAGATCGGGGCGGCGTGAAAGCACCTCGGCTGGCAACCCTGGCGACAACTCGGGCCAGGGCGTGGCGGGCCACTGCGGCTTGGGCAGCACGGCATCGGCGTTCTGCGAAGGCTCGTCCAGCAACAGGGCCAGCGATTGGCGCACCACCACGCGTTGCTGCACCAGTTGGGACAAGGAAGCCTCCTGGGCCAGCACGCTCTGGCGGGCCTGGGCCTCTTCCAGGCCGGAGACACTGCCCGCCTGGCGTTGGGCCAGCACCAGGTCCAGCGTCTTGCGCGCATAGGCCAGGCTCTGCTCGGCCGTGTCCACCTGCTGCTCCAGATAGGCCAGTTGCCAGTACAGGGTGGCCGTGGTGCCCACAAGGCTCAGGGCCACGGCACGGCGGTCTTCCTCGGTGGCCGCGGCCTCCCACTGGGCGGCGTCGCGCTGGGCGCTCAGGCGGCCCCACAGATCCAGCTCCCAACTGGCCCCCACGCTGGCCGAGGCCGAGCGCGTGGTGGGCTGCGATTCGCCGACGCGGCGCGAAGCATTGGCGTTCACGTTGCCGGAGAATCTGGGCAGGCGGTCGCTTTCAGACTGCTGTAGCTGCAGTTGGGCCTGGCGCACGCGCAGGGCCGCCACGGCCAAGTCAGTGTTGCGGGCCAGGGCCCGGTCGATCAGGTCGCTCAGCACCGGGTCGTTGAAGCCCTTCCACCAGGCCTCGTCCAGCGCCACGGCGCGCGCCGTGCCGGCAGGCGCTGCGGCGTACTGGAACTGGCCGGGCACCTGCGCATTGCCAGCCTGCGGGGCATTGAGGCCAGCCGTCTGGGTAGCACAAGCCGTCAGCAACAGGCAGGCCAGCACGGCACTGGCCGCCAGGGTACGTCGTGCCAAAGGGTGTTGCGAGGCTGTGCTCATCTCGTCCATGTCCTTGTTGTGTCTGTCGTCATCGGCCTGCGGCCAGTGCACCCCATCAGGGGCGGGCCAGGGCTTCCACCGGGTCCAACCGCGCCGCGTTGCGTGCCGGCAGGAAGCCGAACACCACACCGATCAGGCTGGACACGCCGAAGGCCATCACGATGGAGGTCGTCGAGTACACCATGCTGAAGTTGCCTCCAGCCAACTTGTCGAAGATCTGCCCGATGCCCAGGGCCAGCAAGATGCCCAGGATACCGCCCAGCAGGCACACCAGCACCGCCTCGATCAGGAACTGCCGCAGGATGTCGCCCTGCCGCGCCCCGACGGCCATGCGTACGCCAATCTCCTGCGTGCGCTCCGTGACGGACACGAGCATGATGTTCATCACACCGATGCCACCCACGATCAGCGAGATCACGGCGATCGACGAGATCAGCAAGGTCAGCGTCTGCGTGGTGGTCTCGATGGTCTGGCGGATGCTGTCGCTGTTGCGCACGAAGAAATCCTGCGAACCATGGCGCTGGATGAGCAGGCGCGTGATGCCCCTCTCCGCCGCCAAGGACGACACGTCGTCGCTGATGCGCACCGTGACGTTGCGCAGGTAGTTCTGCCCCATCAGCCGACGCATGGCCGTCGTGTAGGGCACCCACACGTTCAGGCTGTCGCTGGCGAACATGCCGTCCTGCGCCTTGGTCACGCCCGTCACGCGCACAGGCACGTTGCCCAGGAAGATCACCTGCCCCACCGGGTCTTCGCCCGGCTTGAACAGAGCATCGCGCGCATTGGGGTCGATCACGGCTTCCTGCGTCTGGCGGCGCACGCTCTCGGCATCGAAGGACATGCCGCTGTCCATCGTGTAGCCCTTGACGCGGAAGAACTGGTCGCCCACGCCGGTCACGCTGGCCGAGGCCTCGGCGTTGCCGCGCCGCAGCGTCAGGCTGGTGCTGACGGACGGCGTCACGCTGTCCACGTAGGTGAGCTGTGCCAGCGCATCGGCATCGGCCGGCACCAGGGTGCGGATGCGGTTGGCCTGCCGGTCGCCAAAACCTTTGCCGGGGAAGATGTCGATGGTGTTGGTGCCCATCGCGCTGATGTCGGCCAGCACGCGCTGGCGCGAGCCTTCACCCAGGGCCACCATCGACACCACCGAGGCAATGCCGATGATGATGCCGAGCATGGTCAGTAAGGTGCGCAGCCGGTGGCCGGCCATGGCGCGCAAGGCCATGCTCGTGGCCTCGCCCAGGCGGCCCCAGTTGGAGGCCAGGGCGCCCAGCCAGCCAGGTGCGGCCTGCTTGGGTTGGCGGATGGCACTGCCCTCGCCTTGCGGTGCGGCCTCGATGTGCTCGGTGCCATCGCCCGCGGGGTCGGTGTTGGCGTGGTCGGCCACGATCACGCCGTCGCTGATCTCAATGATGCGCTGCGCGTTGCGGGCCACCTGCGGATCGTGGGTCACGATGATGACCGTGTGGCCTTCGGCGTGCAGTTCGCGCAGGATCTTCATCACCTCCTGGCCGGAGGTCTTGTCCAGCGCGCCCGTGGGCTCGTCGGCCAGGATCACGTCGCCGCCATTGACCAGCGCCCGCGCGATGCTCACGCGCTGCTGCTGGCCGCCCGACAGCTGCCCCGGCCGGTTGGCCAGGCGCTCGCCCAGACCCAGGCGCGTCAGCAACTGGCTGGCACGCTCACGGCGGGCCTCGCGCGGTGTGCCCGCATAGATGGACGGGATCTCGGCATTGCCCACGGCCGACAGATCACCCAGCAGGTGGTAGCGCTGGAAGATGAAGCCGAAGTGCTCGCGCCGCAGGCGGGCCAACTCGTCCGGCTCCAGCATGGCGGTGCTCTGCCCGCTGACACGGTAGTCGCCACGCGTGGGCCGGTCCAGGCACCCCAGGATGTTCATCAGGGTGGACTTGCCCGAGCCGGAGGCGCCGATGATGGCCACCATTTCGCCCGCGTCGATGCGCAGGTTCACATCCTTGAGCACAGCCACCGTGCCATCGCCCGATGGATATTCGCGCCACAGCCCGCTCACTTCGAGCAGCGGTTGCGGCGTGCCTTGATGATCAGGCCTTGCCTTGGTCATGGGTTGATCCCCCGGCTCAGAACATGCCCGGGCCACGGCGGCCAGCGCGGCCGACACTGCCGGAGTCGCCCGCCTGGGCTTCGCCCACCACGACCTTGTCGCCTTCGTTCAGGCCTTCGAGCACCTGTGCCTGCACGCGGTTGTTCAGACCGATCTTCACCTTGCGCTTGGTGATGCTGGGGTTCTTGGCGTCGCCCTCCAGCACACTCACCGTGTAATGGCCGCTCTTGTCGCGGCGGTCGCTCAGCGCCGACGACGGAATCACCAGCGTGTCCTTGGCCTCGGCCAACACGATGGACACCTGCGCCGTCATCGACACGCGCAGCTTGTCATTGGGGTTGGGCACATCGAACAGGCCGTTGTAGTACACGGCCGTCGTCGTCGACGAACTGCTGCTGGACGAGGACATCGAGGTGTTCGAATCCGTCTGCTCCGATTCGGGCACGGGCTCGATGGCGCGCAGCTTGGCTTCATAACGCTTGTCGGCCTCGCCCAGGATGGTGAAGTACACCGGCAGGCCGGGCTTGACGCGCACCACGTCGGCTTCGGAGATCTGCGCCTTCACCGTCACGGTGTCCAGCTTAGCCAGCTTGATGATGGTCGGGGCCGACTGCGTGGCGTTCACGGTGCGGCCTTCTTCGGTCACCACCGCCACCACGCGGCCATCCATCGGCGCGAGGATGCGGGTGTAGCCCAGGGTGACGCGGGCCGTGTCGGCACTGATGCGGTTCTGGTCGATCTGCGCATCCTGCGCGGCCACTTCGGCCTTGAGCGTGTCCAGGCTGGCCTTGGCCGCCTCGAAGGATTCGCGCGAGGTGGCGTCCTGCGCCAGCAGTTGCTGTTGGCGCTTGAAAGTCAGCTCGGCCTGCACCAGCGAGGCCTGCCGTGCCACGCGGGTGGCCTGGGCGCTGCGCAGCGCGGCCTCGGCATTGCGCAGTGTGTTGGTCTGCGTGTCCGCATCGATCTCGGCGATCAGCTGGCCTTGCTTGACCTGATCCCCCAGTTGCACATACAGTTTCTTGATCTGACCGGACACCCGGGCACCCACCGCCACCTGCTTGATAGCCTCGACCGTGCCGCTGGCCAGCACATTGTCTTCAATGTCTGCCTTGCGGACCTCGGTGGTGATGACCTTGGGAATGGGCGGGGGGCTGAACCACTTGCTCTTGACGAACCAGGCCGCGCCCGCGATCAGCAGCAGCGCCACCCAGAACTTCCAACCCGCCCACCAGCGTTTCGATGTCAATGCGTTCATGCGACGCAGTGTGATGCATCCTTGTTGTCGCCCCGTTGCGTGCCGGTAAATCCAATGTAAAGAAACCGCTTTTTCGGTGGGGTTTCAGGACAAGGCCAAAGGCTGCGTTCAGAAGGTCAACTGGCCTGACAGATACCAGCCGCGCTGCTTCTTCTTGGTGGCAATGTTGCCCAGGTCGACCCAGGCAGCAGTCAGGCTCACGTGGCGGTGCGGGAACCAGGCCAGGAACAGGTCGTAGGCATTGTCTTCCTCGAAGCCGGGCACCGCACCGAAGTTGTCGGGCTTGCTGCGGAATTCTCCGCCCAGCACCAGGTCATCGCGCAGCATCACACCCAGGCTGCCCTCCACCTTCAGGTGGTGGTCGGGTTCGAAGTCGCTGCCGAAACCGAGCAGGCCGAACTGGTTGGCACGGGTCCAGCGCAACGTGACGTTGCCCAGCACGTTGTAGCCGGCCAACGCGCCCAGCCACACCTTGGTGGCGCTGGCGTACAACTCCAGATCCTCACCGGAACGGATGGGCAGGCCGACAGCCTTCAGGAAATCGACATCGTCGGCCATCTTGTAGAGGGCACCGACGCTGATCTGCGGCATCCAGCTGTCCTGCGCATAGACAGCATCTCCGGCCACTTTCACCTTGGCGCCCAGCACGCTCATCTCCAGCCCTTTGCCGCCGGGGATCACATCTTCGCTGACCTTGAAGCTCCAGCGCGCCATGCTCAGCTCGACGCGGTCACGGATACCCACGGCGGCACTGGCCACGCGCAGGCGGTGGTCGCGCGTCTTGACCTCGGTCACGGAGGCCGAGCCGCCGATCTGGTCGCTCGAGCCGCCCCCGGCGATCACGGCCCAGGGGGTGAGCCCGCCACCCGCCGTGCCATCGACAGCGGTGACGCCCCAGGTGGCCAGCAGGCGGTCACCGGCATGGGCCGGACTGGCCCACCACAACCCGGCGCCAACCATGAGCACACTGGCAGCCTGCCAGGCCAGACGGCGCTTCGCAGGCGGCAAGCCGCGTGCGAACACTGCACTTGCCACAGGCGGTGAAACGGGATCATGATCCGCCTGGCGGCAGGGGTGATACGGATTGGTCATGGCTGGGCCCTATCCAGGAAAGAGTCACTCGATCGAGTCGGAATGCACAAACAACCGCTGTCCGGCCCCCTATTGCTGGGATCATCATCGGCAGATCCCCGCGAAAATTTATGACGACGACAGCCAAATCTCATGGAGAACGTCATGCCCCTTCGCCCCCCCCTCGCCTGCTCCCCCTGCGCGCGCTGCTGGCAGCCTCACTGGCCACCCTGCTGTGGACCACCGGGTGCACCACCACCTACCAGGCAGACGTACCGCTCTACAAGCAACTCGGTGGGCCGGACAACATCCGGGCCTTCACCGGCAAGGCCTTGACCCGCGTGGCGGCCGACCCCGTGGCGGGCCGCAGCTTCAAGGGCATCAAGATGCCCTTCCTGATCGACAGCGTCGGCAACTACATCTGCAAGGTGGCTGACGGCCCCTGCGCGTACGAAGGCCAAGACATGCACAAATCCCATGCTGACCTGAACCTGGGCGGCTCCGAGTTCGACGTGCTCGTGCAGACGCTGCGCGAAGAGATGGATGCCGCCGGTGTGCCCAACGGCGCCAAGAACGAACTGCTGCGACGCCTGGCCCCCAGCCGCAGTGAGATGGTCACCCACTGAACCCGCGAACACAAGCCCCCACGCGCGTCGTACCCCGTGTCAACGCTGCTGCCTCAGGTTCTTCACAGCCCCTCACGCAGAAGTTTTGCACCAATGGAATCGCCATGAACATTGCCGCCCACCTGACCACACCGATCCGCCTGTCGCTGTCGATCAGCACCCTGGCCCTGGCCTGCACCGCCGCCTTCGCGGATCCGCAGGCCATCACCGTGGT
Source organism: Aquabacterium sp. (assembly GCF_049274795.1). Taxonomy (GTDB): domain Bacteria; phylum Pseudomonadota; class Gammaproteobacteria; order Burkholderiales; family Burkholderiaceae_C; genus Aquabacterium. Next base: position 24,963 of record NZ_JBASTH010000092.1, read on the forward strand.
GGATGCGTCAGGGCAGCCCATCGCATCGGCCGCCGTGTCGGTGATGGTCAAGGGCGCCAAGGCCACGGCACCGGCCGGCACCTCCGCCGACATGGTGCAAAAGAACCGCCGCTTCACGCCCACCGTGCTGCCCGTGCAGACCGGCACGGCCGTGAGCTTCCCGAACCTTGACACGGTGCGGCACCACGTCTATTCGTTCTCGCCGGCGCGCAAGTTCGAGATCAAGCTGTACGCCGGCACACCGGCCAGCCCTGTCGTGTTCGACAAGCCTGGCACGGCCACGCTGGGCTGCAACATCCACGACACCATGGTGGGCTACATCCACGTGGTCGACACACCCTACTTCGGCGCCACCGATGCCGCAGGCAAGGTGAGCATCGACCTGCCGGCCGGCGAGCACAAGGCGCACGTGTGGTACCCGGCCATGGGCGAGACCACCCCGCCCGTCGAGCTGGCGCTCAAGACCGGCGCACCGGTCACGCTGCGGATGAAGTGATCAGCCGAGGTCTCATGAGAAAACGCCGGGCCGTCCCAAGTTTTCTCATCTCCCTTGGGGGGCGGGCCGGGCTCAGCCCGGCCCTGGGGGCGCTCTCAAGGCCAGGGTGATCGCCAGCACCACGCGTGCCTGCGCCGGTGTGAGCCGCCCAGCCACGGGCCAGGTGTCATCCGGCCTTGATTCAACGCCACCGCGCGCCACGCGCGAGCTGCGCCACACCACCACTCCGGCACGGCGTGCCCTGAGCAGCGCCGGCTCCAGTTCCCGGTGCCAGGTGCCATGCCCCGTGCAGGCCACGACCAAGCCACGCAAGCGGCGCTCATCCGAGGCGGGCCAGGTCGCCAGCAAGGCATCGACCACGGCGCCATCGGCATCGGCATGGCTGGTGATGATTTCGACACGGGGCAGATGTGGCAACGCGCTCATGGACTGCAGCCATTGCCCACGCGGCGGCACCCAGACAGCATCCGCTATCGGCATGACCTGGCCATCGCTGACCAGCGCCAGCGGCTCGGCCCCACCACCATCGAAGGCATCGATGTCCCGGCTGTGGGCCTTGCGCACATCCGTGCCTGCCCAGACCTTGCCTTCGAGCACCGCCACCACACCGGCAAGCCCTTGATCGGCTGCCCAGCGCGCCACGCACACGGCATCAGCCAGGTTGCGAGGCCCATCGGCCTCGACTGACGACGCGGGCCGCATGGCCGCCGTCAGCACCACGGGCTTGAGCGGAGGCGCCAGCAGATGCAGCAGCCAGGCCGTTTCATCGAGCGTGTCCGAACCATGGGTGATCACCACCCCGAGCACGTCGGGCCTGGCCAGGGCCTCTGACAGGGCTTGCACCAGCGCACGCCAAACATCCCAGCCCATGTCCTTGCTGTCAAGCTGCGCCACCTGGAGCGACTCGATGGGCTGCGTTGCCAGCGTCGGCACCGCAGCCACCAGTTGCGTCACGTCCAGTTGGGCGGCCAGGTAGTCCTGATCACGCCCCGTGGTGGACACACCGGCGATCGTGCCGCCCGTTCCCATCACCACCACCACGCCGGAAGCAAGCGCGTCATGCATCACTTCGTCTCCTGAATGCCACGAAAACACTGGACAAAGCAACAGCCCTGTATAAAATGACAGCAAACCTTCTGGTGCCGCCATGAACGATAAACCCAAACTTACACCGCGTCAGCAACAGATCTTCGAACTCATCCAGCGTGCCATCGCCAGCACAGGGGCCCCGCCCACGCGTGCCGAGATCGCTGCTGAGCTGGGCTTTCGCTCGGCCAACGCGGCAGAAGAACACCTGCAGGCCCTTGCCCGCAAAGGCGTGATCGAGCTAGTGGGCGGCACCTCGCGCGGCATCCGCCTCAAGGCTGGCACCCTTCGCACCGTCAACGAGGCCCGCAAGCGCTCTGCGGATGAGCCCGGCCTGATCAGCCAGGTGCTGGGTGGCTTGAGCCTGCCTCTGCCCGGCCTGGAGCAACTGGCACTGCCACTGATCGGCCGCGTGGCCGCCGGCAGCCCGATCCTGGCCCAGGAATCCATCGAGCGCACCTACAACGTCGAAGCCAGCATGTTCGCCAAGCGCCCCGACTACCTGCTGCGCGTCAAGGGCATGAGCATGAAGGATGTCGGCATCCTCGATGGCGATCTGCTGGCCGTAGCCCGCACGCGTGAGGCCCGCAACGGCCAGATCGTGGTCGCCCGCCTGGGCGATGAGGTCACCGTCAAGCGTTTCCAGCGCACACCCCAAGGCATTTCGCTGCTGCCCGAGAACCCTGATTTCGAGCCCATCGTCGTGCCCCCCAACCACCCTGAGTTCGAACTCGAAGGCCTGGCGGTAGGGCTGATACGCAACCACATGCTGCTGTAGCCCAGGCTGCAGCAGCACCCCATCGATGCCCAGGTGGCGGGCATTTGCTCCCGACCGGCCCACAGGCCCACGCGGAGCGATCCTGAGCATTGATGGTCCTGACGGAATCCTGCCGAACTTCAAGTCTGATCGGAGTTCACCATGATTCATCACTTCGCACGCGCACTGGCTGTTCGGGAACAAGCTCGCACCCAGGCACCGGCCACACAACGCTCGCCCGCAGGCGGCGCCAACCCGGCGTCTTCGGCCGCGGTCACGCCGCTGCAGCCCCGGGCCAACCGGCTGCGCATCCACCGCGACCCATCGGATGCCCGCCGCACCGTCATCGCCGGCCGCTTCGCCGATGTCTGCGCGGCACTGGACCGCATGGCCGCCGAACTCGAAGCCGCCGCCTGAGCCAACGCCCAAGGGCGTCAAAGACATCAAGGGCGTGGCCCCCTCCATGGAGCCCGAGGCCGCCCACCCCATGGCGCTCGCCCATGAAAAATCCCCGCGCACCGCAAAGGTGGGCGGGGATTTTTGTGGCCTGCTCGACGCAGGCCCTGGCTGCAAGTGCCACCACCTGTCACAGCGGGGGCACCATACGGCCTCGTCAGCCCATGTGCAGGCCGCCGTTGATTGAGAAATCAGCGCCGGTGGCAAAGCCGGCTTCGTCGCTGGACACCCAGGACACCATGGAGGCGATTTCCTCGGGCGTGCCCAGGCGCTTGACGGGGATCGTGGCCACGATCTTGTCCAGCACATCTTGGCGGATGGCGCGGACCATGTCGGTGCCGATGTAGCCCGGCGACACGGTGTTGACCGTCACGCCCTTGTTGGCCACTTCCTGGGCCAGGGCCATCGTGAAGCCGTGCATGCCGGCCTTGGCGGCGGAATAGTTGGTCTGGCCGAACTGACCCTTCTCGCCGTTCACCGAGCTGATGTTGACGACGCGGCCCCAGCCACGATCGACCATGTCGTCGATGACCTGCTTGGTCACGTTGAACAGGCTGTTGAGGTTGGTGTCCATCACCGCATCCCAATCGGCCTTGGTCATCTTGCGGAACATGCCATCACGCGTGATGCCGGCGTTGTTGACCAGCACGTCGATCGGGCCGTGCTCGGCGCGGGCCTTCTTGAAGGCCTCGACGGTCGACTCCCAATCGGCCACGTTGCCCACAGAGGCATAGAAGGTGTAACCCAGGGCCTTCTGCTCGTCCAGCCACTTCACGTGGTCACGGCTGGGGCCGCAGCCGGCGATGACGATCAGGCCGTCGCGGTGCAGACGCTGGCAGATCGACGTGCCGATGCCGCCCATGCCGCCGGTCACGTAAGCCACTTTTTGAGCCATTTTTGAATACTCCTCGTTGGGGATGTGAATGCTGTCGTTGGTGAAGAAACAAAGTGCCCGCGCGCGTTGTCAGCAAGGTGGCGCGGGCCCAAGGAGAAAACCAAAGAGCAAGATGCTGGCCAGGTCTACCGGGATCAACGCTCGACGGTGAGCGCCACGCCCATGCCGCCACCGATGCACAGCGAAGCGATGCCCTTCTTGGCATCACGCTTTTGCATCTCGTGCAGCAGCGTGACCAGGATCCGGCAGCCCGAGGCGCCGATGGGATGGCCGATGGCGATGGCGCCGCCGTTGACGTTGACCTTGCTGGTGTCCCAGCCCATTTCCTTGTGCACCGCGCAGGCCTGCGCGGCAAAGGCTTCGTTGATCTCGAGCAGGTCCAGATCGGCGGCCTTCCAGCCGGCACGCTCCAGTGCCCGGCGCGAGGCAGGCACCGGGCCCATGCCCATGTAGGCCGGGTCCAGCGCCGCGTTGGCGTACGAGGCAATGCGCGCCAGGGGCTTGAGGCCGAGTGCTTCAGCCTTCTTGGCGCTCATCACCACCACGGCGGCCGCGCCGTCATTGAGGCCCGAGGCATTGCCCGCCGTCACGCTGCCGGCCTTGTCGAAGGCTGGGCGCAACCCGGCCAGGGCATCGGCGTTGGTCTTGCGGTTGATGTACTCGTCCGCGTCGAAGACGATGGGATCGCCCTTCTTCTGCGGGATCGTCACGGGCGCGATCTCATCCTTGAAGCGACCGGACTCCTGGGCGACCGCCGCCTTCTGCTGCGAGGCCAGCGCCAGCGCGTCCTGTTCGGCACGGCTGATGCCGTACTGCTTGGCCACGTTCTCGGCGGTGATGCCCATGTGGTACTGGTTGTAGACGTCCCACAGGCCGTCGGTGATCATGGAATCGATCATCGACCAGTTGCCCATGCGCTGGCCATCACGTGAGCCGGGCAGCACGTGCGGCGACAGGCTCATGCTTTCCTGACCACCGGCGATCACGATGTCCGAATCACCATCGCGGATGGCCTGGGCGGCCAGCATCACGGCCTTGAGGCCCGAGCCGCACACCTTGTTGATGGTGTAGCCCGGCACGCCCTGCGGCAGGCCAGACTTGATCACGGCCTGGCGCGCCGGGTTCTGGCCGCAACCCGCCTGCAGCACCTGGCCCAGGATGACCTCGTTGATCTGCTCGCCAGCCAGGCCCGTGCGCTTGAGCAGGTCCTGGATGACGATGGCACCCAGCTCGGCGGCGGGTGTCTTGGCCAGGGTGCCACCGAACTTGCCCACTGCTGTGCGGGAAGCGGCGACGATCACGATGTCGGTCATGGGGTTCTCCTTCAGGGGGTCAAGCCTGCTGGCCACTTGGGCCTACCTTAGCAGGCATATCGCAAAAATCACGCCCGGCGCTTGACATAACGCCCCGGGGCAGGCTCGATCGCGGGATAGTCCTTACTTCCCGCTGCGGCCGGCGCCTTGATCCAACGGCCGCCGTGTTCGTCCAGCCACGCGGCCCAGGTCGGCCACCAACTGCCGGGTTGCTCATCCGCCGCCTGCAGCCAGTCGGCCGGCTTGGGCGGCAGCGAACCGGCACCGGCCCGCGCCTGCCAGAAGCTGCGCTTCTTTTTCTCGGGCGGGTTGATCACACCAGCGATGTGGCCCGAGGCGCCCAGCACGAAGGTGGTCGGCCCGCCCACCAACTGCGTGGAGGCGTAGGCGCTGTCCCAGGGCACGATGTGGTCTTCGCGCGAGCCATACACGAAGGTGGGCATGGTCAGGCGGCGCAGGTCCAGCGGCGTGCCACACACCTTCAGGGCGTTGGGCTGCTTGAGCTTGTTCTCGAGGTAGGTATTGCGCAGGTACCAGCAGTACATTGGGCCAGGCAGGTTGGTGCTGTCGCTGTTCCAGTACAGCAGGTCGAAGGCGGGCGGTGTCTCGCCTTTGAGGTAGTTGCCCACCACGTAGTTCCACACCAGGTCGTTGGCCCGCAGGAACGAGAAGGTCGTCGCCAGCTCGCTGCCCTTCATCAGGCCGCCGCCCTGGGGGCTCTGCGCGCCGATGGTGAGTTCGCGCATGTGCACCAGGGCTTCGTCCACGAAGACATCGATCGTGCCGGTGTTGACGAAATCCAGGAAGGACGTGAGCAGGGTCAGGCTGGCCACGGGGTGTTCGTCGCGCGCGTCGAGCACGGCCAGTGCCGAGGCCAGCAGCGTGCCGCCGATGCAGAAGCCCAAGGCGTTGATCTGCTCGGCGCCGGTGATGTCCTGCACGGCCTGGATGGCGCGCATCACGCCTTGCTCGGTGTAGTCGTCCCAGGTGGCCTGCGCCAGACTCTCGTCGGCATTGACCCAGCTGACGATGAACACGCGCTGGCCTTGCGACAAGGCATAACGCACCAGCGAGTTGTCGGGCTGCAGATCGAGGATGTAGTACTTGTTGATGCACGGGGGCACCAGCAGGAAGGGCCGCTCGCGGACCTTCTCCGTCAGCGGCTTGTACTCGATCAGCTGGAAGAAAGGGGTCTCGAAGACCACGGTGCCTTCGGTGGTGGCCACGTTGCGGCCCACCTCGAACACGGATTCGTCGGTCTGCGACATGTGGCCCTGGCGAATGTCGCCCAGCAGGTGCTGGATGCCCTGCTTGAGGCTTTCGCCCTGGGTGTCCAGCGCCAGCTTTTGCGCTTCCGGGTTGAGTGCCAGGAAGTTGGACGGCGAGGATGCATCCACCCACTGCTGCACGGCGAAGCGCACGCGCTCACGGGTTTTGTCATCGCCCTGCAGGCTGTCGGCCAGCTGCTTGAGCGTGCTGGCGTTGAGCAGGTACATCGAGGCCATGAAGGCCGAGCCGGGCTGGCGTGTCCATTCGGGCGAGGCGAAGCGGCGGTCCTTCAGCGCGATGGACTCGGGCTGGGTGAGCGCGCGGTTCCACAGGTCAGCCGCTTGCTGCAGATAATCCTGCTGGATCTGGGTGAGGCGATCGGGCGCCACGCTCAGGCTGGCCACGGATTGCGCCAGCGAGCCAACCTCCTGGGCCACGGTTTCGACGGCATCGACCGCTTGGCCGACCGGTGGCAGACCGAACGCGTTCGCGGCATCCGCCGATTGGGCTTGCGATGCGTTGGCGGCACGGGCGCGGGCGGTGCCGGCGGGCTTGTCCTTGATGGGGGACGCTGCCGTGCGTGCGCGCGGCTGAGGCACGGCCTTCAATGGCGCGGCGGTCGAGGGACCGGTCTTGTCGGACGAAGCAGGCTTCTTGACCGCGGCAGATGCGCGGCGCCGGGGTGTGGCGGCCATAGGTCTCCTCTTAGGGCTCTTTCAACGTGAAGGCGTCGTTGAGAGACGCGATATATGCCTGCCTATTCTGGGCCGTTTTTCCCCAGGGCAACGACACAGGCCCTGGTTTTACGCGGATTTGCCCGATGGTTTGATGACCGCAGACAACAACCCGCGCGATGGCCTTACCGCCGAGTTCCGACATGACGCACTGCGGTCACAATGACCCCCATGTGGATCGTGGTGATTGCGTGGATGTATGTGGCCGTGATGATGGCGGTGGCCGAAGCGTTCGGCCCGCAGGGCTCCATCCTGGGCGGCCTGTTCACGCTGCTGCTGTACGGTGTGGCGCCGCTGGCCCTGGTGATCTACCTGATGAACACGCCCATGCGGCGACGCCGCTTGCGTGAGGCGGAAGCCCGGGCCGCTGTGCCCGAGGCCTCAGCCGACTCAGGATCTGTCCAGCCAGATGCAGGCGGCCTGCCGGCCGGTGACGCCATCGCGCCGGAACGAAAAGAACCTTGAGGCATCGCTGACGGTGCACCAGCGCCCGCCAGCCACCTGGGTCACCCCCAGGGCAGCCAGCCGGTGCCGTGCCAGCCCTGCCAGATCGGCCAGCCATTTGCCCGAAGCGCCCACAGGCTTGAACAGTGGTGTAGCCGGCGCTTGCGGATCGGCCCCGAAGCCCTGCAACACATCGGCGCCCACCTCGAAAGCCGTCGGACCGATACAAGGGCCCAACCAGGCTTGCAGCTCAGAAGGGGCACTGCCCGTGCCCTCGCACAGGGCCGCCACGCCGGTGTCCAGCACGCCCTGCCCTGCCATGGCGCCAGCCCCCGCCAGGCCACGCCAACCCGCATGCAGGGCCGCTACACCGCGCTGCCCGGGTGCGGCCAGCAGCACGGGCAGGCAATCGGCCACCATCACCGCGCAGGCCACGCCAGGCTCGGTCGTCCAACTGCCATCGGCCTGCACCGGCTCGGCGGGATCCCAGGCCTGGCCGTCGACCAGCCAGCCGGCGGCCTCGCCCTGCCCCAGCCGGACCACGCGGTGGCCATGCACCTGGTTCAGCCAGAAGGGATGCGCACCCAGCACCTGCGCCAGGGCATGGCGGTGGGCCGCCACAGTGGCCGGATCATCGCCGACATGATCCCCGAAGTTGACATCGTCGTAAGGTGCGTGACTGGGTACCGGCAACCCATCAGGCAGACGATGGGTCAAGCGCGCAGCCTGGCCTACCGGCCAGTGGCGCGTGCTCATCCACGCCCGCACTCCGGGTTGCGCAGGCCAGGCCAAGGGCCCCAGGGGGTCATCGGGGGTATCGGTGGTAGCAGCGAGATACTCGGTCATGGCGTAAAGCTGTGCTCAAAGAAGCCCCCCCTGCAGGCTTGGGCCACTGAAAGCGGACAGCCCCTGCCAGGCTCGGGGCTAAGATGCCGCCCCGATGCTACCCCGTTCCTCCCCTCAGGCCACACGCGCCCATGCACGGCGGGCCAAGGCATTGCACTGGCCGGTGCAACCGGTCTCGCCGGCGCTGCGCCGCTGGCTGAAAGCCCCCGGCTCGCTGACCGCCCGCCTGCGCGCCCTGGGCACCGTGCACGTCGAGGTGATGAGCCAGGGCACGAAGCGCCTGTGGCCCACCGAGCGCCGCCTGTTGCGGCAAACCAGTGGCCATGTCCGCGAAGTCATCCTGTGCGTGGACGGCCAGCCCATGGTGTGGGCGCGCAGCGTGACCACGCCCCGCGCCTTGAAAGGCCCCTGGAAGGCCCTGAAGGGCCTGGGCACCCGCCCGCTGGCCGAACTGCTGTTCAGCCATGCCCGGGTTCGACGCGGCCGCCTGGCGCAACATGACTGGCAACGTACCGGCCCCCAGCAGACCCGAGCTCGGCGCGACTGGCAGCGCCTGGCCAGGCAAGCGAACCGCCCGGCCATCACCACCAAGCCACCGGGCTGGGCCCGCCAATCGGTGTTCTGGCACCACGGGGCGCCCCTGCGGGTGATGGAGTCTTTCGCGCCGTGCATGAGGGGCCGTTTCACTCCTTGAGACAGTGGCGATCGCACCATGGGCATGCTCTACACTGGACACCATGCATTTTTCACGGCGCATCGAGCATTGCCCCATGTGTGGCACACGGGTCGATCATCGCATCCCTGATGACGACAACCGGGAACGAGCCGTGTGCCCCTCCTGCGGGCACATCCAGTATGTCAACCCGCTGAACGTGGTCGGCACCGTGCCCGTCTGGGGCGACCAGGTGCTGCTGTGCCGCCGAAACATCGAGCCTCGCAAGGGTTACTGGACACTGCCGGCAGGGTTCATGGAACTGGGCGAAACTTGCGAAGAAGGCGCTCGCCGGGAAACCGATGAAGAAGCCGGGGCGCGCATCGAGATGCAGGGGCTGTACTGTGTGCTGGACGTGGTCAATGCCGGCCAGGTGCACCTGTTCTACCGCGCGCGCCTGCTGGACACCAATTTCAACCCTGGCCCCGAGACCATTGAGGCCAAGCTGTTCACCGAGGCCGAGATCCCCTGGCAGGAGCTGGCTTTCCGGACGGTGAAACTGACGCTGGAGCGCTTCTTCGCTGATCGACGTGCGGGTCAATTTGGCGTGCATTGTGCCGATATCCGCTGAACGACACTGTTGACTCTAAGCGCGATGCTCCCTCAAAGGGGCGCGCCACAGGCTCATGAACGCACCTGACAAACCACAGGCAGGCCCTCTCGCTCCATCCGAAGGCCCTAAGCCTCCCGAGGCTGGTACAGCCTTGCGGCTGCGCGAGGATCTCATCGCCCCCGATCCCCTGCTCGATTGCTTGATCGAGGTCTGCCGCCTGCATGGCCTGAGCGCCTCGCGCGCCTCGCTGTCGGCCGGGCTGCCGCTGGACAAGGGCCCCCTGAGCCTGACCCTGGCCGAGCGTGCCGCCGCCCGCGCCGGCCTGGCCACGCGCGTGCAGCGCCTGCCGCTGGACCAGATCGACGCCCTCACGCTGCCTGCCATCCTGCTGCTGCAGGGCAACCATGCCTGCGTGCTGCTGGGGCGGGAGGCCGATGGCCGCCTGCGCGTGCTGTTCCCCGAGACAGGCCAGGGCGCCCTGACGTTGAGCGCCGAGGAGCTGTCGGCCCGGTTCAGCGGCGTGGTGCTGTTCGCCCGGCCGCACTTCCGTTTCGACGAACGCGCGCCCGAAGTCCGCGCCACTCGCTCGGGCCACTGGTTCTGGGGCGCGGTGCTGGCCCAGCGCTTCGTTTACAAGGATGTGCTGTGGGCCGCGCTGCTGGTCAACCTGTTCGCGCTGGCCTTCCCCCTGTTCTCGATGAACGTGTATGACCGCGTGGTGCCCAACCACGCGGTCGAGACCTTGTGGGCCCTGGCCGTGGGCGTGGCCCTGGTGCTGGGCGGCGATCTGTTCATGCGCCTGCTGCGCAGCCACTTTGTGGACGAGGCCAGCGCCCGCATCGACGTGAAGATCTCGGCACGGCTGATGGAAAGCGTGCTGGGCATGAAGCTGGAGAACCGGCCACAGTCGGTGGGCTCCTTCGCTTCCAACCTGCGCGGCTTCGAGCAGGTGCGCGACTTCATCGCGTCGAGCACCGTCACCGCGCTGATCGACCTGCCCTTCGGCCTGTTGTTCGTGGCGGTGATCGCCTGGATCTCGCCCTGGCTGGTGATCCCGGTGGTGATCGTGTTCCTGACCGTGCTGGTGGCCGGCTACGTGCTGCAGCATCGCCTGCATGAGCTGTCTCAGACCACCTACCAGGCCTCGGCCCAGCGCAACGCCACCCTGGTGGAGAGCCTGACCGGCATCGAGACCATCAAGGCCCAGGGCGCCGAAAGCGTCATCCAGTCGCGCTGGGAGCGTGCTAACGAGTTCCTGGCCGCCACCAACGTGAAGATGCGCGGGCTGTCGTCCAGCGCGATGTACAGCACCTCGACGCTGCAGCAACTGGTGTCGGTCACCATCGTGATCATCGGTGTCTACCTGATCACCGACAAGAGCCTGACCATGGGGGGCCTGATCGCCGCCAACATGCTGGCCGGCCGCGCGCTGGCACCCGCCGGGCAGATCGTGGGCCTCTTGATGCAGTACCAGGGCGCCCGCACCGCGCTCGAATCGCTGGAACAGATCATGGCCAACCCGGTCGAACGGCCGGCGGACAAGACCTTCATCCAGCGCCGCGAGCTCAAGGGCGAGATCGAGTTCCGCAACGTATCCTTCGCCTACCCGAACCGGCAGGATGCGGCGCTCGACGGCGTGAGCTTCAAGATCAACCCTGGCGAGAAGGTGGCCTTCATCGGCAAGGTGGGTTCAGGCAAGACCACGATCCAGAAGCTGGTGCTGGGCCTGTACCAGCCCAAGGAAGGCTCGGTGCTGCTCGACGGCATCGACATGCGCCAGCTGGACCCGGCCGACGTGCGCCGCAACCTGGGTTATGTCTCGCAGGACGTGACCCTGTTCTACGGCTCGCTGCGCGACAACATCACCTTCGGCATGCCGCACGCGGTGGATGAATCCGTGGTGGCTGCGGCCGAGATGGCCGGCATGACCGACTTCGTGCACCGCCACCCGCAGGGCTTCGACATGCAGGTGGGCGAGCGCGGCGAACTGCTCTCGGGCGGCCAGCGCCAGAGCGTGGGCATTGCGCGCGCCGTATTGCACAACGCCCCGCTGCTGCTGCTCGATGAGCCCACCAGCGCGATGGACTTCTCCACCGAAGCCTACGTGACCCAGCGCATGGCCGAGTTCGCCCAAGGCAAGACGGTGCTGCTGGTCACGCACCGCACCTCGATGCTGTCCTTCGTGGACCGCGTGATCGTGGTCGACCAAGGCAAGATCGTGGCCGATGGTCCGCGCGAACGCATCCTGCAGGCGCTGTCTGCCGGCCGCATCGCCCGGGCAAGCTGAGGAGGCGCCGACATGATGAACAAGCTCATGAACGCCGGCAAATCCGTGCTGGGCCTGCTCGAAGCCATCCGCGTGCGTGTGGCCCCCATCACCGACCGCATCCTGGACAGCATCACTGGCCAGCGCGTATCGCCCGCCACGGCCGCCGATGCCGGCATGCGCAATTTCGAGCTGCAGGCCGACGCGGTGATGTCCACCGCCACCACCTACCGCGCCCAGACGCTGGTGCGCACGGCCCTGCTGATCGTGGTGCTGCTGATCGTGTGGGCCACGTTTGCCCATGTCGATGAGGTAACCAAAGGCGAGGCCAAGGTCGTGCCCTCCAAGCAGTTGCAGGTGATCCAGGCGCTGGACGGCGGCGTGGTGACCGAGATCAAGGTGCAGGAAGGCCAGGTCGTCGAGGCCGGCCAACTCCTGCTGCGGATCGACGAGACCCGCGCCACCTCCGGCGTGCGCGAAAGCGCCGCCCAGACCTTCTCGCTCAAGGTCAAATCCATCCGCCTGAAGGCGCTGGCCGAAGGCACGAGCTTCGTGCCCCCCATTGCCGGCGGCCCGGAAGAGCAGCGCGTGGTCGACGAGGAAAGCCAGCTCTACGATTCCAAGCGCTCGGAGTTGTCGGCCCTGGTCGGCATCAGCCAACAGCAGTTGGCCCAGCGCCAGCAGGAGCTTTCCGAGGTGCGCGCCAAGCGTGAATCGGCCACCCGCAGCCTGGAGCTGTCGCAGCAGGAGCTGAGCAAGACGCGCCCCCTGCTGGCCACCGGCGCCGTCTCCGAGGTGGAAGTGCTGCGCCTGGAGCGCGACGTGACCCGCGCCCGCGGCGACATGGAACAGGCCAGCGCCCAGAGCGCCCGCGTGCAGGCCTCCATCGCCGAAGCCTCGCGCAAAATCCAGGAAACCGAGCTGTCCTTCCGTAACGAGGCGCGCAAGGATCTGTCCGAAACCCTGGGCCGTCTGAACAGCCTGACCGAAGGCGCTGTTGCCCTGGTCGACAAGGTGGACAAGGCCCAGGTGAAATCACCCGTGCGCGGCCGCGTGCAGCGCCTGATGGCCAACACCGTGGGCGGCGTGGTCCAGCCCGGCAAGGACATCGTCGAGATCGTACCGCTGGACGACGCCCTGGTGCTGGAGGCCAAGATCCAGCCCAAGGACATCGCCTTCATCCACCCCGGCCAAAACGCCACCGTGAAGTTCACGGCCTATGACTTCTCCATCTACGGTGGCCTGGACGCCCAGGTCGAGAACATCAGCCCGGACACCATCACGGACGAGCGCGGCGTGAACACTTATTACGTGGTGCGTGTGCGCACCGCGCAGCCCAATTTCGGTGAAAAGATGCCCATCATCCCGGGCATGACCGCCGAAGTGGACATCCTGACCGGCAAGAAAACGGTGATGTCCTACCTGCTCAAGCCCGTGCTCAAGGCCAAGACCTACGCCCTGCGCGAGCGCTGAAAACCCGTGCCAGGGCCTGGGAAGACCCTGCGCGCAACATGCCCTTCCTGCGCACAAATCCGTGCGCAATTCCTTCATTTCCGGCCCAGGCTGCCGAAATAGCGGCCAGCTTGAGCCATGGGTTCGTCCGTCGTGACGCGGGGCTTGCGGATGCAAGACAACGCGGACGGCCTGACGGAGGGGCTTAAGCGCATAAATATCCGGCCCAGAAGTGCACTAGTTCTCAGGCGCCCAGCGTCAACCCCTTGCTCGCGGGGGGTGCGGGCTTCAATCTAGAGCCCGGCCGGTTGTTACGTTTCGAGAGGATTTCCATGGTCACCACCGCACAAGTGCCCGTCGGCACCGTCAGCAGCCTGAAGGGCAATGTCAGCGTCATCCCCGCCACCGGCGGCCCGGCCCGTCCCCTGCAAGTCGGCGACGTCATCCACCCCGGCGATCGCATCATCTCTGCGGCTGGCGCCCAGATCCAGGTGAAGGATGCGGAAGGCAAGCTGTGGGCCCCTCGTGACAATGCGCCCCTGAACACCACGGCTGCAGACGACGCCGCTACGGCTTCGAAACCCGACGCTGGCACCGCCAAGGCCAAGATGGCCGCCACGGTGCTGGGCGCTGGTGACAACCTCGACGACGTGATCGCTGCCGTGAACACCGGCAACGAAGAAGACGCGACCGCGGCCGGTCTGGCCGGCGGCGGCGGTGGCGGCACGCTGGGCGAAGGCCTGCGCGTGGACCGCGTGACCGAAGTCGTCAGCGCGCAGGAGTTCAACTACGGCACGGGTAACCGCGCCCAGGTTCAGAACGCGCAGACCGCCGTGCCGCTGGTCAATGCCAACGACGCACCGGTGATCACCGACACGCCCACCGATCCTGACCGCCCCACGACCTCCTTCGATCCGACCACCGGCAACTACAACGTCACAACGCCCGAGGACACCCCTGTGTCCGGCCAGGTCAAGGCCACCGACGCCGATGGCGACCCGCTGACCTACACCCTGAGCGGTACTTCTCCGGCCCACGGCACCGTGGTCGTCAACGCGGACGGCACCTGGACCTACGCCCCCGGCAAGGACTACAACGGCAGCGACGCCTTCACCGTGATCGTGTCCGACGGCCGCGGTGGCACCGCCACGTCCACCGTGTTGATCGGCATCACGCCCGTGAACGACCCGCCTGTCATCACCGATGTGCCCAACGATCCGGATCACCCCGGCACCACCTTCGATCCGACCACCGGCAACTACCAACTGACCACGCCTGAGGACACGCCCGTGTCCGGCCAGGTCAAGGCCACCGATGTCGATGGCGACGTGCTGACCTTCGCCCTGGGCAACAAGAGCCCGGCCAACGGCACCGTGGTCGTCAACCCCGACGGCACCTGGACCTACACGCCCAACAAGGATTACAACGGCTCCGACAGCTTCACGGTGCTGGTCAGCGACGGCCATGGCGGCTTCGCCACGTCCACTGTCAGCATCGGCATCACCCCCGTCAACGACCCGCCCGTGATCACCGATATCCCCGGTGATCCCAACACGCCCGACTACACCGGCTTCGATCCCCAGACCGGCAACTACAACGTCACTACGCCTGAGGACACCCCCATCTCCGGCCAGGTCAAGGCCACCGATGTCGATGGCGACGTGCTGACCTTCGCCCTGGGCAACAAGAGCCCGGCCAACGGCACCGTGGCCGTCAACCCCGACGGCACCTGGACCTACACGCCCAACAAGGATTACAACGGCTCCGACAGCTTCACGGTGCTGGTCAGCGACGGTCATGGCGGCTTCGCCACGTCCACCGTCACCATCGGCATCACGCCGGTGAACGACCCGCCCGTGTTCACCGATCCGGACGTGCCGAACCAGAACTTCGACCCGACCACGGACACCTACAAGATATCCACCTCGGAAGACACGAAGGTGGTGGGCAAGGTGGCCGCCACAGACGTGGACGGCGACACGTTGACCTTTACCCTGGGTAACGCCCAGCCGGCCCACGGCACTGTGGAGATCGCCGCCGATGGCAGCTACACCTACACGCCGAGCAAGGATTTCAGCGGCAGCGACAGCTTCACCGTGGTGGTGGACGACGGCCATGGCGGCAAGGTCACCTCGACGGTGACAGTGAACATCGCCCCCGTGGCCGACATCCCCCTGGTCGCCGTATCGCTCGGCAAGGCCAGCCCTGACGTCGTGACGATCACCAAGGACAACGCCACGGCCACAGACCTTGGCTTCAAGGTCACCGCCACCAATTTCGACGGCTCCTCCGGCGCGGTCAGCGCTGTGAACGGAAGCCAAGTGGCCGGCTTCGGCGTCGCTGGCAGCGCCTCCCCGGACACGGGGAACGACGGCGAGCCCACCGAACTGGGATACGACAGCACCACCCAGCGTTCTGAAAAGCTGTCCATTGCCTTCGACCACCCGGCCAGCAGCGCCACGGTCCAGTTCTCGTGGCTGTCGCCGACGGAGCATGCCGCCTACACCTTGTACGACGCCAATGGCAATGTCATCGGCAGCGGCGTGGTCACCGGCATCACCGACCAGATCGACCCAGCGATCACGCTCAAGGCCGACAACGGCACCCCGATCAGCCGTATCGATTTCACGGCGCCTGGGACCCATGACGACTACCTGATCAACAACGTCACCTACGTCAAGAGCGAGAGCATTCCGATCAGCGTGACGGCCACGCCGACCGACATCGATTACTCCGAGCATGTCAGCGCCCTGGTGATCTCGGTGCCTGGCGATGCCACGCTGTCGGCAGGCACGAAGAACCCGGACGGCACCTGGACCTTGCCGTTGTCGAGCAACGGCGACTACCAGGTGGTGATCGACCCTGTCACGCATGCGGTCACGGTCACCGGCCTGGTCATGACCCTGCCCAGCGACCACGTGGGTGACATCAAGGTCACCGCCACGGCGACCGTGTACGACACCGTCACCAACGTGACCGCGCAAGGCAGCGGCTCGGCGGAGAACAACGTGCCGGAGCTCACTGATCCGGACGTGCCTGGCCAGACCTTCGACCCGGTCACGGGCAACTACAAGGTCACCACGGACGAGGACACCCCCGTCTCCGGCCAGGTCAAGGCCACTGACGCCAATGGCGACACGCTGACCTACACCCTGGGCAGTGCCAGCCCGGCCCATGGCAACGTGGTCGTCAATGCCGATGGCACCTGGACCTACACTCCGGGCAAGGATTACAACGGCAGCGACAGCTTCACCGTGCTGGTCGATGACGGCCATGGTGGCAAGGCCACCTCCACCGTCACCATCGGCGTGAACCCGGTCAATGACCCACCCGTCATCACCGACACCCCGGCCAACCCCGACCATCCCGGCACCACCTACGACCCGACCACCGGCAACTACAAGGCCTCCACGCCTGAAGACACACCGGTCTCCGGCCAGGTCAAGGCCACCGACGTCGATGGCGACACGCTGACCTTCGCCCTGGGCAACAAGAGCCCGGCCAACGGCACCGTGGCCGTCAAGGCCGATGGCACCTGGACCTACACGCCCAACAAGGACTACAACGGCTCCGACAGCTTCACCGTGCTGGTCGATGACGGCCATGGCGGCAAGGCCACCTCCACCGTCACCATCGGCGTAACACCGGTGAACGATCCGCCCGTCATCACCGACGAGCCCACGAACCCCGATTTCCCGGGCATCAACTACGACCCGAGCACCGGCAACTACAAGGCCTCCACGCCTGAAGACACACCCGTCTCTGGCCAGGTCAAGGCCACCGACGTCGATGGCGACACGCTGACCTTCGCCCTGGGCAACAAGAGCCCGGCCAACGGCACCGTGGCCGTCAACGCCGACGGCAC
>NZ_JBASTH010000093.1:0-30257 GCF_049274795.1 Aquabacterium sp.
GGCTCATCAGCGACAGCGCGTAATCCTTCTTCTCTTGTGAATACCTCGGCATTCAAGACCTCATCTGCCCCAAGAACCTATAAATCATCACATCATTCGACGCGACATCTATCCTGACAGAGGGGGGTGGCCGTGCAGATCACGCAACTCGGCATGGCCTTTTTCGAGACGATGCCGCCGAACGCCGACCAAAGCTCAGGCGATTGGCGTGGCCGATACGCGCAGTGGAAGGCCACGCCCGTCAAGCCCGGTGTTGATGGCTGGACGTTGAAGGACGGGGCCAGCACCCTGGATGTCCATGACTACGTCCACAAGTACGCGTGCTGCATCGAGATCGACTCCAGGCTGCACCAACAGGCCAACGCCATCGTCAACAGCCTCGGAAGCTACTACGCCCAGGGCCGTGTCGGCATGATCGTCGTCAGCCCGCAGCACAGGCTGGTCCTGTACTTCTACAACGGCTGACACAAACGCTGACACCTTGAGGCAGGCGCCAAGGATTTTCTGGTGGGGTTAAGGTGTCGAATCAGGCCATCGCCGATCGTCGAGAGCTTGCAGGATCCGGAATCGTTCCGGGCGCCACCACCAGGAGCCCCTCATGAAGACACTCACCTTCGAGACCACGATCAACGCCCCGCGCGCCCGCGTGTGGGACACCATGCTCAAACTGGACACCTACCAGGCCTGGACGGCCGCCTTCTGCGAAGGCTCGACCTACGAGGGCAGCTGGGACAAGGGCGCCCGTATCCGTTTCGGCACGCCCTCGGGCCACGGGACGATCGCCATCATCGCCGAGAACCAGCTCCACACCTATGTGTCCATCCAGCACATCGGCATGATCGACAAGGGCGTGGAGGACACCACCAGCGACAAGGTCAAGGCCATGACACCGGCCTTCGAGAACTACCGCTTCACCGACACGCCGCAGGGCACCTTGCTGACAGTGACGATGGACACCATCCCCGACTACGAGCAGTACATGCACGACACCTACCCCAAAGCCCTGGCCCTGCTCAAGGAACTGTGCGAAAGGTAAGCACCATGCCACCCACCCCCTTCAAGCCCGAGGGCTACACCTCTGTGGCGCCCTACCTGCTGGTCAACGGCGCCGCCTCCACGGTCGACTTCCTGGTGGCAGTGTTCGACGCCGAGCACCTGCGCATCGTGCCAGGGGAAGACGGCAGGTTGCGCCACGCAGAGGTCCGCATCGACGACACGGTGCTGATGCTGGCCGATGCGGTGGAGAACTGGGAACCGTGCCCGATGTGGACGCCACCTACCAGCGGGCGTTGCAGGCTGGCGCCGTGAGCGTACAGGAACCCGTGTAGAAGGATGACGAGGACAAGCGCGGCGGCTTCACCGACGCGGGCGGCACCACATGGTGGGTGGGCACCCAGGTGGGCTGATCCGCTGCCTGCCATGCAGGGGCATCCCCTGGCCTGCCGCCCCCCACGCATCGGACTACACTCGATGCACAACAAATCAACAACCGGGGGGGGGCAGCTTGGCATCAGCGAGAACATGGGCCGTGGGCATCGGCCTATTGCTTGCCTCATGGGCATCCCATGGGCAGTCCGTCTTCAAGTGCACCGAGGATGGAAAGACGGTCTACCAGTCGGCGCCCTGCCGTCACCAAGGCAAAGAGGTCGCCATCTCCGCCGGGCCTACGGCGCAGCAGATCGCCGATGCAAGGCGTCAGGCGGACAAGGAGAAATCCCAGACCCGCTCATCCAGGTCGTCAGGCCCGGACCTTCGTCGGCCCAACCTGGCGGACCGGTATGTCCCTCCGGTGGACTGCAAGAAGCTCAACGAAGACAGAGCCTTCCAGTTCGGCCAGCGCAACGCTGCCTTGAGGCACAGCAGGCATAGCAACCAGGATGCATCTGGCATCGTGCAGGACGCCTACCGCCGCATCATCGAGATTGAATCCCGGATGAAGCAGGGTGGCTGCAAGCCGGATTGAAGCCGGGCCCGGCTACAGCTTCTTCTGCCAGAACAGCGCACGGCCCATGCGCGGATCGAGCTGGTAGCCCTCGAAGCCCGCTCGGCGGTAGGCTGACTGCGCCAGAGCGTTGCCCTCCAGCACTTCCAGCGTGACCTTGCAGCAGCCGCGCTCGCGGGCGATGCGCTCCACCTCGGCCAGCAGTTGCTTGCTCACGCCGCGGCCTCGGTGGGCAGGCGCCACCACGATGTCGTGCAGGTTGAGCAGCGGCTCGCACGCGAAGGTGGAAAAGCCCTCCATGCAGATGGCCAGGCCGGCGGGCTCTTCACCCGCGAAGGCCAGCACCACGTGCACGCCAGGGCGCTTGCGCAACTCGGGCACCAAGTTGCGGCGCGTGTGGTCGGACAGCGGCTGGCCACCGCCCATCTCGTCGCGCGCATAGAGGTCGAGCAAGGCCACGACAGCGTCGGCATGCTCGGGATGGCCCAGGTCGGCCTGGATGATCTCGGTCCACATGGCGCTATTGTCCAACGGCAGATGGCATCTGCACGCCACCACACCACACCTTGTTTCTCAAAGAGAACGCGCCAAATTCGTCGGGCATTTCAAAAATGGCGGCCGACTCTCGGCGCAGCACAGGGGAACTCGACATGAAGCCAATCGGCAAATAGGTGACGCTTGTCTCCGAAATTCTGGCCATTGCGGGCTATTTCGGCACCCAGGCGGCACGGCAAAGCGGGGACGCGTCGACCTCCGGCCACGGATCAGGCAGCACCACGGGCGACCACTCCCCGGTCACGATCAACAACCATGCGCCCCCGGGAAGCCCCATCAGCCAGGAACCGGACCAACCCGGCCGAGATCCTGGGCCTGCTGGTCAAGCGTGGGCTGGACGTCAACCACAATTTTCGGTCGCCCAGAAGCATCGGGCCGCCGAACAACCGGGCGCTGTTCTGGGCCACCTTCAATGGCAACAGGCCGTTGGTCGAAGCCCTGCTGGCGCACGGTGCCGACCCCAACTTCGACACAGAAACCCGCAGCGGCGGCAGCAGTACCAGCAAGGCCTTGCGGAGATTTCCGTCCGGCAATGGTGCGAAGAGGCAGCCGCCGACAACCGGTTCACGCACGAGCCCGGCAAGGTAAAGAACGACGTGCTGTTTGACTTGAACTCGGCCTTGCTCATCGGCAAGGTCACGGAAACCAACGGGCAAGCCGTGGTGAGCATGCTGGGCTCACCGGCCGAGGCCGAATAGGTGGTGCAGGACACCTGGCTGCGCTGGCACGAGGCCGAGCCCATGGCGCCCGACCACGCCGAGGCCTGGCTGGTGACAGTGGCCACGCGCCTGGCCATCGACCGGCTGCGCTCGGCCAAGGTACAACGCGAGCACTACACGGGCTTTTGGCTGCCGAGCCCGAACTGATCGAGCCGGCCAGCAACCCCGCGGACATGCTCGAACGCGCCGATGACCTGTCGATCGCCTTCCTGCGCGTGCTTGAACGCCTGACCCCTGAGGCCCGCGCCGCTTTTCCGCTTTTCTGATGCGCGAGGTGTTCGATGCGGATTACGCCGACGTCGCCGGCCTGCTGGGCAAGAGCGAGGCCGCCTGCCGCCAGTTCGTGAGCCGGGCCAAGACACAACTGCGCGAAGAGCGCCCCCGCTACGACGTGCCGCAGGACGTACACCGCCGCCTGCTGTCGGACTTCGCCCAGGCATGGCCAAGGGCGATTTCTCGGGCCTGAGCGGTCTGCTCAGCGAGGATGCCCAACTGATCAGCGATGGTGGCTGCTACGTGCCCAGCTTCCCCAAGCCGCTGGAGGGCGCCCAACGCATCGCCCAGCGGTTCTACGCCGGCGTACTGCGCCATGGCGAAGACGGCGTGCGCGTGGAGGTGGTCGGCCTCAATGGCCAGTGGGGCCTGCTGCGCTTCATCGAGGGCAAGCTGGAATCGGCCCAGGCCTATGAAACAGACGGCCAGCGCATCACACGCATCCTGGTACAGCGCAACCCCTTCAAGCTGGCCCGGCTGGCCCAGGCCCTGGGGGTGGCGCTTCTGAATGCCTGACCTGGTACAGGCTTCCCATGGCGCCCAGGTCAGGCTAGAGTGGCTGACAGACAAAACACAGGAGCCGAGCATGCCCAGTGTCGTGCCAGCCACCCGAGAACGTGTGCTCAGCCGCAGCGCGCTGACGAGCCCCGCGGCGCACCGTATACGCCTCATCAAGATCGTGGTGGGCGGCACGCCCTTGGGCAAGCAGGTGACCTGGGCCTACCCGGCAGGCACCGATCTGGGCTTCTACATGGTGCCGATCTACAACTGCACCGTGGAGGGAACGGACGATGCGGGCGCCAGCGTCACCAGATCCTTCCAGGTGCTGCGTTTCGGCGTGCAAAGCAAGGATGGCAAAAAGGCCTCGGTGGTTGGCCTGGCCGACAGACAAAGGCATGTGATCAAGGCCTGGATACCGTCCTACACCGTGCACAGTGCGAACTCCCCCGAGAACGGTGCCTGGCAGGTGTACGACAACTTCCTGATCCACGATGGCCCGGACACGCCTGAGGAGGTGTTCGCCACCATCGGCTGCATCGAAATCATGGGCAAGACAGGGTTCATCAAGTTCAATGACCTGCTGATCGCCCTGTCCGGCTCCAAAGCCAGTTCGCGCAACGACAAGCTGCACGAGATCGGTCGCTCGGGCCGGATGTCCATCACCTACGAAGCGGCCGTGCGCCCCCCGCTGGAAAAGGCGCCTTGAGATGCCGCTGCGGTTCGCGTTCGCCGGGTTGGCGCTGCTGGGCACGCTGTGGTGCAGTGTGAGCCCCGCAGCCCCCCTGGCATTGCCCGACGTGCAGGCTTCACTGCAGGCACAAGGCGCGCACAGCACCCAGACCACGGCGCCTGTGGCCACCCCGATGGAACAAACCGAGGCGAGGCGCCTTGTGGCCCGGCACCTGGACAAGCGGCTGCTGTCCACCGCACGCCGCATTGAAGGATGGACCTTCCTGCTGCCACCCACCGATGCCGGCGCAACACCTGATATCGGTATCGTGCTGCTGGACTACCGCGATGAAGCAACGGCCACGCAGCAACATGAGCGGCTGGCCCGGCAGGCCCGGCATTTCAAGCACAGCAAGGTGCTCACACCATTTGGCAGTGCCGCAGCGGGCACGCAGGTGGTCATCGTGTTCACTGGAAAAGCGGGCAACCCTGTGCTGGCCCGCCTGGTGCGCACCCTGCCGGGCGATCTGCAGGCACGTCGGCACGGATCAGGTTCACACCCCTGAGGCAACAACTTCGAGAGCAGGTGTCACAAACCGGCGGCCTCACACGCATAGAGGGCATGAACGGCGAGCGCGCCGTGTGGCGCGAATCGCAGCTGTTCGAGCCCCGCGAACGCGCCGCCCTGGCCTGGACGGAAGTGCTGACCCGCATCCCCGAGCACGGCGTGCCCGATGCCGACTACGAGGCCGCCCTCGCCCAGTTCAGCGAGAAGGAGCTGTCGGACCTGACCTTCCAGGTGATGGCCATCAACGCCTGGAACCGTGCCAACGTGGCTTTCCAGACGGCGCCCGGCATCCATGACAAGGCCTTCGGGCTGGACAAGGCGAGCCTGGCCTGACGCCACTGACGCGCGCGGCGTCATACGTCAATCGACGTATTGCCGCTGTGGGCGCGCGCTTACATCCTCGGGCCCATGGAGAGCCGAAGGAGACAGGCCGCGCACCACAACGACACGACGGCCCGCGACGACGATGCCGTCGGCGTCGCGGTCGTGAACTACCGCATGCCCAGACTGCGCACCCAGCTCGAGGTGCTGGCCAACGCCAACAAGATCCGCCAGATGATCGAAGGGCTCAAGCTGGGTCTGCCCGGGCTGGACCTGGTGATCTTCCCGGCGTACAGCATCCATGGGCTGCTGCACGATGGCGCAGACGCCGTGCACGTGGCACGGGGCATCCCGGGCGATGAAACCGCCGTGCTGGCCCGCGCCTGCCGCAACGCGGGCGTGTGGGGCGTGTTCTCGCTCACCGCCACGCATGCGGCGGCCCGCCCGGATCAGTCACCGGGCAACACCCTGATCCTGATGAACGACCGGGGCGATATCGTGCAGACCCATCAGGCCGGCCAGGATGGCAGGCCCGGTGTCTGCCCAGGCCCCAAGGGCATGACCGTGATGCTCGCCCCCGACGATGGCGACGCTGCAGATGAGGGCCCGGACGGCCAGCCCGAGCTGATCGTAGGCTGCCCTGGCAAGCCCGATGCCGCCCCGACGCCGCAAGTCCTGGCCCGTGCGCGGCACAGCTATGTGGCGGTGGCCAACGCGGCCGGATTCGACGGGGTGCGCTGCCACTTCGGGCGCTCGGCCGTGGTAGGCTTCGATGGGCACACGCTGGGCGAATGCGGCGAAGAGGACTACGGCATCCAGTTCGTACAGCTCAGCAAGCGACTGATCCGCGAGGCGCGCGGCCTGCCGCCAGGCGAAGCGCTCACCAGCGAGAACTGTGGTCCTCGGTCACACCCAGCAGGCCGTGCACCGGGCGGGGATCAGCCCCCGGCGCGGGCTTGACGTAGCCACTGAAGGTGCCCACCGGCTGCACGTAGCGGCTGGCCACCAGGCCCAGGTTGCGGCGCTCACCACGGGCGCCTTCGGGCTGGAAGTCGAGGTCGAGCAGGCCATCGTCCGTGCGCACGCGCCACGGGGCCAAGGGATCGGCCGGGTCGAAATCGAAGCGCGCCGCCCCCAGCGGGATGAGCTGGCCATCAAGCCACAAGGCATTCTCATGCGCGCCGAAATAGCCCGCCTGAAGATTGAAGCCCAGCCCATGGCGATGGGCACAGGCCCACTGCCAGGCCGTACGGTGGGCCAGCAGGCCATGCGAGCTGTCCAGGCTGGCGACGGCATCGTGCAGATCGAAGTGCTGATCGCCTGAACGGGCCCAGCCACTCACGGCCAATGCCGAGGTCTTCTGCGTGGCATGGGCCAGGCCATCGCCTGGCTGGCCGATCGGGCCAACCGCCAGCAGGAAAGGGGCAGCATCGGCCAGCGCGATGGTGCATTCGAGTTCAAGCCCGGCCACGCGCACCTGCACGGCCAGGCAATCACCCGCGTCGTCATGCCGCCAGGCCAGCCGGGCCCCTGGGCCCTTGAAGTGGGCCCAGCTGTGGCCCACGGGGGCCGGCGACACCGCACCGGACAGGCCCTTGACGCCATCCTGCGACCAGTCGGCCAGCAGCCGCGCCTGAGCGCGGTCGAACAGGTAGGCAAACGCCGTGCAGCCCCAGCCCAGATCGACGATGGCCAGCCCAATGAACAGGCGCGACGAGCCGATGCCCAGGTACTGCCAGCGCTTGTGGCGCAGCATCCGCCACCAGCCGGAGCGTTGGCGGGCATCGGCCAGGCCCGTCCAGTCGAGCTGCGCAATGCGGCCCTGGTAGCGCCCTGTGGCGGGCAGGCCTTCAGGCGTGAGCACACTGGCGGGTGCCTGCGGCAGCAGCACCGCGCTCATGGCAGGGGGCCTTGGAGCGCACCAGTGCTGGCCCCCGTGCCCGCAGACGCACGCGCCTGCTTGCGCCACTGCGCCGGCGCCAACCCGGTCCACTGCCGGAAGGCCCGGGTGAAGGCGCTCTGCTCGGAAAAGCCCAGCAGCAGCGCGATCTCGGCCAGCTCCAGGCCCGGCTCGCGCAGATAGGCCTCGGCCAGATGCTGCCGGGTGTCATCAAGCAGGCGCTGGAAGCCCAGGCCACGCTCGGCCAGGCGGCGCTGCAGGCTGCGGGCGCTGACGTGATGCGCCCGGGCCAGATCGGCCAGCGAAGGCCGCCCCTCGCGGATCAGCACCACCAGCGTGCGACGCCAGGCCTCGACCTCGGCCGGTACGGCCGCCACGCGGGCCAGCAGTTGCTCGGCCTGCTGGTCCATCAGCGCCAGCAAGGCGGGATCGGATTTGCGCAAGGGCAGCGCCAGCGCCTCGGGCGAGATCAGCAACCGTGTCATCGGCTCACCAAAGCGCACTACACCGCCGAAGAAATCTTCATAAGGCCGGACATCGTCAGGCCGGGGGTTGACGAAGCTCACCTCGGCCACGGGCCAGTAGCGGCCGGTCATGTCTCGTGCCAGTTGCACCAGCGAGGCAATGGCCGTCTCATCGACCAGCGCGCCGGGTCGGCCACGCGACACACCCCACTCGATGCTGATGCCTTCGGACACATGGCGCACCACGGCAGGGTTCACGTCGTACACCGACACGTGATAACGCTCCATGCGCAGCAGCGCATCGGCCAGCGTGGCACAGGCCAGGGCCGCATAACCCACCACGCCGAAGTGCCGCGGCCCGATGCCCGCGGCGATGCGCAGGCCCAAGGCCGGACGCCCCTCCATGGCCTGCACGCGCGTCAGCATGGCCTGCCACTCGGGCAAGGGCACGAAATGTTGATCAACCGGCGGCGATGCCCCGAGCAATCGCTCGGGGTCGATGTCCTGCGCCTGCAGGTAGTCATACAGCAGGCGCACATAGGTCGCGGCAACGCGGGACACGGGCTCGGCCATGGGCATGAGACACAGCGGATGGGAACGGCAAGCGAACATGATGACGCGGCGCGAAGCCCCTTGCCATCGGGAGTTTTCGCGGGGGTGGGGGCTCGCTCTTGGCGTGATCCGTCAAGAAATTGGACGCGCGCGTCAAGCCAATTCCGCCCTGCCGGCGCACCATGGCAGCATGGATCACACCGCCTTGCACCCCACGCTGCTGATGAGCACCTGGCTGCCCGCCAGTGCCGTGCAGGCCCTGCCCGCCTGGCTGGCGCACCTGGATCTGCGCGATGCACTGCTGTTGCTGCTGTCCCCCCTGTTCATCGGGGTGGTGCTGCTGGAATGGTGGCGATTTCACAAGACGAGAAACGCCGGGGTCTACGACCTGCGTGATTCGATGGCCAGCATGAACCTGGGCGGCGCTTACATGCTGCTGGACGTGGTGATCGTGGTGTTCGCCGTGATCCCGGCGATGGACTGGGTCTACCGCCATCGGTGGCTGACGGTCGAGATCACGCCGTGGTCCTTCGCGGCCCTCTACCTGGGCGTGGAGTTCTGCTACTACTGGTTCCACCGCGCCAGCCACCGCATCCGCTGGTTCTGGTGCGCGCACGTGGTGCACCATGGTTCGGAGCACATGAACTTCACCACCGCCATGCGCCAGAGTTGGCTCTACAGCTTCGCGGGCAACTGGCTGTTCTACACGCCCATGGTGTGGCTGGGCTTCGAGCCGCGCTGGGTGCTGTGCGCCTTGTCACTGAACCTGGGCTACCAGTTCTTCGTGCACACGCAGTGGGTGGGCAAGCTGCCGCGCCCCATCGAGTTCATCTTCAACACGCCCTCGCACCACCGCGCGCACCACGGCCGCAACCCGGTCTACATCGACAAGAACTATGGTGGCACGCTGATCATCTTCGACCGGCTGTTCGGCACCTTCGTGGAAGAGAACGAGCCCGTGGATTACGGCCTGGTGCGCCAGCCCAAGGGCTACAACGTGCTGTGGCTGACCCTGCACGAGTGGGTGCACATGCTGCGCGACATGGCCCGCCCCGGCCCCTGGCACCAGCGCCTCAAGCACCTGTGGGCGCCACCGGAATGGGAACGCGAGGCCGGGCCGGCCACGCGGGTGGCCGCCACAGCTCAGGCCTCAGATCGGTCAGATCGCGTGCACGCAGGTAAACGACACTGAGGAGTTGTCGTTGTAGTCTCCGGCGTTGCCGTTGACCATGGCCACGAACTTGTGGAGCCCTGTCCCTGCCCAGTTGGAAGACCATATCCCGGCCAGCCCCCATCCCTGACCGAGGGCCGCCCCGGACGACTGCAGGCTCTGCAGCTCAGACACCGATGGCAGGCGCCAGCCGGTCATGCCCTGGATCGTGGTGCTGGAACAGTAGGAGTCCGCATCGTTCCAATTCAGCACGTTGTTGTCCGGCGTCCAGAGCAGGCCGCCCTGGGCCACGTAGCTGGTGGGCACCGTGGTGGTGTCGAACGCCGCGCTCACACCGCCGATGCTCAGGGTCGTGGTGGTCAGCGTCGAATGCGCGCTGGCACTGGTGTGCCGCACCCGCACGGTCTGGCCATTCGTGACCGTGCCCGACACCAGCGTCCACGCGCTACCGTCGATCTGGTACTCGCCCCCGGCCACGGTGATGGCCGTGGCCGCATCGACGCCCTGCACGGTGATGACGTTCGATTCCGTGGCGGCGCTGACCGACACATAGGGCCGGGCCGTGAAGCTGAATGCATTCGGCGTCGTGTCCGACGTAGGAGAGGTGGGGGCTGGCGCCGCGGGATCGTCTCCGTCACCGCATGCACTGAGCAGGGCTCCGCACAGCACGGCCGCCAAGGCGGCCTTGGCGGCCTTGGCGGCCTTGGCGGTGGGCCCCGTCGATCTCAACGTCTTCTGAAACATCACTTCCCCCGTAAAAACTGCACAAGGAATGGATCCTAGGACTCCAGGCAGGTGCGTGATCGGTCCATCAGCGCCACCTGCCACACCCTGTTTCAAACGCGGTCCGACTTGACTCGATCACCATCCGCTGGCCCCCATGAAGGGCACGCGAGATAATCCCGCCCATGCATCCCCAAGCCCTTCTCGACCTGACCGGCGGCCTGCTGCGTGAGGTCCTCAAGCTGGACGCCCCGGCCGACAGCATCGTTTCCTACTTTTTCCGCAAGAACAAGTCGCTCGGCCAGCGCGAACGCCACGCCCTGGCCGAGACGGCCTATGCCGTGCTGCGCCAGAAGCTGCTCTACCAGCACCTGGCCCAATCCGGCCACGGCCCGATGGACCGGCGCCTCACGCTGCTGGCCTGGCAAGGCCTGCCCCACGTGCTCAAGCTGGGCGCCACGGTGGACGAGCAAGCCTGGCTGGATCGTGTCGCGAAGATCGACCGCAGCACCCTGCCCGACAAGCTGCGCCACAACCTGCCTGACTGGATCGCCAACCGCCTGCGCGATCAGTTCGGCACTGACGAAGCCGGCACGGCCCAGTTCTGGGCCCTGATCGACACCATGTCAGCGGGTGCGCCACTGGACCTGCGCGTCAACGCCGTCAAGGCCAAGCGCGACGCCGTGCTGGCCGCCTTGGCCGAGGCCGACATCGAGGCCCGTGTCACGCCCTACTCGCCCTGGGGCATCCGCATCGATGGCAAGCCTGCGCTGCAGAAGCTGCCGCTGTACACCGGCGGCGATGTCGAGGTGCAGGATGAAGGCAGCCAGTTGCTGACCCTGCTGACCGGCGCCAAGCGCGGCGAGATGGTGGTTGATTTCTGCGCGGGTGCCGGCGGCAAGACCCTGGCCCTGGGCGGCATGATGCGCAACACCGGCCGGCTGTACGCCTTCGATGTCTCTGGCCACCGGCTGGAGGCGCTCAAGCCCCGCCTGGCCCGCAGCGGCTTGTCCAACGTGTACTCCACGCAGATCGCGCACGAACGCGACGAGCGCATCAAGCGCCTGTCCGGCAAGATCGACCGCGTGCTGGTCGATGCACCCTGCTCCGGCCTGGGCACGCTGCGCCGCAACCCCGATCTGAAGTGGCGCCAGAGCCCCAAGGCCATCGACGAGTTGCAGGCCAAGCAGCAGGCCATCCTGGCCAGCGCACAGCGCCTGCTCAAGCCGGGTGGCCGTCTGGTGTACGCCACCTGCAGCCTGCTGACCGACGAGAACGAGCAGATCGCCGCGGCTTTCAGCGAGCAGTTCCCTGACCTGGTGCCGGTGGATGCCAAACAGGTGCTGGAGCAGGCCGGCGTGGAGAACGCGGGCGATCTGACCACCCCGCTGGGCCACCTGCGCCTGTGGCCCAACCGCCATCACACCGACGGTTTCTACGCGGCGGCCTGGGAAAAGAAGAACTGAGCCGCGGGCCAGGCCCAACAAGCAAAAAGCCCGGGCCGCAAGGCGCCGGGCTTTTTTGATGCGACCTGATCAGTGGATCAGAACAGGCTCTCGCGCACGTAGACCACGTCGTCCTTCTGGAGCGTGTCGTTCATGCCGGGCTGCACGATCTTGATCGAGCCATCAGCCTGGCGACGGTGCACCTTGATGCCCTTCTCGGTACCACGCAGGGTCAGGCCGCTGGCCGATGCAAGGGCCTGGGTCAGGGTCATGTCGCGCTCGAGGCGGACGGTACCGGGGCGCTGCACTTCACCATACACATAGATCATGGGCACGCGGTCCACATAGACCGTGTCGCCGTTCTGCAGGATGATGTCCTCGACCGGATTGGTGGGCGCGAACACCATGGGGAAGTCCACTTCCTTGCGGAAGGTCCGACCATTGCGCAGGCCGGTCACGATCACGGTGTCAGAGCCAGAACCCACCATGGTGCCGCCAGCGTTGGCCAGGGCTTCACTCAGGCGGGTGTTGGGCGACTCCAGCGGGTAACGACCCGGGCGGTTCACCGCGCCCAGCACCGACACCTGGTTACCCTTGACGATGGCCACCAAGATGGACACTTGCGGTTGTTTCAGAAAATTACCTTCGCGCAGGCCGTCGCCGAGCTTCTTCTCAGCCGCAGCCACCGACAAACCACCGATCTTGACGTTGCCCAGCAGCGGGTACGAGATCACACCGCTCTCGGAGATGCGCGTCTCCAGGGTCAGGTCCGGGTTCTGGTAGACCGAAATCTTGAGGACGTCGCCCGGGCCGAGCACATAGTCGCCCGTGGGTGCGGCATG
This sequence comes from Aquabacterium sp., assembly GCF_049274795.1. Taxonomy (GTDB): domain Bacteria; phylum Pseudomonadota; class Gammaproteobacteria; order Burkholderiales; family Burkholderiaceae_C; genus Aquabacterium. The sequence continues at coordinate 12,646 of NZ_JBASTH010000093.1, forward strand.
CGCCTGCACCATCGCCATCAACATCCAGGCCATCAGGGCCCGCACCACATTGCGCATCCACTTCATAACGAAAGATCCTCGCGTCTAAAAACTGTTGATCTCCGCCCGGGGCCTCCCCGCGCGGCCGGTCTATCGACAGGCAATGTACCACCGCCCTGTGGCGGCTCGGTGTCTGATCAGGGGGCCAAGCCCCTCGATCAGGCGGGCGCCAGAGCCTCGGCGCTGCGGGCCAGATAGGGCTGGACCTGGGCTGCCGGCATGGGCCGCGAGATCAGGTAGCCCTGCACGTCGTCGCAGCCCAGCGCCTTGAGCATCACCATCTGTTCCTTGGTCTCGACGCCTTCGGCCGTGGTGTCCAGGCGCAGGGCCTTGGCCAGGCGGATGATGGCGGTGACCACGGCCTGCGCATCCTGGTCGCTGTCGAGCGAACGCACGAACATGCCGTCGATCTTGAGCTTGTCCATCGGGAAGCGGCGCAGGTAGGCCAGCGAGGAGTAGCCCGTGCCGAAATCGTCCAGCGCCACGCGGATGCCGCGGCTGCGCAGCGCCATCAGGGTGGACTGGGCCCCTTCGTGGTCCTCGATCAGGGCCGACTCGGTCACCTCCAACTCCAGGCGCTCGGGCGGCAGGCCGCTGTCGGCCAGGGCCATGTCGACCACATCGACCACCGATGAACTGCGAAACTGCACCGCCGACAGGTTGACCGACACACGCAGGTGCGCCGGCCAGTGCACGGCATCGCGGCAGGCCTGGCGCAATACCCAGGTGCCCAGGGGCACGATCTGTCCGGTTTCCTCGGCCACGGGGATAAACTCGCCCGGGCCGATCAGGCCGCGCTCGGAGTGCTGCCAGCGCACCAGGGCCTCGAAGCCGATCACTTCGCGCGTGGTCAGGTGGTACTGCGGCTGGTAGTACACCGCGAACTGCTCCTTGGCCAGCGCCACGCCCAGCTCATGCTGCAACCGCACGCGGGCGCGGGCGTTCTCAGCCATGGCGCTGTCGAAGAAGCGGTAGGTGTTGCGCCCGCCGGCCTTGGCGGCATACAGAGCCAGATCGGCGCACTTAAGCAGAGATTCGGGGTCGGAGCCATCGCGCGGGGCCAGCGCGACGCCGATGCTGGCACGCACCTCCACCCGCACGTCCTCGAGCTGGTAGGGCTCACTCAGCATCTCCAGCATGTGGCGGCACAGGGTGTCCACGGCCAGCGGATCGGTCTGCGCCCACAGCAGCAGCGCGAACTCGTCACCGCCCAGGCGGGCCAGCACGGAGCCTTCGGGGGCGATGCCGCACAGGCGGTCACCCACGCAGCGCAGCAACTGATCGCCCACGGCGTGGCCCAGGGAATCGTTGATGTTCTTGAAGTTGTCCAGATCCAGGAACAGCAAGGCACAGGAGGCCGACGGCGCCGATGCGACATCGCGCAGGCGCGACAGCTCACGCCCGAAGCGGTGGCGGTTGGCCAGCCCGGTCAGGGCATCCACATTGGCCAGGCGGGCCAGTTCATCGCGGGCCCGGCGGGCCTCGGTGATGTCCGAGCCCACGCCGCGCCAGCCGGCCGGCGCACCGCGCTCATCGACCAATGGCTTGGCCGTGAGCGACCACCAACGCAGCTCGCCGGCCACCACCACCGGCATCTCCAGATCCCGGAAGGCCTGCCATTGCTGCATGCAGCCCCTGAGCCGCGCATGGGCCTCGCTGGCCTCCGGCAGATCGGGCGGCAGCCGGGCCTCCAGCAGATCCAGGAAGGACACCTGCATCAGTGAACCGGGGCGCAGGGCCAGCGCCTGGGCCTGGCGTGCCGACACGTGGCGCAACTGGCCCAACAGGCCGGTTTCCCACAGCCAGTCGCTGGCGTGCTCTTCAAAGTCACGCAGCAGCAAATCGATCAGTTGGGCCTGGCGTTCGGTCTCGGCCTCGGCGCGCAGGCGGCTCATGTAGACGCGGGCACTGGCCACCACCATGGCGGTGATCGTGCCGGCATACACCAGCAGCAGCGTCACCAGGGACCACTGCGAACTGTAGTGCGACATCATCAGCGCCAGCACCGAGCCCAGCGACATGATCAGCACATAGGCACAGGCCGCCATCACGTGGGCCGACAGGATGAACCCGCCCGCGCACAGCATGCCCACGGTGACCGTGCCCAGCAGCATCTCGCCGGTATGGTCTGCACTTGGGAAAACAGTCACGGGCACAGCCATCCAGACAGCAGCGTAGAGGGCCACGTGGATGGTGAGCGTGCGCAAGGCCTTGGGCGAGGCCGTGGCCCGCCCCTGCGCGCTGCGGCGCACGAAACTCCCCCACCAGACCTGCGCCACGCCCAGGCCGAGCACGACCACCAGCGACCACAGGGCCAGCCAGAACGTGTCGATGCGCCCCCAGAAGGTGGCCGTGATGGCCACCGTGTTGACGACATTGCCCAGGATCACGAGCGGAAACAGCCGTCGCACCGCCGTGATCTGCATCGCACGGAAATGAGCGGCCTGCGGGCCATCGACGGATTCTCGGGAGGTGACGGCGTTGCGTGCGGCTTCCCAGCGGGGACGCCAGCGAGCCGACCACGACTCCCTCAGGGGATGGAGCAAGCTCATGAATGGAAATACTGCTGTATGCAGTGATTGTCGGTGCCGGGTGCGCCCACTTGAGTACGCGTGGACCCTAGGGCCCCCTCAGTGAGGGGGCGAAACGTGCAGGGGTCACACCCTGTGGGAATGCACTTGCAGTTGGCGTACCATGACGCCCCCCGGGTTCTGAAAGCGCCGTTGGCGCTTGTATTTGCCGTCATGAGTGATTCCAAGCCTCTGTCAGATGCCGAACAAGCCCTGCGCGACGCCGCGCTGGACTACCACCGCTCGCCCAACCGGGGCAAGATCGCGGTCACACCCACCAAGCCTCTGACCAACCAGCGCGACCTGTCGCTGGCGTACTCACCCGGGGTGGCCTACCCCTGCCTGGCCATTGAAGAAGACCCGAACCTGGCGGCCGATTTCACATCGCGGGGCAACCTGGTCGGCGTGATCACCAACGGCACGGCCGTGCTGGGCCTGGGCGACATCGGCCCGCTGGCCTCCAAGCCGGTGATGGAAGGCAAGGGCTGCCTGTTCAAGAAGTTCGCCGGTGTCGACGTGTTCGACATCGAACTGGCCGAGCGCGATCCCGACAAGCTGGTCGACATCATCGCGGCGCTGGAGCCCACGCTGGGTGGCATCAACCTTGAAGACATCAAGGCGCCCGAGTGTTTTTACATCGAGAAAAAGCTCACCGAGCGCGTCAACATTCCCGTCTTCCATGACGACCAGCACGGCACGGCCATCATTTCCAGCGCCGCCCTGCTGAACGGGCTGGAGCTGGTCGGCAAGCAGATCGGCGAGGTGAAGATCGCCGTGTCGGGCGCTGGTGCCGCCGCCATCGCCTGCCTTGATTTGATGGTCGGCCTGGGCGTCAAGCGCGAGAACGTGTTCGTGTGCGATTCGAAGGGCCTGATCCACACCGAGCGCACCGACAAGCTCGATGACTCCAAGCGCCGCTACGCGCAGCCCACCAACGGCCGCACGCTGGCCGATGCCGTCAATGGCGCCGATGTGTTCCTGGGTTGTTCCGCCGCCGGCACGCTCACGGCCGAGATGGTCAAGACCATGGGCACGCAGCCCATCATCCTGGCGCTGGCCAATCCCGAGCCCGAGATCCGCCCCGAGCTGGCCAAGGCCGCCCGCCCGGACTGCATCATCGCCACCGGCCGCTCGGACTACCCGAACCAAGTCAACAACGTCCTGTGCTTTCCGTACATCTTCCGTGGCGCGCTCGATTGCGGCGCCACCAAGATCACCGAGGCCATGAAGCTGGCCTGCGTGCGCCAGATCGCCGACCTGGCCAAGGCCGAGACCAGCGATGAGGTGGCCGCCGCCTACCCCGGCCGCGAACTGCGCTTCGGGCCTGACTACCTGATCCCGACGCCGTTTGACTCGCGCCTGATCCTGCGCATCGCGCCGGCCGTGGCCGAAGCTGCTGAAGCCTCCGGCGTGGCCACGCGCCCCATCGCCGATCTGGCCGCCTACCGCGAATCGCTGTCGCGCTTCGTGACCAACACGGGCCTGTTCATGCGCCCGGTGTTCCTGGCCGCCAAGGCCGCGCCCAAGCGCATCGCCTACGCCGAGGGCGAAGACGAGCGCGTGCTGCGTGCCGCCCAGGTGGCCGTGGACGAAGGCATCGCCAAGCCCATCCTGGTGGGCCGCCCCGACGTGATCGCCACGCGCATCGAGCGCGCCGGCCTGCGGCTGCAGCCCGGCGTGAACTGCGAGGTGGTCAACCCCGGCAAGGACGACCGCTTCAAGCAGTACTACGACGCCTACCACGCCCTGCGCGCCCGCGACGGCATCTCGCCCGAACTGGCCAAGGTGGTGGTGCGCCGCTCCAACTCACTCATCGCCACCCTGATGGTGCACATGGGCGACGCCGACGGCATGATCTGCGGCGTGATCGGCCGCTACGACCTGCACCTGGAGCAGATCCGCGAGGTGATCGGCGTGCGCCCGCAGGCCCACGGCCTGGCCGCCCTGAACGCGCTGATCCTGGACCAGTACTCGCTGTTCATTGCCGACACCTTCGTCAACGAAGACCCGACGGCCGAGCAATTGGCCGACATCGCCGTGATGGCGGTGGAAGAGGTGCGACGCTTCGGCCTGCCGCCGCGCGTGGCCTTCCTGTCGCACTCGATGTTCGGCTCCAGCACGCGCCCCTCCGCCCGCAAGATGCGCCAGGCCCGCGACCTGTTCGTGCAGCGCATGCCCGATGTGCCCGCCGATGGCGAGATGCAGGCCGATGCCGCCCTGAGCGAATCGGTGCGCAGCAAGCTGCTGCCCAACTCCACGCTGGATGGCACGGCCAACATCCTGATCTGCCCGAACCTGGACGCCGCCAACATCCTGTTCAACGTGCTCAAGATGACGGGCAGCCAGGGCGTGACCGTGGGCCCGATCCTGCTGGGTGCGGCCGCACCGGTGCACATCCTGTCGCCCTCGGCCACGGTGCGCCGCATCGTCAACATGACGGCGGTGGCCGTGGCGCACGGCGCGCAGCAGCAAGCCGCGCGCTAACCCACAGACCAGCAGACACGGCGACGGGCCGCTAGACTGGCGGCCCATGTCGTCCAATGTCCGCTCACCGTCCCTGATGCAGGGCTATGTCGCCGCCTTGACCACCGTCGTGATCTGGGCCGGTTTCATCCTCATCTCACGCCTGGGCGGCAAGACCGCCCTGACCGGCTGGGACATCGTCGCGCTGCGGCTGGGCACGGCAGCCCTGTTCCTGCTGCCCTTCTCGCTCAAGCTGCCGCCCGGCACCTGGCGCAACCCGCGCCTGTGGATCCTGGCCTGGGTGGGCGGCATCATCTTCCTGGCCTTCATCTACGCTGGCTTCAAGCTGGCGCCCGCGGCGCATGGAGGCATCCTGCTGCCCGGCATGCAACCCTTCCTGGTGACGGCCCTGGCCTGGGTGATGCTGGGCTCCCGCCCTGATCGACAGCGCCTGTGGGGCCTGCTGCCCATCGCGCTGGGCGTGGCCTGCGTGGCCATCCCCCAGATCACCGGCACCCATGGCGATGCCAGCACCCTGATGGGCGACGCGCTGATTCTGTGTGCCTCGGTGGCCTGGGCCGCGTACAGCGTGCTGGTCAAGAAGTGGAACTTCGATCCCTGGTTGCTGACGCGTTTCGTGGCGATCGCCTCGGCGCTGGTCTACCTGCCCGTGTACTGGTTCTGGCTGCCCCGCCACCTCGACCAAGTACCCATGTCCATGCTGGTGCTGCAGGGCCTGTACCAAGGCCTGGGGCCCACCATCATCGCGATGATCATGTTCCTGCGGGCCGTGCAGATCCTGGGGGCGGAACGCACCGGCGCCCTGGTGGCCCTGGTGCCCGTGCTGGCCGGGCTGGGCGCCGTGCCCTTGCTGGATGAACCGCTCACGGTCTGGTTGGTCGCGGGTTTGGGGCTGGTGTCGCTGGGGGCCTACCTGAGCGCACGCCCCCCCCGGTCAGCAACCCCCAAGCCTGGGCAGATCAGCAAACCTTGAACACCGCCCAGCAGGCGATGCATCAAGCGTGGGTAACGAGTTCTCCCACCTCGACACGGTTGCGGCCGCCATCCTTGGCGCGGTAGAGCGCTTGGTCGGCCGCCTCGATCAGGGGGCCCGGTGTCATCTCACCGGTGGGCACCACACTGACCAGGCCGATGCTGATCGTGACGCGCGCCACGGGGCCGACCGGCATCGACGCCACCCAGTCGAGCACCTTGCGCCCCAGTTCCTCACCGCCTTGGCGGTCGGTTTCGGGCAGGATCAGCAGGAACTCCTCGCCACCCAGACGGGCGGCGAAGTCGGATGCCCGGCAGGTCACGGCCATGCGACGCGCCACCTCGGCCAGCACGTCGTCACCCACACCATGGCCATGGGTGTCGTTGATCTTCTTGAAGTGGTCGATGTCCACCACCATCAGGGTCAGCGGGCTGCGGTTGCGGCGGTGCCGGGCCAGTTCATGCACCAGGCGCTCGTCGGCCGCGCGCCGGTTGGGCAGCTTGGTCAAGGCATCCTGCCGGGACAGGCTGTCCAGTTCGGCATTGGCACGCGCCAGTTCGGCGTTGCTGGCCCGCAGCGCAGCGGTGCGCTCGTTGACCATGCGCTCCAGGTCATCGCGTGAGGCCACGAGGGCCTGCTCGCGCTGCAGCAGTTCATGCGTCATGTGGTCCACCGCCGCCGACACCTGCCTCAGTTCGGCCACACTGCCATGGCGGCCCATCCTCACACCGCGCTCGCCACCCGCAATGCGATCTGCCGCCTTGGCCATCTCCACCAGCGGGCGGTTGAGCCGTCCGGCCAGCCACCACACCATCCACAGCCCCAGCACACCTGCCAGCACACCGCCGGCAATCACCATGCGCTGCACGCGCACTGCCAGCTTGAGCGCCACGGCCGGCGGCTGCCTCACGACCACGCTCCAGCCCAGGTCCGTCAGGGCATTGCGTGCAGGCACCCGGGATACGGCCGTAAGGTACTCCGCGCCACCGGGCCAGGCCACCACGGCCGGAGCCTGCGCCAGCCCGGAGGGCAGAGTCATGGGGTTGTTGGAAGCAGCCAGGCCCTTGGGTTGATGGATGATGTGCCCATCCTTGTCGAGGATGAACACCTCCAGGCCCTCCACCTGAGAGCCCCTTGGCATCAGGGCGTCGATGACATCTTGGGCCCAGCGCCAACTGCCGTGCACGCCCAGCACGCCGACAACCTGGCCGCCCTGGTCGATCAAGGGCGCCGAGAAATCGATGAAGCGCCAGGGCTCGTTGTCAACCTGGGCCGGGAGCAGCTTTTCCAGCAGTTTGGCCGGATGCACGTCACCCGCTGTGGGGCCTTTCAGGCCGGCCTGGAACCAGGGGCGGGCCGACACATCCTTGCCCTCGAGCAGGCCACCGGCGGACACCTTGACGATGCCCTTGGCATCGGTCACGCCCAGCCAGGCGAACTGCGGCCGGGTTTCTTGCATTTTTTCCAGAACGGGCCGCCAGCTTCTGCTGTCAATGGCGTGCTGCGCACCCTGCGTGAGGGCCACCGACGAGGCCAGCAGGTCAACTTCGCGCATGCGCTCGTAGAGACCTTCGGCCAGCATCACCGCCGTGCCGGATGACTGCGCGCGCAACAATTGCCCCTGATCCCGCACGGCCTGGCGGGCGATGAACAGGTGGATCACCAAGGCCAGCGCAGCCGTCAGGCCCAGCAGCAAGCCTCCGAACACCAGCAAGGCCTGGGCACGGAAACTGGACAGCGCGACAAAACGGCTGGAGAGCAGAGGCAACAACTTCACTTGCTGCATTTCGGCGGGAGGGCTGCCTTCTTTAGCCCCCGCCTACCCGCAGATGCCTACCGTGTCACGGTGCCTGGAGCAGGTCGTCGATCATGGCCTTGACAGCCTTCATCTGCGGCGCGGATTGCTTGGAGAAGTTGGGCGCCGTGGGGTTGGATGCGGCATATTTCTCGGTGTAGCCCCAGAAGTCCCAGCAACCCTTGGGATTGAACTGGTAGGGATCGAAAAAGCTGCCCCGCGTACTGGGCTTGACCTGCGGGTAGAGCACCACGATGCGCCCGGCCTCGGCCCAGCGGTTGTAACCCGCACCGTTGATGAACTGCAGGCCATAGGCGCCCTGCCCCGCCGCCTTGAAGCTCTGCCCTTGCTCGCAGCCATGGAAGGCCACATGCAGGCGGCAGCCTGCGCCTGCCTCCTTGCAGGCTTTGGGCACATAGACCCAACCAGTGGTGTCCAGCCCCGTAAAGCCGCTGCCTGCATAGCCGCGCTGGCTAAACTGGTACAGCGCGCTCGCATCGGCCGTGGCCGGCGTCACGGAGGCCAGATCAGGGTGCAGCCATTTCAGCAACTCGCCCGCCGTGTCCACCTGGCATTGGTTGATGAAGGGTGATTTCGTCACACCGCAGGCCGCCGTGGCCTGCAGGCTGGGAAAGGCATGCCCCGCATCGGGCAGGTCTTCGCGGTGGATCTGCGTCTCGGGCACGCCCAGGTAGCGGTAGAGTTGCTCGGCCGCCGTGACAAGCTTGCGGTCCACCACGTGGTCCTGCCCGCCCGAGAGCAGGTAGACGCGGTGGCGCCCCAGGTTGGCGGTGTCGTCGATCGCGCCGCGATTGCCCTTTACCGCACGCTCGCTGAACACGCCGTACACCTCGGGGCTGAAGGCCGTGCAGGCCAGGCCGGGAAAGCTCTGCATCAGGTCGAGCAGGAAGTTCTTCTCCGCCGGGCACGAGCAGTTGAACATGGCCGTGCTGACCGAACCGCGCGAGCAGCCATAAGGCCCACCCGCCAGCACCGCCGAGCCCGACAGCGAGGCCGAATAGGCCACGCCGAACTGCCCCGCCATGTACGCCCCGGATGACAGGCCCGACACCGACACCTCATCGGCCTTGAGCGCCAGGCCCGGCAAACGGGGCAGCACGTCCGCACATGCCCCGCCGACCAGCACCACCAAGGCCGCAGCCCCCACAGCCAAGCACCTGCCAAAGGTACTCAACATGCCGCGCGCACGGCGCATCCCGCTGGCTGATGTGGCCATGGTTCACCCCCAGTTTCGAAGAACGATTGTGCTTTTGCTGCAATGCAGCATGCGCATCAGCTTACGCCGCACGCCCACCGGGTGTAAAGGGCCAACGCCCCCCTAAGACATCAATCGCGGTCGCGGTAGTTCAGCACCGCATCGGCTTGGATGATGGCGTTGGCGATCTCCTCGGCGCCCACGCGCTTGCTCATGGCCTGCTCTCGGATCAGGCGGTAGGCCTCCGTGTCGCTCACGTTGCGCGTGCGCATGAGGATCAGCTTGGCCTCGCTGATCTGGTTGGCGGCCAGCAGCTTCTTCTCCAGGCGGGCCACGCGCTTGCGGCCCTCTTTCATCTCGTCGTTCACGGCCAGCGCCATCACCAGCGCGGACAGCACACCAGACGATCGCAACGGCACCGTCAGCACGGCCTGTGCGCCCAGGTCCAGCACAGCATCGAGAATGGTAGGGTTCTCGCAGTCGATCACCGCCACCATGGCTGGCGGCACGTCGGCACGCGCCCACGCGAAGTTGCGCGCGGCCAGCTCGGGCCGCACGGCGCAGAAGACCACGTCCACCGTGTCGGACAAGTCATCCAGCGGCGGCCAGAAGGTCAGAGCATGGCAGCCGATGCGCTGCAACTGCCCGGCCAGCAGTTCGCCATCGGCATCCTTGGGATGGAACACCGCCACGCGCAGGTGCCGCAGCTTCTTGAGCAGATCCGGCGTGGCGCGCTTGCCGCGGCCCGGTACGCGCGGCCTGGGCTCGCGGGCGTCAGAGGCGGCCATCGCGCGCATCCCCTGCGTGGGCGGGCGTGAGCACCATCGGATCGTTCCATTCGCCCACCGCGTGGTTGGCGAGGTAGGGGTCGGGATCGCCCCCCTGCGCCGTCTGGGCCAGCACCTCGAACTGCCCTTGGGCATCGAGCCGGCCGATGCGCGGGTACAGGCGCGTGTGGTGGTTGGCCGGGTCGATGCGCACACGGCCTTGCGGCGCGTCGAACTCGCTGCCCAGCAGGAAGGGCATCAGCCGGTCCAATTCGTCGCTGCCCGCGGCGCGCAGCGCGTTGGCGAACAAATGCACCTGGAAGTACGCGGCCTCCCAGCACATATTGGGCTGCACCTCGGTGCCAAACTGCGCCTTGAAGCGCGTCAGGCACCGGCGGTTGAGCGGCGTGCCCAGCGGCTGGAAATACGGCGCTGCCGTGATGTGCCCCTGCGCCACCGCCGCGCCCATCTCGGCGGCCTCCACCTCGCAGGTTGTCAGGCTGGCCAGGGGCATGCGGCGCGGGCCAAGCCCCGCCTCGGCATAGGCCTGGTAGAGCATGCGCGTGCCACGGCCCACCACGGTCGAGAAGATGAAGTCGGGCTGTTTGAGGGCGATGTCCTGGATGATGGGCGCGAAGTCCTTCTCGGTGGCATCGAGCCGCACGTAGCGCTCGCCTACCTTGGTGCCACCAGGCCGCGTCAGCACGAAGTCGCTCATCAGGCGGTTCGATTCGTACGTGTAGATGTAGTCGCTGCCCACCATGTACACGCGCGGGCCGAAGTAGCGCGTCATGTAGTCGGCCAGCATCACGCTGTTCTGGTTGGGCGCGGCCCCCGTGTAGACCACGTTCCAACTTCAATTGCCGACTACATCGAGCGCAACAAGCTGCTGAACCCCGTGTATGCCCAGCAGCAGCGCGATGCGTGGAAACCAGTGAACGACCACGACGAGACCGTTGTAGCCTCCATCGTGTCCATGCCCGCCATCGCGCCGGGGCTTGAACTGGACTTTGCTTGAACGACAGGGGGAACGTATGGCAAACACTCAGAATGGCGACCGTTACGGTGCGGCGTTAGCGCTCTTGCGACGTCAGTGTCGGCAGGAATGTTGAGCTCCTGCGGCGGGCCAAAGACGCGCCTATCCCCTCATCCACACATGAAGTCGAACCTTGCGCCCCAGATTGCAGCTATGTCGAGCCCGGAGAGCAATGCCACACGTGCCACGGCGACGAAACTGTCGAAGTCGACAACCCGAATTTCACTCCCTCGACCTAACTCGCATAGCCGCTTGCGGTTCTGCTTCTTTATGATTGGTTCGCCGCCCAGTGGTAGCACCCCTGGCAGCAAGATTTTGAACCCCGCTACCGCCCAAGCGTTTGATTCATAAGACTTTTCTGGCTGAGGCAAGTTTGCCCCATCCTGACCGCCTACGGGATCGACAGCGAGCCGCATACCAGGCCCAGGGCGACGAGATCGCCCTGTTCGAAGCCGCCTGGCGCAAGCGCATGCCCATGCTGCTCAAGGGCCCCACCGGCTGCGGCAAGACGCGCTTCGTCGAGCACATGGCCTGGCGGCTGAAAGACGACAACACCAGCCGCCCCCAGGCATCACATTTGCCCTGGTGGCACGGGAACTTATTCCAGGCTTTAGCACTCCTTGACAGGGAGTGCTAATATTGTTTTGGAAGGAGCCCGAAAGGAGCCACTGATGACCACTGCCACCGCCATCGCCCCCCGTGATCCCTGGAGCCTGGTGCCCTCGCTGGGCAATCTGGACGCGTACATCCGCGCAGTCCAGGCCATCCCCATGCTGGACGCCGACGAGGAGCAAGCCCTGGCCCGCCGCCTGCGCGATCAGCAGGACGTGCAGGCCGCCGGCCGTCTGGTGCTCTCGCACCTGCGCCTGGTGGTGTCGATCTCGCGTCAGTACATGGGCTACGGCCTGCCCCAGGGCGACCTGATCCAGGAAGGCAATGTCGGCCTGATGAAGGCCGTCAAGCGCTATGACCCGGATCAAGGCGTGCGCCTGGTCAGCTATGCCATGCACTGGATCAAGGCCGAGATCCATGAGTACGTGCTGAAGAACTGGCGCACGGTCAAGGTGGCCACCACCAAGGCCCAGCGCAAGCTGTTCTTCAACCTGCGTTCGCTCAAGCACCAGTTCAAGAACGAGGCTGACGATGCCCACGTGGGCCGCGCCGGCCTGAGCGATGCCGAGATCCAGCGTGTGGCCCTTGAGCTTGATGTGCGCCCCGAGGACGTCATCGAGATGGAAACCCGCCTGGCCGGTGGCGACGTGGCCCTGGAGCCCGCGGCCGATGACGATGGTGAAGGCCCTGCCGCACCGTTGGCCTACCTGGCCGACGAGTCCAGCGAGCCCACCCGCGTGATCGAATCGCAGCGCCGCGACTGGCTGGCCAGCCAGGGCATCGTCACGGCCCTGGACAGCCTGGACGAGCGCAGCCGCCGCATCGTGCAGGAGCGCTGGCTCAATGTGAACGACGACGGCTCGGGCGGCATGACGCTGCACGAACTGGCGGCCGACTACGGCGTCAGCGCCGAACGCATCCGCCAGATCGAGGTGGCCGCGATGAAGAAAATGCGCAAGGCGCTCAGCGAGGCCGTGGCGGCCTGACGGATCGCCAGGCCGCCAAAACACGGGGCCTTCGGGCCCCGTGGTGCTTTTCAGCGCAACGTCGTTGGCTCCCAGCCTCCCTCGGCCGCTCCCCGCCCGCTCACAGCCAGCCCAACTGCCGCAACTCGGCCTCGCACTGCGCCGCATCCTTGAACTGCACGGCGCGCCAGCCCAGGGCGCGCGCCACGTCGACATTGCGCGGGTGGTCGTCGATGAACACCGTGCGCGCGGGATGTACGCCGAAACGCTCGGCGGCGGTGTGGAAGATGTCCTCGTTGGGCTTGACCTGATGCACCTCGCTGGAGAACACACCAGAGTGAAAGTGCCTCAGGAACGCATGCGATTGCTGCAGGTAGTGCGCATAAGGCGCCGGCATGTTCGACAGGAAGTGCAGCCGGGTACCCGCCGCCGCCAGACGCTCCAGCCAGGCCACCGTGCCAGCCACGGGCACGAGATGCGGCGGAATGGCCGTCATCAGTCGGTGCACATCGGCCTGTGGCAAGCCGGTGCGCGCAGCGATGCGCCCGCTCACCTCCTCCCATGTCAGCGTACCTCGGTCAAACTCGGCCCAGTCACTGCCGGGCACGAAAGACTGGAACACGGCCTGGACCAACGCTTCGGCTTGCGCATCGTCACGCGCATGCGCAGGCAGCACGGACTGGATCAGCACCAGGGGCTGCCAGTTGAACAGCACGCCCCCGAAATCGAAAACCACCGCCTCAGGTACGGCCAAGGCCTGATGGCTCATCGCAACAGCCACCCCGATATCACGCGCATCAAGCCAACCGCTGGATCAGCGCGGCCGTGGCCGCATCCAGCCCCTGCACATCACCGCTGGCCAGGCGCGGCAGCAGATCCTTGCACATGGCCTTGCCCAGCTCCACGCCCCATTGGTCGAAGCTGTTGATGCCCCACAGGGCCCCGCTCACGAAGGTGCGGTGCTCATACAGCGCCACCAGCGCGCCCAGCGATGCCGGGTTGAGCTGCTCCAGCAGCAAGGTGATGCTGGGCCGGTTGCCAGGGAAGGTACGGTGGCGGGCCAGCACGGCCGGATCCATGGTCTGGGAAGCCGTGGGCGCCTTCTCTGTCGCGGCCTCTTGCGTGGTCTTGCCCACCATCAACGCACGCGCCTGGGCCAGCCCGTTGGCCAGCAGCATGCGGTGCTGCTCGTCCATCTGTGCACGCAATGCGGGCGACCAATCCGCCGTGTCGCGGTGCCCAGGCTTGCGCGCCAGGATGAACTCCACCGGAATCACGTCCGTGCCCTGGTGCAGCATCTGGAAGAAGGCGTGCTGGCCATTGGTGCCCGGCTCGCCCCACACCACGCTGCTGGTGTCGTAGGGCAGCACCTGGCCATCGGCATCCACGCGCTTGCCGTTGCTCTCCATCACCAGTTGCTGCAGGTAGGCGGGAAAGCGCACCAGGCCCTGGTGGTAAGGCGCCACGCAGCGGCTGGTGAAGCGGTGGAAGTTGCGGTTCCACACGTCCATCAGGCCCAGCCACACCGGCACGTTGGCTTCCAGCGGTGCTTCGGCGAAATGCCGGTCCATCGCGTGGGCGCCAGCCAGCAGCGCACGGAAGTTGGCCGCCCCCAGCGCCAGCGCGATCGGCAGGCCGATGGACGACCACATCGAGAAACGCCCCCCCACCCAGTCCCAGAAGCCGAAGGTGGTCTTGATGCCGAAGGCCCTGGAGCCCTCGACATTGGTGGTGGTGGCCACGAAGTGCCGGGCCACATCCGTGCCGCCCTGGTCAAAGAACCATTGCCGCGCAGCGTGCGCGTTGGCCATGGTTTCCTGGGTGGTGAAGGTCTTGGAGGCGACGATGAACAGCGTGTGCTTCGGGTCGAGCTTGCGCAGCACGGGCGCCAGATCATGCCCATCCACGTTGGACACGAAGTGGAACCGCAGCTTGGGGTGCACCCAGGCATCCAGCGCGGGCAGCACCATCTGCGGCCCCAGGTCGGAGCCGCCGATGCCGATGTTGACCACGTCGTGGATCTCGCCGGCCTGTTCGCCGCCCGCGGTGGCGCGCACCTGCTCGACAAAGGCCAGCATCTGGTCGAGCACAGCGTGCACGGCGTAGCTTTGCGGCCCCTGCCCCTTGGGCGCGCGCAAGGCCGTGTGCAGTACCGCGCGGTCTTCGGTGTGGTTGATGTGCTCGCCGCCGAGCAGGGCATCGCGGTGGGCCTCCAGGCCGCACTCGCGCGCCAGGGCCATCAGGTGGCGGCCCGTGGCCACATCCCAGCGCACGCGGGACATGTCCACCAACATCTCGGGCGCGGGCAAGGCCCAGCGCTCGAAGCGCTGCGGGTCCTGCGCGAACAGCTCGCGCAGATCGAGGTCTTTGCCGTGCGCCTGCCAATGGCCCTGCAGGGCCGCCCAGGCGACGGTCTGGTCACAACGCTTGGCGATGGTCATGCTCGGTGGCTCTCCCTTGGCCCCAGCACGCTCAGCGCTGCGCTTCGATCAGGCCGTCGAGCTTGCCGGCATCGACAGCGAAAGCCCGGATGCCTTCGGCCAGCTTCTCGGTGGCCATCGCGTCTTCATTCAATGCGTATCGGAACGCAGCTTCGCTCAAGGGCGCAGGCGCCGGCTTGACCGAATCGACCGGCACCAGGTGGCGCGACACCGGCGCATCGGCCGCCTGCAACTGCGCCAGCAAATCGGGGCTGATGGTCAGCAGATCGCAGCCCGACAGCGCCAGGATCTGGCCCACGTTGCGGAAGCTCGCGCCCATCACCTCGGTGCGGATGCCATGCTGCTTGTAGTGGGCATAGATGCTCGCCACCGACTTCACGCCCGGGTCGTTCACCCCGGCGTTGGCGGCTTCGTCCCAGTTGCTGCCGGCAGACTTCTTGTACCAGTCGTAGATACGGCCCACGAAGGGCGAGATCAGCTGCACCTTGGCATCGCCGCAGGCCTGGGCCTGTGCGAACGCGAACAGCAGCGTCAGGTTGCAGCGGATGCCCTCCTGCTCCAGCACGCGGGCGGCCTGGATACCTTCCCAGGTGGCCGCCACCTTGATCAACACACGGCCCCGCTCGATGCCAGCCGCCTCGTACAGCTTGATGATGCGGCGCGCGCGGGCCAGGGTGGCCTCGGTGTCGAAGCTCAGGCGAGCATCCACCTCGGTGGAGACACGGCCAGGGATCACTTTGAGGATCTCCTGCCCGAAGCGCACCAGCGTGTGGTCGACGATCTCGTCGAGCGGTGCGCCCTTGTGCGCCGTCACCGTTTCGGCCAGCAAAGGCGCGTAATCGGGCTTCTGAACCGCCTTGAGGATCAGGGACGGGTTGGTGGTGGCATCCTGCGGGGCGAACTGCGCCAGTTGCTTGAAGTCGCCGGTGTCGGCCACGACCGTGGTGAAGGCTTTGAGCTGATCGAGTTGCGAAACCATGGAAAGCACCCTTGCAGGGCATTGATTTGTTCGTTGATGGGGTCGATTTTGAGGGTATTTTGAAGACAATCGTTGACACCCTGTTCCTTAGATCATCTTCATGGCCTTTGACCTTGTCTTTTTCGGGGGAACCGGCGACCTGACATGGCGCAAGCTGATGCCGGCGCTGTTCCAGGCGTGGCGGCACGGTAGCCTGCCCCTGGGCGGTCGGATCCTGGCCGTGGCCCGCGACGACCGCGATGACGCCGGCTACCGAGCCTGGCTCAAGGAGCGCCTGGCCGAGGCCGACAGCGCCAAGCGCCCCAGCGACGACGAGTTCGAGCAGTTCTCGCGCGCCATCCATTACCTGCGCATGGACCTGTCGCAGCCGGCCGACTACGCGCGCCTGACCGCCTGGCTGGCCGAGCGCCAGGCCGACACGGTGGTGATGTACCTGGCCACCAGCCCGCACCTGTTCCCGCAGATCTGCGAGCAACTGGGCGCCGCGGGCCTCAACCACGAGCGCGTGCGCGTGGTGCTGGAAAAGCCCCTGGGACACGATCTGGCCAGCGCGCAGGAGATCAACCGCGTGGTGCGTTCCGTGTTCAGCGAACGCCAGGCCCTGCGCATCGACCACTACCTGGGCAAACCGGCCGTGCAGAACCTGATGGCGCTGCGCTTCGGCAATGTGCTGTTCGAGCCCCTGTGGCGGCGCGAGCGCGTGGCCAACATCCAGATCACCCTGGCCGAAAGCCTGGGCGTGGGCACGCGCGGTGACTTCTACAACCGCACCGGCGCCCTGCGCGACATGATCCAGAACCATGCGCTGCAGTTGCTGACCATGATGGCGATGGAGCCCCCCTCCAGCGCCGATGCCGACGCCATCCGCGACGAGAAGCTCAAGGTGCTGCGCTCGCTCAAGCCCTTCGACGCCGTGTCCGTGGCCCGCGACGTGGTGCGCGGCCAGTACCGCGCGGGCAATGTGATGGGCCAGGCGGTGCGCGGCTACCAGGAAGAAGACAAGGTACCGCCAGGCAGCCACACCGAGACCTTCGTGGCCATCAAGTGCGAGGTTCAGAACTGGCGTTGGGCGGGCGTGCCCTTCTACCTGCGCACCGGCAAGCGCCTGGCGCAGCGGCACTCCGAGATCGTGGTGAACTTTCACCCCACGCCGCACCCGATCTTCCCGGGCAGCCACGCCCCCAACCGGCTCGTGATCAAGCTGCAGCCGGAAGACGGCCTGGAGCTGCACCTGCTGGCCGCGCGTGGCACGGAACGCAGCGTCTTCAACCCGGAAGGGCTCGAAGCGCTGTCACCCGTGTCGCTCGACCTGGACTTCGACAAAGCCTTCCCCACGGAGCGCGTCGGGGCCTACGAACGCATGCTGCTGGATGCGATCGCGGGCCGCCTGAACCTGTTCGTGCGCTCCGATGAGCAGGAGCAGGCCTGGCGCTGGGTGGAGCCGGTATTGCAGGCATGGAAACACGACCCATCGGGCGTCAAGACCTACACCGCAGGCACCTGGGGCCCACCGGCGGCCAGCGCCCTGGTGGCGCGGGATGGCTTCGCCTGGGCCGAAGAGGCTTAGAATTCATCCGCAAATAGCAAACTATCGCCCTGAGCCGCAGCAGACGCGGCCAAGGGCGAAGCCGTGGCGACACAAAAGCGTGTGGATTCTTGGGTGGTCACAGATGATTTCTGGCAGCGCGTAGAGCCATTGATACCCGTGCGTGAACGACCCAGTGACAAGGCATAT
>NZ_JBASTH010000094.1:0-3216 GCF_049274795.1 Aquabacterium sp.
AGCAGGCACCATCCGCGAAGCGTCGAAGTCGCTCCCCAGCGGCGACTTCATGACCCGCGGCATCACCGTGCTCGCCTGCATGAACACCATCCAGATCGTTCTGATGGCAGCCTACCTCAGCCACCGAGATCCCGGTCAGTTCCGCAAGATCGGCGTCAACTGGAAGTCCTCGATCTGGGTCGGTGTTTTCAGCGTGCTGGGCTCGGCAGGCTGGGCCCTCGCCATGACCTTGGAGAATGCAGCTCTCGTTCGGGCCGTTGGCCAGATCGAGCTCGTCTTCACCTTCATCGCCTCGCATCTCGTCCTCAAGGAGCGACCGTCCATCGGCGAATGGTTCGGCAGTATCCTGGTGGTGGGAGGCGTCGTTCTCATCCTTGTAGCCAGGTGACATAAATGAAAGAGAGTTCACGGCCGCTCGAAGGCCTGCGTATCCTCGACTTCTCCACGACGATTGCCGGTCCGCATTGCAGTCGGTTGCTGGCCGATATGGGCGCCGACGTTATCAAGGTTGAATCGCCTGAGGGCGACCTGATGCGCAGCCGCCCCGTTCAGCGGGACGGTGCCAGCACGATGTTCGGCCAGCTCAACGCCGGCAAGAAATCGATCGTGCTCGACCTCAAGCGGCCGGAGTCCATCGCGGCGATCAAGAAGCTGGTCGCCAAGGTCGACATCCTGGTGGAGAACTACCGACCGGGCGTCATGAAGCGGCTGGGGCTCGACTATCCCGTGCTCGCCGCCGTCAATCCGAAGCTCATCTACTGCGCGATCTCGGGCTATGGCCAGACCGGCCCCATGGACTCATCGTCGGTATAGCCCCAGGCCAGACCCGTCGTGATGCCAGCCAGCGGCAGGCCTGCCACCAGGGGCAGACCGAGGAGGGCTCGCCGGGTGGGATCGGTGGCGTCGGGTTTGGAAGGTTTCATGCCAACAGGATCACGTTGATCGACACTCCGGCTCCGACTCGGGCGTCGGCCAATGGTTCGGGACACAAAACGGCATTTTTATCCTGAAACGCCGCGTTTGCGTAAGCTACTTATTGGCAGGTCATCGCTCCGGCAGCTGGTGTACATGATGGCGGCATCTGGATCGATTCGCTGCCTTCGGTGGCCGGGCGCCCGGCGCCCACTTCCGCGATCACGCCTGCGCGCAGGCGGGACGAGACGTTTTCGGTGCGCACGGTCTCCTCGAAGCGGGCCTTGCGCTGGTCTTCGATGATGGACAGCACCGAGGTCAGCGCGGCCTCTTCTTCAGGGGTGGCGGTGGCCAGACCGTTGTAAAACACGCGAATCTCGCTGGGCTTGCCGCTGCCGGGGTACGCCGGGGCCGGATCCCCCCCGCCTAGGAAGACGATGGCCTTGTCCTGCCCCACGCCGCCTGGGATCACCGTGACGATGCCGCCCAGGGCGTCGCTGCCCAAGCGCGTCCGGATCCAGGCAGCCTCGACGCTGCCGCCGATGTACAGCGGGCTGCCGCCGCCACCCAGTGCCGAGGTGGGGATCTTCAGGGCCAGCGAGGGCAGCGAGGCCGCCACCAGCTGCAGGGTCTTGTCGAAGGGCATGCGGCCACGGATGGTGCCGTCGAACTGCTGCGTCGTGATCTTGCTGGTCTCCAGCGTGATGCTGTCGCCTTCCAGGCCCTTGGCCGAACCGGCCGGCCCGGGGATGGTGGCATCGGGTTTGCCCGCAACATTGACCTCGGTCGACTTGATGCTGATCTCGCTGACCGAGATGGGCGCCGTGCCCAGGAATCGTGCATCGCCCACTTCTCCGGACGTACCGCTCACGGCGGAGATGCCGCCGCGGATGTCGTTGTCGCCGGTGAGGTAGATGGAGCCGTTGTTGGTGGCGTTGACCACCAGTGTCGACGTGGCGCCGGTGACGATGCGCCCGCCGCCTTGCGTCACGACGCCTTCGAAGATGCGGATCTGGGCGCCTTGCGAGGTGAAGATGCCGGAGCGCAGCGTGGCGTTGGGGTTGGCGCCGGCCGTGATGTTCAGCGTGCCGGTGTTCAGGGTCAGGTCATTGTTGAGCAGCACCTTGCCCGAGGCGTTGATGGTGCCGCCGGCGTTGGCCGTGACCGCGCCGTTGAGCGTGATGTCACGGTTGCCCGCGCCGCTGGCGAGGGTGAGCGTGCTGGTGGAGGTGCTGCCTGTCTGCACGCCGGACTGCGCCGCGGTGGACTGGGCCGACTCGAAGGCCTTGCCCGTGGGCACACCTGCGTCGCTGGCCGCCAGGGTCACGGCGCCGATGGGGCTCACGGTCAGGGCACCATTGGCGATGACCGAGACCCTGCCGCCTGCGCTGGCGCCAACGGTCAGCGAGCGGTCGTTGTCCACGCTGATGGACGAGCCGGCCTGCGCAGACAGGTTGTCCACGGAGGTGACCACATCGATCAGGCCCGAGGTAGAGGTCAGGCCGGCTGTGCTGGCGCTGATGTCACCGGTGATGTTGCCGCCGGCCTTGACCAGCGCGGTCGAGCCGGCCACCAGGTCCAGCCCCGTGGCACTGCCGCCTGCGATCAGGCCGATCTGCGCGCCGGAGATGGGTTGTGCTCCCTGGGTGATGTTGCCGCCGGCCTCGACCAGCACACGGCCGCCGGTGCCGACCTGGTTGTTGAGGGCCACGTGGCGATCGGCGCGGATGTTGATCTCGCCGGTGTCGCTGCTCAGGGCCTGGTTCAATGTGACATCGCTGTTGGCGCCGATGGCGCGCAGCTGGATGAAGTTGCCGCCGTCGACGTCCACGGCGTCGGTCAGCACCAGCGAGCCCTGTGCCGTGGCGCTCAGGTTGCCCTGGACATCGCCCGCATCCAGCGTGAGTGCCGAGGCGTTGACGATGGTGGCGTGGCCGTTGACGCCAGTGGTGTGCACGTCCACGGCGCCGGTGGACGCGAGCTGGTCCATCATGATGGTGGCGTTGGTGCCCGTGGTGGTGAAGCTGGAGGTGCCCGACACCGTGACGGTGCCCGAGTCCTGCAGATTGCCCGCGCTGGTGGCCGACAGGTTGCCGGTGACGCTGGTGGTGCCGAAGGCCGTGGTGCCGCCTGCTGTGGTGGTGGTGGTCAGGCCGACCGCGGAGCCGGAGACACCCAGGTTGCCGCCGGCGATCAGCGTGGCGGCGCCCGAGGCCGTGATGGCGGCGTTCAGGGCGTTGGTGTCCGTGATCTGGATGGTCGAGCCGGTGGCGGTGACATCGCCGGTGAAGTTGTTGCCGGTGT
>NZ_JBASTH010000095.1:0-88085 GCF_049274795.1 Aquabacterium sp.
GGCCGCCGTGCCGGCGGACGACGCTGCCGAGGCTGGGTCGACGACGCCAGCAGCCAGCGTGCTCGACGAACTGCGTGACCGCCTCACTGCCGCCCCCGACTGCATGCCCCGCTGCGCCGACATCGCCCGCCTGCTGGTGGTGGCGCAGGGCGAGCGCATCCAGCTGAGGCTGGAGGTGCATGCCCTGGCCGATGTGGCCGTGCCCTTGCCCGGGCAGGGCGGCGCATGGCGGCCATCGCAGATCACCGTGGATGGCCGCACGGCCACGGCCCGCCGCGATGGCAGCGGCGCCCTGTGGGTGGCCTTGCCGCGTGGCGTGCACCAGGTCGTGCTGGAGGGCGATGCCGGCCAGTCCGCCAGCGTGGACATCGCCCTGCCGCTGCCTGTGCGCGAGGTGCGTGCTCAGGCCGAGGGCTGGACGCTGTCCGGTCTGGACAGCCGCGGCCAGGCCAGCGGTGCGCTGAGCCTCTCGCGTGCGCAGGTGGCTTCCGCCAGTTCGGATGGCGGCACCCAGCGCGATGCCCTGCCGCCGTTCGTGCGGGTGCAGCGCACCGTGCACCTGGGCCTGCGCTGGACGATCGAGACCCGCATCGAGCGGGTGGCCCCCAGCCTGGCACCGGTGCGTGCGCGCGTGCGCCTGGCGCCAGGCGAATCCGTCAACGATGAGGCCGTGCAGGTGGAGCAGGGCGTGGCCACGGTGCTGCTGGGCGCAGGCGAATCTGCCGGCTTCAGCAGCACGCTGGCGGTCGGCCCGCGCCTGGTGCTGGACAGCACGCGCGAGCCCAACCAGATCGAGGTCTGGACGCTGGATGCCTCCACGCAGTGGCACACGGCACTGTCGGGCATCGCGCCCGTGGTGCATCAGGCCGAGGGGCGCTGGCTGCCCACCTGGCAGCCCTGGCCGGGCGAGCAGGTCGTGATCCAGGTCAGCCGCCCCGCCGGGGTGGCGGGCCAGACCTTCACCATCGACCAGGTGCGCACCGATGTCACACCCGGCGCACGCGCCACCGATGTGTCCGCGCACGTGAGTCTGCGTTCCAGCCAGGGCGGCAACCACCGCGTCGAGCTGCCGCAGGGTGCCGAGTTGCTGGGCGTGTGGGTGGACGGGCAGCAGTTGCCGGTGCAACTGGCCCAGGGCGTGCTGATGGTGCCCGTCACGCCGGGCACGCACGCGCTGCGTGTGGATTGGCGCGAAGCGCATGGCATGGGCCCCCGCTTCGTCAGCTCGCGCCTGAACCTGGGCGCCGCCGGTGTGAACGACAGCGTCAGCATCCACGTACCGCAGGACCGCGTCGTGCTGGCCGTGGGCGGCCCGGCGGTGGGGCCGGCCGTGCTGTTCTGGGGCGTGCTGCTGGTGATCGTGGCGGTGGGCATCGCGCTGGGCCGCTGGCAAGGCTCGCCGCTGGGTGCCGTGGCCTGGGTGCTGCTGGGCCTGGGCGTGGCGCAGATGTCGCTGGCCGGGCTGGCCGTGGTGGTGGGCTGGTTCCTGGTGCTGGAGGCCCGTGGCCGCTGGGGCCCGCAACTGGGACCGCGCAGCTTCAAGGCCGCGCAGGTGCTGCTGGCGCTGTGGGGGCTGATCGTCGCAGGCACCCTGCTCGAAACCGTGCGCGTGGGCCTGTTGGGCTACCCCGACCTGATGGTGCTGGGCAATGGCTCGGACGCTTCGCACCTGCGCTGGTACGCCGACCGCTTCGCGCAGTCCACAGCCTCCGCCTGGGTGGTGTCCATGCCGGTGCTGCTGTACCGCGTGCTGATGCTGCTGTGGGCCCTGTGGCTGGCAGCCTCGATGCTGCGCTGGATCCGCTG
This sequence comes from Aquabacterium sp., assembly GCF_049274795.1. GTDB lineage: Bacteria > Pseudomonadota > Gammaproteobacteria > Burkholderiales > Burkholderiaceae_C > Aquabacterium. The sequence continues at coordinate 1,807 of NZ_JBASTH010000095.1, forward strand.
GGGCTGGGAGCGCTTCAGCGCCGGGGGGTACTGGCCCGAGAAGAAGGGCAAGCCGGGCGATGCGACGGAGAAGGCACCTGCATCGCCTGCCGCCGCTACCGAAGCACCGGTAGCGGCGGCCACGGCATCATCCACCCCCACGCCATCACCGCAAGGCCGTGTCGAGGACGATTTCCTCGATGACTCCTTCCCGGATGACGACGAGCCGCCACGCGGCAAGGCCTGAGCGTGCCGCAGGGGCTTGCCATGCGCTCAGGCAGGCCCCAGGCGCGGCCCGGGTGACAATGCCTGCATGGACAGCACACCGACCTGGGATCTGCCCGCCTCCTTCACCATCGACGTGACGGTGGGCGACGAGCACATCGACATGATGCGCCACACCAACAACGTCGTGTACCTGACGTGGCTGGAGGATGTGGCCTGGGCCCACTCCGTGCAGCTGGGCCTGGGCCCGGCCGACTACGAAGCCCATGCCCACGGCCTGGTCGTGCATGAGCACCGCCTGCGCTACGAGGCCGCCACGCGCTTTGGCGAGCAGTTGCGCCTGGGCACCTGGATCACCCATGTCGATCGGCTGACGCTGCACCGACGCTTCCAGTTCGTGCGTGTGTCCGATGGCAAGACGGTGTTCCGCGCCGAGACGCACTATGTGTGCGTGGACATCGCCGAAGGCCGCGTGCGGCGCATGCCCGGAACCTTCCTGGACGCCTACACCCCCGCGCTGACCTCGGTCCCCGCCGACGCCCAGTTCTGAAAGGGGCTGCCGACGACGTGCGCCGGGGCTGTTCGCGACATCACCGCACCGTCAAGCGGGGCCACCCGCTGCTCCCCTCTGATCGGTGCCAGGTTAGTCATTGTGGGTAACGTGAAATGAGGGCTGGATACTCCGGGCGCACAAGCCTACGAACAACCGGAGACGCCCCATGACCCGTTCCGCCTCGACCGCATTGCTGCCCACCGCCCTGGGCCTGGCCGCCTCGATATCCGCCTTGGTGGCCGCTTCGGGGGCCATGGCCGCGGCCACCCCCTGGACGCCCAACACCACCGGCAATGTCGGCCCCGCGCCCACGGCCTTCATGAAGGGGGATTCCATCGAGATGCCGGCCTCCACCGGTGCCAGTTGCGGCAACGGCACGCCCTACCGCTTCTTCGTCAACCGCTCCACCGACACCGCCAACAAGAACAAGACGGTCGTCATGTTCGAAGGCGGCGGCGCCTGCTGAGGCCAGAACTCCTGCCAGATGAAGGACGGCGTGCTGGGCGCCACCAACTACAACGGTGTCGCGGCCAACTACATGAGCGGCGGCGGCCTGGCCCTGTTCGGCTGGATCACGCCCTTCACCGCCCACGTGCACCCGCTGCAGAAGGTGCAGACGCAGAGCTGGAACATCATCTACGTGCCCTACTGCACGGGCGATGTGCACACCGGCAACAAGATCAACCTGTACGGCGATGCAGACCCGGCCAAGCCCATCACCTACCACCACAAGGGCTTCAAGAACGGCGAGGCGCCGGCCAACTGGATGAGCCGCTACATGGCCAAGCCCGACCACCTGCTGGTGACGGGCTTCTCGGCCGGTGGCGCCGGCTTCACCGGCATCTACGGCCTGCTGCGCCTGGCCGTGCAGCCCAAGAAGTCGGCGCTGCTGGCCGATTCGGGCCCGCTGTTCCAGGTCAACCGCACCGATTCGCCCGAGCAGTCGCCCTCCGTGCACCTGCACAACAAGATCCGCGAACCCTGGGGCCTGGACGGTGACGACGGCCTGGCCAAGGTCTTCCCCGAGATCGAAGCCGCGCCCGTGGGCAGCAGCGCGACGCGCTGCTCAATGCCAAGTGGACCAAGGAAGTGGCCACCTGGGTGGGCGCCATGAAGCCGCAGGCCAACATCGGCTACTACGTGTCCTATGGCCGTGATTTCCTCAAGGCGCACACGTTGACAACGGCCACCTTCAGCGGCACGGCCCTCAAGGAGGCCGACATCAAGGACGTGGGCGCCTTCACCGACAACCTGCTGGACAGCTCCAAGCCGCTGATGCCCGCCTACGAGACCCAGCGCACGGTGCAGAACTCCAATGGCATCGGCCTGTTCAGCACGATCAGCAACGCGTTCTACGCCCTGCTGGGTCTGTGATCCCGCGGCCCCTTTTAGGGGGTAGAGCGGCAGGGCTGCTGGGTCTATAGTGCGGGCGATCGATCACCCGCCTTTGCCACCGGAGTCCTGTATGCCTGCCTTGTCCGCCGTCCTGCCCCGTGCCACCTGCTGCGCCCTGGTGATTGCCGCCGTGGCGGGCCTGGCCGCGTGTGCCAGCACCGGGCCGCAGTCGTCGTCCGCGCGGCCCGTGCTGTATCCCAACGATGCGTTCAACCGCATGGGCTCGCAGGCGGCTCAGGCCCAGGTGCAGGCCTGCGAGGGCAAGGCCGTCGATGCGGGCCTTACGCCGCGCATCGAGGACAACGCCGTGGGCCGTGGCGCCGCACGCGGTGCGGCCGTGGGCGGCACGCTGGGCGCCGTGGCCGGCATTTTCAATGGCGGCATCGGGCGCGTGGCTGAGAACGCGGCCAAGGGCGTGGTGGCTGGCGCCGCCACGGGTGCGGTCAGCGAATCGTTCAACAACGACAAGCCCAACCCCATCTACCGCAACTTCGTGTCGCGCTGCGTGCAGGAGCGTGGGCTGGAAGTGATCGGCTGGAACTGAGCGAGCGGTGCCCTGAGGCTGGTGTTCATTCCGCCTCGGGAATGGCCACGCAGTTGAAGCGCACCTCGAATTTGGGCTCGATCGGCTTGCCGGGAGCGGGGCGGTCCTCGCTGGTGTCCTGCACCTTCAGGCCCTTGTTGAGCGAGGCACAGTAGTGATCGGCCTCACGCAGCGCATCGGCCTTGGCCTGGGCAAAGCCCGGCTCATGCGGGGCCACCGGGCGCGAGACGACGAAGGTCTCCTGGCTGTCGAGCTGGGCCGTGGGCGGTTGCGCCTTGTCAGGGGCGGGCGGCGCGCCAGCGGCGCAGGCGCCCAGCAGCATCGCGCTGGCCAGGGTGGTCAAAACACACTTCATGGATGATCCAGCCCGTCAGGGTGTGGCCCTTCGGGTGTTGTGAACATGCGGGCCATCTTAGCGACGAGCCCATCAGGCCGCTTTGACCCATTGGCCAGCAGGGTGGCAGCACGGGCCACGTGCGGGCGTCAGGCCTGTCCGCTGGCGGGTGTCGGGGCGCTCGGGACGGGCCGCAGCGGCAGGCGGATGCTGAACACCACCAGCTCATCGGCATGGCCATAGGCGATGCTGCCCTGATGGCTCTGCGCAATCTGTGACGCGATGTACAGGCCCAGGCCCATGCCGGTGCGGTTGCGCGGGTTGGCCAGTGACTGGCGCTTGAAGGGATTGAACAGGTTGCCGACATCCTCGGCCGGGATGGGCGGCGCCGGGTTGCTGACCTGCAGCACGGCCTGGTCACCTTCCTGGCGCAGCAACACGTGTACCTGGCCCTGGCCGTGGTGCCGGGCGTTGCTGAGCAGGTTGGACACCAGTTGCGACAGGCGCCCCGGATCGGCCTGCAGACGCAACTGGGTGGGCAGCTCATGCGTCAGCCGCATGTCGGGGTAGCCCACGGAGGTCTCTTCGATCAGTTGTTGCACCAACTGCACCAGGTCGATGTCCTCCTGGTGCATGACCAGGCCCAGGCCGTTCTGCAGGCGGCTGATGTCCAGCACATCGCGCAGCAGGCGCTGCATGCGCCCGGCCGAGTTCTTGATCACGTTGCTCATGCGGCCGCGCTGCTCGCCCTGGTCCAGCACATTGGCCGCGATGCTCAGCGATTGCAGCGGGTTGCGCAGGTCATGGCCCAGCACGGCCCACAGTTGGGAGCGCAGGCGGTCAAGCTCCATCGCGCGGTCGGCGTGCACGCGGCTGAGCGCATCCAGCAACTGCGAGGCGATCTCCATCTGCGTGTCGTTCCAGGGCACGGCGGTGCCGCGCACGGTTTCGCGCCATTCGTCGAAGGAGCCGCGCGGGGTCAGGCGCGAGCCCAGCGGGCCGTGGGCGATGACCTTGTCGGGTTTGCCGCCCCAGCGGATGGTTTCGATCTGTTCGCGGCGCAACGCCACGATCCAGCCTTGCTGACTGGCGTCGAAGCGCAGGGCCAGCACGCCGCAGAAAGGAGGCGGCTCGCCATCTTCGTCATGGGGGATCTGATCGCAATGGCTCAGGTGCAGCACGGCCTGCCCTTGCGTGGTGAGCCAGGCCGGCAGCATGGCCGCCCAGGCCTGGTCGGCCTCGGTGGCGATGCCGTGGGTGCGCACCTTGCCGTCCAGCGAGACCAGCAGGGCATCGGCGTCCAGTACCTTGGCCAGCGGCTCGGCATGGGCCTGCAGCACTTCCAGCGGGTCATCACCATGGGCCACCTGCGCAATGATTTCACTGCGCAGCCACGCCGCCTGGGCCACCTCGGCTGCGCGGGCCTGGGCTGCGATGGATTGTACCGACGAGGCCAGCAACTGGGCCATCACATCGGCGGCCATGCGGATGGAATAGGGTACGCGCTTGGGCGCCATATGGTGGCAGGCGATCATGCCCCACAGCTTGCCGGCCACCACGATAGACACGCTCATCGAGGCACCCACACCCATGTTGCGCAGGTACTCGACATGGATGGGCGAGACGCTGCGCAGCACGCTGTGGCTCAGGTCCAGCGGCTCGGCCCGGGCGGCATCGGCCAGCAACGGCACCGGGGTGTAGCCGATGTCGGCGATCAGGCGCAGCGTGTTGATGGTGTAGAGGCGGCGGGCCTGGGCGGGGATGTCGCTGGCCGGGTAGCGGCGGCCCACGTACGGGTCCAGATCCTCGCGCACGGACTCGGCCACCACGTCGCCGCTGTCGTCATGGCGGAAGCGGTAGGCCATCACGCGGTCGAAGCCGGTCATCTCGCGGATGGCCTGCACGGCGCCTTCCAGCAGGCGCAGTTCGGAGCGCTGGCGCTTGAGCACATCGAGTGAGCGGTAGGCCTTTTGCGCGAAGCTGGCGACCTCGTCGGCATCGCCTTCGCGCAGTTCGAACTCGCAGATCACCAGGCCCAGGTGGGCGTGCACCACCACATCGAAGGCCTGGCCGTTGAGTCGGGCCTCCGTGGACGCGGGGATGACTTCGTCCAGATGGACATCACCCAGAGCCTGTGTGATCAGGGCATGCACGCCCTCATGGCTTTCAAGATCGGTGTGGGCCAGGGCCTGCCCGAACACGGGTTGCCAGCCCAGCAGGCTGGCCACGTTGGCACTGGCGTGGCTCAGCCGGCCCTGTGCGTCGAAGGCGATCAGGGCTCCGTGAGGCTGGATGGAGCCTGGGATGTGGATGGGCTCCTGGGCGCAGTTGTCCAGCGTCAGGGGGCCGCCCTCCAACGGCGAGGGGCTGTGCATGCGGCCATTGGATCACATGAACATGGCGCCCGGCATGGGGCCTGTCAATTTATCGGCCACCTGCCAGCGCTTCACTGGATGGCTACCACCGCACAGGCCAGCCGCGCCCCCGCGTTGCCGGCGGGCTGGCTGCGAAAGTCGTCCGGATCGGCGTGCACGATCACCGAGCGCGCGTCGATGCTGGTGGGCCCGGGGCTCAGGCTCACGCCCTGGATGATGAACTTCTGGTCGGCCACGCCGTTGCCGTCGGCCTTCAGGTTGGGCATGTCGCCAGCGTGGTGCTCTGCAACCTGCGGGCCATGCGCGGCCTTGGCAGGGTTGAAGTGGCCGCCCGCGCTGGTGCCGTCGGGGCTGGCGCACTGGCCGTTCTCGTGCAGGTGAAAGCCGTGCTCGGCGTTGGGCTTGAGGCCGATCACGCGCGCATGGACCATCACGTGCTGCGCGTCCATCTCGCGGAACAGCACCAGGCCCCGCACTTCCTTGCCCTGCGTGGGCGTGAGCGAGGCGGCGGCCAGCACCGGACCGGCGGTGTCCTGCTCCTGGTCGGCGGACAAGGCGATGGGGCTGTGCTGATGGGCGTGCTCATGCGCGGGGCGTGTGGCGCATCCGGCCGCGGCCAGCACGGTGGCGGTGAGGGCAAGCGTGACGGGCAGTCGTGACATGATGGTCCCCCGGGGTGAGTGATGGCCTGTCAGGCTAGCCGCCTGGCGCGGCCCTGGGCCTGGAAGGGTCTTGGGCGTGTTTTGAAAAAAGCTGCGAGAGGGCAGGGATGCGGTTGAAGCGGGGCTTGAAGGTGGTGGCGGTGTTCGAGGCCGGCAAAGGCCTGCTGGTGCTGCTGGCCGGCTTCGGTCTGCTGACGCTGCTGCACCGCGATCTGCAGCACATCGCCGAGCAGTTGGTGCGCCTGTCGCACCTCAACCCGGCTAGCCACTACCCGCGCATCTTCATCGACATGGCCGCGCGCACCACCGGCCAGCGCCTGTGGGCGCTGGCGGGCATGGCGTTTGCCTATGCGCTGGTCCGCCTGGTGGAAGGCTATGGCCTGTGGCGTGGTCGCCGCTGGGCCGAGTGGTTCGCGGCCATCGCGGGGGGCATCTATGTGCCGATGGAACTGGCGGAGTTTTGGGCGCATCCAACCGCCTTGAAAGCGCTTGCACTGGTGGCGAACGTGGCGGTGGTGGCCTTCATGCTGTGGTCGCTGTGGCGCTCACGCAGGGCGGGGGCCTCTTGAAATCGGGGTTGGCGCCCTTCACCTACGGTTCATGTTTGGCCCGAGGCCGAGAGAGGTGTGAGCATGTGGAAACGACTGTCGATGCTGTGGCTGCTGATCAAGGGCGACGCGCGCCGCCTGTGGTTCGCCCTGCGTCACCCCCTGGCGCCGACCTGGCTCAAGGTGGGCACGGTGGGCGTGGTGTTCTACCTGCTGTCGCCCATCGACATCGTGCCCGATTGGATCCCCCTGCTGGGCGTGGTCGATGACGTGCTGGTGGTCTCGACGGTGATCCGCCTGATGCTCAACCGGCTGCCCGCCGCCGTGCGGGCCGATGTGGACAGGCGTGCTTCACGGCAGTGACGGTGGGCCATAACTGGCCATAACGCGCGGCCCTGACGCCCTCAGTCCGTGACGTACGGCCAGCGCGGGATGGCGCTGTCGGGCTAAGATCCGAGGTTTGCTTCGATGCTCCCTTGAGGATCTTTCCATGACGCCGACCCACATGGCCTCTGAGGCCGCTCAGGCCAGTGCCGCGCCTCAGCCGCCGCGCAACAAGCCCGCCACGGTGCTGTTTGCCAGCCTGATCGGCACCACCGTCGAGTTCTTCGACTTCTACATCTACGCCACCGCCGCGGTGCTGGTGTTCCCCAAACTGTTCTTCCCGTCGTCGGACCCGACGGCGGCCACGCTGCAGTCGCTGATCACGTTCGCGCTGGCCTTCTTCGCGCGGCCGGTGGGCTCGGCGGTGTTCGGCCACTTCGGCGATCGCATCGGGCGCAAGGCCACGCTGGTGGGCGCGCTGCTCACCATGGGCCTGTCCACCGTGGCCATCGGCCTGCTGCCCACCTACGCAGCCATCGGGACGCTGGCGCCGCTGCTGCTGGCGATCTGCCGCTTCGGTCAGGGCTTCGGCCTGGGCGGTGAGTGGGGCGGCGCCGTGCTGCTGGCCACCGAGAACGCCCCGCCCGAGAAGCGCGCCTGGTACGGCATGTTCCCGCAACTGGGCGCGCCCATCGGCTTCTTCCTGTCGGGCGGCATCTTCCTGTGGCTGGGCGAGACGCTCACGGAAGAGCAGTTCTTCAGCTTCGGCTGGCGCATTCCCTTCATCGCCAGCGCGCTGCTGGTGCTGGTGGGCCTGTGGGTGCGCTTCAGGATCACCGAGACGCCGGTGTTCCAGAACGTGCTGGACCACGACACCCGCGTGAAGGTGCCCGTGGTGACGGTGTTCAAGGAACATACGCGTGTGCTGGTGCTGGGCACGCTGGCAGCGCTGGCCACCTTCGTGCTGTTCTACCTGATGACGGTGTTCGCGCTGAGCTGGGGCACCACGGCCCTGAAGTACACGCGCCGCGAGTTCCTGGAGATCCAGCTGTTCTCGGTGCTGTTCTTCGCGCTGTGCATCCCGCTGTCGGCGGTGCTGGCCGACCGCTTCGGCCGGCGCCTGACGCTGATCGTGGTGTCGGCGGCCATCGTGGTCTACGGCTTCATGATGGCGCCGATGTTCGCCTCGGGCAATGTGCTGGGCGTGACCCTGTTCCTGTCAGTGGGCCTGGGCCTGATGGGCCTGACCTACGGCCCGCTGGGCACCTACCTGTCGGAGCTGTTCCCCACGGCGGTGCGCTACACGGGCTCGTCCATGACCTTCAACTTCGCCGGCATCCTGGGCGCCTCCCTGGCGCCATACGCTGCCACCGCGCTGGCCAGCACCCATGGGTTGGGCGCCGTGGGCTATTACCTGTCGATATCGGCGGGGATCAGCCTGGCCGCCTTGCTGCTGGCCGGGCGTTCCAGCGAAGGCGACTTCAACGCCTGAGACTGGCTGTACGAGGGCAGGGGGCGCGCCTCGGGCTGACGGCCCACGGGGCGCGCGGCATACAGCAACTCTGCCTGAGACGCGTGGTGGTGCAAGGCCATGCCGGTGTCGCGCAACTTGAAGGCCGAGATCACGCTCTGCAGTGCGGCTGCTTGCTGACGCAGGCTTTCCGCGGCGGCGGCGCTCTCTTCCACCAGGGCGGCGTTCTGCTGCGTGCCGTGGTCCAGTGAGGCCACGGCCTGGTTCACCTGACCGATGCCCACGCTCTGCTCGGTCGTCGAGGCGTTGACCTCGGCGATCAGGTCGTTCATGCGGCGCACCTGGGTGACGATGTCGTTCATCGTGGTACCCGCCTCGTCGACCAGGCGGCTGCCGGTCTCGACCTTCTCGTTGCTGTCGGTGATCAACTGCTTGATCTCCTTGGCGGCCTGGGCGCTGCGCTGGGCCAGCGAGCGGACCTCGCCGGCCACCACGGCAAAACCACGGCCCTGCTCGCCGGCACGCGCGGCTTCCACCGCAGCATTGAGCGCAAGGATGTTGGTCTGGAAGGCGATGCCATCGATCACGCCGATGATGTCGGCGATCTTGTGGCTGGCCTGGGTGATGTCGCCCATGGTGTGCACCACGCGCTCGACCACCTGACCACCGCGCCCTGCCACATCGGCGGCCGATGCGGCCAGGGCGCTGGCCTGACGGGAGCTGTCGGCGTTGTGCTGCACGGTGCTGGTCATTTCCTGCATGGAGGCGGCCGTCTGCTGCAGGGCGCTGGCCTGGCGTTCGGTGCGGCTGGACAGGTCCATGTTGCCGGTGGCGATCTCGGTGGACGCGATCGCGATGCTGTCGGCGGCCTGGCGTACCTGGCCCACCATGCCCACCAGGCTCTCGTTCATGCTCTTGAGGGCATTGAGCAACTGGCCGGTCTCGTCGCCACGGTCCACGACGATGTCGGTGCGCAGATCGCCGGCGGCCACGGCCTCGGCCAGGCGCACGGCGCGGTTGAGCGGGCGGGTCACGCCGTTGCTGAGCATCCAGCCCATGACGCCGGCGGCAGCCAGGGCAGTGAGGCAGGCGGCCAGCATCAGGGCCTGGTCCTGGCTGTAGGCGGCTTCGGCGGTCTTGGCGCGGGCCACGGCCTGGTCGTGCTCATGCTCGACGAAGTCGTTGGTGGCTTTGAGCAACTGCGCCAGCAGGGGGCGGCATTGCGTGTTCATCTGGGCCACGGCTTCCTCGCGCTGGCCCTTGAGTTCCAGGCCCACGATCTGGCCGGCCACGGCCCGGTACTTCTCTTCGATCTTGGCGATGGTGTCCACCATGGCGCGATCCTCCTCGGTGGCGTCACCGGTGGAGACGGCTGCGTGCAGGTTCTTGACGGCCTCGTCCACATCTTCCTGGGCCTTGGCGATGGCGGTTTTTTCCAGCTCGCGGTCGGCGGGCTGCGTCACCAGCACCAGGTTGCGGGCGGCGATGGCGCGGCGCGTGGCGGCACCGCGCACGGCCGTGGCCAGGCGTTCGCGCTGGTTGGCGCCTGCAAGGTAGTCGGAGAAGCGGTCGTTGGCACGGCTCAGCGAGCTCAGGGCCAGCGCGGAGACCAGCAGCACGACGGCCGCCAGACAGATGAACCCGAGCATCAACTTGGTCTTGATGCGCATTTGATTGAATGCCATGGCGGGGGCTCCTGGTCGCGCGGTTGCGCTGCGCCCGGTGGAGAACCTCGCCATGCGTGGCGGCCGGGCGGCGCCATCGCGGGGCATGCCTGGGCGACTGTGCTCAGGCAACCTTCGTGCTATCGGACATTTGAACCCGGGGTTGACCCTTAAACAGAACGTTTAAGGTTTTCAATGTGTATGCAGATGTTGCGGTTCAGGATGGGTAAAGAAATCCGGACGGCATGTGGCCCGTTCTTCATGCCACCGTCTGCCGCAAGCCTTCGAGCAACTGAGCCAGGCGCTCGATGTCCACGGGTTTGACAAGGTGTTCGCAAAAGCCGCTTTCGCGCGAGCGGCGGCGGTCCTGCTCCTGGCCGTAGCCTGACAGTGCCACCAGGGGCGTGTCCCCCTGCCGGGGCAGGCGGTGGATAGTCTGCGCCAGTTCGTAGCCGTCCATCACCGGCAGGCCGATGTCGAGCAGGCCCAGGTCTACCTGCCGGCTGCCCAGCATCTGGAGTGCCGAGGGGCCGTCGTGCGCCACCAGCGTGGCATAGCCCCAGCTTTGCAGCAGGTCGGACAGCAGGTGCGCCGCGTCCTCGTTGTCATCGACGACCAGCACCGCCAGGCCCAGGCCGCGTGGCGTACCAGCGGGGGTGTCGCTGTGGCCTGGTGAGTCCGGGTCCTCGGCAGGCATCAGCGGCAGCGTCAGATCAAAACGGCTGCCCTGGTCCGGGCCTTCACTGTGGGCCGTGAGTGTGCCGCCGTGAATGGTGGCCATGGTGCGGGCGATGGTCAGGCCCAGCCCCAGGCCGCCCTGGGAGCGGTCCAGGCCCTGGCTGCCCTGGGTGAACAGGTCGAACACCCGTTCCAGGTCCTTGCTGGAGATGCCCATGCCGTTGTCGATCACACTGAGCACCACATCGCCGTTGTCGCCCGGGGCCGCGGCGACGCGGATCTGCCCCTGCTGCGGGGTGTAGCGTGCCGCATTGGTCAGCAGGTTGGCGATGACCTGGGCCAGGCGCACCGGATCGGCCATCACCCTCAGGCCCGTGGGCGGCACGTCAAGCGCCAGCGCATGGCGACGCTGCTCGATCAGGGGGGAGGCGGTTTCGACCGCCCGGTGGACGACCTGCCACAGCTCGGTGGGCACAGGCTGCAGCGTGACATGGCCGCGGATGATGCGGGCCACATCCAGCAGGTCGTCGATCAGGCGGGTCATGTGATGCACCTGCCGGCCGATGATGGCGCGCTCGCGCTGTGAGGCGGTGTCGCCCCGCATTTCCATCAGGTGCAGGGCGATCTGGATGGGCGCCAGCGGGTTGCGCAGTTCATGGCCGAGCATGGCGATGAACTCGTCCTTGGCGCGGCTGGCCTGGCGCAGTTCTTCGGCCGTCTGGCGCAGCCGGTGCTCGATGCGCGAGCGCTCGATGAACTGTGCAGCCTGCCGGGCGTACAGATCGAGCATGCGCAGCGCGTGCCCGGACGGTTGCGTGGGCAGCCGCCAGTGGGTGGAGAGCATGCCCATGGGCGAGCCGTTCTGCCCGAGCAGCGGGGTGCTCTGCACGGCCTGGTAGCCGGCCTCGCTGGCCACCTGGCGCAAGGTGCTGGACGCGGATTCGTGCTTGATGTCGGGGATGACGACGCGTTGGCCCAGGCGCAGTGCCCGACCGCAGGCTGATTCGTGCGCATCATCGACCTCGGAGAAGTACCGCAGAAATTGCTCGTCGAAGCCGCGTTGCGCGCCGATGCGCAGCGTGCGGTGCTTGGCATCGAACAGCTGGATGTTGCCTTTGTCGGCGTCCATCAGCGAGATGGCCGCGTCCAGCACCTCGTGCAGTGCGCTGTCCAGATCCTGTGCATGCACCAGCCGGGCCACCAGGTCGTTGAGCCGGGTCATCGATTGCAGGTCTCGGGCCAGGGCCTGTTCGGCCTGCACGCGCCGGCTCACGTCGGTCAAGGTCACCATCACGCCCAGGATGTCGCCCTGCGGGCCGCGGACGGGGCTGTAGCAGATGCTCAGGCTCAGCACACGCTCTCCGCCATCGAGCTGCAGGCGGTAGGGTTGGTCTTCCAGGTAGACGCTGTCGCCCTGCGTCATCACGCGTTCGTAGATCGGGGCGTTGAAATGCCAGACCTCGGGCCAGCAGTCCTGCGTGGGACGCCCCAGGTAGGTGGGGTGCTTGTCGCGCATCAGGCGGGCGTAGGCATCGTTGTAGATCTGCAGGAGTTGCGGGCCCCACAGCAGGATCATCTCGAAGCGGCTGTCGAGCACCGAAGACACCAGGGTGCGCAAGGTGTCGGACCAGGTCGCGATGGGGCCGAGCCCGGTGTCGGCCCAGTCCCTGGCACGGATCATCCGGGCGAGTTTACTGTCGCCCGGCGGCCAGTCTGGTGCGGCGTGGGCTGTGCGAGGGGCCATGTGTTCTGGCGTCATCCATCACCTCGTGTGGTGGCGCAGGGCATGCGGGCAGCCCTGTCATGTCAGGCGGGCTGGTCTTCGGGGTCTTCATCCTCGTCGGCTGCCAGGTTGTCGAGGTCGACAGCCTGGGGGTCGTCCAGGGACACCAGCTCGGCCGAGGTGTCCAGGGCTTCCCGGGCGGACAGCACCACGCGGTCAGGGGCGATGTCGCCGGCCTCGCGCCACGCCTCGGGCACGGCCGGGCCGCGCTCGCCGGTGCCTGCGGTGTCGCTGTCAGCATCGAGGGCCGTGTTGCCTGCCCCCGAGATGGCAGCGGCGCGGCCCTCGAAGTCGTCATCGGTTTCCAGGTGCAGCTGGCCCTGGATGTCGGCGCCGCTGTCGGAGCTGTCGCTGGGGCCGAGCAGGTCGGCGTCACGCCCGGCGGCGAGGGTGGGGGCGAATGTGGCGCCCAGGATGTGGTTCTTGGCCATGGTCGTCTCCTGTATCGACGGGATGTTTGACACAGGGCAAACGGCGTGCCTTAGGTTCGGCGGCATCCGGTCGATATGACTGGGTGAACAGCGCCCCGAGTGGCGCAGGGGTGACATGACCGACAAGGGTGGCCAAGGCGTGACGGAACATCAGGCATCAGCACAGGGGGAAAAAGTGGAAAAACGCCGTCTGGCGTGGCTGCCATTTACCTTGGCCTTGCTGGTGGCGGCCTTGCTGCTGGCCTGGCAGCGCCTGTATTTCGAGATGCAGGATGCGCACCGTACCGCCCTGAGCGAGGCCGAATCGATCATGACCGTGGTCGAGTTGTCCCGCGCCATGAGTTCGACGGATGTGTCGCCGTGGCTGACCAGCGCGTCCAGCCGATTCCGTGAGGTGGTGTCGTCCAGCTATTGCGTGGGCCACCAGTGCACAGCCCACTATCGTCAGGGAGTGGCACCGCTGTGCTCGGAGGGTGAGCTGTGGGGATCGGTGTGCGCCCAGTCCTTCCCACGGGGCGCGGGAACGTTCATCGAGGTTCGCCATTCCCTGATGCCGGCCTACCTGGCCACGCTGCGGGACATGGTGATGGTGGGCGTGGTGGCTTTGCTGGGGCTGGGCACGTGGTTCAGTGCCGAGCAACGCCTGCGCCAGCAGGTGCTGCGCCGTGAAGACCAGTTGCGCCACGCTGCCCGGCACGATGCGCTGACCGGCCTGCTCAACCGCGCGGCCTTCGATGCCACGCTGGCCGAGCATCTGTCACGGCCCAAGGCCGAGCGTGGGCCGGCCACCTTGCTGTACATGGACCTGGATGGGTTCAAGCACCTCAACGACACGCATGGCCACCACATGGGGGACCAGGTGCTCAAGGAGGTGACCCGCCGTTTTGCCAATGCATTGCCCGAGGCCCGCGCCAGCATGGGCCGCCTGGGGGGCGATGAGTTCGCCGTGATCCTGGCCAATGTGAGCGAGCCGCTGGCCGTGGCTGCCTCGGTGGATGCGATCACAGAGAGCTTGCTGTCGCCCTTCGAGGCCGAGCAGATGTCGGCCCAGTTGGGTGTGAGCATCGGCGCGGTGGTGCTCGATGCCGAGGTGCACACGGCCGAAGAGGCATTGCGCCGGGCGGACGTGGCCATGGACGAAGCCAAGCGCCTGGGCCATGGCAAGCTGGTGCTGTTCGATGATCTGCTCGGCTCGCGTGCGCGGCGTCGCCAGTTCATCCAGTCGGAGCTTCGGCCGGCCATCATCCAGGGGCAACTGTACCTGGAGTACCAGCCGCAGGTGGGCATGGATGGCGGCATGCGTGGCGTGGAGGCTCTGGTGCGCTGGCGTCATCCCCGCTTCGGCGTGATCCGGCCGGACGAGTTCATCGGTGTGGCCGAAGAGACCGGCCTGATCCTGCCCTTGGGCGTGACCGTGATCGAGATGGCCTGCCGTGATCTGGTGGCCTTGCGGGGCGAAGGTGTGGCTTTGCCTTACGTGAGCGTGAACGTGTCGCCCCGCCAACTGGCCGATCCGCAACTGGTGCCTGCGCTGATGAGCGCTCTGCGCCAGCATGGCCTGGGCCCGGCCGACATGGAGCTGGAGGTGACCGAGGGCGCGGTGATGGAAGTCAACGGCGCGGAAAGCTCGGTGCTGGACCACCTGTCGGCACGTGGGTTCCGCATCGCCATCGATGACTTCGGCACGGGCTATTCATCGCTCAGCCGCCTGCAGCGCATGAAGGTGGACAAGCTCAAGATCGACCGCTCCTTCATGGACGGCCTGGGCGAGGCGGGGCATGACCCGGTGCTGGTGGACATGATGCTGTCGCTGGCCAAGCGCCTGGGCGTCAAGAGCGTGGCCGAAGGCGTGGAGACCCAGCAGCAAGCCGACTGGCTGCGCGATGCGGGCTGCCAGATGATCCAGGGCTACCTGTACGCCAAGCCCATGCCGCCGGCCCAACTGGCCGTGTGGCTCAAGGACCGCGCCGGGGATCACGACGAGGACGAGGACGTGTGGTCGCCGACCATCTCCGCGGAGTTGTGAGCCGCGCATGAAAAAACCCGCCCTTGCGGGGCGGGTTGGTTAGCTGCGTCGCTGTTCAGGGTGATCAGAACGCGGCGCGCAGCGTGAGCATCACGTTGCGGGGATCGCCGTAGTAGTTGGCGATGCCGGTGGGCGCGTACTTCTTGTAGTAGATCTTGTCGAACAGGTTGTTCGCGTTGAGCTGCACGGAGAAGGTCTTGTCGATGCGGTAGTTCATCATCGCGTTGTAGACCGTGTAGCCGCCCTGGCGAGCCGTGAGCCCACCGCCGGTGACGTAGGTGCCGCTCTGGATCTGTGCGCCGCCGCCGACCGTCAGGCCCTGCAGTGCGCCACCAAGCTCGTAGCTGGTGAACAGCTTGAACAGATGGCGAGGATCCTGGCTACGCAGGGGCTGGTCGATGTTGGCGACAGTGGGGTCTTTGGCGTACTTGGTGCGGGTGTTGGTGTAGCCAGCCATGACCTGCCAGCGCGGCAGCACCTCGCCGGACAGCTCGGCTTCCCAACCTTCGCTCTGCGTCTTGCCGCCTGCCACGTAGAAGCAGGTGGTGCCGGAGCAGGGCGTCGGCGCACGAGGGTCCGTCAGCGCGCGGCCCACGTTCTCGATGCGGAACAGGCCCAGCGATGCATTGAGCTTGCCATCAAAGAAGGCGCCCTTGAAGCCGGCTTCCCAGTCTTCACCACGGATCGGATCCAGCACGTTGCCGTCGATGTCACGACTCGATTGCGGTGTGAAGATCTCTGTATAGCTGGCGTAGGCGCTGATCGACTTGGAGATGTCGTACACCACGCCGGCATACGGCGTGATCTCGCGGTCGATGCTGTAGTTGGCCGTGAGGCTCGTTGCGTTGCGGGGCTGCTCGGTTTCCCACCAGCTCATGCGGGCACCCAGCAGCACGTTCAGCGGATCGGTGATCGACAGGCGGGTGGTGGCGTACACGCCCTGCTGGCGGATGTAGGTGGGGGCGCCCGTGGTGGTGGGCATCGTCACGTCACGCTCGGGGTAGCTGGTGTACGGGTTCCAGGTGCGGATGTCGACGTACTGCGGATAGAGGCTGCCGCTGCCGACCGTGCCCACGTTCTTGGAGCTGACGCTTTCCGTGCCGACCACCAGTTCGTGCTTGCGGCCCAGCAGGGTGAAGGGGCCGTTCGCCGTCAGGTTGATGGCGCGCTGGTCGATGGCATCGCCGCTGTACTGGGCCGTGGTGACCTTGAAGCGGTAGGGATCGGTTTCACCCGTATCGCGCTGGAAGTACGACTGCTTGAAGCCGTTGTCCTTCATGCGCATCTTCGTGTAGGCGGCGCTGAGCTTCACCGTCCAGTCGTTGTCGAACTGGTGCTCCAGCTCGGCGAAGGCCTGCTGGTTGTAGCGGTTCCACTGGTTCCAGTCGGTGCCCAGGTAGGTGCTGCGCGGCAGGTCCATCGACGAGCCATCGAGGTTGGCCGGCAGGTTGCCCCAGGCGCCCGTGGCGTCCAGATCAGTGTGCTGCAGGCTGGCCGTCAGCTTGGTGCGCGAGGTGACATCGGCTTCGACCACGCCATAGAACACCTGACGGTCTTCCGAGCGCGCCCGCTGGAAGAACTCCTTCTTGTCGGTCACGGCGACCACCCGGCCCCGCACGGAGCCGGAGGCATTGAGTGCGCCGGAGATGTCGCCCACCAGGCGGCGGCGGTCCCACGAGCCGATGGTGGCTTCGACGGAGGCCTGGAACTCGCTGGTCGGGCGTTTGCGCACCATGTTCACGGTGGCGGAAGGGTTGCCGGAGCCACGGATCATGCCGGAGGCGCCACGCAGCACTTCCACGCGGTCCAGCACGGCGGTATCGGGCTGCACGAAGATCGAGGCGAACTGGTTGATCGTCAGGCCGTCGATCTGCAGTGCGTCGATCTGGTAGCCGCGCGAGTGGTAGGACACCCGCTCGCTGTCGGTGTAGTCCACCGTCACGCCCGGTGTGTTCTGGAGCACATCGGTGAGATCGAACAGCTTGCGCTGGTCCAGCAGTTCGCGGGTCAGCACCGTCACGGGTTGGGGAATGTCGCGCAGCTCTTGCGCGGCTTTGCCCACCGTGGCCTTCTTGGCGGCGAACGAGCGGGTTTGCTCGGTCGTGGCGCTTTCGTTGCGCTCGGCCTTGACCGTGATGTTGGGCAGCGCTTCTGCGGCGGCGTTGGTGTCAGTGGCTTGCGCCTGAACCATCAAGGGATAAGCCAGCATGGGCGCCGCGGCGCACAGCAGGGCGGTGCGGGCGGCATGGGCCAGCGCATGCGGTCGAAGCCTGTCCACCGGCGCGCTGTGCCAGCGCTACGGCGGCATGGGCCAGCGCATGCGGTCGAAGCACGGGGCGGGAGGTGGCGCCGCGCTGGGCATGAGGGATCGACATGGGGTACTGCTCTTGGAGGAGTTGACAGAAGGTTTTCCGTTCGCGTGCATGACCGGGCTGGCCCGACCTGTGCGTGCTGGGGAATGGGGGTATTGCCTTCGGGCACGTGTGGAACCGTGCTGGGCGTTGGGAAGATCCTTGCCGAGCAAACACGCTCACCGTCACCTGTCGATCCAGGTGCCTTCTTGAGGTGAGAGCGCATCCAAGGAAATGAGAATTTGTCTCATTATATATCTGAATACGTATTAATGTGAAGCACCTTGACAGGCCTCCGTTTGTTTGAAACTACGGTGCAGCGTCAGCGAGCACGTCATCTGCAGGCCCCCCTGTTTGAGTGCCATATACCCCATGCGACGTCACGGGACTGTCACGCGGCGTGCGCACCATCCATGCCCACCGACAACTCAATGCACCGCAGTCCATGAACCGCACGCCTTCCTTCGCTCGCAGCCTAGGCATCGCCCTGACCTCCATCGCCCTGGCCACAGCCACAGCCACCGCTTCGGCCGGCCTCCTGGACGATGCGTCCAAGAGCTGGAGCTACCAGCACAGCAGCACGGGCGGCTTCCTCTCGGAAATCGTGGGCTTCGATGCCGCCACCAGCACCTTGTGGGTGGCCGGCGTGAGCGGCGTGGACGTGCTCAACGCCCGTACCGGCGCCTTCATCGACCGCATCGACACCACGGCCTACGGCCAGATCAACAGCGTGGCTATCAACAACGGGGTGGCGGCGTTCGCGATCGAAGCGACCGTGCGCACCAACCCGGGCGTGGTCACGCTGTACGACACCAGCACGCGCTCGCTGCTGGCCGGCACCAGCCCCATCACCGTGGGGGCTCTGCCCGATATGCTCACCTTCACCAAGGATGGCAGCAAGATCCTGGTGGCCAATGAAGGCACGCCCAGCACCTATGGCACCCGCCTGGCTGATTCCAACGGCCATCGCAACTATGGCCCCGCCACGAACGACCCCGTGGGCAGCGTCAGCATCATCGATGTGGGCACCCGCACCGTGACCTACACCGCCACGCCGGCCGGCGTGCAGCAGACGGGCACGCACGTCCGCACCAACACCGGCATGGACTTCGAGCCCGAGAACATCGCCGTGAACGCGGCCGGCACCAAGGCCTACGTGACGCTGCAGGAGGCCAACGCCATCGGCGTGCTCAACGTGCAGACCGGCCAGTTCGAGAAGGTGATCGGCCTGGGCGCCAAGGACTTCAGTCAGCCTGGCAACCGCATCGACCCGCTCAACAATGGCACGCCCAACCTGATCTCGGCCAACGTCAAGGGCCTGTACATGCCCGACGGCATCGCCGTGTACGACAAGAACGGCCAGACCTTCATCGTGATGGCCAACGAAGGCGACTTCCGCGAAGACGATCAGGACCGCTCGGCCGCCAGCAGCTTCGGCGGCACGGGTGATCTGGCCAACATCCGCGTGTCGAACACCGACTCATCCGTCGGCGACCTCTACGCCGCTGGCGCCCGCTCCTTCTCGATCCGCGATGAGAACGGCAACATCGTCTACGACAGCGGCGAGATCCTCGACCGCGAAGCCATCGCTCGCGGCATCTACGACGATGGCCGCAGTCGCGACAAGGGTGTCGAGCCCGAAGGCGTCGAGTTGATGGAGATCAACGGTCGCACCTTCGCGCTGATCGGCCTTGAGCGCACGCTCAAGGCAGGCATCGCCGTCTTCGACATCACCGATGCGGCCAACGCGACCTTTGTCGACATGATCGTGTCCGATGGTGACCTGGCGCCCGAAGGCCTCAAGGGCTACTTCCTGGACGGCAGTTACTACTTTGCCTTCTCCAGCGAAGGCAGCAACACCACCTCGGTCTACAAGCTGGCTGCCGCCGTGCCCGAGCCCGAGACTTACGCCATGGTGCTGTCGGCCCTGGCGGTGATGGGTGCGATGCGCGTGCGCCGTCGCCGCTGATGGCTTGCGTTGGGAGGTGCACGCTCGGCACCTCCCATGTTCTAGGGGCCTGCGGGCTGGCATGGGGCGGCTACATTGAATTGATCCAGACCTGCGGCCCAGCCCGCCATCAATTCAGGAGCAAGCATGACCGAGCCGCAAAAGCCAAGCTCAAGCTGGTGGCAGACCCTGCCCGGCGTCCTCACGGCGCTGACCGCCACCATCACGGCCATCAGCGGCTTGATGGCCCTGCTGTTCCAGAACGGGGTGATCGGCCACAAGGCCGAAGCCAAGGCAGACAGCGCGCCGATCCCGCACGTGGCCTCCACGGCGCCTGTTGCGCCGACAGAGGCCTCGTCGCGCCCAACAGGCTCCACGGGCAGTGCAAGCCCACCCAGTGCCGCGCCCAACAACACCGCAGCCACCACCGCCAAGGCCACACCCCGGCCCTGGGCCGATGCCGAAGCCGTGCTGCTCAAGCGCGATGGCAGCACCGTGCGGGTTCGGGCCAACTCCTTCAGCAACTGCATCTCGGTCAACCACGAGATCTCGCTGGACAACGGCCAGTCCATCGCGTTCGAGAAGATGTCCGGCTTCGACGTGATCCAAGCCGATGACCACACCAATGCCAACGCGAAGGCCAAGCTCAAGCTGCTGCTGGCAAACGGCTCGGAAGTCTCCGGTACCGTGGAGGCCAACTGCGACCTGTTCGGCACCAACGACATCGGCCGGGTCACGACCTACTATGATCAGCTCCGAGGTGTCCGCTTCGAGTGACTGTGAGCGCGTGAGGCGGGCGGTGATGTTCTCCGCCGGGTGAGGAGCCCTTGGATTCAATTTCCCAGGCCGTTCTGGGCGCGGCCGTGCAAGGCGCCCTGCTGGGCAAGGTTCAGGGGCGCCGCGCCTTGCTTTACGGTGCCGCCCTGGGCACCTTGCCGGATCTGGACGTGTTCGTGCGTTACGCCGATCCGGTGTCCTCCATGACCTACCACCGGGGCTTTTCGCACTCGGTGTTCGTGCTCACGGCGCTGGCGGCGCTGATGACCTGGCTGGTGCGCAGGCGCTGGCCGCATGCCGCCTACAGCACGGGGCGCTTCTTCACGGCGGTGTGGCTGGTGCTGATCACCCACGTGCTGCTCGATGCGTTCACTGTGTACGGCACGCAGATGTTCTGGCCGCTCGCGCCCACACCGGAGAGCTGGGCCGCGATCTTCATCATCGATCCTGTCTACACCGTGCCGCTGCTGCTGGCCGTGCTCATGGCACTGGCCATTGGCCTGGCGGGCAAGGGGGGCGGGGTGCTCGTGGGGGCGTTGGTGTTCAGCACGGCCTACCTGGGCTTCGGGCTGGGCGGGCGTCTATTGGCTGAGCAGCGGGTCGGTGAGGCCCTGCGTGCGGTGCCCATGCCGCTCAACACCCTGGTCTGGCGCGTGATCGCCCTGGGCCCTGGCGGGCAGCAGATCGAGGCTGTGAGCAGCCTGTTCGACCGCGAAGCGCCCGAGTGGGTGCGCCTGCCACCGCAAAGCGATGTGAGGCACGTGCTGAAGGGCGTGCCGCTGTATGAGCGGCTGCGCTGGTTCACGGGAGATTGGCTGCGGCTCGATGTGATCGGCGACGCACTGGTGGTCAGTGACCTGCGCATGGGCATCGCAGGGCAGTACACCTTCCGCTTCCAGATGGCGCAGTGCGATGCGTCGACAGGGCACTGGCAGGTGGTGACGCCATCGGCCTGGCCCTCGGTGCGACCTGGATGACCCTTGTTGTGGTGCCTTCACAAGATCGCTGTTAAGACGAAAAAAATCCCTAAGTCGTTGATTACTTAGGGATTTTGGGGTCTCAAGAACCGTCTTGAGACCATTGAATGGGCCGGGGTCACTTTAACTGTCGTCTGGAAGCCGCATAAACATTGGTTTTTTCTCTGGGGCCTATTGTTAGATACCCCCAAAAGTACCCCCAGGCCGCTACAGTAGGCCCATAACCACACGTCGGACGTCCTAGGTGCATGTCGGCATATCAGCCCGGGCTAGGCCGCCTAAAATTTGAGTAGTGGAACGAATCGACAACGTCAACCGTGACCGAATTCTTTGGTGTTGCCAGGATCAGGGCATCACCGTGGATGAACTCGCCTCGGAAACCGATGTCGCTCCTGCAACCATTCAAAAGTTCTTGGCCGGAGAAGGTGGCTTCACCTTCAACCAACTCCAGAAGATCGCTGACTACTTCGGACGCGGCGTCCTGTTCTTCCTAGAGCCTGGTCAGGTCCAACCTGAGGTTGTCCATACCTTTCAGTTCAGAACGCTTGCCAATAGCAAGCCTGAGCTTTCGCCAAAGCTCCGTGCACTGATCGAACGTGTGGAGCACCAACGTGATGTCTATTTGGCCCTGCTTGAAGACATTGATGCAGAAGACAGGCCGACATTCACACCGCCGGATGTCGCAGGACGCTCGCCTGAGGAGGCTGCTGCAATTGCCCGACGTTGGTTGAACCTCGGGCCGCAGAACAGCTTTGACTCGTATCGGCAGGCCATAGAGGCCAAGGGCGTACTGGTGTTCCGTTCGAACGGGTACGCCGGTCGGTGGCAGATAGCCAAGGAAAACCCAATCCTCGGTTTCTCCATCTATGACGAGCGCTGCCCCGTCATCGTGGTGAAGAAGCAAGACTTTCCTGCCCGCCAATCCTTCACTCTTGCCCATGAGCTTGGGCATGTACTGCTGCATCGCACAAGCTGGATCGATGATGAGAGGGACTTCGACTCTCATGAGGCTGGTGAGCAGCAGGCGAACGCTTTCGCAGGTTTTTTCCTTGTGCCAGACGAAGTCTTGGCCATGGTGGACGATCGTGCCAGGCCAGCGGACGTGGCGGCCTATGAAGGGTGGCTTGATCTGCCAAGGCGCCGCTCCGGCGCAAGTGCCGAAGCCATACTGCGACGGCTGTTGGGCGTAGGTAGGCTCAGTCAAGAAGACTATGGGGCGTACCGTCAATGGCGGCAAGCGGTCCAGGTGCCGGCGGATGACAGTGGCAATCGCCAGTACAGGTACCGAGAGCCCCGACACATATTCGGCGACCGCTATGTGCGCACGGTGCTGGGTTCGCTGGAGGCGGGAAAGATCACCCTTGCAAGGGCGAGCAGCTACCTAGACAGCCTCAAGATCCGAGACCTGCGTCAGCTCGAACAGTTCTATGCGGGCCATTGACGCGTCATCGATCATCTATGCATGGGATAACTACCCAGCAGACCAGTTTCCACCGATGTGGGGCTGGATTGCGGAGGAGATCAAGGAAGGGCGCCTTCTTATCGCTTCCGTAGCCTTCAAAGAGGTTCGAGATAAGACGCCCGAGTGTGCGCGCTGGCTCACTGACTGCGGCATCTCCATTTTGGACATTGGCAACGCAGAGTTGAACGAGGCACTGCGCATCAAGCAATTGATCGGGGTGCAGGGTGATAACTATCACCCGAAGGGCGTAGGGGAGAACGACCTCTTGATCATCTCGGCCAGCAGGCTGAGACATTTCATTCTGATCTCGGATGAGGAACGTCAGCCAAATTTGCCTAATGTTCCTTCAAAGATGAAGATCCCTGCTGTGTGCGGCTTGGCGGAGGTGAAGGTTGAGTGCATCAACTTTCTGACGTACCTGAAGCAGTCTGGCAGGGTGTTTGGGTAAGCCGGGTTTTGCAGCTTTGCGGTTATAGAGTGAATCCAAGACGCGCGGCGCAAGCGTACAGCGCCTCTTCTCTCGCCCACTCGATCTGCCAGTACCTCTCCCGAAGCCCATCGTAGGTCCTCTGGCGCATGAACTTCGGCTTCGATAGCCGATCCCCAAGCCGCTTCTCGATCTTGGCCTGTGCGCGCCACAAGCGGCCGATCTCATCCTCACTCTGGCTTTGATAGCTGATCCGCTGGCACTTTCGGCAGGCGAAGTGACCACCGCGCAGAAACAGCTTGGCGCAGCGCGCGTGGCAGTTGGGGCACTGAAACCAGAGCCTCGAGCCGCCGAAGGTGCAGGAGGTGGTCGTAAGCTCGATGGTGGGCTGGCGCTGCTCACTGCCGACCGTATAGCTCAAGGTCACAGATTGAGCAGCAGGGTGGACGCCGATGCTGGCGGTTTGCTGGCCAGTCTCTGGATCGCTCCACTGCCAGCCGAAGTACGAGCCCCGGAGCAGCCCGTCCCGATGCCAGCGGCGCACATCAATCGAGCGCGTGTGAACGTCCTTGATCCGATAGCCTGGTCGACCTGCTCCGAATCTGCTTCCACCTTTGGCCATGTTCAATCCTCACGAAACCTTGCACTGAAAACGAAATCATTTGCCGATGTGACCCAGGCATGCCTGCTTGCTTCCTTGGCTCCTGGTCTGCTTTGCTTCGCATAGGGATGGCAACATGTATAGGGCTACAGGAGCTGTAGTAGTGGTGGCCTGAAAGCGTGTTGGGCAGTCAGAGGCGAAGAAACCAATAGCCATGCGGGTTTGCGGGCAGTTTTGGTGTCTTCTGACTACTACAGGAGCTGTAGTAGTGCGGCCTTCACTGCTACAGCTCCCGTATCGAAAAAATGGTCGATCAGTACGGCGCGCGTACTGGATCAGTACGGGAGCCGTACTTACTTTTATTTTGCTCGGGGTGGTTTGCCTTTGGGTTGGTTGGCGCGGCAGGCGGCTGTGCGGGCTTCCTCTAAGGTCTGAAAGCTCCGCCATTCGTTGGTGGCCGATCGCGCGTTGACACCTATACGCGGCTGATCGAAAACAGGCTCGTCCGTGAACCTGTACAGGCTGCAATGCTTCACCCCTTGAGCGATGCCACCTTGCCGCGTCTTGTCGATGAAGCCCAGTGCCTGGAGCACGCGCAGCCCCTTGGCTAGGGTGGCCGGGCTGGTGATATCGGCATGGCGCAGCGTTGCGATGGTCGCTTCGATGTTGCCATTGTTGGTGCCCTTGAGCTTGCGCCGCATCGCGATATACAAGCCCTGGTCCACCCATCCCAGGGCACGCCAGGCGGGAGAGTCGATCATCGTCCAGTACAGCCGGATGTGCCCACCGCGTGGGTCTTCTGGTTTGCGTCGGCTCATCCATGTGTCCCCGCCATGCAGGTTAAGGTGTCGATGGCTGCCTGAATGGCTTTGGCGGCGGCGTGTGCAGCGGTTAGTCCAGCCGCGAACTCGCCACGGGCCACCAGCGTGAGCGCCGTGGCCGACGACTGCCAACCAAGATGGAGGGCTGATGCCGCAGCATCAGGCGAAAGGTCCGCATCGGCGCCAAGGGGTGGTTTTCTGGGTTCGACCATGCTCACCCCTTGGCCAAGTAGTAGACGCCCACACGGTGCTGTTTTCCGGCCTCTGTGAGCACATGGCGCATGGTGGTCTCGATGGGATAGCCTTCGCGAATCAACTCCAGCTTGCGGGCTGGCGCGTGATAGACGTCTAGGAAGCGCGAGGCCTCGAAGGTGCTGACGTGTTGCAGCGATTGGATCGCGTTGATGAGGCGAGCACGCTGGGCTGCAGCTTCAATGCCGGCGAAGCTGTCGCGGATCTTGTGCAGGGCCGCGATACGTGCGGGCGTGATCGGGTGGTGTTGCTTGGCCATGCTGCACCTCACTTCGCCAGCGATTGCAGAAAGGCCTTGATGTCCCCAGCCCGCCACCGAGTGCAGCGCTTTCCCTGGCGGATGGCCTGAGGGAAGGTCGGCGGCGTGGCCGACATCCGGGTGTAGATCGTGGTGCGAGACAGGCCGGTGAGGGCACTGACCGTGTCCAGTTTCAGTAGAGCGTCATCGACGTGGATGACTTCGAAGGGCTGGGCTTGCTTGGCTTTGATGTTGGCCGCATCTGTTTGCATCGGGCTGCCTTTCAACGGCGTGAGCCGTAGTTGTCGATGCGTGCAACTATCGATAAGAGAAGGCGGCGTGTCTAAGGTCTAAAACTCCAGTCATCAGGCAATCTTGGTCGGGAGCAAAAGTAGCTTCATGTGACCATTTTTCGTCCCGGTGTCAGCGCTGACTTTTCTGTCTTTTTGTGCCGGTAAAGTCGGCGAACATACGCTCAATCGTCCTCTCGTTGTATTGATGGTCGATGCTGTCGATGTACATGAGGTCTCTTACTACCGCAGCTGGAAACCCCCCCCATCGCTTGTTCATTTGCCAGTACCGATACACCAGCAGTTGCTCTCTGATGCGTTCTCCTCGTCTCTTGATCGGGTTATCCATCCACCTGGGGATGGGGCTACGATTGAACAAGGACCGATGAGCAGATTTGGCTCGATTGTCCGAGGCAGAGTAGCTAAAGATGTCTCCACCAAGCGCCTTTGACAACTGAGGATCTGAGCACTGAACTGCAGTCAGAGTCGCCATGAATTCTTCGACGGCTTTCTGGGCCTGTTCATACTTCGTGACGAGTGCAGGCCTTAACTCCAAGGTTTGCTTTGCATGGTCGGTGTAGAAATACTCGAGAAGTGCCCTGGCATTTAAGTCAGACCACGTGATGCTGCTGCTCCACAGCCTGTCGAGAAGCGGGGACACTGCTGTATCAAAGCGAGTGTCACTAAAAAAACTCTTGTCTGTTCTGAATCGGTCGATGAGAAGTTCTGCATCAGCCGATGCACGGCTCTCAGTGGCCTCCTTGTCCAGAACCAAACGTGTTCGGCGCTTTTTTCGGAGACGAAATGCAGTCTCGGCAGCCGATCGGTAGTTTGGTTGCTGACTGAGCCATTTCGCGTAAGGCAGTTGTGGCTTGAGGTGCGCATTGATGTTTCCCCATTCAAGCCAGAAGTTGTTCACAAAGGAGACAACTTCCTTTTTTGTGGGCACCTTCTCATGCCAGTGCGCGGGCGCTTGAGTGCTTTCCGGGCGATGAGAGGCGTAATAATTTAGGTAGTCGGTGAACTCTGTAAGGCTCGGTATGGTCACGGCACCCCTCGTGCGCCCCTGCTTGAAGAAACCACGCCCAGCCCGTCAGGGAAACGGGTTTTCGGGGATCAGCCTAGGGCGTGGCGAAAACATTATGCAGATAGCCCGTCGCTACTAAGCTCCGGCTTGCCGGTGGCGTCTGTCATAGATCCCCCAAACGGTGCTCTCGATGTAGGTCGCTATGAGCCCCGAGATTTTTGAGCCGCAACTCTCTGAGAGCCCTGTTAAGAGTTCAGCAGTACTGGAGGCTAGGAACTGCTGAGCGGCCAAAGGCGGCATGTGATCGATGCGGCACGCCCATGCCTGCGCCAACTGACGAATGGTTGCCAGCAGCGCATCGGTACTGACACCGCCGGATTGAGCGATTTCGTCTGAGTCATTGCTCACGATGATCCTCCTATCTCTCCGGGGAAGCGCAGCGCCGCAGCGATGAGCTGGAAGTCAGGCAGTTCCACGACTCTGCATGACCTTCGGGGTTGGCTGGCTCGTTGATCCAATGAACGTGAATGGGGCGGCTGACAGCCCGAGCGTGCCAATGATCCAGTCTCCGCCGATCGCGTTCGATCAACTGAACTATGCAGCCGTGGTTGCGCTGGTCTATGGGGTTCCAGAGTACGCAGTAGACACCGGGGTAAAGGCGGTTGCCCGTGTACATGCGGGTAACACTGCGCGGATAGCGTCCACGCCACCGCATGTTGACCACGGGGGCACGCTCCCCATCGAACATGCAAACCACGTTGTCGGCCAACCGGCGACGCTCAGCCTTCGGTTCGTCGTTTGCCACCGGCTCGGCTGGCAGGATGATGTATGGCCAGCCGAGAGGGGGGTTGATGTGCTCGGGTCTATCGACAGACGCCAGTAAGCCATTCCCGAATGGGATGGGTTGGTTTGCCATGGTGGCTCCTTGTTTGCGGTGTCAAACCTGCCAACCTCCCCGCCAAGAGAGGGTGGCAGACCGTGCAGGGTTGGCGGACCGGAACAAGGAACCGGCAGGGGCAAGCCCCTCCCCGCACGGCCCGCCAAAACGGGAGCCATGCGGCAGCTACGCAGACATGAAAAAGCCGCGACCAACGATGCATTGGGCGCGGCTAGCTGCGCCTTGTTTCCCAGGCCGCCAAGCCTGGCCCCTGAATGTGCAGGGGTAGTAGCAGATTAAGGCCTGTCGGATCGACCGTCAAGCACTGGTAACGCTAGGCCGTGCGCCACACGCGGCAATGCTCTGGGCCGCACTTGCGTACGGTGAACATGACGCCCGGGTGGTCCTTGCGATAGGCGTATTGCGCGTGGGAGGCTGCGTCCTTGGCGTCCAACGGGAATAGCACGCTGTCGCCAGGTTCCATGCGGCCGAAGAGTTCTGGCCAGGCGCTGCCCTTGCCGAGCCTGTTGTCCACCACTGGAATGCCTGACTCTACGACCAGCGATGTGAAGTCGATGACGACTGGTGGCTTGCGGCTGGCGCGCCTTGCCTTCTTGGCCTCTGCCAAGGAAATGGCAAAGGGCTTGGGGACGCCTCGCTTCGAGAAGTTGAGGCGCCATACCGATACGCTTTCGCTGTTGAGTTCGCGCACGATGTGGCCGGTGGACACGACGTGCCGCAGGGCATCATCGACTTGAACGGGGTCGATGTCGAACTTCTCCGCGATGTCGTGCCGCGTCAGTTCCTCCGCTGGGTTGGCCTCAAGGAAATCAACGACACGCCAGGAGATAGGTTCTTTCCGGGGCTTCTTGGGTGTGGACGTCTGTTTGGACATGATGCTTCTGATGGATTGCCGTGTGACGGTTGTTCACCACCCAGGACGTCCGGTAGGTGGCATCAAGTCGCCGCCAACGGCCCCGGCCAAGTGATGCGACCGTGGGTATAGGTCGGCCGGCCACGGGCTGCAGCCAAGCCAATGAAAAGAGCGTGAGCAGAGGTGCTGGCGCTGCTTAGGGGGCGGCTACTCGCTGTAGCGTCTGCGGCAGGGCAGACAAGCGGTTGTACAGACGGACACCGTTTAGCGCTAGACAAGCTCAGGCGGTCTTGAGTGGGATGACATCCGCGCCTTGGCGGAGCTTGTCCAAGTAGTCCGCCCACGTTTGCATCATGGTGCGGCGCTGGTCCACGAACTCGGTGCGGTTGTAGGCTCGACCCAAGCTGTCCTTGACGGTGTGGGCGAGTTGAGCCTCGACGGTGTTTTCATCGATGCCCAGGCGTTCCACCATGATGGTGCGCGCCATGGCCCGGAAGCCGTGGCCGCTCATCTCATCCTTTTCGAAGCCCATGCGGCGCAAGGCAGACAGCACGCCGTTTTCGCTCATGGGCCTGGTGCTGGTGCGCGGGCTTGGGAACACGTATTGGCGGTGGCCGGTCAGCGGCTGCAGGTCACGCAGGATGGCCACGGCCTGGGAAGACAGCGGCACCAGGTGGGCGGTGCCAGAAATCTTCTGTTGTTTACTGCGCTTCATGCGGCCGGCGGGAATGGTCCAGACGCCCGCATCGAGGTCGATCTCAGACCAGGCAGCGTGCCGCAGTTCACCGGGGCGCAGGAACACCAGCGGAGCCAGCTTGAGGGCTGCGCGAGTAACAGGATGGCCCTGGTAGTCATGGATGGCACGCAGGAGGCGGCCTACTGCCTTCGGATCTGTGATGGCGGCATGGTGCTTCACGATCACGGGCTTGAGCGCGTCTTTCAAGTCGGCTGAGGGATCGCGTTCGCACCGACCTGTAGCGATGCCGTAGCGGAACACTTGGCCACAGGCCTGCTTTACCCGGTGGGCGGTTTCGATGGCGCCACGTGATTCGACCCGCCGCAGCACTTCCAGCAGCATGGGTGCGGTGATCTCTGCCATGGGTAGGGCGCCGATATAGGGGAAGGCGTCTTGCTCCAAGCGGATCAACGTGCGGGCGGCGTGACCCTCACTCGTCTTCACTGTGTGGATGAGCTTGTGCCATTCACGGGCCACGGCTTCGAAGGTGCCTTCGGCCTGGCTGGTGCGGCTCGACTTCTCCGCCTTCTTGGCTTCGCTGGGGTCGATGCCCTTGGCGATCAGCTCGCGTGCGGCCTGGCGGCGTTCACGGGCGTCCTTGAGTTTGATCTCGGGGTACGTGCCCAGCGCCAGCAGCTTCTCCTTGCCGCCGAACCGGTACTTGAGGCGCCAGAGCTTGCCGCCCTCAGGCTTGACCAGCAGAAACATGCCTTCGCCGTCGAACAGCTTGAGCGGCTTGGCGCTGGGCTTGGCGTTCTTGACTTCGGTGTCGGTCAGTTTGTTGGTGAGAGTGGCCATCGGGGCGTCTGGGGGTATCGGTACCCCCGGGATAGTGCTGTACCCCCAACAATACCCCCACCTCTGGCCGGCTGCAAGCGGCGCTTTTTGGCCGTTAGCGGAAAGAAAAAGGCCCTAAGTGTTTGATTTCTTAGGGCCTTTTTGCGTTCGGTGGATGTCGCCGGACGTTTGATTGGTGGAGCCGGGGGGAATTGAACCCCCGTCCGCAAGCCATCAACAGGTAGATCTACATGTTTAGCTGACTGATTTGGATCTCATGGTCACCGTCGCGCAGCAGCACGCTACGGAGCCCACCAGTCACTTGATCTCGACTTCAGCGGAGTGACCCCGCTCAAGCCCAGCCTATGTGAATAACCTCGCAGCCCTTGTCTTGCGACTCAAGCCCAGCCCATAGGCCAGCTGTTGCGAGGCTCACCGGTATTAAGCGGCGAGTGCGAACGATTCGTCGTTGGCAGTTAGTTTGTTTCCAGATGGATTTACGAGCTCACTGGCGCTCGACATGCACTATCCCGCATCCGCACCCACGTCGAAACCAAGTCGGCCCCGGGAAAAAGTCTGACCATTGTAGGGCGGATCGCCGCCTTGCGCTGGCCTTCATGGATCCATGTCGGGCCGGCAGGGTGGTTTTCAAGCCTCAGCTGCGGTAATCCGCGTTGATCGTCACGTAGTCGTGCGACAGGTCACACGTCCACACGGTGGACGTGGCGGTGCCGCGCGACAGGCCCACGCGGATGGTGATCTCGCTTTGCTTCATCACGCGCTGGCCGTCTTCCTCGCGGTACTCGGGGCGGCGTCCGCCCTTGGTCACCACGTGCACGTCGTCCAGATGCAGGTCGATCAGGCCCTGGTCCAGATCGTCGATGCCGGCATAACCCACGGCGGCCAGGATGCGGCCCAGGTTGGGGTCGCTGGCGAAGAAGGCGGTCTTGACCAGGGGCGAGTGGGCGATGGCGTAGGCGGCCAGGCGGCACTCGGCCTCGTCGCGGCCACCTTCGACGGTGATGGTGATGAACTTGGTGGCGCCTTCGCCGTCACGCACGATGGCCTGGGCCAGCTGCACCGACACGGCCAGCACGGCTTCACGCACGGCGCGGCCTTCGGGGCTGTCCCAGCTGGTGATCTCGGCGTGGTCGGCCTGGCGGGTGGCGATCACCACGAACGAGTCGTTGGTGGAGGTGTCGCCATCGATGGTGATGCGGTTGAACGAGGCATCGGCCGCGTCCTTGGCCAGGCCCTGCAGCAGCGCGGGCGCGATCTTGGCGTCGGTGGCCACGTAGCCCAGCATGGTGGCCATGTTGGGCTTGATCATGCCGGCGCCCTTGCTGATGCCGGTGACGGTGACGGTGGTGTTGCCCACCTTGACCTGGCGCGAGGCGGCCTTGGGCAAGGTGTCGGTTGTCATGATGCCTTCGGCGGCCAGGGCCCAGTTGTCGGCCTTCAGGTCCGCCAGCGCGGCGGGCAGGCCAGCCTGGATGCGGTCGATGGGCAGCGTTTCCATGATCACGCCAGTGGAGAAGGGCAGCACCTGCTCGGGGGCAATATCAAGGTGGCGGGCCAGGGCGATGCAGGTGGTCTGCGCGCGGATCAGGCCGTCTTCGCCGGTGCCGGCGTTGGCGTTGCCGGTGTTGACCAGCAGGGCGCGGATGTCGGTGCAGCCGGCCAGGTGCTTCTGGCAGATCTGCACGGGGGCGGCGCAGAAGCGGTTCTTGGTGAACACGCCGGCCACGGCCGAGCCTTCGGCCAGGGTCACCACGGTCAGGTCACGGCGGTTGGCCTTGCGCACGCCAGCCATGGCGACACCGATTTGCACGCCGGGCACGGGGTGCAGGTCTTGGGGATTGGGGGCGGACAGATTGACTGGCATGGGGTGGCTCGCTCTCTGGCGCGGCGTGAAGCACCGCTGGAAGCCTCGGATTGTGCCGCACCCTGGTGACGCCTACATGGCCTTGAACAGATGGGCGTACATGCGGCTGACTTCCAGCGTCTCCGTGCGGTTGCGCAGGTGCACACGCAGGCGGTTGTTGGCGCGGGCGTCGCGGCTCACGCGTTCGATGGCGCGCACGTTGACCACGGCGCTGCGGTGCACCTGCCAGAAGCGCTCGGTGTCCAGGCGGGGCATCAGTTCGCGCAGGGGTGTGCGGATCAGCAACTCGGGGCCCTGGTCGCTGTTGGCGGTGATCAGGCGCACGTATTTGTCGGCGGCTTCGAAGTACAGCACGTCATCGACCGGCACCATGACCAGGCCTTGTGCGGTCGAGACCTGGATGATGCTCAGTGGCGGCTGGCCGGCAGTGGCCGGGGGCGGCGCATGGCGCAGGGTCTGCAAGGGGGGCTGGGCCGGGTCGTCCTGTTGGGCGGCGCGCAGGCGCAGTTGCTGCTGCAGGCGCTCGCAGGTGCCGGCCAGGCGTGTGGCCTGCACGGGCTTGAGCACATAGTCCACCGCGGCCTGCTCAAAGGCAGCCAGGGCGTATTCGTCGTAGGCGGTCACGAACACGGTGAGCGGCAGGGGGCGCTGCTCGGGCCAGGCGTCGGCAATGGCCTCGGCGGCGTCCAGGCCGTCACGGCCGGGCATCTTGATGTCCAGGAAGAGCACGTCGGGCTGCTCGGCCACGGCCAGTGCCACGGCCTGGTCGCCATCCTGTGCCAGGGGCAGCAGGCGCAGTTCGGGCCACAGGCGGCCGAGCTGGGTGCGCAGGGCGTGCGCGAGCACGGGTTCGTCTTCCGCGATCAGGGCGGTGGCAATCATGGGTGGAGGGCGGTGGCGGAATGGGGCGGGGTGGCTGGCGGGGTGCTGTGGCGGGGCTCGTCGTCCGGCAGCGGCAGCACGCTGGGCCCGAAAGGCGAGACGGATTCTGTGCTCAGGGCGGGCGCGGGCGTGGCCTGGGTGCCCAGCGGCAGGCGCAGGGTGACCACGGTGCCGGCGTGTCCGATGCTGTCCTGCATGCTCAGGCTGGCGGCATCGCCATAGGCCGATTGCACACGGTCACGCACGCAGGCCAGTCCGAAGCCTGGCGGGCCTTGCCGTGCGGCCTCGGCGGCGCGCAAGCCGCGGCCGGTGTCGATCACGCGCAGCACCAGGGCATCGGCTTCGATGCGGGCACGCAGGGTGAGTTGGCCGCCGGGCGGGTTGGGCTCCAGCCCATGCTTGACGGCGTTTTCCACCAGGGGCTGCAGCAGCAGGGTGGGCACGTGGTGGCCGGCCAGTTCGGCCGGCAGGTCGAGCGTGACCTTCAGGCGCGGGCCCATGCGCACCTGCATCAGCGCCAGGTAATCATCCACGCGGGCGAACTCGGTGCTCAGCGGGTGGGTGGTGGTGCGGCTGCCGCCCAGCGTGGCGCGCAGGAAGGTGATCAGGCGCGCCAGCATGTCCTGCGCGCGTGCCGGGTCGGATTCGATCAGGGCGTGCAGGTTGGCCAGGGTGTTGAACATCATGTGCGGCTCCAGCTGGGCCTGCAGCAGGCGCAGTTGGGTCTGCAGGGCTTGGCGCTGGGCGGCTTCGGCGCGCACCTCGTTGGCAGCCAGGCGCACGCGCAGGTAGTCGATGGTGAAGGTCAGGATGGCGATGCTGTAGCTCAGCACCAGCGACACGCCGAAGGGCGGGCGCTCTTTCGGGATGTCCATGGGCCACCACGGGAAGGCCAGGATGGCCTGGGCCAGGAACACGCCGAACACGCAGGCGATGGGGATGCCGACGATGGTGCAGAAAGCAATTGCCGGCCAGCCGACCAGCCCGTACACGCCGCTGCGCTCGAAGCGCGCGCGGGCATCGGGCAGCTTGGGCCAGCGGCGCCGGGCCTCGGCCAGCCACACCATGCCGACGATGGTCCAGCACCAGTAGCCCAGGCACATGGCGTAGGCCAGGTTCACCATCAGGCCATAGCGCTGGTCCTCGTCGCGGCCCGCCCATTCGATGGCCCACAGGAACAGCGCGATCGACAGGCTCCACAGCAGGTTGAAGCGCCCCGTGCGCGGGATGGAGCCCAGCAGGGTCAGGTCCTTGGGGTGGTCGGCGGCTGACATGGCGGGGCGGGTCTTCTCAGGGCGGGCGCAGCAGGGTCATCGAGGTGGCGGGGCCGTCCAGCCTTGCAGCCAAGCGTTCAGCGCCGGGAACTCCTTGAGCAGCAGCGGCGCGAAGGACACCAGTATCAGGCCCAGTGTCATCACCGCGCAAGGCAGGAGCCAGCGCTCATACCGGCGGTAAAAGGACTGGTTGGCCACTTCCTTGTCGGAGGCATCGATCAGGTCCTCGCCCACCACCTGGCGGGCCAGCAGTTGGTTCAGCGCCACCGGCGGCATCAGGTAGCCCAGCTCGAAGGCCACCAGCACCATCACCCAGAAGTGCACCGGGTCGATGCCGCTCTTGTAGGCCAGCGGGGCCAAGGTGCCTGACACCAGGAAGATGGCGCCCAGCGGCTCCATGAACATGCCCAGCACCACCAGCGCGGCCGCCATGAAGGCCATGGCCGTCCAGGCACTGCTGAACACCTCGGGGGCGTAGTGGATGATGCCCGAGCGCTCGATCACGCCGCCCGCGGCCTGCGACAGCAGGATCAGGAACAGGTAGCCGCCCAGGTGGCCCGTGGTCTCGACCGTGGCCGCGCGGATGGACGATTCGACGCCACGCTCGCGGTGCATCGCGAAGCTGAGTTGCTGCGAATCGGGGCCGATGCCGCGTGCCAGCAGCAGCTTGTCGAACACCACGATCATGATCATGATGACCGGCATGATGATGGGCGCCGAGATCTCGTTGAGCGGCGTGTCCAGCACCGTGTCGTAGAAGGCCACCACGGCCAGGATCACGGCGATGTAGGGCAGCAGGGCGGGCACCTGGCGCAGCATGGCCGGCACGCCCACTCGGGGCGAGACCACGTCGATGGTGTGCTTCTCGCGGCGCAGTTGCGAGGCCGCGAAGAACAGGGTCGACGTCATGAAGAAGACGTACAGGCCCCAGTGGAAGAGCTCGTCACTGGTGACCTCCTTGTTGACGGCCACGATGGCCACCACCAGCAGGCTGGGCCGCAGCACCACGCCCAGCGAGCCGGACATGGCCGTGGCGGCCAGCGCGAACTGGCTGGAGCCGCCTACGGCGCGTACCTCGTGGTAGATGATGGCGCCTGCCGCCATCACGAAGGCGCCGGAGCCGCCGGTGTAGGCCGTGGGGATGGCCGCGGCCAGCAGGATCACGTAGGTCAGGGCCTCGGGCGAGAGCTTCCAGGGCCGCAGCAGGTTCATGAACAGGTCGACCACGCGCGTCTGCTTGAACAGCATGCCGCCCCAGATGAACAGGGCCAGTTGCAGCGGAATGTTCGGGAACTCCATCAAGGCGTTGATGTAGATCGCCAGGCCCGAGGGGTGGCCCTGCTCCCAGAAGTAGTGGCCCGAGGTGATCGTCATCAGGCCGGCCAGGGGGATGGTCTTGAGCGCGTGGCCCCAGGTGCCATCACCGATGCCTTCGGCAGGCTTGTGCGGGCGCACGCATTGCCAGGCGCTGGCGATCAGCAATGAGCCGAACAGCACCATCCACGCGAAGTGGATCAGGGGCTCCTCCACCGCGACGCCCGAGGCCACGGAGATCTGGTAGTAGCGGATGCTGGAGTACAGCGCCACGGCACTGGCGATCAACATCGTCCAGGCCTGCACCTTGTAGTCGCGCCCGAAGCGGGGCGGCACCAGGCTGATGTGGTGGTAGCCCACGGTGGTGGCCAGGATGGTGAAACCCATCAGCAGCAGCAGGATCATCGGCCGGTTCTCGCTGCCGAAGCGGAACAGGCCGAAGAAGCCGGTCTCCACCGTACGGTAGGCCTTCACGGCCCAGGTGTTGTGCGAGGCCACACGTTCGTACCAGGCGTGCCGTTCCTGACATTGCGCCAGCGTGTCGCGCAGGGAGTGGCGCAGCTTTTCCGGGTCCACTGCCTCGTCGGCGAACAGGCTGTCGATCACATCGGCGCTGCCACCGGTGGGCTGGGCGGCCATGCGCCGGCCTACTTCGGCCTCGATGTCCATGCTGGCATCGCAGGTGGGCTTGATCGGCTCGGCCCGCAGCATGAAGTACTGCACCTGCTCGGCCTTGTTGCCGAAGAAGCTTTCGCCGAAGCGCAGTAACTGGCCGTGGATCATCTCGCCGGTGCCGATCACCAGCACCAGCAGCAGCATGGCGATGGTGGGCAGCCCGATGCACCAGTCGGACATGGTGCGCTTGCCCGAGGTGGGCAGAACGTTGGCCTGGCTCATTTCGTGTCTCCTGTCTCGCGGCGCATCAAGGCACCGTCTCATGTGGCAGTGCGCCGAATCTAGGGGCGCCAGGCCGGGCGCGAAAGCGCGATGCGATGGATGGCCCAGTTGTATCGCCAAGTGACGTGCCGGTGGCGCCAGTGAGCGGGGGGGCACGCAAATAAGTGGGCCCGGATGGGCCACCGACAAATCGTTGTGTCAGGGTTGCCACCAGGTTTCGCCTTTGTGCGGTGCACAAGCGGCTGATGTGCCCACAAAGCACATCGGGGCCCGAAGGCCCCGATGTCGACTGCTTGTTGATGCGTTAGCGCTGGTGATCAGGCCAGCTTGCCGTGGCAGTTCTTGTACTTCTGGCCGCTGCCGCAGGGGCAGGGATCGTTGCGGCCTGCGCGGGGCACATCGCCAGCGCTGGCGGACTGGCCTTCCTTCTCGGTGGCCACGCTGCCATCCTCGTTGGGATGCGTGTACGTGACATTGGAGAAGGCGTCGCCCTGGTCTTCGATGGCCTGGGCCGCTTGCGCGGCTTCTTCCTGGCTCTGGATGCGCACGGTCATCAGCAGGCGCGTCACGTCCATCTTGACGACGCTGAGCAACTGGCCGAACAGCTCGAAGGCTTCGCGCTTGTACTCCTGCTTGGGGTTCTTCTGGGCGTAGCCGCGCAGATGGATGCCCTGGCGCAGGTAGTCCAGCGCGGCGAGGTGCTCGCGCCAGTGGGTGTCGATGGATTGCAGCAGCACCATGCGCTCGAAGGAGGCGAACTGCTCCTTGCCCACGCTGGCGGTCTTGGCGGCGTAGGCGTCTTCGGCGGCCTTGAGCACGCGCTCGAGCACGTCGTTGTCATCGACCGCGCTGCTCGATTGCACCCACTGCACCAGGTCGAGATCGATCTGCCATTCGTCCTTGAGCACCTTCTCCAGGCCGGGTAGGTCCCATTGCTCTTCCACGCTCTCGGCGGGCACGTGGGCACGCACCACGTCGGTGAAGGCACCGCCACGCAGGGCGGCGATGGCTTCGGCCACCTCTTGCGATTCGAGCAGTTCGTTGCGCTGCTGGTAGATCACCTTGCGCTGGTCGTTCGACACATCGTCGTACTCCAGCAATTGCTTGCGCATGTCGAAGTTGTGGCCTTCGACCTTGCGCTGGGCGCTTTCGATGCTGCGGCTGACGATGCCGGCCTCGATGGCTTCGCCTTCGGGCATCTTCAGGCGGTCCATGATGGCGCGCACGCGGTCACCCGCGAAGATGCGCATCAGCGGGTCGTCGAGCGAGAGGTAGAAGCGCGAGGAGCCGGGATCGCCCTGGCGGCCGGCACGGCCACGCAGCTGGTTGTCGATGCGGCGTGATTCGTGGCGCTCGGTGGCGATGATGCGCAGGCCGCCCAGCTCCTTGACCTTGGCGTTCAACTCGGCCTGTTCGGCCTTGAGCTGGTC
Source organism: Aquabacterium sp. (assembly GCF_049274795.1). GTDB lineage: Bacteria > Pseudomonadota > Gammaproteobacteria > Burkholderiales > Burkholderiaceae_C > Aquabacterium. Next base: position 38,916 of record NZ_JBASTH010000095.1, read on the forward strand.
GATCTTGAGCTGCTTGGCACCGTGGTCGAGCGATTCGTCCTGCTCGATGGCCTGCACCAGCTTCTCGATGTTGCCGCCCAGCACGATGTCGGTGCCGCGGCCGGCCATGTTGGTGGCGATGGTGATCATGCCGGGGCGGCCGGCCTGGGCCACGATGTCGGCCTCGCGGGCGTGCTGCTTGGCGTTGAGCACCTGATGGGGCAGCTTTTCGCGTTCGAGCAGCTTGCCGACCAGCTCGGAGTTCTCGATGCTGGTGGTGCCGACCAGCACAGGCTGACCACGGCCGTGGCATTCCTTGATGTCGGCGACGATGGCGTCGTACTTTTCCTTGGCGGTCTTGTAGACCAGGTCGAGCTGGTCCTTGCGCAGCATGACCCGGTTGGGCGGGATCACCAGCGTCTCCAGGCCATAGATGCTCTGGAACTCGTAGGCCTCGGTGTCGGCCGTGCCGGTCATGCCCGACAGCTTGCCGTACATGCGGAAGTAGTTCTGGAAGGTGATCGAGGCCAGCGTCTGGTTCTCGGCCTGGATCTCGACGCCTTCTTTGGCTTCCACAGCCTGGTGCAGGCCGTCGGACCAGCGGCGGCCCGACATCAGGCGGCCGGTGAACTCGTCGACGATGACGACCTCGCCCTGCTGCACCACGTAGTGCTGGTCCTTGTGGAACAGGTGGTGGGCGCGCAGCGCGGCGTACAGGTGGTGTATCAGCGTGATGTTGGCCGCGTCGTACAGGCTGGCGCCCTCGGGCAGCAGACCGGCCTCGGTCATCAGGCGCTCGGCGTTCTCGTGGCCGTCGTCCGTCAGGGTGATCTGGCGGCTCTTCTCGTCGGCGGTGAAATCGCCCGGCTCGATCACGCCTTCACCGGTGCGCGGGTCGGCCTCGCCGATCTGCTTCTTGAGGTGCGGCGCGATCTTGTTGATGGCCAGGTACAACTCGGTGTGGTCTTCAGCCTGGCCGGAGATGATCAGCGGCGTGCGGGCCTCGTCGATCAGGATCGAGTCCACTTCATCGACGATGGCGTAGTTCAGGCCACGCTGCACGCGGTCGCCCACCTCGTAGACCATGTTGTCACGCAGGTAGTCGAAGCCGTACTCGTTGTTGGTGCCGTAGGTGATGTCGGCGGCGTAGGCGGCCTGCTTTTGCTCACGGGGCATCTGCGGCAGGTTGATGCCGACGGACAGGCCCAGAAAGTTGTAGAGCTTGCCCATCCACTCCGCATCGCGGCGCGCCAGGTAGTCGTTGACGGTGACCAGGTGCACGCCCTTGCCGCTCAGGGCATTGAGGTAGACGGGCAGGGTGGCGGTCAGCGTCTTGCCTTCGCCGGTGCGCATTTCGGCGATCTTGCCGTTGTGCAGGCCCATGCCGCCCAGCAACTGCACGTCGAAGTGGCGCATCTTGAAGACGCGCTTGGAGCCTTCGCGCACGACCGCAAAGGCTTCGGGCAGCAGGTCGTCCAGCGTTTCGCCCTTGGACAGGCGGGCGCGGAACTCGTCGGTCTTGGCGCGCAGTTGCTCGTCGCTCAAAGGCTCGAAGGTGGGCTCCAGCGCGTTGATTTTCGCCACCGTGCGCCGGTACTCCTTGAGCTGGCGTTCATTGCGGCTACCGAAAATCGTCGTGAGAATCTTGGGCAACATGGAGCGGTCTATCCAATCGGTCAACAGTCGGTCGGCGGCCTGCTGAAGGGCACCGGGCGGTTCGAGGGGCACTTTCCCCAGTGAACCAAAAGCCAAAAAGTGTAGCACCTGGGGTGTGACGGGCCGGGACACCAGGGTTCCCCCTAAAATGCGTGTCTCAGCCATGATCCGCCCAGCTTCACTGCGATCTTGGTGGTGGGCCACAGGTTCCACCGCCGCTTCGATCGGGCACCGCCAGCCCAGGATGGGGTTCGCGGTGCTGCTGGCGCTGGCCATGCTGTGGGCGCAGGTGGCCGGCGTGCTGCACCGCATCGAACATGCGGGCGGCGTACCCCAGGGGCATGAGGCCACCCATGCCGGGGTCCATGCCTGGGCGACGTCTGTGGAAGCGTCGGGCCAGGCAGCCGATGACGCCTCGCTGTCATCACTGCACTCCTGCGTGCTGTTTGATGGCCTGTGCATGGCCGATGGCTTGGCCGCGGCCGTCCTGCCGGCTGATGCGCCGCATCTGCTGGATGCCGTGCCTGCTGCCCAGGGCTTCCTGCCCTGGGATTCGTTTTTCGTTGGGCATTTCCTTTCGCGCGGCCCTCCGGCTGCCTGAGCGTTCCTTCCCTTCGCTTTTCTGGCGCACCCGCGTGTCGCCATCTCTGTGATCTGACCCGTCGCGGCCATGTGCCGCTGGTCGGATCCGCTCGGTTTCAGGAAATCTCATGCAGCACCAACGTTCCCTGTTGGCCGGCGCGGCTTTGTCCGCCCTGGCTTCCTTCGCTGTCGCCCAGACGGCGCCTTCTACGTCTTCCACGCCCTCCACTGTTCTCGCGTCTTCTGCCGCCACCGTGCAGGCCCTGCCGACGGTGACCGTCACGGCCGCGCCCTTTGGCGCCTCCGAGGGCGATCAGATCCTCACTCCGGCCAAGGTGCTCATGGGTGACGAGCTCAGCAACAAGCTGGGCAATTCGCTGGGCGACACGCTCTCGCGCGAGCTGGGCGTATCGGCCTCGGCCTTCGGGGCGGGCGCGTCGCGGCCCATCATCCGTGGGCTGGAAGGCGGCCGTGTGAAGATCCTGCAGAACGGCATGGGCGTGGCCGATGTGTCCACGCTGTCCAACGACCACGCTGTGGGCACCGGTGGCCCCACGGCCCAGCAGATCGAGATCCTGCGCGGCCCGGCGGCCCTGCTGTACGGCTCGGGCGCCATCGGCGGCCTGGTCAACGTGGTCAATGACCGCATCCCCACCACGCTGGAGGCCCAGCCCACCGGCGTGTTCGAGCTGCGCCACGGCACGGCCGACAAGAGCGGCACGGCTTCGGTGTCGGTGGATGGCTCTGCCGGCCAGATCGGCCTGCACCTGGACGGCAGCGTGCAGGATGCGCGCAACTACCGCATCCCGGGTGACCGCATCGACAGTGATCCCAGCTCGGGTTCTGGCCGCCTGCCCAACTCGTACACGGGCGAGCACGACATCGGCCTGGGCGCCTCGCTGATCGGCAACTGGGGTCACTTGGGCGCTTCGGTGGGCCAGCTCGACAAGCTGTACGGCATCCCCACGGACGAAGGCGCCTCCATCGACCTCAAGCAGACCCGCTACGACGTGGATGCCCTGGTCAACAACCCCTTCGGCGTGTTCCAGGCCTTCAAGTTCAAGCTGGGCTACACGGATTACAAGCACACCGAGATCAATGGCGAAGGTGACCCCGAGACCGATTTCAAGAACCGCGCCCTCGAATCGCGCTGGGAACTGCAGCACGGTGACGTAGCCGGCTGGCGTGGCAGCATCGGCCTGCAGACCGAGCGCAGCACGTTCTCGGCGCTGAGCGCGGAAGACGGCAGCCCTGGCACCGTGCCCATCACCAAATCGACCTCGACCGCCGCCTTCATCGTGGAAGAGCGTGACCTGGGCCCCGTGCGCCTGAACGCGGGCTTGCGTGTGGAGAACGTCAAGCGCAAGCCGCAGGATGGCAGCGCGGACCGCTCCTTCAACCTCACCTCTTACTCGGTGGGCGGCCTGTGGCCGTTCACGCCGGGCTATGGGCTGGGCGCCACCTACTCCGTGGCCCAGCGCGCGCCCAGCACGGAAGAGCTCTATTCCAACGGCCCGCACGAAGCCACCGAGACCTTCGACATCGGCAACGCCGATTTCAAGAAGGAGACCTCGCACAACATCGAGCTGAGCCTGCAGAAGACCGCCGGCCTGGTGCGCTGGAAGGTGAACCTGTTCCAGAACCAGGTGAAGGACTTCATCTACGGCCAGCTCACCGGCAACACGCTGGATGAGGATGGCGTGGCCGGCGGCGAGTTCAACGAGCGTGTGTTCGGCCAGGCCGATGCCACCATCCGTGGTGCCGAGGCCGAGGCCAGCTACAACCTGCATGGCGAAGGCCTGTCGCTGCGCGGCTTTGCCGACAGCTCACGCGGCAGCCTGGACGATGATGGTGGCAGCCTGCCGCTGCAGCCGGCCACCCGCGTGGGGGCCGACATCGGCTTCAAGCGCGGCCCCTGGCGCACCGGCGCCTCGGTGACGCATGCCAATGCGCAGGACCGCCTGGCCGCCTCGGAAACGCGCACGCCCTCGTACACGCAGGTCGATGCCAACCTGTCCTATGTGCAGCGCTTCAAGGGCAGCGACATCACCTGGTTCCTGCTGGCCAGGAACCTGACGGACGAGGACATCCGCCTGTCCACCTCGGTGCTCAAGGACCAGGTGCCGCTGGCGGGGCGCAACTTCGTGATCGGGATGCGGACGCGGTTCTGAGTGCCCGCCCACCGGGCGGCAGGTCGCTTAAGCTGTGCGTGAACGCAGCAAGCCCCTTCATGAGCATGTCCTTCGATCTCCAATCCGCCCGAGAAGTTTTTGATGACTTCCTGCTGTGCATGGACGACCAGATCGAAGGGCTGCAGCGTGAGGCCTTCAGCCATGGTGTGGCGCTGGACCTGACGGATGCCAGCGTCGAGCGCCTTGAGGTGTTGTTCGATGTGGTCGTGCCGCTGTCGGCCCCTGCCGATGTGCAGCGCGGCCATCTGGTGACCTTTGGCCGCTACCTTGGTGAGGTGATGCGGCTGAATCACCAAGGGCACTGGCACCTGCCACTGGATGATCCGAAGAACATCTATTTCAATCAGCCGGTGATCACGGGTCACAGGCCGGATGCCGTGCTGTTCGCGCCCATTTCGGTGATGCGCGCTTATGCGGTCCGGCGAAAGGCTGGCACGGTCAGCACGGCATTCCGCAACCAGGCGGCCCCCACCGCGATGCCCTTGGATATCAGCGATCTGGCCGAGGAATAGGTAGGCGACTGCCTGCTCAGCGCGCCGGTGTCTGGGCCTGAGCGATGTTCTGCGGCGCCTGGCCCTTGCCCGCCAGGAACTTGGCCGGATCCTGCTGCACGCCTTCCACCAGTACCTCGAAGTGCAGGTGCGGGCCGGTGGAGCGGCCGGTGGTGCCCACCTCGGCGATCTTCTGGCCGCGGCGGATCAGATCCCCCTGCTTGACCAGCATCTTCGAGGTGTGGGCGTAGCGGGTGATCAGGCCGTTGCCGTGGTCCAGCTCGACCAGCAGTCCGTACTGCGGGTGCGGGCCGGCCGAGGCCACCACGCCGCCCGCTGCAGCCAGGATGGCAGTGCCGGTATCGGATGGGAAATCCAGCCCGGTGTGCAGGGTGGGGCGGCCCGTGAACGGGTCGGAGCGGAAGCCGAAGCCCGAACCCACCGCCACATTGGCCACCGGCGCGCTGCTGGGGATCATCAGATCCTGCAGGCGTTTTTCGAACAGGCGCGATTCGATCAGCGTGAAGACATCGGCATTGCGGTCGCTGAGGTTCTGCATGCGCTCCATCAGCTGGTTCATGTCGTCGAAGCCGCTCACACGCGTGGGCTCGCGCAGGGCGGGCAGGGCGCCGCCCCGGCCGCTGCCGGCCGCGCCGGGCGGGGTGGGTTCGACTTTCTTGAGCTCTTCGGGCTTCATGCCGGCCATGCCGGCCACGCGCTCGCCCACGGCCTCCAGGCGCATCAGGCGGGCCTGCAGATCACCCACCTTCACGGCCATGGCGTCCAGGTTCTCGCGCACGAAATGGTCGCGCTGGGCCTGCTCCTGGCGCTCCACGAAGCGCACGGCGTCAGAGATGATGGGCCACTGCTTGCGCGCCGCTTCCAGCACGACCGCGTGGTAAAGCGCGACGGACAGCCCCATCAGCGGTACGATCAGCGCAATCGCCGCAACCACCAGCGAGAGCGCTGTGAACTGGTACACCCGGGTGGGTGACGATGGGCCGGCGGTGATCAGAATCTGCATGTTTTCAAACCTTTCGCGATGAGCTCGCCCAGACGCTTCCGCCTCGACCTGTTCCGGCCCGCCGTTGCCGACGTGCCGCCGGTCACGACCGCACTGGCGCGCTCCGAACCGCTGTCCAGCCTGATGCAGCGCTTGCGCGCATCACAGCAATGCCTGGAGGCGGTTCGATCGGTACTGCCGACGGGCCTGGCCATGCATGTGCAGGCTGGCCCGCTGGATGACGAAGGCTGGACCTTGCTGGTCGCCAACGCCGCGGTGTCCTCCAAGTTGCGCCAGCTTCAGCCGCGCCTGATGGAGGCCCTGATCAAAAAGGGGCTCAAGGTTAACGCAATCAGGCTCAGGGTACAAACACCGTGAGCCTGATTGGCAACGGACGGCCGCCGGGCCGCCCAGTTTAAGAGGGGCTGAGGGGCGCTCAGCCCAGCAGGGAGGGCACCTGCCCGGCCAGCGCCTGGCGCTGGCTCACGGCCTTGCCCTGCAGCACGAAACCCAGCAGTTGATCCGGGTTGGCGCTGGCGACGAAACGGGCCTCGATGGCCTCGTCCGAGGCCTGAACCTGCCATTGGCCCTCGGCGCGGGCGGGCGGCGGGCACACCACGGTGGGCCAGGCCGGGGTCTTGACCACCACGGGCATGGCCGGGTAGGCCACCGGGGTGGGCTTGCCGGACAGTGTGGCCGCCAGGGCGCGGGCCTGCTGCATCAGCGGCATCACGTAGGGCAGGCAGTGGCCTTCAACCTCGGCGCAATCGCCCAGGGCGTACACGTGGGGGCGGTTGGTGGCCAGTTGGCGATCCACCATGATGCCCTGGCCGGTCAGGATGCCGGCTTCGGCGGCCAGATGGGTGCGGGGGCGCAGGCCCACGGCCGACAGCACCAGGTCGGTCTCGACCGTGCTGCCGTCGCTCAAGGTCAGGATCAGGCCATTGGGGCCACGGTTCACGGCCGAAATCCCCGTGCCGAAGCGGAAGGTGGCGCCGCCGGCCTCCAGTTTGGCCTGCAGGCGGGCGCTGGCTTCAGGGGGCAGCAGGCGGGGCAGGACGCGCTCGGCCAGGTCGAACACCGTGGGCTGGATCTCGCGGGCCAGCAGGTCGTTGGCGAACTCGCAGCCGATCAGGCCGGCACCCAGGATGGCCACGCGCTTGACGGGCTGGCCGCCGGCCGCGGTGTCCAGTGCCTCGGCGAAGCGGGCGAAATCATCCAGATCGTTGACCGACAGCACCGTGTCGGCCGCATCGCCCTGGATGGGCAGGCGCAGCGGATCAGCGCCCAGGGCCAGCACCAGGTCACGGTAGGGCAGCACCTCGCCATTGGCCAGGGTGAGCGTCTGCGCGGCGGTGTCGATGGATTGCGCGCCGGTGTTAGACACGATCCGGGCGTTGATCTCGGCGGCCATCTTGGCGGCGTCCTTCATCACCAGCGTGGCGGGCGTTTTCTTGCTGGCCAGCGCATTGGAGAGCATGGGCTTGGAGTAAAAGCCCGCCGCATCGCGGCTCACCACCACCAGGGGCACCTCGGCGTCGAGCTTGCGCAGCTCGCGCGCCACGTTGTAACCCGCCAGGCCGGAGCCAACCACCACCACTGCATTGCCTGCTGAAGACATCGTGCCTGCCTCGCTCAGATCTCGATCATTTCGAAGTCGCTTTTGCCGACGCCACAGTCGGGGCACTCCCAGGTGTCGGGCACATCGGCCCACAGGGTGCCGGGGGCGATGCCGTCTTCGGGGCGGCCCTGGGCTTCGTCATACACAAATCCGCAAACAACGCACTGAAAAGTCTTCATGGGGGAACTCGTCGAAAGAGGGGAGATTTTGAGGCATCCGGCGGTGCCGGGAAGATTTTGCGGCGCCAGCAGGGGTGCCTGGGCGTCAAGCACGCAAGAACCGTGGCGTTTTGCAAGGGTGGCGCTTAAAGGTTTTCACTGATTGAAAGACCGTGACATCCTGCTCACCGTGCGGTGGCCTCGCCTTGGCGCGAAACGATAAGATCCTCTGCTAACTTTTTCGCTGTCGATCTTGCTTCTGCTGCGCGTGCGCAAGTACGCCCCGCTGGCCAACTGATGCCGGCCTCCCTGCTGCAGACAGATGCCCTGCTCGCCAAGGAGGCCTCCTTCCAGTTCTGGCAGAGCCTGATGTCCGGCCTGGGCCTGTGCCTCACGGTGTAGGCCCTGGTGGCTGCGGCGCTCAACCGCGAGCGCCTGTATCTGTGGTTCGCGCTGTTCGCGGCCAGCCATTCGCTGTCGTGGTTCTCGTACTTCGGGCTGGCTCACAGCACTTCTGGCCAGACAACGGCGCGCTCCGCTCAACTCCAACGTGTCGCTGCTGTTCGCCTTGATGCTGCCGCTGCTGTTCGTGCTGGGTTGGGTGGGTGAGCACGTGGTGGGCCCCGTTATCGGCCTGGTGGGCACCTTGCCCTTCCTGCTGGTGCTGCCGCTGGCCATCCGCCGCGATGCCGCTCGGCACCGCGAAGAGCGTGACCGCCTGCTGGTGGCCCTCTACCTGATCGATCTGGTGGCTTCAAGCCCATCAACGACCTGCACGGCCACGATGCGGGCCATGAGGTTCTGGCGATGGTGGCCCAGCGCCTCAGGCATGCCGTGCGCGCGGGTGATCTGGTCTGCCGAATCGGGGGCGACGAGTTCGTGGTGGTGGCTGCCGGCCTGCAGCAACCGCCCCTTTGTGCTCAGCCAGGCCAACTGGGCATGACCATCGGCTATGCGGTCGCCCCGCTGGATGCCACCGATGCGGACAAACTGCTCAAGCAGGCCGATGCCACGATGTACCGGGGAAACAGGCCGGTAAACAACAGGCAAGGCGGGCAGAGCAGCCCCTTAGCCCCCCTACAATCTGGCCCAGCTTCACAAATGGAAGACCGGGCTCATGACGCAAGCGCGCCGTTCGCAGACCTACCGCCACGCACTGGTGCTGGCCTTGTCGCTGACACTGGCCTGCCCGCCTGCGGTGTTCGCGCAGGGGATGCGCAACCTGCAGGGCGCCAACCAGTCTTACGGCCTGCAGGACGGGATTGAGGACCAAGGCAGCCTTGGTTTGTCCGGTCAAACCGGCTATGGCGGCAGTTTTGGCCGCATGGATTCGGGCCTGTCGGGCGTGCCCACCATTCGCCAGGGCGTGCAAGGCCAGGCGCCCGATGGCTACGGCACGGGCGCATCGCGCATCGGCGCCCAGCAGGGCGCTTTCCTGGCGCCGCCCAAGCCGCTGCCCCCCAACGAGTTCCAGAAGTTCGTGCTGGAAAGCACCGGTCAGGCCCTGCCCCTATTCGGCGCCAGCTTCTTCGACACTGCCCCTGATCTGTACGCGCCGCAGGCCAACGCCCCCGTGTCGGGCGACTACCGCCTGGGCCCGGGTGACGAACTGCAGATCCGTGGCTGGGGCTCGGTCGACATCGACGTGCGTGCCATCGTCGACCGCAACGGCCAGATCCACATCCCCCGCGTGGGCGCCGTGCCCCTGGCCGGCGTGCGCTCCGCTGAAGCGGAAAGCGCCATCCGCAGCGCTGTGGGCCGCTACTACAAGGATTTCCAGCTCAGCGTGACGATGGGCCAACTGCGCGGAATCACCGTGTACGTGGTGGGCCAAGCCCGCAAGCCCGGCGCCTACAACCTGAGCGGGGCCTCCACCCTGGTGTCGGCCTTGTTCGCCAGCGGCGGCCCCAATGCCACCGGCAGCATGCGCCACGTGCAGGTCAAGCGCGGCGGCCGTACCGTGACCGAGCTGGACCTGTACGACTTCCTGGCCAAGGGCGACAAATCCGCCGACATCAAGCTGCAGGATGGCGACACCATCACCATCCCACCGGCGCGCGGCTACATCGCCCTGACGGGCAAGGTGGGCTCCCCCGCCGTGTACGAACTGGATGGCGAGAAGGACACCATTGGCAGCACCCTGGCCCTGGCTGGTGGCCTGCCCGTGGTGGCCGATCCCAACCGCGCCTACCTGGAGCGCGTGGACCCGACCAAGAAGCCCGCCCGATCGGTGGAGAGCTTCGCGCTGGACGCCGCTGGCCTGAACCGCCCGCTGCGCAATGGCGATCTGCTTTCTGTGATGAGCCTGAGCCCCGAGTTCGGCAACGCCGTGACCTTGCGTGGCAACGTGGACCAGCCCGTGCGTGCGCCCTGGCGTGAAGGCATGAAGGTGCGTGACCTGATCCCCAGCAAGGCGTACCTGATGTCGCGTGCCTCGGTGCAGCGCCAGAACAGCGTGTTGCTGACGGACGAAGAGAAGTGGCGCATCGAGGATGGCTACCAGGCTGCGCGCCGTGCGCAGGAGGCGCCTGTGCCGGGTGGAGCATTGCAAGGCGCGAACAGGCTGCCGGGTGAGCGGGATCAAGCCACGCAACGCCAGGAGCTTGCACGCCAAGGCGAGCGCCCCCGTGGTGATGCCGGCGTGCGCGAAGTGCGTGACAACGCCGACAGCCTGGCCCAGCGCATCGGCAACCTGGTGGATGAGATCAACCTGGAATACGCCGTGATCGAGCGTGTGGACAGCAAGAACGTGAAGGTGCAGTTGCTGCCCTTCAACTTGGGCCGTGCCCTGGAAGACGCCAACAGCCCCGACAACCTGGCGCTGCAGCCGGGCGACATCGTGACCGTGTTCTCCGTGACCGATGTGCGCGTGCCCCAGGCCAAGCGCCAGGTGTTCGTGCGTGTGGAAGGCGAAGTGCGCCGGCCCGGCATCTACCAGATGAGCCCTGGTGATGGCCTGCCCGAGTTGCTGGAGAAGGCTGGCGGCCTGACGCCTGATGCCTACCTGTTCGGCGCTGGCTTTTACCGTGAAGAGGTCAAGCAGACACAGCAGAAGAACCTGGATCAACTGGTGCGCCGCCTGGAGGCGCAGACGCAGACACAACTGAGTTCTTCCGCAGCGAGCGTGTCGGCCATCAGTGGCGATGCATCGGGCACGGCCCGGCTGCGGCTGGAGGCAGAGGCCAAGGCGCAACAGCAGGCGCTGGAGCGTTTGAAGAACCTGAACCCCTCGGGCCGCATCATGTTGGGGCTGCAGCCTGACAACACGGCGGTGGATGCCTTGCCGGAGGTGCGGCTGGCCAACCAGGACAGGCTGGTGATCCCGGCGCGCCCCGATTTTGTCTATGTGCTGGGCTCGGTCAATACCGAGGCATCGATGCTGTGGCGCCGGGGCGGCACAGTGCAGGATTATCTGAACCAGGCAGGGCTGACCAGTGGTGCAGACAAGGATGAGCTGTTCATCATCCGTGCCGATGGGAGCGTGGCTTCACGCAACAACGGCGGCTGGTTCAACCGCAGCATCAACGGCGCGGCGGTGCACCCTGGCGACCTGATCGTGTTGCCCGAGAAGACCGATCACGAAAGCGCATGGAGCGTGTTCACACGCAACGCCAAGGACATCACGCAGATCATCTACCAGTTCAGTCTGGGGGCTGCGGCAATCAAGACGTTGAGGAATTGAGTCATGAAGACCGCTCATGAAGCTCCTCCTGAACACCTGACCGAGCGCATAGCCGATTCTTCCGAGCCGACATGGCTGGAATTGCTGGCGGCGGTGGGAGAACACAAGTGGCTTGCTGCGGCAGTCTTTTTACTGATTGTGGGGCTGGGCGGGGCGTACACCTTCACGCTGCCCCGCCTCTACACCTCGTCGACCTTGCTGTTGCCACCTCAGCAGCAGCAAGGGGCCGCGTCCGCCGTGCTGGCACAGCTGGGCGCGTTAGCCGGGGCTGCGCCCGGCATGAAGAGTTCTGATGAGATGTATGCCGCGTTCCTGCGCACTCAGACACTTCAGAACATCCTCATAGAGCGGTACAAGCTGGTGGAGTGGTATGGAGAGGAGAACAAGACCGATGCGCGGCTGACCTTTCAGCAACTGACGAGGGTCAGTGCCGACAAGAAGACAGGGCTTGTCACGGTGGAGGTCGATGACCGTGACCCGCAGATGGCCGCCACGCTCGCCAATGCACACGTCCAGGAACTGGCCAAGCTGTTGGCAAGGCTGGCCGTCACCGAGGCCCAGCAACGCGTGCTGTTTCTCGAGGATCAGGTCGGCAAGGGGCGGGATGAGCTGGCCAAAGCCGAACTGGCCTTCCGCAAGGCCCAGGCCGAGACGGGCTTCGTGGCGAGCCAGGCTTTGGCGGAAACAGGGGTCAAGGCAGGGATCGAGCTGCGTTCGCTGATCGCTGCCAAGGAAGTGGCGCTCAAGTCCCTGAGCCGGTTCGCGACGCCTCAGAACGCCGAAGTACAGCGGCTCGCTTCGGAGCTGGCGGCCCTGAGGGAGCAACTGCTCAAGATCGAGCAGGGTAGCGGTCCCGGCAAGAACAGTTATACGGAAGGCAGCGGCGCGCTGTCGGCGTACCGGGAGGTCAAGGCCCGGGAAGCGGGGCTGGAGTTCCTCGTCAAACAGTACGAGATCGCCAAGGTCGACGAGGCCAAGGAGGGCGCCACGCTGCAGCAGGTGGAGCGTGCCTTGCCGTCCGAGAAGCCATCGCGGCCCCGGCGTTTGCCCATGCTGGTGATGTTCGTGCTGGTGGGCCTGGCCGCTGGTGTCTTATCGGCCTTTGTGAGATCCCGCCTGAAGCGCTCGTATGCAGAGCGCCCGGAAGTCTGGCGCAGACTGTCTGCTGCTTGGCGTAGCTGATTTCATGCGCGTGTCCAGGCCGCTCCTGGCCTCGTACGCGGCCATGGCCGCCTCCACGACGCTGCCGCTCCTGGCCATGCCTCTCTGTGCCACGGCACTGGGCCCCAAGGGCTGGGGCCTGGCGAGTTATGCCTTCCTGCTGCAGCTGGTGGCGACGCTGATCGAGCAGGGGTTCTCCCAGGCGCTCGTGAAGGAGATGGCGGAGGCGCGCTTGAGTGGCAAAGGGGGGTTCCGCTCGCTGTTGAAAGGGCTGGAGCGCTTCTACGGGCTGGCGGTGATCGGCATCGCCGCCTGTGTGGCTGTCGCGTCTCATACCCTGGCGCTCGGGGTGGCTGAGCGCAGCGACCTCGACGTCGGTCTTGCCCGTGAGGTCGTGCTGCTGTCGGGCCTGCTCATTGCCGTGCAGCTTCCCGGGGCGCTGTACAGGTCTGCATTGATCGCCTCCGAATGGCACGTCGCCAACAGCCTCCTGATCATCGTTGCCCAGAGCTTGCGGCATGGCGGCGGCATCGCGGTAGCCGTCATGTTCGGGCGGCCGGAGCTGTACCTGATCTGGATGGTGACGGTGGCATTGATTGAGACAGTCGGGCGCCGGTGTGTGCTCTTGTGGCTCGTGTCCAGGGAAGCCTGCGCACAGGCGACGGCATCTCACGATGGAGATGCGGGCGCAGGCCCCCGCATCGCGGTGAAAGATGTCATCCGGCGCAGCGCCAAAATGTCACTGGCCGTGCTTCTGGGGTCTCTGGCGGTATATATGGACCGGTTCATCGTGGGGCAGAAATTGCCGGTGGAAAGTCTCGGCATCTATACCCTGGCTTCCACGGCGGCCATCGGAGTCACCCAACTGGTGTATCCGATATGCCAGCTGAATCTCCCGAAGCTGGTACAGGTCGGAGAAAACCGGGCGGCCCGGTGGGCCATCAATCAGAAAATGCTGCTCCAGATGCTCGCGATGGTTTTGGTCGCCGGCGGGCTGTATGCGGCCATCGGAATGCATGTGGTCAGCTGGTGGCTGAAATCGGATGCCCTGATCCTGCAGGTGGCGCCTTTGCTGCCCTGGCTGTTGTTGGGCTCAGCCTTGAACGCACTTTACAATGTGGGCTACCTGAACTGGATTGCGGACGGCAATCACGGTGCCATCATGAAAGTATATGGTTTCTGCTTGGTGGCAGGGCTGGCAATCGTGCCTTGGTCCATCGAGAAATATGGCCTGTCGGGTGCGGTGGTGGGCTGGCTGTTGATCAATACCATCTGCTTTTTCTCGTCTTTCCAGTGGGTATTGAACGGTTGGCGCCATGGGCATCATTAAGAAAATCATTGCAAACCCCGTGGTTCGATACTACAGGGATTTGCTGGTCACCTGGAAAAGCAGTAGCGTCCATCCCAATGCGACTATCCTGCCGGGTGCGGTATTGCGCTCCTGCCATATATCGGAGTGGGCAACCGTTGGGCACGACGTCAATCTCGTCAACGTGAATGTCGGGCGCTATTCCTATATTTCCATAGGTTCCCGCCTGGCGAATTGTGCGATCGGCCCCTTCTGCTCCATTGGCGGCAATGTCGTCGTGGCGCCGGGCAGGCATCCCTTGAATTTCGTCTCGTCCCACCCGTTTTTCTATTCCAACGAGCACCCACAGTATCCGCCGGCGAACAGCAGCGTCGAGTTTCTCCAGAATGAAACCGTCATGATCGGAGCCGACGTCTGGATAGGACTGAACGCCGTGATACTCGACGGTATGTCGATTGGCGATGGTGCCGTCGTGGCGGCCAATGCCGTGGTGACCAGGGATGTGCCGCCGTATGCGGTGGTCGCGGGCGTGCCGGCCAGGATCGTTCGCTATCGCTTCGACGAAGAGACCCGGGTGGCATTGCAGCGGTCCAGATGGTGGGACAAGGATGACCAATGGCTGGCAGCCAACAAGAACAAGTTCACGGACGTTCAGCGCTTCGTGAACGAGATGCATGAGGGTGAAAAATGAGCCTTAAATCCTTCGTCCGGGCAGCATTGCGGATGGATGACAACCTCCAAAGCCGCAGGCGCTGGCTCAAGAAGGCGCTGGGCGATGTGCCTGCCGGCTCGAAGATCTTGGATGCCGGGGCGGGAGAGCGCCAGAACCAGGCGCTCTGCGGACACCTGCAATACGTCTCCCAGGACTTCTGCCAATACCCAGGCACAGGGCCTGAGATCGGCCTGCACAAAGGTGAGTGGAACACCAAAGGGATCGATATCGTTTCAGATATCACGGCCATTCCCGTTGCCGATGCGGCCTTCGATGCCGTGCTCTGCAGCGAGGTGCTGGAACATGTTCCCGATCCGCTTCAGGCCCTGAAGGAGTTGTGCCGGGTCACCGCACCCGGCGGGGCCCTGATATTGACTGCGCCTTTCGCATCCGTGGTCCATTCGGCGCCGTACTACTTCACTTCCGGCTTCAGCAGGTACTGGTATGAGCATCACCTTGCTGCCAATGGCTTCGACATCATCGAACTGTCCAGGAATGGCTCCTGGCATGACGCGCTGTGGCAAGAGGTGGTGCGGCTTCCATCGATGCAGCGGCATGCCTCGATCGTTGCCTTCCTGGCGGCCATCGTTTTCCTGCCCGTGGCCTACGTGATGCTGCGGCCCTTCGGCAATTGGAAGGACCGGGAACTGAGTTGCTTCGGGTGGCACTGCATCGCCAAGAAGAGAGCCTGATGCGACTCATCGTCTTGTCCTTGTTGATGTTGTCTGCCGTGGGGATGAGTCTGCTGCAGGTCACCCTGGCAGGCAGTCCCTACAGCGGCTTCTCGATATTGGGCGAAACGGTGCATGCGGGGTTGCCATCGCTCTACCTGCAGGCGGCAGTTTTCCTGGGGATCGGTTTCTTGCTGGGCATCCCCCATTTTTCAAGGCGCCAGTATTTTCAGTACCAGCTGAAGGCAGAAGACATCAGGCGTGACCTTCGCATCCTGATCGTGCTCAATTTCGTCGTGATCGCCGTCAGCCAGTATTTCATGGGGGCGGCCGGTGTCCTGGGCATCATCTCCGGGGCGGTGACGGCGCAGGACATCGAGGCTGCCCTGGATGCATCCCCCTTCGGGATCCACGGGGTGAAACTGCTGTGCGGGTACTTTTCAATCGTGATGCACCGGGCGTCCTATTCCTTGAAGGATGCCAGGCTGCTGAAGACGATACTGATCATCGAGGCGCTCTTCATCTTTCTTTCCAGCGCCAAGATGGGCGGCATGCTCTTCTTCTTCGCGAGCTTGCTGACCCTGGAGCAAGGCAAGAGCGCCAAGGTCATGCTCAAGGGGCTGGTCGCGACTGTCGTTCTTCTGGGCGTCTTCCTGGTCACGCGGTTGGCCCGCAATCCGGACATGCAGGTGGGTGACATCGGTGCGTTCCTGATGACCTTCGTCCTAGGGCTTTACTTCGGCTCACCGGTCGTCAACACCAATTACGTCATGGCGCACCCTGAGGTGGAGGGCAAGATCATTTTCCTGATATCGCATCTGGTGCCGCAAAAGTTGCTGCCGTCCACGCTGAAGGACGCCATGGTGAGCTTTCCCGACCCCACCTCGCCGCTGGGCCTGATCGGCTCGATGTATGCCGCCTACTCGCTTGTCGGGGTGGCCCTGGGGTGCCTCTTCGCGGGGTTCCTGGCATCCAGGCTGGCTCCTGGCGATGGCGGGAATCCCGTCAAGACGCTGTTCCTTCCCTTTCTGCTGGTGGCATCCGGGTTCTCCATCATGTACCACCACTTCTTCAATCTCAATTTCTTCTGGATGCCGCTCTTCATGGCTTGGTTTGTATCCCTGAGGTATTTCAGGCAATCGGAACGCGCCGCATGAAGTTGGTCAGGTTGCAAGGCGGTCTGGGCAATCAGATATTCCAGTATGCCCTCTGCAAGAAGCTGGAAAACCAAGGCGCCACGGTGATGCTCGACCCGCGGCATCTGCACCGGTATCAGCCTCCCCGCGATCTGGTGCTCGACCAAGTGTTCCGTGATGCCGGGCGGTATGTGCTTCCTGTCGGCAGCGATGTCGATGCCGGTTTCAGGACGCGCTGGCTGGGCGGGAACATCCTGAGCTCCAGGCTTCTTGCCGCGCTCGGGGGGGCGGATGTCCTGGTCGAGCGAGGTGGGTGGTCGCTGGCCGATCTGGAAGGCTCGGCGCGCTACTACGTGGGTTACTGGCAGTCAGAGAGTGTGGTGCAGTCCGTGGTGCAGGATCTGAAGGGGGACATCCTCCATCTTTCGGAGGGCGAGATCCGGTCCTTCGGGGTGGGCGACGTGCGTGATGAGGATGTGGCCCTTCATGTGAGGCGAGGCGACTATGTGACCCACGCCAGAGCGGCGGGTCACCATGGTGTCCTGGCGATGAGCTATTACGAAAAGGCGCTGGCGCTGTGCGCGCAAAGAGGCTGCAAGAGGGCCGTCATATTCTCGGATGACATCGAATGGTGTCGCAAGGCGCTTGCAGACAACTCCATCGAGACGGTGTTTGCAAGTTCGCCGAAGCCGGCGGACGATGTCGCCGAATTCAAGCTGATGCTCGAATTCAGGAACCATGTCATTGCCAACAGCACCTTCAGTTGGTGGGGTGCCCGGTTGGCCAGGGACAAGGACAAGGGGTTCACCATTGCTCCGCGCCAATGGTTCGTGAACTCCGGTTCGAGTTTTATTCCTCAGGCTTGGGACGTACTGTAGATGACTGATCCAAACACACCGCAGGATGGGGTGTCGGTGCTCTTGTGTAGCAACAAGGCCGATGACTACATGGACATCGCCGTACAGAGCATTCTGGCGCAGCAGTACGAGAACTTCGAACTGGTCATCGTCGCCAACGGGCAGGGCGCCGCTGCTATCCAGCAGAAGTACGGTGACGCCGATCCCAGGATCCGGGTGGTGACCACCGCGTTCAAAGGCTTGACGACCAATCTGAACATCGGTCTGTACTTCTGCAAGCATGAGCTGATCGCCCGGATGGATGCGGATGACATCGCTCGGCCTGAGAGGCTGGCCGTGCAGGTACGCCGTTTCCGTGAAGCCCCGCGTCTCACGGTCTGCGGCTCGTCCTACGAGTTGATCGACCTGGAAGGGCAATTCGTGAAGCGGATGCGTCCGCCGCTGCTTGATCGAGACATCCGGCGTGCCATGTGTGTCAGGAATCCGATCTGCCATCCTTCGGTGATGCTCCGAAAGGCCGCCGTGCTGAAAGTAGGCGGCTACCTCACGGGCTTGCATGCCGAGGATTACGATCTGTGGGTGCGCATGGCGGCCGATCCAACCTATGTTTTCGAGAACATCGACGAACCGCTGATCCAGTACCGACAATGGTCGACCGAATCGCGAGGCTCCGCTGCTGCATACGGGACTGCCATGATGACCTGTGCCATTGCCTTCTTGCAGGGGCAGGGGTTCGGCTACCTGTTCGGGGCTCTGGCGTTTTCCGTCAAGTTCCTCAAAGCCAGACTTGCGACGCGTGTGCCATGAGGGTGCTTCAGATCATCACTCTTTCCGAAATGGGAGGAGCTCAACGCCACGTATTTGACCTCGTCGCCACACTTCGGCACAAGGTGGACATGACGCTGGTCGTAGGAGCAGAGGGGTGGTTGGCTCAACAGGCGCGGGCACTTGATGTTCAGTGCCATGTCCTGCCCAGCCTTGGGCGTTCCGTGAACCCCTGGAAAGATCTTGTCGCGTTAAGGCAGTTGGTGGCACTGATCCGCGATCATGGTCCCGACATCGTGCACCTCCACAGCAGCAAGGCTGGCTTCCTGGGGCGTATTGCGGCAAGGGTCGTCGGCGTGCCGGCGATATATACCGCGCATGGATGGGGTTTCAAGCCAGGCGTGCCGTTGCACCGCCGTTACATGGTCCTGATCGCCGAAGCGCTGGCAGCCCGTCTAGCGGCCCGAATCATCTGTGTGTCCAGCTACGACTTTCAATTGGCTGCGCGCAATCGCCTGTTTCCCTCGCGCCGTCTTGTCGAGATCAGAAACGGGGTGGCCGATGATGCTCCTACAAAGCGTATCAGGCAGGATGGCAGGTGCCGTTTTGTGATGGTCGCTCGGTTCCAGGAGCCCAAGCTTCAAACCTTGCTGCTGTCTGCATTCAGCCACCTTCAGTCCACGGATAAGGAGTTGTGGTTCTTCGGAGGTGGGCCTGAATTCGAGGCAACGAAGACTCAAGCGAGCGCCATGGTCGACGTGACATTCTGGGGTAATCAGGACAACGTTCGGGAACGTTTGGCTGATTGCGACGTGTTTGTGCTGCTCTCTGCGTATGAGGGCTTGCCGCTGAGCATCATTGAAGCCATGCAGGCAGGGTTGCCCGTGGTTGCATCACGCGTGGGTGGTGTGCCTGAGCTTGTTGACCACGGACGCAGCGGTGTCCTGGTTGACAACGCCAATATCAATGATGTTGTCCAGGCTCTGTCAAGTTTGCTGCATTCGGCTCAGCAACGTGCTGCCATGGGGCGGGCTGGCCGGAGGCTTTACCTTGAATCCTTCAGCTTGGAAGCGATGGCTGATGCGGTTGAACGCCAGTACACCCAAATCTGCGGGTAAAGGTTGCGGCGGTGTGGGTGCCTGTGTTTGTCAGGCGTGCATAGGGCTCTCGCCGTCCGGCTCGATGGTCTTTGGAAAGCATCCAAGAACCATGGTTCTATAAATGGCGATGTAGATGAGCGCGAAGCCCACAATGGCGGTCGCAAGTACCGGAGATCCTTGTCCCATGGCCGTCATCCAGATCGCTGTGATTTGGCATGCGGCCACCAGCATCCAGATATAGAAGCTCGTCACACCATGGCGTAGCCAAGCGGGGGCGTTTTTTCCAAACTGTTGACCTACGATTCGTCGGAAGACCAGCATATGGAAGTGCACCTTGTCCGGCTTCCCCATTCCAGTCTTTCTGTACACGTCCTTGCGCCACATGGAGAACACTGTTTCGAAGGCAGGGTAGATGCAGGCAAGAAGCACGGCCCAGGTGGAAACCTCTTCATTCCGGCTCAACAGAAGGACGGCACATTCTGCGAGCCAGAACCCGGCGAGATAAGCCCCACCATCTCCAAGGAAGATCTTGCCAAAGGGATAGTTCAAAAGCATGAATCCAAGGCTCGCCCCGATGCCCAGAAGACACATTTGCAGCACCAGCGTGTCTCCGGCCCAATGAGCGATAGCACCTAATCCTGCCAGCATGATCACGATGCTGCCTGAGGCCAAGCCATTGAAGCCATCAATGATGTTCACAGCATTGGCAATGCCTCCCACGGCAAAGCAGGTGAACATCACGGCGATAGGGGCCAGTGTCATCAGGGCATCTAGTCCAAACGTGTCCAGTCGGGTTAGGGACGCATCGACCAGCCACGCTGCCAAGGCGGCCGAAGAGAATGTTGCCAGCAGCCTTATGCCAACTGACACCCGCTTGGTGATGTCTTCAAGCAAGCCCGCCAGGAAGGCGGGAAGGCTTGCCATGATCAGCAGGAGCAAGGGCTCTGTATCCGAACGGTCAACGAAAACCGCGAGGCCCATGACGCCGCTCAGCAGGCCCGCAAAAACGGCCACCCCCCCAATCCGTGGCACTGGCACGTCATGAAACTTCTGTGCCCCAGTCAAGTCGCCGTCCAATGAGAGCCGCCCGTGCCATCTTTGAGTCAATACCAGCAACAAGCACACGCCGAAACTGACGGCCATCGTGATGCTGAAGGCGGCGACCAGCGGGTCGTCTATGGACATAAGGTTGGGATCCTGATTGTGTTAACTGCATCTGCGGAAGCGGCTTTGGCACGTCCTCGCAAATCACGAGCATCAGTTGGCGGCGGCTCGTTAGTTTGATACAAACATTTTAGTCATCAAACCCATGCAACGGATGTCATCTTGGTGTGGCGTCTGGCTTACATTGGCTGTAGTTGAGCGGGAAAACGCGCACTTTTTCATGCCCATCGATTGCAAACAGGTGGCATGCTAGTCCCGCGAATGCAGGGTGGCAATCCTATTTTGCGGGTTCATGCCCTTGCACTGAGATGCAGGTGAGTTGTTGCAACCGATGCCACCGTTGAGTGTTGTCAGCGGCCAAGTGGCTTCATGCACTTGTCCTTGTCGTGCCATACTGATCCGAAGACGCAAAACTGCGCCAAAATTGAGAGGTCGCTTTATGAAAAAACTGATCATTGCAACGTCGTTCTGCTTGGTCGCTTCGGGCGCCTTCGCTGTTGACGGCGTGAGCAGCAGCACGGCTGCTGGTGCTTCCACGACAACCACGACCAGCGCAGTAGCAGCTGGCGCGGCAGGTGCTGGCGGTGCCGGCTTCGCTGCAGGCACCACGGCGTTGATCGCTGTCGGGACAGCGGCAGCCATTGGTGTGGCGGTGGCCGTGGCTGTGTCCAGCAACGACAACAGCACGCCTGCAACAGCGACGGCGACGGCTACGCGCTAACGCGCTCCTGGTGCTCCTCTGTAACTGGGGCATTACTTCCCCATTTTCTGAAGCGCCCTCAACATGAGGGCGCATCTGAATGAGCGGCTGACTTCCTTAAGGTCGGCTGCTTTGGTTTGTGTGTGCGTTGTTGCCTTTGGCTTGGGTCTACAGGGCTGCGCCTCCAACCAGGCCGCGGCTTTTGACGCGGCGCGTCTGTTGTTGTCCCGTGGCGATCAGGCCGCGCTCACGCAGCAACCGCTGAACCCCAAGTACAGGTACCTGCGCGTCACCTTCAATGGCCATCCGGTCTTGCTGGTGCTCGGCTATGTAGATCAGCTTGATTCGGCGTCACCGGTAGAGGTCTGGTACAGCGGCTCAGGCGAGGTGTTGCGCTTGCGCCATGGTCGTCTGGCCGGGCTTGTCGGTACGCCTGCGGAATGGCGTGATGTGCGTTGGCCCCAAGGCGTGCCGGCGTGGCAGGCAGCCTTGCAGCAGACACCACCCCCGTATGAGCGCGTGCTTGATCAGATGCCCGGTTATCGCCTGGGCGCTGCCCAGTCATTGCAGATCGAAGCCTTGGCCACGCCCCGCGACACGGCATGGGCAGGCAACGTGCCGGCTGACTTGCGCTGGTTTCGGGAGTCGGTCGTATCCGGTGCTGGGGCTTATCCGCCAGCCCGGTATGCCGTGAAGCTGGGGCCACAAGGGGCCCAGCCCGTGTATGGCGAGCAGTGCATTGCTGCCGATCTGTGCATCACCTGGCAAACCTGGGCCGTTGACCAAGGGCTGCGTTCATGAGTCTTTGCCGAGTGGCCTGGGGTCGAGCATTCGGATCCCTGGTTCTGATGTGCGCGACACAGACCCTGGCACTGCCCTCCTACGCACAGGCGCCTTCGCAGGGGCCGGATCGCGTCGTGGAGACCGAGCAGCGACTGAGTGATTGGTTGCTGGCTAACCCGTTGCCAGACAACGCCGACCTCTTTGCACTGGGATGGTACGCCGCGGCCGAGCGGGCTGGGCAGCAACAGCGCCAGACCGAGTTGCGGCAAGCCCTGGCCGGACGCTTTTCTGCTCTGGCGGGAGTGATCGCCGACATGCCCGTCACGGGCCGTGTGCCGCTGCCCAAGGCGGATGCTCGCTGGCTCCAGACTAACCCCAAGGCAGACCCCTGGTTGCGCCGGGGGGATGTCGTGCATGCGGCGCCGCGCAGCCCGTGGGTGTCCTTGCTGCGCGTCAGTGGCCACATGTGCCAGGTGCCTCACCAGCAGGGTGCCGATACAGCCACCTATCTGCGGGCGTGCGGTGTGGTGGCGGCGGATCGTGCGTGGGTGGTGCAGCCCGATGGGCGCGTGTTCAGCCACGGCGTGGCCGGCTGGAATGGGCAATCACAGGATGCGCCCGCGCCGGGGGCCTGGTTGTGGGCGCCCGACATGGGCGAGGGCATGGATGCGGTCCTGTCCGAGCAGGTGGTGGCCTTTCTGGCCACGCAGGCTGTGGCGCAGCAAGGCGTGCCCTGGTCGTACAAGCGTCAGGCGCGTAAGGTCAGCCAGGCTGATCAGGCCCGGGATCTGCCCCTGATCGGCAATGATTGGGGTGTGGTCGGCCTGCTGCAGACGCCCACGGCACGCATGGCGCCAGCAGGTACTGGGGCGCTGTCGTTCAGCCGGCAAGAGCCCTACAGCATGATCACCATGACCCTGCAGCCTGTGGATTGGCTGGAGGTGGCGTTTGGCTACATCAGCATTTCTGATCGGCTCTATGGGCCGGATATCGCTGGCGACCAGTCCTACAAGGACAAGAGCGCCCACGTGAAGGTGCGGCTGCTGGAAGAATCAAGGCTGTGGCCGCAGGTGGCCGTGGGCTGGCGCGATCTGCTGGGTACAGGCATTTTCTCGGGTGAGTATTTTGTGGCCAGCAAGCGCTTTGGCGCGTTCGACCTAAGCGCCGGACTGGGCTTTGGCTACGTGGGTGGGCGGGGTGATGTGCGAAACCCTCTTGGCTTGGTGGCCAAGCGTTTCGATACTAGGCCTGATGGCAGCACTTATGTCGGCAATGGCGGCACGGTCAGCACCCACGCTTTCTTCCGTGGGCCTGCAGCGTTTTTTGGCGGGGTGCAGTACGAGTTGCCGGGGCAGCGCTGGGTGCTCAAGGCAGAGATCGACGGCAATGATTATGCGAACGACCAGGCCGGTCGGCCCATCAAGCAACGCACGCCGCTGAACCTGGGGGTGGTGTATCGCCCCTGGCGTTGGTTGGACGTGACCCTGGGGGTGGAGCGGGGCGACATGCCCACGCTCACTGTGCAGATGAATGCACCACTGGACAAGCTGTTCATGCCCAAAGTGCTGGATGCTCGTGCTGTGCCAGTCGCTGCCGGCAGGCCTGCCAAGGCCGGGGATCCCTCGGTCACGGCGCGAGACATCCAGGTGCAGACCGGCCTGCGTGTCAGCAGCATCGAGCAGCGCGGCAACACCTGGTCTGTGGTGGTGGCCGATCCGGCGATGGGGTATGAGCGGCCCGTGGTGGACAAGGTGGCGGCCGTGGTCCATCGGGATGCGCCAGCACCGGTGGACCGCATCGAGTTGCGGTTTGACCAGCGCGGAGTGAAGGTAGCCCAGGCCGTGGTGGATCGGGAGGCCTGGGCGCGCGCGCGTACCCAATTGCTGCCGACCAGTGAACGCTCCGAGGCGATCACCAAGCAAGCGGTGCCACCGGCTTCTGCGCAGGCATCCAGTGAGGTCTTGTATGACAGTGAGCCCTCCCGGTTCTCGTACGGGTTCGGATTGGGTTATCGCCAGACGCTGGGCGGCCCTGATGGCTTGCTGTTGTTCCAACTGTCCGCTACGCTGGATGCGGCGTTCAAGCTGAGTCCGGACACCTGGGTCAGTACCTACCTGAACGTGGGCCTGATAGATAACTACGACAAGTTCAAGTTCACCGCGTCGAGCAACCTGCCGCGTGTACGCACCTACATCCGTGAGTACCTGACCACGCGCAATGCGACCATGCCCAATCTGCAACTGACGCACATGGGCGGCGCTGGGGATCACTTCTATCTGGCCTATGCGGGCCTGCTGGAAACCATGTACGCGGGCATCGGGGGTGAATATCTGTACCGCCCTGTGGGCAGCCGGCTGGCCGTGGGCCTGGATGTCAACCGCGTGCGCCAGCGGGCCTTCGAACAGGATTTCGGCCTGCGTGACTACGAGGTGAGCACGGGCCATGTCAGCGCTTACTGGGACACCGGCTGGCAGGATGTGGTGGCCAAGATCAGCGCCGGGCAGTACCTGGCCGGCGATCGCGGCGTGACGCTGGACATCTCTCGCGTGTTCCCCAATGGCGTGACCATGGGGGCTTATGCCACCAAGACGAACGTGTCCGCAGAGCAGTTCGGCGAGGGCTCGTTCGACAAGGGCGTGTACGTAACCATCCCCTTTGATGCCATCCTGCTTCGCTCGGGGCCGTCGACAGCGTCCATCGTTTACGCACCGCTGCTGCGCGATGGCGGTGCACGCCTGGGACGCCGCTTCAAGCTCTACGACCTGACGTCTACTCGCGATCCACGGGCGCTGCAGTTCGGCGCGCCCTGATCGACCGGGTCAAGGCCGCGTCACGGGCGTGGCCAACCCTGCACGGGTGTCTTGAGCACCTTCAGCAGGGCAGCATCCCGGGCAGCTGCATCGTCCCCGATCATGGCCCGCATCAGCGTCAATGTTTCCGCCTTGCGCTGTGGATCTTCCAGCCGCCATCCGTGTCGTATCAAGAGGGCATCGGCCGCGCCGAGCTGCGGTGCCTCAGTGGCATCAGCGCACACGATGCGGGCCAGGCGTTCGCTGGCGTTCGTGCCAGGGACGGAACGCGTCAACCCTTCCATGGCCAGCCCGCACAACCACGGATCATCGTGCGCGAGCACTTTGCGCTCCAGTATGTCCATCGCGGCGGGGTGCACGGTGATCGAGAGCAACGCATAGGCGCAGTTCAGCACGAACTCATCGGATGTTTCATGGGGGGGCTGCGCCTGGAGCACCTCCTCCAGCAACTGCCTTGTGCATGTATTCGGCGTGATGAAGGCGAGCGGGCGTGGCGCACGCGCATGGCGCTGCCGAAATGCCTGCAGCAGGGTTTCGTGTACCAGCAGGCGTTCAGGTTCGCTCAGATGGGCCAGGTTGTAGACGGACACGCCGTCCATGGACTCTCGCCCCGTGGCGTTGAACTCACGCAGGAACAAGTCATAGGCTGCCGTCATGGCGTTCAGCGAGGCACGGGCTTGACCGGGGTTTTCAAGACTTTGACGAGCGCGGTATCGCGTTGTGTGGCATCGCCGTCGACCAGTGCCCGCAGCAATTGCAGCGCCTCTACCTGCGTTGCGGCATCCGTGAGATACCAGCCGTGGCGCTGCAGCAAGGTGTCGGCCGCATCGGCGCGCAGGTCTTCGTCGTCCATCGCGCGCACCAGTCTGGCCAGCCGGGGGCTGGCGTCGCTGGCGGGCAAGGCCCACCGCAGGCCGTCCATGGCGATGCCGCGCTTCCAGTTGTCGGTCGCCTTCGTGAAGACGCCTTCGAGCGCGTCAAGGACAATGGGCCTGCCTGACAGCAGGGCCAGCGCGGCCAGCACCTGCAGTTCGAAATCAGTGGCCTGCGCCGCGGTGGCCGCTGCCGGAGCCAACGGTTCCAGCAACGCCAGGGTGTCTCCCTCGGGGCTCAGCACCGACAAGGGCACAGGCGCGCGCATGTCGTGCTGCGCGACGAGGTCCACCAAGGCTTGGCGAACCTTGATGCGTTCGTCCGCGGTGAGTTGCCTGAAATTGCTGGTGGAAAACCCCTCCAGCCGCTCACGCCCTTCGGCCTTCAGTTGCTTGATGAAGAGATCGTAGGCTGCTGTCATGATCAGGTCTTGTTGGTAGGCAGGACGATGGGCGGTGTGAACGTGATCTCACCACGGCGTGCCTTGTTGCGCAGGATGCGCTCTTCGACCAGGCGCCACATCAGGCCGCCATCGGGGTGGCGGTCGGGCGTCTGAACAATCGTGATCTTGCCTTGCGCGCTTTCGGCGTACGACGCCGAAGCCAGCGCCCACAGATCGCGCAGATAGGGTGGGGGCTCCTTCGAGTCCTGGTTCCAGGGCAGAGCCTTGCTGGGATCATGCTTGTCCCAGTCATCGATGATCGTACCGCCAGGGGTGGATTCAAGCGCTACCCCGCCTTGATCGGCTGCGATGTCGATCGCAGCCTCCTTGTCCCCCGACCAGAACACCGCCAGATCCTTGGGAGATGCCACGTTCAGCCTTGCCACCAAGGGGGCCCAGTCTTCGGCGGTGCCTTTGGTGCGGGCATCGCGCTTGGGCCAGCAGGATTCCAGCACGGCACGTGCTGCAAGGCGTTCCTTGTGCGCCTGTGCCTTGAGCTTCTCGGCCGCGGCCAGGTCGCCGCGCGCCTCGGCCTTGCGGGCAGCCAGCAGTTGCTCGCGAACACTGGCGCCGAGCTTCTCGAGCGCCTGGCGCTCCTGCTGGATCTTGGGGTCGTCCTGGAGGGTCTTGATGAGCACGAACGCCCTGTCCATGCCGGGCTCGTCCAGCTTGCCCAGATCCTTTTGCGTCAGCGCTTCCGCCTGTGCCTGGCGCAGCACACTGTTGAGCTTCTTCACCCCCTCGGTGGCCTGAACGACGGCGCCGAGTTTGAGGGCGGACGTCAAGTCCTGCACGGCCTGACGCAGCGCCGGGGCAAGACGGCCGCCAGTCTGGATCGCTTGTTGAACCTCTGGCAGCAGGAGCTTGAGGGCGGCCTGGATCTTGGCCAGCGCCGCGGTGTTGCTGCTGCCGGCATCTTCCGGGTCATCGCGGCCGATGCCTGTTTCAGCGCCCCCATCGTCATCCTCTGAAAGCTCCTGCCCTTCCAGCTTGAGCGCCACCTTGCGGATCGGCAGCCCCTGGAGCTTGAGCCAGTTGGCCAGCTTCTTGGCCAGGCCTGTGGGCGGTTTGGCATCCAGCACCAGCACCAAGGTGTCCTTGCGGCTGTCATCGACTTCGGTGGTGCCGAAGGCCAACTGCTTCGAGCCGGTGGCTTCCTTGAGCACCTTGGCCAGGGCGCGGCCGGCGCGCGTGTGGTGCAGGCTCAGGCGGTGATCTTCCGGACGCTTGCCCAGGGCCGCCGCAAAATTCATGGGCTGGCGCCGTGCGCGCTGCAGCGACGCCTTCAGCTCGGCGGCTTCGTCGTCGCTGAACCCGCTCATCGGATGTCGTCCGGATCGATCAGATCCTCAGGCAGGTCTTCCGGGTTGGGCTTGGCCGACATGCGGTACTGCTCGCTGGCCCAGGCGCCCAGGTCGATGGCCTGGCAGCCCTTGCTGCAGAAGGGGCGGTAGGGGTTGTCCAGCAGGTAGGGGTGGGGCTCGCCGCAGGATGGGCAGTGCACCATCGGGGGCTTCTTGGGCGTGTCCATGGCCGTGTCGGTTCGGGGCATCAGGCGTGAATCAAGCGCACAGGGTCAGCTCGAAGCCGGCATCGGTGTCGGTGGCCAGCTTGGGCTTGCCGTCGGCATCCTGGCGCATCAGGCGGAGCGACACCATCAGGCGGTTGCCGCTGATCTCGGGCACCAGACCCAGGCTGGGGTCGATGCGCAGGCGCAGCAGCAGGTAGGTGCGGCCTTCTTTCAGGCTGTGCTGGAACTGCCCGCCAGGGGCTGCCACCATGTGCGGCACGCCGGCATCGCGCAGCAGGCTGAGCATCAGCGACAGGGCCTCGTACAGCGGCCCCAGGGTGCCGGCCCATTGCTGCAGATCGGCCTGGCGGCGGACAGGCGGCTCATGCTGCCAGGCGTAGTAGGAGGGCAGATCGAATTCGCAGGTGCCGCCGGGGATGCTGATGCGGCTGCGGATGCTCATCAGCCAATCGTTGGCCGACAGTGCCTGGCCGGCCTTGCCTTGCAGGTGGTTCAGTCCCTGGTAGGCGTTGTCGATGCGCTGCAGCACCTGCTGCAGCACGGCTTCCTGGATGGCGGGGTTGCCGAGGTAGCTTTCGAACTGGTGCTTGTAGCGGTCCAGTTCCTTGAGCAGATCGCTCTTGATGTCGGCCCGTGAGGCGACATCCATGATCTCGAACAGGGTGGCTAGCGCGTAGTGGTGATCGACCGGCGTTTCACGCGTGGCCAATTGCTCCAGGCGCTTGAACAGATGCTCCAGGCGGAGCATCGTGCGGATGCTTTCGTTGAAAGGGTATTCGTAGAGGATCAACACGCCACCTAAAGCTTTTGCACGCTGTTCAGGGGTGATTGTTCCACAGGTCCCACAGTTCCCTGACCTGCTGCTGCAACTGTTGCAGGGTGATGCCGTCGTTGAGGATCACATGGTCTGCCGCGGCACGGCGCTGTTCACGGCTGGCCTGCTTGGCCAGCACGGCTTCGACGGCCGGCCTCTCCCAGCCTGAACGGGCCATGACGCGCTGGATCTGTGTCTCTGGCAGGGCATCGACCACCAGGATGCGATCAACCTTGTCGCGCCAGCGGCGGCCCGATTCGACCATCAGCGGTACGTCGTAAACCACGGTTTGCCCGGGCGAGGCCTTGGCGGCGTGCGCGTCGGCCTGCTGACCAATCAAGGGGTGCAGGATGGTCTCCAGGCGCGCCAGGGCGGTCGGATCGCTGAAGGCCAGGATACGCATGCGCGCGCGGTCCATGGCGCCCTGTGCGTCGACCATCTCGGGCCCGAAGGCCTGGCGGATGGCCTCGATGGCGTGGCCACCGGGGGCTGTCAGTGCGCGGGAGATGGCATCGGTGTCGACCAGGTGCGCGCCCAGATCGACCAGCATCTGGCCCACCGTGGACTTGCCGCTGCCGATGCCGCCTGTCAGGCCGATGGTCTGGAGGGGCATGACGCCAGCGTTGTGGGCGCGCTCAACACTCACCAGCCGAACCAGTCCAGCACGCGGGCCTCGCCAGCGAACAGCACCACCAGGCCGGCGCCGGCCAGGAAGGGGCCGTATGGCACGTACATGCCTTCGCGCAGGCTGCTCTGCAGCTTGAGGATGATGCCGACCACCGCACCGATCACGGATGAGATCAGGATGATGGGCAACAGCATCTTCCAGCCCAGCCAGGCGCCCAGGGCGGCCAGCAGCTTGAAGTCGCCGTAGCCCATGCCTTCCTTGCCGGTGGCCTTCTTGAACACCCAGTACACCGTCCACAGCGAGAGGTAGCCGGCCACGGCGCCCCACAGCGCATCACGCAGGGGCAGGGCAGGGTTCCAGCCCAGGCCGGCCACCACCAGGCCTGCCCACATCAGCGGCAGGGTGAGGTCATCGGGCAGCAGCGTGGTGTCCCAGTCGATCATGGAGGCGGCCACCAGCACGGCTACCACGGCGCACCAGGCCAGCGTGAACGGGTGCGGGCCGAACTGCCAGGCGCAGGCCGCGAACAGCAGGCCGGTGGTCAGTTCGACCAGGGGGTAGCGCCAGGAGATGCGGGTGCCGCAGCCCGAGCACTTGCCACGCAGCATCAGCCAGCTGATCAGCGGGATGTTCTCGTACCAACGGATCTTGTGGCTGCAGGCGGGGCAGCGCGAGGCGGGCCGGGACAGGCTCAGCGGCTGGCCATCGCCCTCGGCATCATCCAGTTCGAGCATGTCGCGTGCATCCTGCTTCCACTGCCGCTCGAGCATGAGCGGCAGGCGGTGGATCACGACATTGAGGAAGCTGCCGATCAGCAGTCCCAGCACGAACAGCACTGCCGGGGTCAGCAGGATCGGCAGGTAGGTGTCGAACATCAGACCACTTGACCGATCTTGAAGATGGGCAGGTACATGGCCACGACGATGCCGCCGATCAGCGTGCCCAGGAACACGATGATGATGGGCTCCATCAGGCTGGACAGGCCCTTGACGATTTCATCGACTTCTTCTTCATAGATGTCGGCGGCTTTGCCCAGCATCGAATCCAGCGCGCCGGACTCTTCGCCAATGGCGGCCATCTGAAGGACCATGATGGGAAAGATGTTGACGCTCTGCATCGACGTGGTCAGGCTGGTGCCGGTGGACACGTCTTTCTGGATCTTCTCGGTGGCTTCGGCGAACACGGCGTTGCCTGCCGCCCCCCCCACGGAGTCAAGCGCCTCCACCAGCGGGACACCTGCGGCGAACATTGTCGAGAGCGTGCGTGTCCAGCGGGCCACGGCCGACTTGAAGATCAGGTTGCCGAACACGGGTACTTTGAGCAGCAGCCGATCCATCGTCTTCTGCATTTTCTCGGATCGCTTCCAACTCTGGAAGAAGAAGTACAGTCCGCCGCCCAGGGCGATGAAAATCACCCACCAGTAGGCGACAAAGAACTCGGACATCGCGATCACGAACAGCGTCGGCGCCGGCAGGTCTGCGCCGAAAGATGAGAAGACTTCCTTGAAAGCGGGCACAACAAACAGCATGATCACCGTCACCACGATGAAGGCCACCACGAGCACCGAGGTGGGGTACATCAGTGCGGACTTGATCTTTTGCTTGATGGCCAGCGTCTTCTCCTGGTAGGTGGCCAGGCGGTCCAGCAGTGTTTCCAGGATACCGGCGGCCTCACCGGCCTCGACCAGGTTGCAATACAGCGCATCGAAGTACATTGGGTGCTTGCGGAAGGCCTGCGACAGGCTTGTCCCGGTTTCCACATCGCCCCGGATGTCATTGAGCAACTTGGTGACGCGTGGGTTGGTACTGCCCCGGGCCACGATGTCGAAAGCCTGCAGCAGTGGCACGCCCGCGCGCATCATGGTGGCCAGTTGCCGTGTGAAGACGGAAATGTCTTTCTGCTTGATGGAGGAGCCGCCGCTTGTGCGGCGTTTCTTGACCTTGTTGACCAGGATGCCCTGTCGGCGCAGCGAGGCACTGACCATGGCTTCTCCACCCGCGCGGGTTTCGCCTCGCACGAGTTTGCCGGTCCTGTCCTTGCCTTCCCACTCGAAGACGAATTCCTGCGGTTTCTTGGCGGCGGTAGCCATAGGGCGATGCTCCGGTCTGTGTTCGTTCTCTGGCGAGGGTTGTTAGTCGTTGGTGGCCGAAATGACTTCTTCCAGCGTGGTGACACCGCCGCGTACCTTGACCAGGCCTGATTGGCGCAAGTCGCGCACACCTTCGACTTGGGCCTGCTTGGCGATGTCCATGGCCGTGCCCTGGTTCAGGATGATGCGCTGCATTTCTTCCGTGATGGGCATCACCTGGTACAGGCCCACGCGGCCCTTGTAGCCGTTGTTGCAGCTCGAGCAGCCGATGGCGCGGTAGGGCTTCCAGTTGCCTTCCAGTTGCTCGTCGGTGAAGCCGGCTTTGACCATGGCGTCGCGTGGGTATTCGGCGGGGGCCTTGCAGTTCTCGCACAGGCGGCGCACCAGGCGTTGCGCGGTGATCAGAATCACGCTGGAGGCGATGTTGAACAAGGGAACACCCATGTTCATCAGGCGGGTCAGCGTGGTGGGCGCATCGTTGGTGTGCAGCGTGGACATCACCATGTGACCCGTTTGCGCCGCCTTGATGGCGATGTCGGCGGTCTCCAGGTCACGGATTTCACCGACCATGATCACGTCGGGATCCTGGCGCAGGAAAGCCTTGAGCGCGGTGGAGAAGTTCATCCCCGCCTTGTCGTTGACGTTGACCTGGTTGATGCCCGGCAGGTTGATTTCAGCCGGATCCTCCACCGTGGAGATGTTGACGCCCGGCTGGTTCAAGATGTTCAGGCAGGTGTAGAGCGACACCGTCTTGCCCGAGCCCGTAGGGCCGGTGACCAGCACCATCCCGTAGGGGCGCACGATGGCGTCCAGCAGGCGGGCTTTTTCTTCCGGCTCGTAACCCAGGGCTTCGATGCCCAGCTTGGCGCTGGACGGGTCCAGGATCCGGATCACGATCTTCTCGCCGAAGAGCGTGGGCAGGGTGCTGACGCGGAAGTCGATCGACTTGGTGCCGAACTTCAGCTTCATGCGGCCATCTTGCGGCACGCGCTTTTCGGCGATGTCCAGCCGCGAGATGACCTTGATGCGTGAGGCCAGTTTGTCCTTGATGGCCACCGGCGGCTGCGTGATCTCGCGCAGTTCGCCGTCGATGCGAAAGCGCACGCGGTAGTTGTACTCGTAGGGCTCGAAGTGCAGATCGGATGCGCGCGCATTGATGGCATCGACCAGCATCTTCTGCAGGAACTTCACGACGGGCGCGTCCTCGACCTCGGAGGCCAGGCTCTGTGTCTCCTGCTGGGGCTCGGAGGCGTCGTCGGTGATGTCGAAATCGAAATCTTCGTTGGCGATCGCCGCGATCTGGTCGGCTGTCGAGCCCGTGGTGCCTTCCAGAACCTTGACCAGTTTGTCATGCTCGACGATGACCCACTCGGGGTTGAGCTGGGTGGCGAACTTGATGCGTTCGATGGCTTCCTGGTCGGTCGGGTCGGCGCCGGCTACAAACAGCCGGCTGCCCCGCTTGGAGAGCACCAGTACTTGGTACTGGTTGGACAGCTTGGCGTCGATCACGCCCTGCGGCAGGCGCTGGACATCCAGTGCGCTCAGGTCGAGCAAGGGCACCGACAAGGCGCGCGACAGGGTGTGAGCCAACTCATCGGACTTGACCTTGCCCGCGGTCAGCAAGGTCGTGACGAAACTGCGGCGCTGCTCTCGGGCTGTGCGCGTGAGCTCTTCCGCCTCCCGGCTGTCGAGCTTGCCGGCATTGACCAGTACCCGTGCGACGCCAGACAGCGTTCCCGGGGATTCCGCCAAGGGTTCTGCCATGTCCTGAATAAAAATAAAGCGCTTTTGCCGATTATCCGGGCGAATGCCCGCACCGGCCCAAAGGCTGACTGTAAACCTTGCCTTGGGCGCGTCTAGTGAGATTTGCCCTGAATTTCAAGGCATTTTCCCAACAAAAACGTGACAAGGGGTTGCTGATTCAGTCAGCGGCCTGGATGCGCACCATGCCGGCGTAGATGCCGCCCTGAGCCATGAGCTCGGCGTGGGAGCCCTGCTCAGCCACCTTGCCTTCGGACATCACGAAGATGCGGTCGGCGTTCTTGATGGTGCTCAGGCGGTGGGCGATCAGGATCAGGGTTTTGTTGCCGCGCAGGTCTTCGATGGAGCGCTGAACGATTGCTTCCGACTCTGAATCCAGGGCCGAGGTGGCCTCGTCAAAGATCCAGATGGCGGCATCGCGGTACAGGGCGCGGGCGATGGCCAGGCGCTGGCGCTGGCCTCCAGAAAAGCGGCTGCCGTTGGTGCCCACAGGCGCATCCATGCCTTCCGGCAGGGTGGTGATGTGGTTCCACAGGTTGGCGGCGCGCAGGCAGCGTTCGACCTTGTCTCGATCAACACCGCCTGCACTGGCATACGCCACGTTCTGGGCGACCGAGCCTTCGAACAGCACGATGTCTTGCGACACGACGGCAAAGTGTCGGCGCAGGCTGGCCAGCTTGAGGCTGTCGATGGGGGTGCCATCGATGCGGATCTGGCCTTCGGATGGGTTGGCAAAGCGCAGCAGGGCGTTGACCACGGTGGTCTTGCCAGCCCCTGATGAGCCCACCAGCGCCACGGTCTGGCCTGCCTGGATGTCCAGGTCCAGGCTGCGCAAGGCAGGGTAGGCGGCCCCTTCGTAATCCAGCCGGACGCGGTCAAAGACGATGTGTCCCTGGCAGGTGGGCATTTCTGCGGTGCCCAGGTCGGGCTCAGGCGGGGCATCGATGAGCTCGAAGGCTCCTCGGGCAGCGATCAAAGCGTTGTTGATGGGCTGATACAGGTCCGTGACTGTGCGCAGAGGGCGGATGGCCAGCAGCATGGCCATGATGAAGGCGGTGAAATCCCCCACCGTTTTCTGGTCAGTCTGCGCTTGCGACAGGGCCAGGGTCAGGATGATGGCCACACCGATGGCCGCCACGATTTGTGTGAGTGGGCTCACCATGTTGCTGGCCACCACCTGTTTCATGTACATGCGCCGATGGTGGTTGGCCTGCACATCGAAGCGACCGGTTTCGAAATCAGCGGCATCGAAGGTGCGCACCACCCGCCAGGCGCGGGCGTTATCGTCCACCGTGCCGACCATGGTCTGTTGGGCCTGGTAGGTTGCTTCGCCCACGTGAGTCAGCCGCTTTTGCACCAGCTTGACAGTCAGGCCCAGCAAGGGGGCCACTACCATGGACAGCATGGTGAGCTGCCAGTTGAGATAAAAGAGGTAGCCGACAAGACACAGCAGCGTGGTGCCATCCTTGAGGAACGCGACAGCCGATCCACCCAGGCTGTTCGCAGCAACTTGAGGGTCATTGATAACTTTGGTCACAGCCAGGCCAGGGCCAATGCGGGTGAACAAGCTGGCATCTGCCTTGAGCAGGCCCCGCATGAGGTCTCTGCGCAGCGCCATGACCATGCTGGAGGTGGCCGAGTTCATGGTGAAGGTGCCCATGAACGAGAACAGGCCGCGGATGGTGAACAGGCCGATCACCACAGCAGGTACCACCCACAGCGGGTACTGCAAGCCTTCTTTGAAGCCCGAGTCGAGCAGGCGCTTGAACAGCTCCGGAATCAATGGTTCAACGGCTGAGCTGGCGATGAAGAATCCGATCGTGCCTGCCAGCATGCGCCATTGAGGGCGCGCGTATTGCCACAGCCGTTTGGAGGTGTCTTTGTAGTCCATGATCAGTGAGCAGCGACCGCGTCCAGCACGGCTTGTAGGGACGGTACCTGGCCTTTGCCGCCCAGGCTGGTCACGCGGCCGGAGCCGGTGACGCCGGCCAGGCCGGGTTCGTGATCGCAGTAGATGCCGATGGTGGTGCGTCCGTGTGCAGCCGCGATGTGGGTCATGCCGGTGTCCAGCCCGACCACGATCTGTGCTTGTGCCAGGGTGTCAGCCGCCTCGGCCACGGTCAGAAAGGGTGGCACGGCGGCGCCGATGGCCTGGGCGATCTCTTGGGCGCGCAACTGTTCGTCAGGGCTGCCCCACATCACGGCCACCGCCAGGCCGTTTTGCATGAGTTGACGCCCCACCGCGATCCAGTCGGCTTGCGGCCACAGCTTTTCTGGCCGGCTGGCACACGGAATCAGCACAGCGTAGGGCCCCGACGCAGGTTGCCAAGCCGGGGTGTTTTGGCGCAGACCGAAGTCTGGCGGCGTGGTTGGCAGCGGGTAGGCCAGCGCGTGAGCGGCGAGCCGGCGGCAACGGTCTACGGCGTGCAGGTCGCGGGGCACGCGAGCGCGGCGCTGGTAGAGCAGGCTGGCCAGTGGCTCGCGGATACTGCGCCAGTCATAGCCTGCCCGTGGGCCCGTGGCAAAACAGGCAAAGCTGGCGCTTTTGAGCAAGCCCTGCATGTCGATGATGAGGTCGTAGCGGCTCTGCTTCATTTCGGCTCGCCACTGGCTCAGTGCGGCCCGGGTGTCCGGTGAGCGCAGCGATTTGCGCCACTTGCGCCACTGGATGGGGATGACGCGCTGCACGGCACGGTGCTGCGACGGGATGGCCGAAAAGCTCTTCTCGACCAGCCAGTCGATCTGCAGCCCGGGGATCGCGTGGACCATGTCGCTCAAGGCGGGCAATGCGTGCACCACATCGCCCATGGAACTGGTCTTGACGATCAGAACCCTCACGCCTTGCCTTGCGATGGGCCACGCTCGGCCACCAGGGCGGGGTTGAAGCGGGGGTCATTGTACATCTTGAACTGGCGGTAGATCTTGAAGTGAGCAGCGCCGGACTGGCAGTCGGCCACCAGGCGATCCAGGCACGAGGCCAGATCCTTGCGTTGCTGCTCTAGGCGTGCCAGCTTGACGGCGCTGGATTGGCGGTGCTCATCATCGACGTCGGTGCGCTGCGTCTGCCAGCGCATGGCGTGGACCTTCAGGGCCATGATCGACATCCGGTCGATGATGCTGCCGGCGGTTTCGCTGTTCAGTCGAGCAGAGGCCGATGCCAGGGACACGGGGGACGCCGTGGCTGCCGAG
The DNA here is from genome assembly GCF_049274795.1 of Aquabacterium sp. GTDB lineage: Bacteria > Pseudomonadota > Gammaproteobacteria > Burkholderiales > Burkholderiaceae_C > Aquabacterium. Next base: position 74,775 of record NZ_JBASTH010000095.1, read on the forward strand.
GCACGGTCGACCAGGCCGAGGCTGACCAGCAGCAGTTCGTCGACCCGCTCGGTGGCATCGTTGCGGGCCTGGTTGTACCCGTCGATGGCCCGTTTGTTGGCGGCGATCTCCGAATCGCCGACCTGGGTGCGGCGCGCCAGATCCTCTTCAGCCCACAGCAGGCTGTTGAAGCGGTGGTTGGCACGGATCCAGTAAAGGTGGTTGAAGTCTTGCGGCTCAGCCGGTGCGGCCACTGGCGGTCCGCCCGAGGCTGCCAGGGCCGCGTCGTGCAGGTCGATCACCTGGGCAGCCAGGCCGGAGAGCGTGTTCTCTTCAGATGTCATGCCGGAATTATCGTCTTGAGGTGGCAAAATCTTGCCTTCTTCTCTGATGAACCAGAATTATGAGCATGCCGGCAGCGGGTGCGACTGACACACCGGCCATGGAGCCGCTGAGGGTACTGCACTTTGTCTCTGGTGGTTTTTCGGGCGCGACGCAGGTGGCCATCGAGCTGGTGTCGGCGGCATGCCGGGCGGGCTCATCCGTGAAACCCTTGCTGGTCTTGAGGCGCAAGCGCAAGACTGACCCGGCACGGGTCATGGCGCTGCAGGCCACGATCCCGGTGGAGACCGTCCCGGGTTGGGCCCATGCGGCGACCGTGTCATCGCTGGTGGCCGTTTGCCAGCGGTTTCAGCCCGATGTGCTGGTGGCGCATGGCTTCAGCGAGCACTTGTTGGGCCGGTACGCAGGCCTGCTGGCCAAGGTGCCGGTGCTGATCCACGTAGAGCACAACTCGCGCGAGCGCTACACCCCCTGGCGCCTGGCGCAGGCACGCTGGCTGGCCCGGCGCACCACCCAGATCGTGGGCTGCTCTGAAGGGGTTCGAAAGCGACTGCTGGAGCTGGGTTTTCCGGCTGACATCACCACCGCCATTCCGAACGGGATCCGGCTGGAGCCTTTCGAGGGTGCCGAGCAACACCCCTTCGCGGAGCGCGTGCCGGGCATTGTCATGTCGGCGCGGTTTTCCGGTCAGAAGGATCACGCCACGCTGCTGAAGGCCATCGCGCTGCTGGCCGAGAAGGGGATGAAGCCGCCTGTGCTGCTGGCCGGTGGTGGCAAGGCGTCGGCCCGGCGCCGTGCGGAGAGGCTCACGGCTCAACTGGGCATTGCCGGGCAGGTGCGGTTTCTGGGTTTTTGCGACCATGTGCCACGCTTGCTGATGACGCACCAGATCGCGGTGCTGAGCACGCATTACGAGGGCATGCCCCTGGCGCTGGTTGAAGCCATGGCGGCCGGCTGTGCCGTGGTTGGCAGCGATGTGGTGGGTGTCAGCGAGTTGATCGAAGATGGGGATAATGGTCGGCTGGTACCTGAAAGCGATCCTGCGGCGTTGGCCGAGGTCCTTCATCAGTTGCTGCGGGACCCGATCACTGCTGCCGGATTGGCCGCCCGCGGACGTGCGGCAGCCCTATCAAAACACAGTCGAGAGATCATGACCGCGCGCTACGAAAGCCTGTTCATGGATCTTGCCGAGACGTCGAAGCGATCCTCATGAGTGCTGATCCCTGGCTGAGCATCCTGCTCCCGGTTTTCAACGTGGAGCCCTATCTGCGGGAGTGCGTTGAATCCATCGTGCAGCAGTGCGATGAGCACGTCGAGATCGTGCTGCTCGATGACTGCGCCACCGATGGCTCCGCTGACCTGATGCGCACGCTGCAAAGCGAGTGGCCTGGCCGGCTGACGTTGATGAAGCATGAGCGCAACCGTGGGCTGAGTGCGGCGCGCAACACCATGCTGGCCGCGGCCAAGGGGCGATATCTGTGGTTTGTGGACTCGGATGACAAGCTCATGCCGGGTGCGCTGGCTTCCTTGAAGTCCATTGTTGATCAGCATGCCCCCGAGTTGATTCTGTGCGATTTCAAGATGTGGCGACAGCCCACAAAGCTGAAGCATCGCTTGCGCGGTGAACTGCACCGGCATACGTTCAAAGGGCCGGCCAGGCAGTTGTTGACGGATCGGTCTGCGTTGGTGGAAGGGATGTTCAGCCCAGGGCACATGCACATCTGGTCAAAGATCTCGAAGCGGGAGCTTTGGTCTGGCGGGCTGAGGTTTCCGGAGGGGCGCTTCTTTGAGGACATGCCGGTCACAGCCCGCTTGGCCTTGAGGGCGCGGAGCTATTTCTATCAAGACAGTGTTTGGGTGGCCTATCGGCAGCGTGCGGGAAGCATCCTGGCGGCCATGTCAGAGGCCAAGGCCAGAGACCTGTCTCAGGCGATGCTGGGCTATCGGCAGGAGGCGCTGAGTTGCGATCCTCCACTCAGCCATGAGGCGATGTTCTCAATCGATTTCTGCGTGGCCAAGAACTTCATCTGTGTGGCGAGGTATCTGGACAGAGCCAAGCCGCCGACAGCCAGGGCATTGGGGCTTGAAGCGCGGGCCAATTTTGATCATTCGATCACGTTGGGCCCCAGCAGCTTGCGAACCGCCTATCGACGGCATGGGTGGCTCTGGCGATGGCTGCGCCTGGCATTCTGGTTGCGAGCTCTCACGCCCTCGAAAGTTGGCTCGCCATGAATTCGCTTGACCTGGAACTGCCGCCCATGACGGTGATCGATGTGGTTGGCCGCGATGCTGACAACGATGCCACTGCTGCCCCCATACCGAAGATCATCTGGTCGTTTTGGCACGATGCCACACCCCCCTTGATCGTGCAGCGTTGCGTGGATGGGTGGAGGCGCTTGAATCCCGGCTATCGCGTTGAGCTTTTGCATGCGGGCACTGTGAATCGGTTCATCCAGCAAGCAGATTTGCCTCGGGGTTTTGACAAACTGAGCAATTTCCGCAAAGCCGATTGGTTGAGGTTGGCATTGGTGTCTCGTCATGGTGGGGTGTGGATGGATGCTTCCATCCTCTTGACCCGCTCACTGGATTGGCTTGTTGATCCGCAACGCTCGAAAGGTCGGTTCACTGGTTTTTACTTGGAGGGGTACACCACCCGCCGGGACCGCCCGGTCATCGAGAATTGGTGCTTTGCAGCACCAGCCGGCAATGTTTTTGTCACCAGATGGTGTCAGGTTTTTACGGAAGAAGTCATTGAGGCCAGTGAATTGCAGTTTCTGCAAAAACTGGAATCGAAGGGTATTTATGAGCAGGTGGTGGGTGCGATAGACAACCCGAAATACTTGGCGGCCCATGTGGCAGCCCAGTATGTTCTGCACGAAAGCGGGACCACAGGTATGCGCCTGATCAAAGCGGAAGACAGCGCATACCTCCATCATGCGCAAGTCGGCTGGAAGCGTCGCACTCTGCTATGGCTAATATTGATCAGGAAGGCCGCGACTCACACCGCGCCGCTTATCAAGCTTCGTAAAAAGGAACGCGAGCGTATTGAGCGTTATTTGCGATGGGGGTTTTTCAGGCAAGGAAGTATCGCTTCCATTTTTTTAAAGTGACCAGACTATGACGCTTAATTCTTTGAGGCCCCATGCACTGTGAAGATGACTTGGACGGATGATTTTTATGGGGTCAATGATCTCAGGTTCGGTTTCACTGTGTGTCGATCAATTTGCAATGCTGGACATTGAATTAGTTAAGGCCGTTAGCATGTTTCGAAGTCAGCGATGGCGTTTTTTGCGCAATACCCTGCAAACGCTTTTCCGCCGTTGGAGTGTCAAGCCTGCCCACGATGCTTTGCAAGCTGTGCGTGGTCAACGCGTTCTGGTGCTGGGCATTTATCTGGGTGATCGATTCAACTTGGCCGCACACCTCTATGAGCGGTTCATGCAGAGCAGCGCGTTGATGGTGGATCAACGTTGGGCTGCGTTTTCTCGCAAAGATGCTCATCCGGGGCTGGCTGCAGCAACCACATTGTTGCTGTCATCTCCGCTCAACAAGTTCGCGGTTCTGAATCTGTTGCTGGAGGGGGTTGATCTTGCCCAGTACGACTTGCTGATCGTCAGTGACGATGATGTGTTTGTGCCAGATGGATTTTTGGATACCTATGTGTCGGTTCAACATGCGTTGAACTTGGATCTTGCGCAGCCTGCCAGAGCGATCCACAGTTTTTACGATCATCGATTTACGCTGCGCAGGCCCTGGCTGTCAGGTCGCCTGACCCGTTTTGTAGAAATCGGCCCCATTTTTTCAATGACCCCCGCGGCGTTTGAACGTTTGGTGCCCTTTGATATTGGATCCCCCATGGGGTGGGGACTCGACTTGGTGTGGCCAAAGTTAATGGAGGATGGGCGTTTGGGCATTGTGGATCGGGTGAGCGTTGACCACAGTTATCGTGGGCAGAGCATGACCTACGCTCGTGAAACCACGGTTGCCCGAACAAAGGACTACTTGGCCGGAACGCCTCACGTGCCTTTCGCTCAAGCCCTGGTCGTGTTGCGCCAGTATTTTTTATTTTGATCTTCTCTGGTATCACCAACGGTGCCATGGTGCTACGCTGCGCAAAGCAACATGCTTTTCTGGCTTGATGTTTTGCCAGTGGATGATTTCACAAGGTAGATCGCATTCGGAAAAGTTTGTTTCAATTTGAAGCAATTAAAAATGCTGATCCCGCACGAATACAGAGGTCTCTCGGCTTTCCCCCATGCCTATAATCAAGATCATTTCCCGCTGGAATCACAAGCGACTTGAGCAGCGAAGGCAGGCGCGGCTGAAGAAGTTGGCCCCATCTTACTTGCGCTGGGTTGAAGACTTTGGCGATCTGTCGGCCAAGCAAGCTGCCGAACTGCGTGTCCGCTGCCGAGACACAGGCCCCCTGATTTCGGTCGTGATGCCGACCTATAATCCCAATATCCGTCATTTGCGCGAAGCCATTGATTCTGTGCTTGGCCAGATCCATGGCCGGGTAGAGCTGTGTATTGCCGATGATGCTTCGACGAACCCAGAGGTTCGCGCGACCATCAAAGCATTCGCCCTCCGAGATTCTCGTATAAAGTTTGTGTTTCGGGAGCATAACGGCCACATATCCGCAGCATCCAACAGTGCTCTCGAATTGGCTACAGGGGAATTCGTAGCTTTGCTTGATCAAGACGATTTGTTGGCTAATTTTGCACTGGCCGCAGTGGCGAGGGCTATTGCTGACCACCCAAATGCCGGTCTGATCTATTCGGATGAAGACAAGATCAACGATAAGGGGCGCCGATTTGACCCACATTTCAAGCCGGAGTGGAATGCTGTTTTGCTGCGTTCACAAAATTACATCTGCCACCTTGCTGTGATTCGACGCAGCCTGATCAATGAGGTTGGGGGTTTTCGTCAGGGGTTTGAGGGATCACAGGATCATGACCTGATATTGCGTTGCACCGAAAAACTGCAGAATTCTCAGGTTGTGCACATTCCCTTGGTGCTTTACCACTGGCGCATGCACGAAGGCAGTACGGCACAGAATCCGGACTGCAAACCTTATGCGCAGATCAATGGTTGCAAGGCGATTCAGGGGCATCTCGACAGATTGAGCGTAGAGGCCGTTGTTGAGAAGGATGGCCCGTTCTATCGGGTTCACTATGCTTTGCCCGAGGTGTTGCCTCGGGTCAGCATCATTTTGCTCACCAGGGATCGCCCTGAATTGCTGCGCAAGTGCGTACAGCCTTTGCTTGATTCAACGAAGTACGACAACTTTGAGTTGATCATTGTTGACAACGGAACGGTAGACGTTGATGCCTTGGGGCTGCTGAACGGCTTTGCCGACGATCCAAGGGTAAAACTGCTTCGAGACGCTTCGCCGTTCAACTTCTCTGCGCTCAACAACCGAGCTGTACAACACGCGACCGGTGAGTACCTCTGCTTGATGAACAACGACATTGAAGTGCTGCAGGAGCATTGGCTGAACGAGATGGTGTCGGTAGCCGTGCAGCCAGGTGTTGGCGCCGTAGGCGCACGTCTGTTTTACCCCGACGAGACAATCCAGCACGCGGGAGTGATGCTTGGGCTCACTGGGATCGCCGGCCACCCCTTCAAGCATCAAAAGCGGGACGATTCACACTACATGGCTCGGCCTCAACTCATGCAGGAAATGTCTGCGGTGACGGCCGCCTGCATGCTGATGCCTCGCCATGTCTATGTGCAGCTCGGCGGGCTGGATGAAGCCAATCTGGCGGTGGCGTTCAATGATGTCGATCTATGCCTGCGCATTCGCGAGGCAGGTTTTCGCATTGTCTATGACCCTTATGCAGAGTTTGTGCACCACGAGTCGGTGTCTCGGGGCCAGGAAGACACGCCGGAAAAGAGTGATCGTTTTCAGCGCGAAGAGCGCTACATGGTACAACGGTGGGGGAAGTTGCTAGCCTGCGACCCAGCGTACAACCCTAACCTGACATTGGACGAAGAGAGTTTCTCTATCGCAGCCCAACCCCGCGTCCGGGCTCACACTTGGCTGGCCCGTTGACCTGTCGGTAGCGCCATGCCTTCTGCTCTTGGCGCCGTCCAGCACCGTGTTCATCACTTGTCAGCTTGTGCGAAACTCGTAGTGACCCGCGTAACTTTCAAGCCCATAGGGACAACCTGGTGACGAAGAACTTTACCCAACTCGGTTATGAAGACTTCAGAGATCTGGCGTCAGACCCCAGCTTGTCCAAGTACGAGAAAATCGGCTTTCCTGATGCTTACAGGGATGGCTACGAAGATCAGATTTTCGCTGACATCTGCGCCAAGGCCACCCATTTGGGGCGGTCCGCTCAGACCGTGGTGGACATTGGCCCGGGCTGTTCAGACTTGCCAAACAAGTTGATCAACCTGTGTGTTGACCGGCAACACCAACTCACCCTGATCGACAGCGCCGAGATGTTGTCTTTGCTGCCTGGTGGCTCAGGGGTTGAAAAGGTTGACGCGCTGTTTCCCAAGTGCCCTGAGTTGAACGAACGCCTTGCTCAGAAGGTGGATGTCATCGTCTGCTACAGCGTGCTTCAGTACGCCCTCATTGATACTGCGCTCTACCGATTCATTGACGCCGCGTTGAGCCTTCTGGCGCCTGGTGGCCAGCTTCTGCTGGGGGACATCCCCAACGTGTCCAAGCGAAAACGTTTCTTCGCCAGCGAAGCCGGCATCGCTTATCACAAGACCTTTATGAAAACGGACCAGGCGCCTGAGGTGGTGTTCAACCGCATCGAGTTTGATCAACTCGATGATGCGATTGTTCTGTCGCTTCTTCAGCGGGCGAGAGCACAAGGCTTTGATGCCTATGTGTTGCCGCAGCACCCCGGCCTGCCCATGGCCAATCGCCGTGAAGACGTTCTGATCACAAGGCCTTGAGAGACACATGCTAAAGACTCATCAACTGGTGATCATCGGAGACAGCGCTTTTGCGGAAGTGGCGTATGAGTGCTTCACGCACGACTCTCCTTACGAGGTGGTCGCGTTTGCAGTGGAGCGGGCTTACCTGGACAAGGCCAGCCTTTTCGGCCTCCCGGTGGTGGCGCTCGAAGATCTGCCTGAGCGCTTCCCTCAAGGATCGGTTCACTTCTATGCCGCCCTGGTCTACACCCAGTTGAACCGATTGCGCACTCGCCTGTATGAGGCGACCAAGGCGATGGGGTACCAACCAGCGAGCTATATCAGCAGCAGAGCTTTCGTTTGGCACAACGTGGAGTTTGGTGAACACTGCTTTGTGTTTGAGGACAATACGTTGCAGCCTTTCGTGAAGGTGGGGTGCAACGTTGTGCTCTGGAGTGGCAACCACATCGGGCATCACACCCGCATTCAGGACCACTGCTTCGTGTCGTCGCATGTCGTGATATCGGGCTTCTGCGACATCGGTGCGTCCAGCTTCCTGGGCGTCAACGCGACCATCGCGAACAACGTGTCCATTGGCGCCGACAACTGGCTGAGTCCCTCGGTGACGGTGACCAAAGACACCTTGCCTGCGCAGTTGATCCGCGCGCCCAAGCCCGAAGTGCACAAAGTTTCCACGCTCGACTTCTTCAAGGTGCCGCAATGAAATGGCGCAAGCTGGGCGTTGTCTGGAACACGGATGGCCGGCACGAGTGGTCGAAAAGCCATGCCATGGGGCCGACCCCGTTTCGCCTGGACGAGTCCACGATTCGGGTCTACCTGACGACGCTCGATGGAGAAGGGCGGGGGCGGGCCACCTATGTGGATGTCAGTGCTCAGGATCCGACGCGGGTTCTGGCAGTGGCCTCCCAACCTGTGCTGGATGTGGGGGAGCCTGGTGCGTTCGACGACAACGGCCTCATGCCCCTGAGCATCGTCCGGGTCGATGATGCCGGAGGTCTGTACATGTATTACTCAGGGTTCGAGTTGTGCCACCGGATCCGCTACCGGATCTTCTCCGGCGTGGCCGTGAGTCGTGATGGCGGACAGACCTTCACGCGGCTGCGGCGCACGCCCATCCTTGATCGGTCCGACGCGGAGATGTTCTTCCGTGGCGGCCCTTATGTGCTGAAGGAGCAGGACAGGTTTCGAATGTGGTACGTAGCAGGCAGCTCATGGACCGAGCTCAACGGCAAGGCCATGCCCGTGTATGACATGAAGTATGCCGAGTCGGACGATGGCATCCACTGGCCATCCGAAGGGGTGACGGTGTTGCCCATCACCCAGGATGACGAACACGGCTTTGGGCGGCCCTGGCTGTTTCGAAGGGCAGAGGCTTCGTATGATCTCTACTATTCGGTCAGGTGGCGCTCACTGGCCGCTTACCGCATGGGGTACGCCAGCTCTCATGATGGGCTGAGTTGGCATCGTCAGGACGACGCGTTCGGCTTGGACATCAGCGACGCTGCTTTCGAGAACGAGGCCGTGATGTATGCCGCCGTGATCGACATCGACGGCAAGGAGTACTGCTTCTACAACGGCAACGGTTTTGGCCGCGACGGGTTTGCCGTCGCAGAGCGTCTGGCATGACCATCCGGGTCGAGCCGTACACCGAGGCCCGCGCCTCCGACTGGGAGCGCTTTTGTGAGGGTGCTCTTAACAGCACCATGCTGCACACCAGGCGTTTCCTTTCCTACCATGGCGACCGTTTCAAGGACTGCTCGCTCATGCTGCTGGATGACCGCTCGATCATCGGCGTGTTCCCAGCGGCGGAGCGTCCTGCCGATGCCCGCCTGGTGGTAAGCCATCCTGGGGCCACCTATGGGGGCGTGGTCCACGATGGGCGCCTTGGGGGCGAACGCATGATGCAGGCGCTGCAGTCGGTGGTCGACTTCTACCGTGCCCAGGGATACGCAGCTTTGCACTACAAGGCCTTGCCTTCGACTTACAGCAGGGTTCCCGCGCAGGATGATCTGTATGCGCTGTTCAGGCTGGGCGCGGTACGCATCCGGTGTGATCTGTCTTCGAGTGTCTGCCTGTCGGATCGACGGCCCGCGCCTGAGCGGCGGCGAAGGGCCTTGAAAAAATCCTTGGCTCAGGTGTCTGTCGAGTGGGACACGCTGGGCTGGCCGCAGGTGTGGCAGTTGATCGCCGACAACTTGGCCCGCAAGCACGGAGCGAGCCCCGTGCACACGGTCGAGGAGCTTGCAGCCTTGCACCAACGCTTCCCGGACCTCATCCGGATCGCGTCTGCCCATTGCGAAGGCACGCCAGTTGCTGCGGTGGTGCTGTTCAATGCCCGCCACGTTTGGCACGCCCAGTACATCGCCTCCAGTGAGCGGGGCCATGAGACGCATGCGCTGGATGCGATTTTTGAGTCCGTCATCTCGCGTGCTGCCCAAGCGGGGGCCCGCTACTTCGATTTCGGCACCAGCAACGAAGAGGCGGGCAAGATCCTGAACTCGGGGCTGTACCAGTTCAAGAGCGAATTTGGCGGTGGCGGTGTTGTCCACGAGTTCTATGAATTGACCATCCAATGAACGCGAAGAACATGAAGATCAAGGATTGCGTGCGCATCGACCTTCCTCGCAAGATCGATGTTCGAGGAAGCTTGACCTTCATCGAAGGTGGCAACCACATCCCCTTTGACATCAAGCGCGTTTTCTATCTGTATGACGTGCCCACCGCCGAGGGGCGTGGGGCGCATGCACATCGCGAGCTTTATCAATTCCTGGTCTGCCTTTCCGGCAGCTTTGATGTGGCCGTGGACGATGGTACCGAGCAGTCCATCATCCATCTGAACCGGCCGTGGCAAGGGGTGCTGGTGCCGCCCATGATCTGGGCCTCCGAAGTCAACTTTGACCCTGGTTCCGTGTGTCTGGTGCTGGCATCCATGCTGTATGACGAAGCCGATTACATCCGGGACCACGACACCTTCCTCATGGAAAAGGGAATCGCCTGATGCGGGTGCCGTTTCTTGATCTGCACGCGGGCTACAGTGAGCTGAAGTCGCAGGTCGATACTGCCATTGCCCGAGTCAGCCAGTCAGGTTGGTATGTGCTCGGACCAGAGGTCGAAGCGTTCGAGCAATCCTTTGCAGGCTATTGCGAGGCAACGTCCTGCGTCGGCGTCGCGAACGGTTTGGATGCGCTGCACATCGGCTTGCTGGCGCTGGGCATCGGCCCTGGCGATGAGGTCATCGTGCCGTCCAACACCTACATCGCGACTTGGCTGGCCGTGACACAGGCCGGTGCGAAGGTGGTCCCGGTCGAGCCTGACCCCTTGACCCACAACATCGACCCAGCCCTGATTGAACAGGCCATCACCAGCAGGACGAGGGCGATCCTTCCTGTCCACCTGTATGGCTTGCCGGCAGACATGGACGCCATCTGCCAGATCGCGGCACGCCATGGTCTCGCGGTTCTGGAGGATGCTGCGCAGGCGCACGGAGCTCGGTACAAGGGACGTCGAATCGGCAGCCATGGCGACTTGGTGGCCTGGAGCTTCTATCCCAGCAAGAATCTGGGCGCCATGGGCGATGCCGGCGGGCTCACCCTCAGGGAAGGTGCGCTGGCGGACAAGATCCGGGCGCTGAGGAACTACGGTTCGGCTCGTCGTTACGTGAACGAGGTGCGTGGGCTCAACAGCCGGCTTGATCCGATCCAGGCGGCGGTGCTCGGCACCAAGCTCCAGGTGCTGGACGAGTGGAACGAACGGCGAGCGCAGACCGCCCGGTATTACCAGGAGCACCTTGGCCAGGCCACGCGCCTGACGCTGCCCGTCGAGCCCAAGGGAACCTTGTGTGCCTGGCATCTGTTCGTCGTGCGACACCCTGATCGAGACCATTTGCACAAGGCATTGGCCGATCGTGGTGTCGACACCCTGATCCATTACCCGATCGCGCCGCATCTGCAGCAGGCCTACGCGGACCTGGGCCTGAAGAAGGGCGCGCTTCCCATCGCTGAGCGATTGGCGGATGAGGTGCTGAGCCTGCCCATCGGCCCACACATCACGCCCGAGCAACGCCGGCGAGTGGTCGAGGCCGTGCTCGAGGTGGAGGGGCTGTCGTGCTGAAGACCTGTGCTGAACTGTCCCTGGATGAGATAGAGCAGGAGGTGGACGGGCATCTCCGCGACAGGCGTGTTGGCGGTGCTCTGGACGCGATCCGCGATGCCGTGGACACGGTCATCAACCATCCACGATCGGTTGCGCGTGTGTACGCCAGTTTCCGACTGGACCGACTTTGCGAGCGGGTAGCCTTGGCGGTACCAGAGATCATGCCTGCCCCCGTTTCCCACACGGGGCAAGGTGGTGGCACGGTCATCGTGGCCACCGAACTGGCCGCGGCGGGAGGGCACGTCGAAGTTATCAAGGACCTGATCCGCTTGGGTGACATTCCCCAGCCGATCGACTTGTTTCTCACAAACAACTTTGAGCGCATTGATGCGTCGACGCAGCAAGGTCATGCCGCATTGATCGGCGTGCCGTTGGGCATCGCAGCAGGGCAGGGCAGCGGAGAGCGACTAGACAGCACGATGGCGTTTCTGCGTGAAAGGCGGCCTGACACTTTGGTGCTGTTGGTACACAACCAGGATGCAACAGGGATCGTCGCAGGGCTGGCGTGCGGAGCCCGCAAGGTCGTCTTTGTGCACCATGGCGATCACCATCTCAGTCTGGGTGTCACGTGTCCATCCATGGTTCACGTGGACCTCAGCAATTTCGCCTTCTGCAACTGCCGGCAAGCCCTGGGTCTAACGAACAATGTGTTCTGGCCACTGACGCTGTCGTCCACGAAGGCACACCGGCATGGTGGTGCGTTCATGGCCGAAGGGCATGCTGTGACCTGTTGTGTAGGGCGCCCCGAAAAATTCGATGATCCCCGTTATCGGTACCAGTATCTCGATCTACTGGGGCCCATGCTGAGGGCCACGGGAGGGCGGCATCTCCACATCGGACAACTCAGTGCGGGCCAGTTGGAACGCATAGGTCAGAGCCTTGCCTCGCACGGCGTGGATGGGAGTCGCTTCACGCACCTGCCATGGGTAGACTCCGTGTCTCGTGCCCTGATCGAGCAGGGGGTCGATCTATACATGACGTCGTTTCCCTACGGCGGGGGCAAGGCACAGGTCGAGGCCATGGCCACGGGCCTGCCCGTGCTCATCCACCAGAACTACCGCTCACGCTTCCTCAGTGGCATCGACCTGGGTTATCCGGGTGTGTTGACCTGGCGCGACGACAAGGAACTGGGCCGCGTGCTGCAAGCCTTGACCCCAGAGCTGCTGAGCAGCCACGGGCAGGCGGCGAGGGCCCACTTTGAGCGGCACCATTCCGAGGCGGCTCTCAGGCGGGCCATGCGCGCCTCAGCGACCAGTGAACAGGATGTGCCTGCTCTGGCCGTGGTTCATGAAGACGGATTGCAGGCGTTTCTTGAAGATGAAGACCTGTTCAAGGTGGCGGTGCTTGATGGCCGGGAGAGCAACGAAGAGATTGCCCATCTTAGGCAGATACTGGCCCATCAAGAGGCAGAGATGCGTGTGTTGCGCAAGAAAGCGCGCTTTCTTGGCGGCGTCCGCTACAAGCTCACGACCATGCTGAAGAGCTGAACTGTCTGCGCCATGTTCCAGATCACCCCGCGCGCAGCAGGCTTGCACGTTGGCCCCCAGGACAGCATTGCCTCCCTCACTGGCTTGCGTTTCATCGCGGCGTTCATGATTGTGATCCTGCATTCCTAGTCTTACTGTGTCATAAAAATCAAGGCATTATGTGCATCTCTTCATTCTTTGCGTGAGGGACGATGGATGCGAGCGAACGCTTTGATGAGTACATGGATCACCTGTCACAAGGTCTTGGGCATGCGGATCGCCACGCGGGGCTCAAGGGTCGGCCTTGCAAAACCGCCACAATCTCGATGGATACAGGTGGGATCGGGCAATTGGGGCTGGTCAGAACTCTCGGTTTTGTGTGCAATGACGCTCAGTTTCTGGGAGTTTTGAGGACCTGAACAGATGAGCACGCCCGACTTTTTTCGCGCCCGGCTGGATGCCATGATCGATC
>NZ_JBASTH010000096.1:0-2312 GCF_049274795.1 Aquabacterium sp.
ATACGGCGTGCCGATGGGAGTTCTTTCTCGGCCGATCGTCTGCGCGGTGCGGTATCGCGGCAAAAGAAGGTGACTGCATCCGCACCAACAGGCCAGCCCGCGGAAGACAGCACACTGCGGACCGCCGCCCCAGAGGAAAAGGCGTCGTCCGGATCCAGAACCGGTGAAACAGCCGCGCCCCAGGCCCGGAAAACGGTGGCCGTCAAACCGGTCGGCATGCAGAAACCAGACCAGCCCACGGCTGTTTCGCGTTCGATCCAGGACAAGCTTTCGCGCGTGGCGAAGTTGCGCGGCGGTTAGGCTCGGGGTCGCGGCTCACAGGAACGTTACCAGCCGGATACTCAGAATCCATCTTCTTCCCGATGAGCTTGTTAGCCTTGCGGCGCCGACGACAAGGGAAACAAGCATGGCGGCGGACCTGCCGACTTCGGACAACGAAAGGAACAAGCTGCGCAAGCTGTTGCTTTCTGACACGCCCTTCCAGGGGTATCTCGACTTCAGCCGACCGATCGTTGCGGTGAGCAGGGAGGCCATACGCGAGGGAAAGGCCGCTTATCCGCCGCAGGTTCCGCTAAAGATAAAGATGGCGGCTGGCTGGCCGGCTCAAAGTCTGCAAGGGATGATTGTCGATAGCCTCGACGATCCGCTTCCGATCCAGGCAACGCCCGAGGAGCGGGAGCGGTTCGACCGGGGCGAGCCGCTGCTGGTTCGAGCAAATATGGTCGGCATGCGGACTGAGCGGTCAAGTGGCGGGCAGGTTGCCGACGATATCGAGAAACAGATCAAGAACGCCTTCGCCGTCAACGTGTTCGTGATATACGAGCGGCTTCGGCATCTTGTGCCGCTGCGCGACGGAAAAAATGTCCGCAACTGGGCGGATCAGGAGGCGGCGCAGAACTTTATCTTCGAAAAGGAGCTGCTGTCGCTTCCCTGGCCCGAGCGCGATCATCGCACGACCGGGAAGAGCCGGCGCCACCTCATCGATACGGCCTGGCGCAACGGCCAGCGCCAGAAATTTCTGCGATGCCTGTACCCGGGCAGCAGGCTGCGCCGGGAGATCGCGGCCTGGGCGGAAGACTTTCGCGGCCAGCGCAAGGATGTGATCGAGGAGGAAATCCGCTTTCAGAAGACGCAATTTGTCGCGCTCAACATGTGCCGCGAGCGGGCAAAGGAGTTTCGCTTCATCGAAAGCGAAATCAGTGAGAGCATCCGGCGGGAGCCGGACGGGGATGGGTTTCTCGATCCGAAGCAGGCGGAGGTGGCGGCAGGTCTCAACCACCCGATCGATGCCGGGGCGGTCTTTCCCGCAGTCTATGCCGGGGATTTCGATCCTAAGCTGATGTTCCATCGGCTGGCGAGTTTGAAGGGCTTTGAATTCGTCCGGGACATTGGGAGGATCGCTCGCAGGCAATCCGCACCGTTGTCTCCTGCGCAGTTCATCGAACGGATCGAACGCAGTCGGCAGCATCTTGAAGAGCAGCCCGAGATGTTTAGCGAGCGTCGGCATCCCGAACTGATGAGCGGGCGAGAATTCCTGCTTCACGCGTACAAGATTTATGAAGATCAGTGCGCGGCGTACTTCGCGCGCTGAATCTTTTTTCTGGAAAAAACTCAGAATCCATCCGGCCTCTTCGATTCCATGACTTCTTCCTTGGCCCCGCGATCAACCGGGACGAAGGAAAAAGTCATGACAGAGACAGACAAGGGGCGCTGGGCCATCGTTGTCGCCAACGAAAAAGGCGGGGTCGGCAAATCGACGCTGGCGCTGGCCATCACTGACAAACTGACGATCGCGGGATACTCGCCGGTCGTTATTCAAATCGACCGTCAAAAGCGGTTGTCGGCGGCGCTGGGCCAGGACGTCATCACGATTGCATCCGATCCCAAGGCGGCGCGTGCGGATCCCGGCAAGGAGCTGGCGCGGTTCAGCCCGGTGCTGGACGCCGTCACGCAAGCGGAGACGGCCGCTCCGATCCTCGTCGACATTGGCGCCGGCGAGGTTGGCCGGTTCTCCGAATGGGCGGCTCTGGTCGACCTGGACGAAGAATTTGGCGAATTCGGTTTCCATCCGGTCGTCTTCATACCATTCACGGCCGAAGCAGAAGCGATGCGACAGGCGCATTGGACGGTCGAACGCCTGACGACGGCCATCCCTCGCGCGGACATCATCCTTGCCGAAAACCAGCGCGATGGCCGGATCGCCGATCTGCATCCGGCCTCCACCGCCTGGCGGGAGTGGACCGATAAGCTCAAGCCCGCTGCGGAGAGCAATGCGCTCATCATCATGGGCGCCATTCCTGGCGGCTCATGGC
>NZ_JBASTH010000097.1:0-91180 GCF_049274795.1 Aquabacterium sp.
ATGCTGAGCACACGGTCCACGGTGGCGGCGCTGGCGATGCTGAGCACACGGTCCACGGTGGCGGCGCTGGCGATGCTGAGCACACGGTCCACGGTGGCGGCGCTGGCGATCGAGTCCTTCAGGGCCAGCGCCAGTTCGGAGTCGGTGAGGGATTCCAGGCTTTCCAAGGCCTTGCGGCGGATCTCGCGAGATACCTTGATCTGCTCGATCAGGGGAATGGTCTGCATGGTTGCTCCGGTGGGTTGAATAGGTGCCGGCATTTCTGGCCAGCCGGCAAGGCGATCACCCGCCCGGAGATCGATGACAGCGTCGGCCGTGGTGGCCAGGGCGGGGAACTCGGTGGGCCGCCGGGTGGCGGCGCGAAACGACCTCAGCCCTGGGAGGCTTCGGTGGCCTGTTCGGTGGCCGGCGTTGCCTTCGCGTCGGTTGACGGCTCCGGCTTGGTCTCTTCGAGAAGGACCCGCAGCAGTTCCTTGGCGGAGCTCCAGCGGTGCATGACCACGAGGGATTCTTCACTGGTGAAAGGCACCTCGCGACGAGTCAGGTCTGCAATCTGCACATCGGCCTCGTAGATCTTCTGGCGCACGACAGGGATCAGCTCGGAGGCCAGTTGGCGCCGCGCTTCCGTGGCGCGAGCCGCTTCCTTCTCTGGGTCGAGGCCAAGTGCCTTCAGCAGCTTGCCGGCGGGCGAGACGGTGTTCTCTGAGCTGATGTGGTGGAAGCTGACGGACGCGCCTGCGGCCTCGGCGCTGTCCAGTAGCTTGACGAGTTCAGGGGGAAGGATGCTTTTGAGAGTGGCGTTCATGGTGATGGTCAGTTGGTGGTGGAGGGAAGGGAAAAGCGGCGCCGGGCGTGACTCCGGCTATGGCGCGGAACGGTGTTGACGACTCAGGGAGGGGGATTGCGCTTCACGTGGACGGCCCACGACCGCGAAAACTGGTCAGTCCAGGGACTGCTGAGGGTTGCTGGCCGCGGCGCTGCGGCGGCGCCCGCCGCCAGCGGGTGCGCCAGCCGGGGAATTGGCTTGCTGCTGGCTCGCGCCGGACTGCAGTTCGCCTTTGCGGCGGCGGAAGATGTTGAGCAGGGTGGCCGCCGCGTCATCGCTGATCACCTGGTCGCGCTGCAGGCCGGAGATCTCATCGGCCATGACATCGAGGGTGTCCTCGCTGGTGCACTTCTCCAGGCGCTCCGCGAAGGCGTCGAGGTCGAACGCGGGCGTAGCCTGCTGATTGGTCTGAGCGGGCTTTGCCTGTCCAGCCTGTCCGGCAGCTGGCTCGCTGGGCGCCTGGCCAGCTCCGACAGTGGAGTACTCGCGTTGCTCTTGGCCCGTGGACAGGCCCGCCTGAGAAAGCGTGGTGGATGGCGAGTGCGTGAGGACGCCATCGCTGTCGACATGGCGCATGCCGTCGCGCAGGGTCTCAGTGGTCACGGTGTAGGTGCCATCGGATCGCACGTCGACCACGTCGGCCAATTCTTCGCTGGTGCGGCCCATGCCCATCACGATGTCTGGAGCGTGGATGCGGCCGAAGAAGGCGCCGGCCCGGTACTGGAGCATCAAAGCCTTCATTTCGGTCTGCCACTTGGAGCCGGATTTGCCATACCAGCCCTCTTCCACTGCTAGCTTCAACGACACTGGAGCCGATTCGATGACGGGCAGATTTGCGGCGCGAGCCTGGTCCAGGGTGTAGATCGATGCCGGGATAGGGGCTCCCTTGGGCAGCGTCCAAGCGATGCAGACCTCGTCTTCGATGTTCACCTCCACATCCACGAAGTCGAAGCCGCCTTTGGCCTTATTCCAACCCTGCTTCTCGCGGTATTTCGCTGTGATGGGGCCACGCTTCTTGATGTCGAAGCGCAGAGGATGAAATCGACCGCTGGCGTTGATGGCTGCAATGACGAACTGAGCCGACCACGACAGACGCCCTTCGATCACGTTGGCGTTCTGCATCACGGCAGTGATGCTCATGCCCACTGCGCGAGCTGTTTCAATGGCCACCAGGCAGTTCCCGATGGCTGATGGGTTCTCGACCCACACGTCGCCATCGCGGCTCTTCTTGAGGACCTGCAGACGGAATGCTGCTGGCACTGCATCTGCGCTTGCGTAGGCGGAGGCGATACGCTGCGCGAGCACGAAGCCGCGCTCGGTGAACATGTCGATGGCCTGGTCTGGGGCCTGTGCTTGCTGCGGCGGTTTGCGCAGTTCGGAGACGGTGGTCAGTGCGTTCATGATGGTCGGCTTGTGGTTGAAGGTGGTGGGGTTAGTTGCCGGTGGCTACTGCTTTGCCGGTACTGCTGGCTGCCAGCGGGGTTGGCCCCGTAGAAGGTGAAGGTGCTGGTGGGTCATCGACCGCGAAACCGACAGATCTGCCAGCGCGCGCAGTACCTGTCGGAGCACAGGATCGATTTCGTGTTTGGCGGGAACAGGCCGGTGCGGAACATCGCGGCGGCGTACTGGATCAGGCCGGGCGAGTCCTCGTCGCCGACCATCACGCTCTTGGCGTCCACGACAGGCGAGATGTCGATGACGGGCTTGCCCGATGTCTTCATGCCGAGGATCTGGGAGCCGGCGGTGTTGATCTGCCGGTCCTGCTCGTACATCACCTGATAGGTGCCCAGCTGGGGAAGGTGGGGGGTGGTTTTGACCTGGCCGTCCTCGATGGCACGCGCGCCGGTCTTCACGTCGGTGATGACGTGGCCACTGCCGCACATCGCCACGCGGGCACGGTCCATGCTGCCCGTGAGGCGGACAAGGATCCCGTTGCCGCAGACGATCTCCAGCGGCTTGAGCTTCGCTTCCACGTCAACGAAGGTGAACTGCGGAGCGATGTCGAAGCAGTAGGACGTGGTGAGCTTCAGGCCGATGCTCTCTGCTTCCTTGACCGTGAGGTCATCCACGCCGAGGTCGACCTCTGCGTCAGGCGAGCGAAGCGCATCCACGAAGACGCCGGCAGCATCGTCGGGGGTGATTGGGGTGTTGCCCGGCAGGCGGCCGATGTCGAATGCTGCGGTGCCTGCGTGGATCGCGGTGCCCAGCTGAGCGCGCAGGCCAGATGGCTTGCGCAGCTTCATGATGTGCACGCCCTCCCACGCATGGGCGCAGTCGAAGAGGCTGCCCCACGAGCTGGCGCGCACGGTGAATGGCTGGTTGGCCATCATGCTGCCTCGCCCTCCAGCTGGTCGAGTGGCATGACACGGACGCGGCCACCCAGGCCGGCGCGATCCATGCCATCGGCGCTGTGGTCGATGGTCGAGCCGCCGACGCGTTCGAAGGTCTCGCTGGTGCCGTCGGGGCGGGTGATGCAGATGCGCCAGCGTTGTTGGCCGGTGCGCTTGGCCAGGCCTGCCAGGAAGTGCACGGCCTCTTGGGCGGCGACGTGGTGATGCTGCTGTTTCATTGCAGGGCTCCCTTAAAGAAGTCCCACACGCCCGACCAGCCGCCCGCGGCGCGGTGCATGTCTGCGAGGAGCAGGACGATGGTGCCCACCGTGACGGCGGACCACAGCGCGGCGATGACCTTGATCCAGAAGACGAAGGCCTTCGTCTCGCGCACGAAGTGCTCCACCTCGCCAGGAGCGAAGCGGATGGTGGTGGGGGTGGTGCTGCTGGTGCGCTTCATGGCGGGCGCCTCAGTAGCCGAGCCAAAAGCGCAGCTGGTCCATCGTGCGCACCACGGCAATCTCGGTTTCGAGCGTGCGGGTGCCGTCGTCACGCAGGACAGACACGTCGCCGAACACGGCCACGTCGCCTTCTTCCTCGCGCAACTCGGCGTGCACGTGGTGCTGCTTGGCGAACTGGATCAGAGCGCGGTTCGTGACGGCGTCGGCCGCCTGCAGGCTGCGGTGTGCGAGGGCGCTCATTGCGGCAGACCTCCGCCCGACACCGACTTGCCGTTGAGGTCGCGGATTTGCTCCAGCAGGATGGTGATCTTGTTTGCCTTGGCGACGATGGCCTCACAGAGGCGCGTCATCTCGGCCTGCGAGATGTCGGCGGCAACGATGCGTGCCTGCATAGCAACGATCTGGACGTTCAATAGGCTCACGCGCGCCAACTTGGCCGAGATGACGTGTCGCTGTTGGATGGACCTGCTCATGCAGCACCCCCGGCCGTGCCGATGTCACCGGTGCTCAGGTCCAGGCGCAGCGATGCGATGCGCTCAGCGTCAGCGCGCTGGCAGGAGGCCTTGTGGCTCTCGCGGGCAAGCACGGTGAAGCGCTCCAACGCTTCCGCGCTCACGTCGCGGGTGATGTTGAAGGAGCTGGGACGAGGCGTCTGGATCACCACGGCCGTGACGGTGGGCTTGCTGTCGATCAGCATCCACTCGACCAGGGCCGGGGCCTCGCCTACGAAGCTGCGGAACGTGTTGAGCTGTTCCATCAGGCCACCACCGGCGCCGCCTTGGGCGTGAACTTGTGGCCCTCGGGGGCGTGCTGGTTCCAGATCTCGCCGGTGGGGTCCAGCTCGCGGCGTGCGGCCGTGATCTGTGCGAAGTTGTCGCGACCACGGCGGTAGGCGTTGCCGTCATCAGCGTGCGCGAAGGCCCAGTCGTGCCCGGCGAGGGCCTTCTTGTAGGCCTCCACCATGCCGGCGCGTGCTTGCGCCGGTGCGTTCGCGATGCCCCCCAGGGCCTGTGCCAGCACCGGCGGGATGCCGGAGAAGGCCTGCTTGTCGTGGTCCATTTTTCACCCGTCGTTTGAGTAGACGGATGAACTGTAGCGGACGCTCCAGATTTATGCAAGAGCAAACGCTACAGTTTTTTGCGGCGCCAGGAGATGAGGGGCTTGTAGGGGGCTTCCAGCAAGATCAAACCTCCCCTACGCTGCTGACAATTGCTGAAAACAGATGGGGGATGAATGGTTGAAGCGCCTTTGATCGTGTGGGTGATTGGATCGATCGGGATCGTGCTGGTTTGCTTCTTCGTGGGGGCTGCTGCTGTGTCGTGGAGGGACCCAGAAGCTCCGAAGATCGACCCGCTCGCCGGGCTACGCTGGATCGCGCGCATCGGCCAATCGATCGCCCCATTCGCGGCTTGGGCCGCTGCGTTCATCTATGTCGTCGTTTTTGTTCCCAGCTCTATCTATGGCCTGGTACACCAGTTCGGTGTCGGTGGAGCAACTGGCGCCCTTATTGCGGGGGCTGTGTTTGGGTCCGCGGCACCTCTTGTCCTTGGAGGGTATTTCATCGCGGCAGACAGTTGGGGTCTGTCATGGTTCGGGGCACTTCTTTACTTGGCGCCTTCATTGTATTTCGCGGTTCCCAGGACTAGGTTCAGTCTTTTGTCTTGGGCTTTAAATGAGCATGCAAGACTCAAAGCACTACCACAACAATCTCCTGCGCCCCGCATCGAGACTCCGATGATTCGCGCCGCCCGACCAAAGGCCGTCGCAGCGCCACTTATGCGAAATAGGCGGCGGGGCCTGCGGCGGATTCTGCGAGCCAGATATGGTGTGGCAATCGCGTGTAGCGCGGCGTGCGCGCTAGTTGCCGTTGCCGGCTATTGGATTGGGCACCCTTGGACCTACGCCCAGTGCACGTGGGACGCGTCGAAAAGAACTACGGCAACTGGTGTGCGCGTCGCCGTCCAAGCCTGTGATGATGCATTCCCAGATCGCGGGCTATCGCCTCATTGATTCCGAATGAGAAGGCATGCGACCGCGACGGCCGATAAGTTGATACATGACCACGGCCAAAATATCGACATCGGACGTGTCTACCTTGGAATCGAAGCCAGGTTGATTTACTTCGATGTATGAGCCCCCAGCCATCGACTGTATGTAGCGCCCTGGAAATTCAAGGTCTATCCGTTTGGCTCTGCATATAACTATATCGTTCGGCAGTGGCGAAGTCTCATATTCAACCACAACAATGTCCCCTTGATTTAATTCAGGGGCCATCGAATTATCCGGCCACGTTAATCTTCTCGCTCTATGCCCAACGTCGTCTGGTAACGTTAAGGCGTCAAAACGGCTTCCTCGGTACTGCTCCATATCTACTCCCTGGCCCCAACTCACGGCTGGAACTGTTATTCCGTGATTTGTATCACGCGGAGTGGATTTGGATAAAGCGGGAAAAGACAGCTCTTTTGACCCTTTAGAGGGCGGCGCAGTACGAGCTTCCTGAGCTAGAGCCTGCCGGTTGGCATCGAACCAGCCCTTCAACTCGGCCCGTAGCCCTTCAATCTCTCGCACCCTGTCCTCATCAATGGGGCGGGAGCCACGCTCGCTTGCGTCCTTCAGCAGTTGCCCCACGTAGCTGCCATCCTTGAGCGGCTGCCCGTCTTTGTTCCGCATCAGTCGCGCCAAAACGACGTTCTTGCCATCGAAGAATTGATCGATGGCTTCGCGTAGGCGGTGCTTGCGGAAAGCTTGGATAGATGCCGAGTCCATGCGTTGGACTGTAGCAACCGCTTCAAGAGCAATTGCTCCTTGCAAAGCTGGAGCGGATGCTACAGAATCATGCTCCATGGACTTGGCTACCTACTTCAAATCGCCGGGTGCTATGACTGTCGCGGAGCTTGCAACGGCCGCCGGCATCAAGCACGTGGCCCAAATCAACCAGTGGCGAAACCCAGCGTTTGGGCGCCGCCCTGGTTACGAGCATGCCGCCGCCGTTGAGCGTGCGACCAAGGGGGCCTGCACCTGCGAAGAGCTGAATAGCAGCTTGCCTTGGCGCCGCATGCCCGACCGAGAGTGGCCGTGGCACCCCGAAGGCAAGCCATTGATCGACCCGCTCCTGGCCGAAGCTGAGCAGCTGGCCGAGGAGGTCAGCCAATGACGCTCCAGGAATACGGATGGGCGCTGCTGGCGGCAGTAGCTCTCGGCGTAGCCGCGGACCTCGTGCTGCGAGTCCTATCGACGTGGCGGGTCCAGCGAGCGAAGCGCAACGAAGACGCCGCACGCAACCAAAGCCATGCCGGGGTACTTGAACGCCGGAATCGTGGCCAGGCCAGCAAGGGCGAGAAGGGCGGCAATGCCTAACCAAGTCCAGTTCGGTTTCATGGTCCGGTCCTTCGGTGATGGTTGGGGTCAGAGCCGCCATCGTAAGCCGCTGGACCGGGCCACCACTGCCCCGGAGGTCATCCATGAATGACCTCGCGTATTGCCGCGGACGGTTCGACCCTGCCTGCCCTCGCCGCAACCCGAAACCTCGCGCAGGGAAGGGCGTGACGATCGCCCGTGTGCGCAGGCGAGCGGTGCTGGCCTGGCTGCGTGCCAATCCGAGCAATCCAGATGGCACGCCGCTCATCGAAGCAGCACCCGAGACAAGTGACTTCGAGGTCTCCATCTCGCCTGAAATGCATGAGATGCTCGAAGGCATGCGGGAGGCTATGCGTCGCCTGCAAGGCCTCCCGGGATCAGACGGAAGGCAGCCCGTGCGCTGGTCGGATCTGCAGGCCTGGGGTGAGGAAGCTGCACGGAACGAATCGGCAGCCCCTCGAACGGCGGAGCCATTGCCGCCAGTAGCTCGCGTGCATGCGCCGCAAACACCGGGTCGATATCCAGCTCCTCGCGCTTCAGCGTGGCTTGCAGGTCTCGTGTCAGCTCCCCGAAGGTGCTTGGCATGGCTGCTCGGAGGTAGTTCATGAGCAGGAACAGCAAGTCGCGCGTTGCAGCAAGCTCCTTCGCTAACCCGGCCTGGGCTTCCAGCACCTGTTTCAGCAGGTCGTCGTTCATGGTGGTCCCCATCGTGGTGGGAGAGGTTGTGGAATCCCAATCCTGCCACGGTGGTGGACTGCCACCACTCCATCACGAGCGTCCCTGGGCGCATCGCTCCGGCATTGCCGCGCGCTCGCGATCCGACCCATCCAGAACAACGCGGCGCCGAAGACCGCGCGCCTCCCGCTCCATCTGCAGCGCTGCCCCGAGCAGCGCTTGATTGATCACATCGCGCACCGAGGCACAGACCTTGAGGTGCTCGCTATAGGGGTTGAAGTTCATGGACCGCAAACGCACTGCGTCACTGCTCCTGCCGCCCAGCACGGGCGTGCTTGAAATTGACATCGAAGACCAGGCCCACGCTGACGCTTCGTTCTCCATCCTCGACAAGATCATCGGCAAGTGCGACACGGACTTCGATTTCCGTGTGCAGGGCGATCTTCTTCAGGCTTTCTGCCGCGCTGCCCGAGAGAAGGGCGCCCCGAGCGCTGGTGCTCGGTTGCGGCATCTGATGGCCCTCGATTGCTACGGCGAATCTGGTGTTGCCAGTATGGTCACGCAGCACCTGTCGCGCAGCGGGATCGTTGCCGCCAACCCCATCCCGGCGGATGTCCGGGCAAAAGGGTGAGGGCAGGGCATGTCACGCACCTTTGGCGCCCTGAACAAGACCGATCCCGTGTGGCTCACGCCCATGGCCACGCAGGTACCTGCCTGCTACACGCCCGAGGCCTGGGCCAACTACCTGCAGAGCGTGCGCGACGAAGCCCAGGACGATGAAGTCCTGCGTGCACGCCTGCGCCGTGGCCAGGTGCCCGACTACTGCGCCGACTGCACCCGTGGCCACCAGCGCCGCATGGTGGCTGCCGGCAAGTGTGCACCGCCGGTGGAAAACACGCCGCCCATGCTGCCGATCGAGGTGGCCGCATGACGTCGCAACTGCACTCACCGGGTGGCTATTGCGAGGGCAAGGCCTCGTTCGACAGCTACAGCCTGGCCGCCCGCGTCTGCCGCGATCGGGCCCGGGGCCGCCGCCAGCAGAAGCGCCAGGCCTACCGCTGCGAGACCTGCGGAAAGTGGCACCTCGGCGCGACCGATGCCATGCGGGGGCGCCGTCGATGAACGCATTGACCACCACCCCTAAGGCGCTGCCTGCCATTGCTCTCCGAGCAGCCGAGGTACTTGAACAAAGTGCCCATGACCTTAGGTTAGCTCACACCATCGGCGACCGATGGGACGGCACTGAACCAGAGGTTGAGGCCGCATACAACGAGGAACTGAGCCTTGCAGCCGGACTCAAGACGGTCGCTGCGCTTCTGGACTCTCTCGCCTCTGCGGGTGGGGTGGAGGTGGTTGGTGCATTGAAGTACGCACGCAAGAAGCCTGCACTGCGCGCGCTGGACTTTGGCGTCGGCATATCGACAAGCGAGCGCGCCAACGGCTGGGCATCTGACCCACTGGTCCGCCAGTCCGACCACCTCGCCGCCCTCACCAAAGAGCGGGAAGTGGCGGATGGGTTGGCTGCTGCTCTGGAGGCTGTCATCCGCGTGGCCGACCGCAAGACCGACGAGTTCGATCAAGCCCGCCAAGCCCTCGCCGCCCACCGCGAATCAAGGAGCAGCAAGTGAGCGCAGAACAAGCCTACCTGGGCACCGTGGCGCGCCTTCAAGAACTCGCGTCACGCTGCCCACACGTCGATCAGCAATGGGTGCTGCAGGTTGCATCCATGGATCCGGACGACATGCGCGCCCGACTGATTCGGAGCCATGACTGGCACGGGCATTACCACCACAGCCTTGATGGCATCCCGGAAATCCAGGCCATGCCCGGCGGCGGCATTGATGGCTGTCGCACACACAAGGAAGTGCGCGCCATCGTCATGGGCCTTCTCTCCGCCCTTGAAGCGGCGCAGAGGGATGCAGGTCGGTATCGGTGGCTGGTTGAGCGCTTCGGCCAAACCAAATTGCCGGTCTTTCTTGAGTTCGGCATTCCAAGCGGCTACATCGAGGACGGCAAGGCCTCAATCGATTCCGTCATCGACGCAGCCATCGAGGCCGCGAAGGAGTGGTGATGCCCATCGACATCTATGCAGTCCGTCGCGACAAGTTCGAGGCCGAAGAATCCGGCGGCCTTGCGGCTCCCTGCTGCTGGTGCATTCACCGGCACGGAAGCGACAAGGACGAACCATGCCGCACCTGTGACCACAACTGCAACTCAGTGCCAGACGAGGACCAACCGCAATGACCACCCCCACCAAGGCCGCAGAGCTGGCCTCACTCGCCGCCGAGTTCAACCGCCACTTCACGTCGGCCAACAGTGCGGCCCCGAATGCTCGAATCAGCGTGCCCACCGCCGAGTGGCAGCAACTCTATGCAGCCCTCCTCCGCGCCAGCGAGGGGCGGGTGCCGGAGGGGTGGCGCCTTGTGCCCGCCGAGGCCACGCAAGAGATGTGCGCGGCCGCCGTCAAGTTCGCCAATGGTGATGCCGTCTACAAGAACGTGACTGCAAAGGTACTGGAGATCGAGGAAGGCATCTACGGCGAGGCATACGAGGCCATGCTCACCGCCGCACCCCACCCTCCCGCGCAGCAGGCAGAGAAGGTGCTGGGCCGCGATTCGATCAGCATGCCTCAGTACTGGAGCGTGGATGTGACCGTCGATGGCGAGAGCATCGTGTCGATTGGCCATGAGCACCTGTCAGGATCGCGCGCATTGGACGAGCGGGACGAGGAAACGATCAAGGGCGCCGCGCAGCATCTGCTCTCCTTCGTGGGCTACGGCTTGCCGCCTTGCACGTTCGATCCGGACGATGGCTCCTCCCCACCCCCGCATAAGGCAGAGGGGGCAGAGCAATGAGCATCGTTGCAAACCTACTCATCCTGGTGCTGAACCTCGGCGTTCTTAGTCTGAGCATCAAACTCTATACCGAGATCCTGAAGGACAAGAGTCAGGATGCACGCACCAGCCGCAAGACTGCCACCACCAAGGAGCCCAGCGCATGACCGCCAAGGTTTTGAAGGTCAAGCACTGCCGCACCCACGACGGCAAGCCGCTGGCATCCATTGATGGCCTGCCTGGCGACATGGCGGACCTACAACCGGCTCAGTTGCGCGCCTACGCAGCAGTGATGCAGAGGATTGCCGACGACTGCGAAGCACGCCCTATGGGGCCTCGCACCTACCGCGAGCTGAGCGTCAAGTACACGGTAGACGCCTAAACCACAAACACGAGGTTCTATGACCAACCATAGCAACACCCAGGCCGCCTTGCGCGATGCATTGCAAGCATGCGTTGATGCCTACGACGCCAACATGGCTGCGACGGGCGAGATGATGCGTGCGGCAGGAGTGACGCAGATCACCCTGCCCGAAAGCGCAGGCCAAGCTGCAAGCAAGTCGCAAGCAGCGGTAGAGCATGCCCGAGCGATCCTTGCCGCCCAGCCCACCCCCGAGCCGGTGGCGCAGGCCAACGCAGATAGACACGCACTGACAGATCTTCGCCGCGTTATGCACGGCTGGCATGAACGTGCTGTAGCCCTCGGGGCGGACGGCGTGAATGACGTCTTGCACGCTGCTGAAGTCGCCAAGAAGCGGAGCGAACTTCGCACCGTGGACGGGTTCATCAGCGATTGGAAGCTCCCGTATCCCGCCCCATCTCCGGTGGCGCTGCAGGGGCGGGATGAGGCCTTGCAGGCTGTGCGCAAAGCAGCCATCCGAGCCATTGGTGCATGGTCGGGTGTTCGCGGGGGAGACATCGATGCGTCCGCATGCGATGAAGCCAACAAGGTCGAACAGGAACTCTGGACGGCCTTGGAAGTCGCCCGCGCCTACCAGTCATCGCAACAGGCGACGACTGCAGGCCTCGAAGCAGCGAATGGGCACCTCACGACCCTGCTGAACGAGTGCGCGCCCATGCTCGCGGATATGCGCAAGCTGGTCAATGACCTGCACGCGCACTGGAGCCCAGGAGGCATGCCTGAGCGTGGCGAGTATCCACTGCTTGATCGTGTGGACGATTGGCTCGCTGGTCGCCCACCTGAGATGCTGTCGGCCTCCCTGCCAGCGGGCGGGGTGGTGGAGCCCTTGAGCGCAACCGTCGAACGCAAGCTGCGGTCCCTGATGTCGGCGGTGAACAGTTACGAGAAGGCAACGGGCATCGGTGGCGCCTACGCCGAGACGGTGCAATCCGCGTGCAACTCGCTGTTGCGTGAGGTCGGATCGTCGGTCAAGTTCGGTGCTGGGCTCGAAAACCCGCACATGGCCGCCACCCCACAGCCCTCGGAGGCACAACCCGAGGACGCGCCGCGCTTCGACGTCACGCTGACTGAAGAAGAGGCTGGATTCCTGCGTGACACGCTCGGCACCGAAGACGACGCCACACCCATCCGGATGCTGACTGGCCATGGCCACAGCGGTTACGGCCTGTACCTGGCCGAGGCCGAAGTGCAGGAAGAAGGCGCCAGCCTGCTCAAGGCGATGCCCGAGCCCTCGGAGACACAGGGGCGCACGCAGATGACGCGCCAGCAGGTCGATGACCTGATGACCAAGCACTTCCCGCTGGACAGCTTGATCAAGGAGAACGTGGACATCTTCGAGCAGGCCGTGCGCGACGTCGAAGCCCACCACGGCATCCCAGCATCCCATCAGGATGAGGGAGGCGCGACAGTATGAGCCTTCGAATCGCGCCGGTCACCCTTGACCAAGCAAATGCCTTTGTGGCGCGTCTCCACCGCCATAACAAGCCGGTGACAGGTTATCGCTTCGCTGTCGGTTGCGAAGCCCAGACGCGCCTGTTGGATGGTCCTGAGTGGGTTCTGTGCGGCGTCGCCATCGTGGGCCGCCCGGTGTCACCGAAACTTGATGATGGCCGTGCAGCCGAGATCACCCGCTTGTGCACGGACGGCACGGCAAACGCCTGCTCGATGCTGTACGCCGCCGCCCGTCGAGCAGCTCGCGCCATGGGGCTCGGACCGGTCTACACCTACACGCTTCCAACCGAAGGCGGCGCCAGTCTACGTGCGGCTGGTTTCCACCTAGACAAGACCGATGCGGGCGGACCGGCGCGCTTATGGCAGAACCGACCTGGGCGGACTGTTGCCCCCGTTGGTGACGATCTCTTCGGTGGCAAATGGCGCTGGACCGACCAGCCACTGGCCGCCACCCAGCCAGATGGAGGGCAGCCATGAGCGACCGCGAACTGCTTGAACAAGCGGCCCGGGCTTACTGGGCTCAAGAACTGGCCGATGACGAGGTGTCGATCCGCTACGGCGAAGAGGACGAAGCCATCGAGATGGCCTATGAAAACGTCCTGGCCGAGGCCAAGGGCGCCATCAAGGGCGTGCGCCGCCCGACAGTCACCAAGGCGCGCAAATGAGGATCCGCCATGGAAGTCTTAGAGCGCCAATCCGAATTTCTTTCCTCCGTCGAGTTGCACGACCTGACGGGTTCCAAGCCATTCTGGTGCCGTCCCTGGCCGGGCCAGGCTTCCCCTATGAGGTCTGGGCCCACGACGACAGCGGCCTGGGCGTCATCAGCGCGGTGGAGGTGGCCAGCGAAGGCGCCGGCCTGCCCGTGCTGGGCCCGGCCTTCCACCTGAGCGTGTCGGCCTTTGGTGAGCGCTGCAGCAGTGCCGACGCGCTGTGGACCCTGGGCCAGTTCGGCCTGACCGATGCACTCGAAGACAACCACGTGCCCAGCGGCAAGGTCCGCCACTTCTGGCGCTACGTGGCCGACAACTTGTCCGGCTACGAGTGCCCCTGTGTAGATTCCGAGCCCGCGATCCGAGAGGACAAGGGCGATTTCGTCTGGCGAGGAGCCCCACGATGAACGAAGTCCTGCAGCCGGGCACGATCCCGGCCAACGCGCTGGCCGCCCTGGCGCTCATCTACCCCGAGCATGTCACCGAGGGCGGCCTGCTCGAAGCCATCGGCCAGCCCGACTTTGACGAACTGCCCACGGTCATGACCCTGTCCGTCACGATGGGCTACGTCGTGCGTGAGCTGAAGGCCGGCGGCTGGGTGTGGCGCGCGACCGCCGAAGGTGTGGCAGTGCTCGCTGAGCAGCCCGATGCCGCCGAGAAGCCTGGGCTGTCGCCCATGCAGCGGATGACCCAGGCCGCGGCTCGGAAGCCCCCGGTGGCCACAGCCAAGCAGGAGAAACAGCTACCCGTGGCAAAGGCCAAAGAGGCGCCGGCTCCAGCAGCCCCGGCCGGCAACGCCGATGCCAGTCTCGCCGGCAAGCCTGCGCTCCCCGACAGCGACCAGGCCGCGCTGGATGCCATTCCGCCCCTGGCCGACGTCAATCCTGCCTCCCTTGGCGTGGCCGTGATCGATCACGAGCCAGTCCGCACGCTGTCAGACAAAGAGGTCCAGGCTGTTCTTGTGCACAGCTCAGCGAGGACAGGCGGCGGAGTACTTGCAGCCTGCTCCTTCCACTTCGACTGCGCCCTGTCCGCCAACGGCGTGCTGCGCATCGAGCAGGACGACCAGAGCATCGATATCAAGGTCGAGAACGCCCGCAAGCTGCTGCGCTACCTCGACCGGATCCGGCCGGAGGAAGACGCGGCATGACCGTTCAGGCTTCCTTCTTCGATGGTGGCCGCCGTCTGCAGATGACCGAGAGCATCGAGCTCACGGTGCACTCGCTGCAGGCCTACGGGCCCGACCACGACCACTGGGGCATCGCCTGGTCAGGTGGCAAGGATTCCACCACGGTCCTGACGCTGGTGATCTACCTGCTCCAGACAGGCCGAATCAAGCCGCCCAAGACCCTCACGGTCTTCTATGCCGACACACGCCAGGAACTGCCGCCGCTGGCCATCGCCGCCCAGCTGATCATTGACGAGCTGCGTGAGCGTGGCATCCAGGTGGATGTGGTCTGTGCCCCCCTGGACAAGCGCTTCATGGTGTACATCCTGGGTCGAGGCGTGCCACCTCCCAACAACAACACCCTGCGCTGGTGCACCAGGCAGATCAAGATCGATCCCATGGAGGAGGCGCTGCGCCAGCGCCTGGACACCCTCCAGGGCAACATCCTCATGATCACCGGGGTTCGCCAGGGTGAAAGTGCCATCCGTGATCAGCGCATCGAGATGAGCTGCGGCAAGGACGGGGCCGAGTGCGGCCAGGGCTGGTACCAGAAGGTGCTGCCGAACGCACGCGGCCTCCGCGGCCGCATCGCGACCCTGGCGCCTGTACTGCATTGGCGCGTTTGCCACGTGTGGGAATGGCTCAAGCACTGGGCCCCCACCATCGAGTTCGGCGACTGGTCCACAGCGGCGATCGCGGACGCCTATGGCGGCGACGAGGCCGAGGAGATCAACGCCCGGACGGGCTGCGTCGGGTGTCCCCTGGCCAGCGAGGAAAAGGCGCTGGAAACGGTGCTACTGTCACCTCGGTGGGCCTACCTCGCCCCGCTGCGCGGCATCAAGCCGCTGTGGCGTGAACTGCGCGAGCCACAGCTGCGCCTGAAGAAGGCAGGCCTGGAACGGCTCAAGGACGGCAGCATCGCCAAGAACCCTCAGCGCATGGGCCCCATCACCCTGGAAGCCCGCCTGAGCGCGCTGGAACGCGTGCTGTCCATCCAGGCAGAGTGCAACGAGGCGGCTGACGCCCTCGGGCGCCCCCGGATCTCACTGATCAACCTCGAGGAGGAGGCGCGCATCCGTGCACTGATCGCAGCCGAGACCTGGCCGGATGGCTGGGAAGGCGATGAGCCGACCGGCGACACCGTCATGGAGACCGTCTACCAGAACGGCGTCGTGCAGCCCCTGCTGTTCAGCGCGGAGGAGGTCGGTTGAACTACTACGAGCACCACATCCGCGACTACGACACGGCCACAGCGCACCTGTCGTGGGAGGAGGATCTGGCCTATTCGAGGCTGCTGCGGTGGTACTACCGCAAGGAACAGCCCATCCCCGCTGACGTGAGGGAGGCGTGCCGCCAAGTGCGTGCCGTCACCAAGGCCCAGCGCGACGCCGTGCAGGCCGTGCTGGACGAGTTCTTCGAGCTGCGGGATGACGGTTGGCACAACGAGACATGTGATGCCGTCATCCAGGCCTTCCAGGATGGCGAGCCCGAGCGCGAGATCAAGAAGGCGAACGAAGCGAACAGGCTCAGCAAGCACCGCAAGGAGCGCGCCGACCTGTTCAAGGTCATCACGGATGCCGGCGAGCACGCTGCCTGGAACATCGGCATCGCAGATCTGCGGGCTATGGCCAAGCGCATCCAGAACCCGAAGCCGCCGAAACCGCCTGATCCTGCAACGCTTTCAGCAACGCAACCTGCAACGGCAACTGCAACGCCTGCAACGGCTACCCAGACACCACTCCCCAATACCCAGTACCCAATACAAGAGAAAGGGCGGGGACTTTCCAACGATGGGCCACCTGCAACGGCACCCACGCCCCCACCCCCAGCGCCACCGCCAGACGAGGAGCCGCCGCGCCAGGTCACACCCGCAGGGGCCATCTGCATGGCGATCAAGGCCGAGGGGATCGCCGATGTCTCGCCTGACCACCCGGACCTGCTCGCGCTGATCGCGTTGGAGGTGCCCGTGGGCGAGTTCATCACGGCAGCGCAGCACGCCCGCAAGGTCGAGAAGCCCAACTTCGCCTACGTGCTGGGCACGGTCAAGGGCCGAAGACGCGATGCAGCCCGCACCGCTGCCACGGTGCCAGGTGGGGCCATGGCGGCCCCACCACCCCAGGAGACCCCAAGGGCTCGCCACGCCCGCGAGCGCGTGGCCGAAGCCGCAGGGGTCTATGCCCACCACATCGCAGTACCTGCACCCGGCACGTCCGGGCAGCTCTCCATCGATGACGACGAGGTGATCCGTGTCCACAACCCAGCCCTCACAGACGACCGCTGACAGCGACGCTGCGCAGACCATCGCGCAGCTCGTCGATGCCGTGTTCTCCGCCTGCATCCTGCGCTACGGCCAGGCCTACTTCCTTTCCCGCTGGGAAGGGCTCAAGCTGCCCGCCGTCAAGGCCGACTGGCGGCGCGTGCTCGAAGGGCTCGAGCGCAACCCGCGCGCCGTGCGCTACGCGCTGGCCCACCTGCCGGCCAAGCCCCCCACGGCCAGCGAGTTTCGGCAGATCGCGTCCGAGTGCCCCGAGCCCCGGCCCGCATGCCTGTCCTGGGAGCCCAAGCACGACCCGGCCCGCATCGCTGCCGCTCAGCAGCAGGTGGCCCGCGCCCGCGCTGAACAGCGCATGCCGGCAGATCCGCTGGCCCGGGCCCGCGACCTGCGTCGCCGCGAAGGGGAAGGGGAGCGCCTGAGCCTCAGCCAGAAGGAGTACTGGCGCAAAGCGCTGGCCCGCGAGATCGCTGCCGAACGCTCAGCGCAGGAGCAACCGCGGTGAAAGGCTGCGCCCTCTGCGGATCCCCGCACCACGAGCGCAGCAGCTGCCCGTGGGCCAAGCGGGTCATCCCCTCAGCGCGCATCCGCATCGAGCCCTACGACGGCCACGACCGCATGGTCGCCTGCCGCGATTGCCACCGGCGGTTCAAGTGCCGCCTGTACGTGCCCCACAACGCCCACCTGCTGCAGCACTGCAGCGCCTTCACACCCACCACCTGATGACCACCACCACAGCCATCACCTTCACCGTGCCCGGCGTGCCACAGGGCAAGGGCCGCCCCCGGCATGTCCAGCGCAAACGCCGAGACCCGAGCAGTGGCCAGTTGGTCGCCTACCAGGCAACCATCACTCCGGAGAAGACCATCGCCTACGAGAAGACGATCAAGGACGCTGGCGAGCGCGCCATGGCCGGCCGCCCCCTCATCCTCGGCGCCGTGGTGCTGGTCATGTCCGTGCACATGCCAATCCCCGAGAGCTGGTCCAAGAAGAGGCGCGCCGAGGCCGCTGCGGGGAAGATCTACCCGAAGGTGAAGCCGGACCTGGACAACGTCGAGAAAGCCATCTGCGACGGCCTCAACGAGGTCGTGTGGAAGGACGACGTTCAGGTGGTTGATGTGGTCAAGCACAAGCGCTACAGCGATACGCCCCGCGTCGAGGTCGAAATCGAGCCCCTGGAGTTCGTATGAGCCAGTCCAACAACCTTCGCCACTTGCCCTTCGGGTCGATGCAGCAGGCGCTGGATGACGCGGCTCCTCCGTGGTTCAAGTTGGGCGTACCGGTTGAACGTGATCCCCTTGACCGCCTCGCCGACGAAGTAGCCGCCATGCGCGACGAGATCCGCGCTCTCCGCGCTGAGCAGGGCCTGAGCACCGTCATCGTTACCGGCCGCGAAGCCGTCGCCGCCTTCCAGGCCCTGTCCAGCTCCGCAACCCCCAGGAGATAGCACCTTGACCGTCGTTGCATGGGATGGCCACACCCTGGCCGCAGACAAGCTAGCCGTCTACGGCGAGTCGCGCCACCGCGTCACGAAGATCCATCGCGTGCGTGGTCACCTAGTCGGCTTTTCCGGTGACCTAGACCGCATGCAGAACGTGCTCACCTGGTTCGAGAGCGGTGCGGTGGCCGCTGATTTCCCGAAGGTCGCCGTCGAAGAGATCTGCGGCACCTTGCTCGTCATTACGCCCACCGGCGAGGTGCTTACCTACGAGCGTAGCCCCAGGCCAATCAGGCTGGAACAGACCAGGGTTGCCATCGGCAGCGGCCGCGAGTTCGCCATGGGCGCGATGTACCAAGGGGCGGACGCCATCCAGGCTGTACGGGTGGCCATGGCCCTGTGCATCTCCTGCGGCGAGGGCTACGACCACCTCACCCTGGAACAGGACGGTGAAACACAACCTGCCTGTAACACCCCCGCTGTAACACCCCAGGTAACAACATGATCAAAATCGGCAAGGACGACCGGCTCACCACGGCCGAACGCTATGCCAGAGCCACCGGCACCACCGACCTGACGGCTCACACAGACACGCGCTGCGACGCCGATAAGCTGCTGGCCGCCGGCTACGCCACCCAGGGCGACCCCCGCAAGAGCCTCGCCCTCAAGCTCTACCGCATGGGTCAGACCGGCGACATGCAGGGCCTGCACGATGCGGCCAACGCCATGGACGGCTGGCTCAAGGACTACTGCTCTCGCAAGGGCCGTAAGCCCATGCCCCCGGCCTCACGCCAGGCCCTGGTGCTCAGCACCCTCCAGTGGTGGCTCAAGCCCGTCTGCGAGTTCTGCGACGGCCGGATGTTCGAGCTGGTGCCGCGCGCCGATGGCGAAGAGGGCGGGGCGCAGGCGCTCAGCACGAAGGCCTGCAGCGCGTGCTTCGGCACCGGCAAGCGGCCCTTGGCCAAAGTCGTGCCCGGCTCCTTCGAGCGCCATGCCCAGTACCTGGCCGACGAGCTGGATCGCCTGGTGGTTCAGGTGACGGGCGACATGGCCAGGCGGCTGGCCGACTCCGGAGTACTTGACCTATGACACAGCCCGCGCGCAACGATTTCCACCACAGGGCCACGATCCTCCGTGTCCCGCGCTGGCGCGCTGCTGAGAGGCGCATCAGGGCACTGGAGGAGGCGATTCTCACGACGCGCCCACCTCGGTGGTTCTCGGTGCACGTCAGGGTCACGCGCGGAGGGTGCGGCTGGTTGCACCAGTGGGTGCACATCACCGTCAACAGCAACAGCGCTGCGTTCTGCACCGACTTCCTCATCCAATGCGAAAGGCTGATCCGATGAAATTCAATCTGCGCATGGTCCTTGAGAGCAGGGACTTCGGCTGTGCCTACGGCCTGGGCATCGCACATGACAACGGGATCCCACATCAGCTGGCCAGAGTTGGGCAGGTTTTCCAGTGTGACGCGACGCCGGAAGAGGTCGCTGACAAGCTAGACCTCCTGGCCCAGGGCCTGAGAAAGGTGGCGCAGATTCGCGCTGGACTTCCTGGCGCCGATGATGTCGTCACAGCCTCCGTGCCCGGTCTCCCGCAAGGGCCGGCATTGCGCCCACACGAGCTACGCGTCCAGGCTGAGAAGACGGAACTGGATGGGATGGTTGGGCGCCTTGGAACATTTCTCGCGTCGACAGCGTTCCAGGATGTTCCAGAGCTCGACCAGCAGCTGCTCACCCTGCAGCACGGCGTCATGCAGCTCTACAGCCGCGTGCTGGGCCAGCGGATCGAGAGGTTCCGGTGAGCGGCGGCCTCATTGACAAGCACCGCAACGCCGACGGCACGGTCGATGGCCTGGGCGTCATGGCCGACCTGACCAATCGGCCGCGGGCCGACATGGACGCGCTGTGGGCCGAGGTAAAAGCCAACCACGCCAAGCTGCAGGCCTGCCGGCGCCACGACTTCGTGCGGCCGGCGGGCATCGTCCCCATCAACGCCAAGCTGACCTGTCGGGCCTGCGACGGGTGGGCGAGCCCGAGCGATGCACGGTGGTACGACCTGGGCCTGGCCCACGCGTCGCGGTATCCTGCTGGACAGGAGGGCGGATCATGCTGACAGGATCCCTGCGCCACGGGCGCAAGCACAGAGAGGCCATGCGACGCGAGGCCATGCGACGCCGTCGCACTGCGGCTGAGCGATGGTCACCAGAAGAGCTCAGGCGCTTCTATTCCCGTGGCGCAAAGCCCTTGCGCTTCAACATGATCCCGACGGCCGAGCCGCGTGATGATCGTCGACAGGTCATCGCAACCAGGACCCCGGGCCAGATCGCCTTCGAGGCGCACGAGGCCTGCTATCGCAAGATTTCTACCCCATGGGATCGCCTGTACGCGTGGCAGCAACAGCTGTGGGAGACCGTGGCCGCTGAGGTGATGAATGAGGCGGCCAAACGCACTCAAGCTGCTGAAGGACAGACATGGGCCTGCTGATGCTCTGGCCCCTGGTGATGGGCGTGCTGCTCTGGCTGCTGGTCATCTATCTGCCAGCCCGCCAACTGCGCGCCTGGCGCGATGACCCAGCGCGGCCGTGGAACATCACCATGCGCCTGACGCGGGAGAACATCGCCCGGGCCGAGGCGGAGTACTTGGCCAAGTACCAGCCGGTGCCGAAAGAGCGGCGCCGGCCGTGACAACCTGGTCCGCTGGTGTGCGTCCTTGCGTACTGTCACTGCGCCCAACAATCCGTAACGCCGTGCTGTAATCGGGCCAGCAAACAAAGCCGGACAGACATACCCGGCAAAACATGAAGCTGATCCCTCTGCGATGGATCAGCACGCCTGTACACCCCGCCAGACCAAAGCCCCGCAGCGCATGCCGCCCGGGGCTTTATGCATTTCTGGGCCCAATCAATGCGCGAAATCCTCATCCACCTGGCCATTTGCGGGTTGCTTATGCAGCCGCTCGTGGCCTCGGCGCAGGCACTGAGCGTCAAGGATCCCTTGAGTTACAGCCTGGGCCAGTACGGCTTCATGCTGGGCATGTCGATCCTGGGCGGGCTGGTCAGCTGGTATGCCCGCGTGCGCGCCGGCAAGGCCGAGCTTTGGAGCATCAACGCGCTGATCGGCGAGGTGGCCACGTCTGCCTTTGCTGGCCTGCTGGCCTTCTACCTGTGCGAGTGGACCGGCTTCCCGCCCCTGCTCACAGCCTCGGTGGTAGGCATAAGCGGACATATGGGCACGCGCGGCATCCAACTGCTCGAGCGGTTGGGCGAGAGCCGGATCAAGGCCTGGATGGGCGTCAACGGAGGCAGTCAATGACACGCTGGATCGACAACGCTCGCAAGTACATCGGCGTCAAGGAAATCCCCGGCCCGACCCACAACCCGATCATCCTGGGCTTCTGGAGGCTGGCCAAGCTGGCCGGCATCAAGAACGACGAAATCCCGTGGTGCTCGGGATTCGCCTGCGCGGTGATGGAGGAGGCAGGCATCCGCTCGCCCCGCACCGATGGTGCGAAGAACTGGCTCGGCTGGGGTGTGGCATTGCCCAGCCCGGTCTATGGCTGCATCGTGGTCTTTCGCCGCCCGGGTGGCTGGCACATGGGCTTTGTAGTGGGCCTGGACGCCAAGGGCAACCTGATGGTGCTGGGCGGAAACCAGGGCAACCAGGTGAGCATCGCCGCTTTCGCGCGTGACCGCGTCGAGGGCTATCGCTACCCCATGGGTGAGCCCATCCCACAGAGCCGCCTGCCGCTCCTGGCCGGCGTGGCCGCCAGCACCTCGGAGGCCTGATGCTGAGCCTGCTTGCTCGTGTGCCGCCCTGGGGCTGGGGCCTGCTCGCCGTGGTGGTGGGCGCAGGTCTGGTCCTGGGCGCCCGCGCCCTCTACCAGTACGGCTATGACGTGCGGGACACCGAGTGCCAGGCCAGCACGGCCACGACGACGGGCCAGCGCCTGACCGTCGCGCTCGATGGCTCGCAGGCATTCCGCGCTGCCGAGGGCCAATCCTTCAAGCAACGGGCAGGAGCCGCTGATGCATACGACAAGACGTTCGCGGCTGACGTTGCCGCTGCTGGCGTCGCTGACGCTGCTGGTGCAGGGCTGCGGGTCGATATCGACGC
Organism: Aquabacterium sp.; assembly: GCF_049274795.1. Taxonomy (GTDB): domain Bacteria; phylum Pseudomonadota; class Gammaproteobacteria; order Burkholderiales; family Burkholderiaceae_C; genus Aquabacterium. The sequence continues at coordinate 22,056 of NZ_JBASTH010000097.1, forward strand.
AGCCGTCGCCACCGCCTGTGGTGCTGGAGTGCAGCCGGGTGCAGCCCCTGAGCGATCAGGCCCGACAGTCCGAGCCCTCGGTGCCGCCCTTGCAGCGTGCGACAGCGAACAGCGCTCGCTGGCAGCAGATCTTGCGCGAAGCCTCCGGGCAGGCAAGCGCTGCGAAGCCGAGCACCGCGCCGCCGAAGCCCTGAACGTGCCCGTGCAGGTGGAGACCCAACCTTGAGCACGCTGCTGCGCTTGCCGCCCGTGCCTCGCCACGATCCACAGCGCGATGGCAATCCATTCGCCTGGATCATCGCCACGGCGCCGCGCGTGCGGGCCCAGCAGGCCGCTCAGGTGCACCAGCACCGCCAAGCCAACAAGCAAGAGCTGTGACCGAGCCGAAGCCAGCAAGCGCCCAGTCGGATTGGGAGGCCATCCGTATCGACTTCGAGGCCGGCGTGCTCTCCCTGCGCGAGATCGCGAAGAAGCATGACAACGCGGTCAGCCACGTGCAGATCAAGCGGCGGGCCGACAAAGAAGGCTGGACACGGGACCTCAAGGCCAAGATCGACCACAAGGCCGATGAGCTGGTCCGGCGCCAGGCGCTGCGAGAAGAGGAGCGGGCCGCCGCCAAGGTGAACGAGGGTGCGGTGGTCGAGGCCAATGCCCGAGCGATCGCTGATGTTCGGCTATCGCACCGCCGGGACATCGCCACGGCGCGCACCCTGAGCATGCAGCTGCTGGCCCGTCTGCAGGGCGAGACGGACAACATGCCTGTGCTTGAGGAACTGGCCGACCTCATGCGCCAGGAGGATGACCGTGGGCGCGACCGGCTGAACGACATCTATCGCTCGGTCATCAGCACGCCGGGCCAGATCAAGGCCATGAAGGATTTGGCCGCCACCATGGAATCGCTCGTGACCATGGAGCGCGAGGCCTACGGCATCGGCATCGGCCCCGACAAGCCCAAGGGCTTCGAGGACATGTCCGACGACGAGTTGAACACGAAGCTCAACGCCTACCTTGGCCGACCTGGTACCGGTCCAGCCCCAGCGGCTGCCGGCTGAACTTCCAGCACTCGACCAGCTGAGCCGGGACGCCCGGGTCGAGCTGCTCGCCCTCATCAAGGAGAAAGAGCGCCGCGATAGCCGGCGCAAGCTGTTCGCATACTTCCCAGACGATGGGCCACTGCGCCGCGAGTTGTACCCGCAGCACATGGCCTTCTTCGAGATGGGCGCCAGGGTGTCCACCAGGTGCTTCATGGCTGCCAACCGGGTCGGCAAGACCGAGGGTGGCGGCGGGTACGAGACGGTTCTGCACCTGACTGGGCGCTACCCGTGGTGGTGGACTGGCCGCCGCTTCACGCGTCCCATCAATGCCTGGGCTGCTGGCGACACCAAGGAAACGGTGCGCGACATCATCCAGACCAAGCTGGTCGGGCCTGAGAGCGCCTACGGCACCGGCCTGGTACCGGGCGACGACATCCTGAAGATCGTCAAGCGCCAAAACGGGAACGGTGCGCTGGACTACATCGAGGTGCGCCATCTGCCATCTGGCGGCGTGTCCCGCTTGGCCTTCAAGTCGTACGACCAGGGCCGCGAGGCTTTCCAGGGCACCGAGAAGGATCTGGTCTGGCTGGACGAGGAGGCCAACGAGGGTGTGCGCGCCGAGTGCGTGATGCGCCTGATGACCACCGGCGGCTTGTTGATCGAGACCTTTACGCCGTTGCGGGGCCTGACCCCCATCGTCCTGAAGTATTTGGGTGAGGACGCGCAGACACCAGAGGGGCGCATTGGCTACAACGAGGATCGCGGCATCGTCATGGCTGGCTGGGACGACGTGCCCCACCTGTCTGCTGACCAGAAGCGCCGGATGCTGGCCGAGGCCGAAGTCCACCTGCGCGAGAGCCGCTCCAAGGGCATCCCGAACATCGGCAGCGGGGCGATCTACCCGGTGCCCGAAGACCAGATCACGTGCGAGGACTTCGAGATCCCGCCGCACTGGCCCCGCGCCTACGGTCTGGACGTGGGCTGGAACTGTACGGCCGCGGTGTTCGGCGCGCTCGATCGCGACGCGGATGTGCTGTACCTCTACAGCCTTCACTACCAGGGCCAGCAGGAGCCAAGCACGCACGTTGCGGGCATCCGCGGCCGGGGGGAGTGGATCCCCGGTGTCATCGACCCAGCCTCCAGGGGCCGCAGTCAGAAAGACGGCGAACAGCTGCTGGAGATCTACCAGGAGCTGGGACTGGACGTCACGGAAGCGGACAACAGCCGCGAATCGGGCCTCTTCGAGGTCCACCAGCGCCTGGCCACGGGGCGCCTGAAGGTTTTCAAGTCACTGCGGCCCTGGCTCGCCGAGTACCGGATCTACCGGCGCGACGAGAAGGGCCACATCGTCAAGCAAAAGGACCACGCCATGGACGCCACCCGCTATCTGGTCGTGTCGGGCATCGACGTGGCCACGGTCAATCTGAGCCAGTCGGCCGCCGAGTTCCGCGCCCGCACCCGCTACAACTGATGCTCTACACCTCCGATCAGCAGGATGGCCACCGGCCCGACCGGGACCTGGCCACGGGCGATGGCATGTCGCTGTATGCGCTGGAGCGCATGCTCTCCGACATTGCCCAGCAGCCGGAGTGGCGGGCCAGCGCGGACAAGTGCTGCCAGTACTTCGACGGCAAGCAGCTCAGCGGCGATCAGATCGCACGCATGGAGGAAACGGGGGAGCCCAAGACCATCGTCAATCTGATCCAGCGCACGGTTAACGGCGCCCTCGGTCAGGAAGCCCGGGCCCGGCTGGACTGGATGGCCACCGCCGACACCAACGCGTTCGGCGACCTGGCCCAGGTGCTCAATGAGCAGCTGCATGAGGCGCAGCGCGAGTCGTGGGCAGACATGGCCATGTCCGACGCGTACTCCAGCCAGTTGCGCGCCGGCATAGGCTGGGTCGAGGTCTCGCGCAACCCGGACCCGCTGGGCTACCCCTACCGGGTGCAGGAGATCCACCGCAATGAAGTCTGGTGGGATTTCCGCGCCCGCTCGCGCCTGCTGACGGACGGGAAGTGGGTGTGCCGCCAGCGATGGATCGACGAGGACGAAGCGGTCACCGCGCTGCCCCAGTTCGCGGACACCATCCGCCTGGGCCTGCACGCGGGCCCGCTGTCGGACGCGATGGCCGCCTCGGTGCTGACCAGCGATAAGTTCGAGTCCCTGCACCAGACCCGCATGTCGTTCAACCGGCAGCAGGAAGAGTGGCTGGACAACAGCAACAGGCGCCGGGTGCGGTTCTACGACGTCTACTACAAGCAGCCCCAGATCCTGGTGGCGATGGTGGTGGGTACGCGCCGCGTGCGCTTCAACCCGCAGAACCCGGTGCACGTGGCGATGGTGCAGCGGGGTATGGCCAAGCTGATCAAGGGGCCGAGCTACATCATCCGCCGGGCACTTTTCTGCGGCCCTTTCCGCCTGTTCGATGTGCCCACCCGGTACCGCAACTTCCCGTTGATACCATGGTGGTGCTACCGCGACGACGAGTACGGCACGCCTTACGGCCTGGTGCACGGGATGATCGACCCGCAGGACGAGTACAACGAGCGTCGTTCGCGCCTGCGCTGGTTGCTCAAGGCGGTGCAGGTGTTCGTCGATAGCGACGCGCTTGACGAGAAGTACAACACATTCAAGCAGCTGGCCCTGGAGGTGATGCGGCCGGACAGCGTGTTCGTGCTCAAGGCCTCGCGCAAGAACACCGACGGCCTGAAGATCAACCGCAACACCGAACTGGCCCGCGAGCAGGTCGACGTGATGCAGGACGCCAAGCAGTTGATCCAGGACGTGCCGGGCATCTACTCGACCATGCTTGGCAACGCGCCCAGCGGGGTGACATCTGGCCTGGCTATCAACTCGCTGGTCGAGCAGTCATTGGTGAGCCTCGGCGAGGTTAACGACAACTACCGGATGTCGCGGCGCGCCGTGGGCGAGTGCCTGTCCGAGCTGATCCTCGAGGACATGGCCGCGCCCAATATGAAGGTAAGCACCGGCACCGGCAAGAAGGCCCGTGTCGTGGTGCTCAACACCTTCAGCCCCGAGGGCATGCCGGTCAACCACGTGGAAGACGCGCCGGTGCGCATCGCCCTACAGGACACGCCGTCCACGCCGTCACACCGCCAGCAGCAACAGCAGCAACTGTCAACGGCCATCCAGGGTGTGGGCAACGACCCGATCGCTCGCGCCGTGCTGGTGCCGGCCTTCATCGAAAGCACCGACCTGGAGAACCGGGACCTGTACGCCAACTGGATGCGCAAGAAGAACGGCGTGCCAGAGCCAGGAGAGGCCGACGACCAGCGCGAGGCCATGGAAGAACAGATGGAAGCCATGCAGGCGCAGCTCGCAGAGGTCACCCAGCAGTTGCAGCTGCGCGCTGCTACGGCCGACGTCAATAAGAAGGAAGCAGACGTGCAGCTGACCCTGGCCAAGACCGCCAGCGAATCGGCCAAGGCGCAGGCCGCTCTGGCCCCGCCCGCTCTGCCGGCCCCAGCCCCAGAGGACCAGGCGATCGCTGACGCCCTGAACGAGGCCGCCTTAGCCTGACCAGTTCGCCTCGCAGGGCGCCGGCCCCCTGCGCAGGTGTATTCGCCGGCAACCCCGAACCCGCCTCGTGCGGGTTTTTTCTTTTCGGACCTCACCGACACGAGGAAAGCAATGACGAAACAAAGCCTCGAAGACAGGATCGCCGATCTGGATCCCGATAAGGTGGACTTCACCGACCCCGCAACCTGGGCCAACCTCATCCCTGATGCTGACCCTGCGGACGGTGGTGCCGCTGCATCCAACCAGTCGGCCCCGGGCGATACCGCTGCGCCCGCCGCTGCTCATGCCACTGCTGCCTCTGCACCCGCTGCCCCAGCCCCTGCGCCGGCCGCTACCGCACCTGCTGCAGCTGCTCCTGCGCCGGCCCCCGCAGTGGATCCCAGCGCTGCGCCCACCGCTGGACCTGCTCAAGACGGCTATGTCGCTGGTGTGCTGACTGCCGACGGCAAGTCCGTCATCCCGTACACGGTGCTCAAGAGCACAAGGGATCAGCTCCGGGACAGCGTGAACCGCAATGTCCAGCTCGAGCGCGAACTCGATGAAGCCCGCAAGGCTGCCAGCACCTCGCAAGAGGCATTGGCCGCAGCGCAGGCCGACCCGGCTTCGCTCACGCCCGAGCAGATCGCTCTGATCGAGTCTGACTTCCCACAGCTCGCCGCACCGCTCAAGGTCATGCAGGAGCAGGCCAAGGTGCTCAAGCAGATCCAAGCCGCCCAGGCGCAAGCCCCGGCCCCGGCTCCTGCTCATGCCCCCGCGCCCGCTCCGGCAACTGCCGAGTCGGATGACGAAGCCTTTGATCGCGCGATCGCGGCCAACAGCCTGATCGGCGAGTGGATGGGGAACAAAGACAGCAAGCAATGGCAACGCGCTGTGGCTCTCGATGCGGTCCTGGCCAAGGACCCTGAGAACGCGGACTACGCCACTCGCTTCTCGAAGGTGCAGGCCATGGTCTGTGCCGAGTTCGGGATCGCCAACCCCAACCAACAAAAGCCCGCGGCGGGCGCTGTGCCCGCCGCAGCGTTGCCTGGTGCCCCTGCAGCAGCACCCGCCCAACCCGCAGCCACGCCTGCCGTCCAGTCCGCCGCACTGCCGACCTTGTCGGACATCGGCGGCGCTCCGCCCAAGACTGACACCTGGGCAGACCTCTCCGACTCCGCCGCCATGAACAAGGCGATGGATATGTCGGAAGAGCAGCTTATGCAGCTGGCAGGCGTGTCGTTCTGACCTGGTCCTGAAAGGAACCCGCAATGACCACGCAAGTTACCGACAAGTCGGCCTTCGCGCTCAAGCAGCAGTCGGTTGCCCTGACTGCTGCAGCCATCAAGGCCCCCACCGATCTGAGCCGCCTGTGCGGTGCTGCGCCCAAGCAGGGCGAGGCCGAGCAGATCGTCAAGCAGCAATCGAACCCCGGGCTGCCGGGCATCATCGTCAAGGACCTGTCCGCCGCCAAGTCGGGCACGATGGTCACCATCGAGGCCTACGATGTGCTGGGCGGCGAGCCCATCATGGGCGACGAGATGCGCGAGGGCCGTGGCGAGAACGTGGACATCGCGTCCATGGAAGCCAAGATTGATCTGGCATCCAAGGTCATCAACGCCGTGCCCGGCACGATGATCGACCAGCGCACCAAGATCAATCTGCGCGGCATGGCCATGGCCCAGCTGATGGGCTACTTCCCGCGCCTGATGTGGAACCGCGCGCTGGTGCACATTGCTGGCGCCCGTGGTGCGCAGCGCGGCAAGTCCTGGCACATCCCGCTGCAGTCGGCGCAGAACTTCAGCAAGGTCATGATCAACCCGGTGTTGGCACCGACCTACAATCGCCACCTGGTGATCGACGGCGCCAACGTCGTGCAGGGCGGCCAGCAGCTGGCGAACATCGATTCGACCGACGGTTGGAAGCTCGGTCACATCGACGCGATCGCTGAGTACCTGGACTCGCTGGAGTTCAAGCTGCAGCCGCTGCGCGTGCCGGGCGACCCTGCTGCCAGCGACTCGCCCATCCGTGGTGTGCTGTTCCTGGACCCGCAGGCGTATGCCCAGCTGGTCACGGAGGCTACGGCTGGCAACAACATTCGCGCGTGGCAGTCTGCCGCCATCGAGCGGGCCAACCAGATGGGCCAGCGCCACCCGCTGTTCCGTGGCGATATCCTGATGTGGAACAAGATCTTGATCCGCAGCATGGAGCACAGCATCTGCTTCAACCCTGGCGACACGGTCAAGCACATCAGCTCGGCCAACCGCTACACGGCCACAGAAACCGACGTGCAGGTCAATGGCGGCCTGGGCAACGGCTTCCGCGTGACTCGCTCTGTGCTGATGGGCGCGCAGGCCTTCGCCTCGCTGCTGGGCAAGAACTCGAGCAGCGGTTTCACCGCGGCCTTCAAGGAGCGTGTCTACGACTACGGCTCCAAGCACGAGGCCATGGGTGAGTGGATGGGTGCCGAAGCCAAGCTGCGGTTCTCGTTCAAGAACGCCGACGGCATCCTGGAGCCCACCGACCACGGGATCCTCGTCATCGACGGGGCCGTGAAGGCCGTGGGCCAGTAAGGCGGGCAGGGCGGGGCCTGGCCTCGCCCGCTCGTGCACCTATCACAGGAGAACATCATGACTGTTTACCGTGGCCAACAGGCCTACACACCCAAGCTGAGCACGTCTTCTTATGGCAACGCCTGGAATGACGACAACAAGATCGACATCACGGCAGCGCTGGTCGCCGCCGATGAGGTCATCCTGATGGAAATCCCGGCGGGCACCCGCTTGACGGGCCTCAAGTACCGGGCCGGCGACCTGGATTCCGGCGCCACCCTGGTGGCCAACCTGGGCTACCGCTCCACGCACCCTGAGCAGCGCGTGGCGGCCGCACCCAGCTACTTCCTGAACGCCTCTGCCGCCTTCCAGGCTGCGCAGAACGGCTGGGTTGACCTGGCCTTCGAGCCCATCACCTTCCAGGAGAACGTGCAGATCGTGCTCAAGCCCACGGCACCGGCCGTCGGCTTGCCGGCTGCCACTGCCATCTGGGCGATCGCGAGCGGCCGCGTCGTTGGCGTCGCCTGATCCAGCTACCTCTACCAACCACCAGCGGGCCCTTGCGGCCCGCTTTTTTATTTGGAGATCGCGATGACGACCGTGAATGTGGTGTACCTCGGGCGCAAGCCCTTCAAGCAAGACAACGTAGCCGGCACAGGGATCGTGTGGCGGGGCTACGGCGACATCCAGCGTGTGCCCGTGACCGCACTAGCCAAGATCCTGGAGCATCCGGCTGTGTGGGCTGTGGCTGACGATGCGGACCTGACTCCGCCAGCGCCGAGCGCCGCGCAGCAATCGATCGTGGCCGCCGCCGCAGAGGTCGCCACGGAATCCGTTCGCTCCACCGCCACGGTCCCAGAAGCCACCACGCAGCGCGAAGCCGAGAAGGTCGTGTTCGTGCTCCTGGCCGGGTCGAACCATCCGGACAGTGTGTTCAACATTGCTCCGGGCATCGAGGTGCAGCGCGACGACGCGATCACGCACACCTTCCGCGGCACCGGCTTATCGCCGGCCGACTGGAATGCTCTGAGCGCCGATGGGCGCACAGCCTATGTCGATGACTACCTGCAGTATCGGGCGGACCGTCAAGATGCTGTCGAAGCGCGCGCGAAGTTCGCGGCCAGCTTGCAGTCGCTGAAGCCGATGGATCCGCCGCCCCCGCCCTCCCCCGAGCAGCAGAAGCCAGCCGGAACGCCTGCGCCTGATGACTCGGCAGCGCCCGACAAGGGCGCAGGCAAGGCTGCAGCCGGGCGGGGCAAGCCGAAAGGCGCAGGCAAGGCTGCAGCCTGATGGCAAAGCTCCTGGTCCGCGAGCTGCTGCGCCGCTGCAGCTCGACGCTGTCGGACACGAAGCCCCAGTTCGGCCGCCACAGCGAAATCGACATGGTGCTGGCTGCTCGCAACGGCGTGCGAGCGCTGTGCAAGTACATGCCCCACGTGTGCGCCCGCACCGACGCGGTCAAGCTTGACCCGGGCACCCAGCAGCGCATCGACCTGGTGCCGGCCGCCCGAGTGAAGCCTGGTGATGGATCCGACGCTCGCGACATGTGGTGTGTCCAGTTGCTGGACATCCCTCGCAACCGGGGATCAGACGGCGTGGCAGTTGGGCGAGCCATTACGCTGGTTGATCGGCAGCGCCTCGACACCTTCGAACCTGACTGGCATGCCAGCACAGGGCCGGCTGTCCTGCACTACGCATACAACCCGCAGCAGCCGCGCTATGCCTACGTCTACCCGGGGGTGATGGGTGATGTCTGGGTCGACATGACCTGGGCCGTACTGCCTCCTACCATCGTGGCCGGTGGCGAGCCGGGCGCGGAGATCTACAAGTGGGACGGCGGCAACGACGCCGACGTGGGTCTGGATGAGCTTTACAGCGACGAGCTGTGGAACTACATCGTGGCCTACCGGCTGCTGTCGGATAAGGGGCAAGCCTCGCTGGCCCGGGCCATGGTGCACGCCCAGGCCTTCACCGGCGCCATCAACACAACGATGGAGCAACTGACTGGCCAGAACCCGAACCTGAAGACGCTGCCGTTCGCGCCAGAGGTGCCGGGAGGTGCTTCATGATGAAGTTCGCCGAAGCAGCTCCCAAGGTGATGCTGGGCGTACCGGGCTGCTCCGTGCCCGAGGCTGTTGAGGCACTGCGCTTCGCCGTGATCGAGTTCTGCACCCGAACCAGGATCCTTTCGAACTGGGTGGAGAGGCAGAGCAATGCGCTCACCTTCGATACCACGGGCGCTGATGCTACGCAGGTGGTTCAGCTGCTCGACGCCAAGGTCGATGGCCGCGACGCCACGGTGTTGCATCGCAACTCGGCAGACCTCGAACGCGCGAGCGTGATGCGGCCTGTGTTGCTGCACGACCAGGATCTGAACACATCGCTCAAGATCCTGCCAGAACCAAGCCCGCCTCTGCCGGTGCGGCTCTTCGTGGCGTTTGCCCCGACGCCGGATGCCACCGAGTTTCCCGACTTCCTGTGGCTAGCCCACCGGGAGGCCCTGAAGCATGGCGCCCTTGCTCGCCTGCTCGCCGAGCCAGGCACGACCTACGTCAATGACGCCAAGGCGGCCTGGCATCTGTCCGAGTTCCAAACCAAGGCCGACGAGCTGGCCACCCAGATCGGCCTGAACCAGGTCGTGGTCGCCCACCGCCTGCGGGTCAACCCCGCTTAACCCAGGAGAACACCGTGCCGCGCACCAATCCGACCCTGCTCCAGAATGCCAACGTCCCTTCCAAGGGTGATTGGAGACCCACGGAGGGATTCATCCGCTCAGTTGACGCGTGTCTGGTGGATGGCGCCACCTCAGCCGTGGTCGACTTCTATGGTTCCAACGCAGGCCATGGCATCGGCACCAAGATCGCGACGGTCACGCTCAGCCTCACGACGCCGGCCGATGGCACGACCTTCGCGACCGAGGATCAAGGCTGGTTCTTCGTGCGCGCGGAGCTGGCGTCGAACGCTGGCGCTCTTCGCAGTGCCACAGCCTGCGTGGGGGCCTGACCATGAGCGTCACCATCTACCCCAAGGCTTCCCGCAAGGCGGTCCGGCTTCCTGCGGTCGACATGCGTGGCGCGTCTTCGGCAATGCTGGACAGCTTGCAACTGTTGCGTGCCAGCATGGCGCTTGCTGTCTCAGGGAAACGCTACGCCCATGGTGGTGACTCGCGAGGGGCGCAGGGCTTCGCGGACACCACCGACCAGTTGATCAACAACATGTATGTCGCGGCAATGACGTCGCGCAATTGGCCGGCCTGGTTGATGCTGCTGGCAGGTCAGCCGCTTCAGCTTGTGCAGGCCTGCGGGCGCGGCGGTGATCGAACCAGCCAGTTCGTGGCGCGCCAACACAACCCCCTCGGGGGCTCCCTGTTCGGGCGCAACGAGTTGGCCGGCTGGACGCCCTATCGACCGAACTGGTTCTTTTTGTCCTTGGGCATCAACAATGTGCTCAACAATGTGTCCCTGGAGGATTCGTTGCGCGATGCGCGGCTGATCTTGAATGAGGCGCGGCGCCTGGGCACCATTGTTGTTTGGCCGACCGAACCGCCTGAGGGGCCGCTTGGGACACCTTTCACAGCGACAGAGCGTGTCGCGCTGGCAGCATGGAACGAAGGCCTCAAGGCCTTGCGCGCCGAGTACCCCAACAACCTACGCGTCCCCGACGCCTTCGCAGCATTCCTGAACCCGCTCACAGGGCGCTCTTATCCCGGTCTCCACAACGATCCCTTGACGGGGAAGGCAGTGCACCTGAACAACGCAGGGGCCTACCGCATGGCCTTGACGGTTTTTAAGGAGATCGGCCCGGAGCTCTGTGAGTCGACTCTGCTGATTCGGGGTTCGGCTGCCAACATCACCACCGGCTCTGCCGTAGGACAGTACCAGGTGAACCCGCTCTTGCAGGGGAACGTGCTGTACAACGCTGGCGACTTGGCGAACAGCGTGCTGGGCGCGCAGGTTGCTTTTGGCGGCGGGACATCCGGCGGCACGGCCACCCTGATCGATGACCCAGAGGGGAACGGCAAAGCAGTCCAGATCGATGTGACCTACACCAGCAACCTGTCGGCGTTCGCCTTGCTGGTGTTCAAGGACTCGGCCGGCCAGTTCGTCGGTGGGGAGAACATCTGTGGAGTTGCCCGCGTTCGCGTGGGTCTGCCTGGCGCAGCGCCTGGACTGCTGGCGGAAGGAATGACCGCGGCCCACAAGGTCCGCTGCCCGGAGCACGTCCTCAACGTCACCGACGCGGTCGCAGACGGGGGGGCGATCAACAGCCGTCAGGCGCTCGTCAACAGCGCAGATGACCGCGGCGTTGAAAGCGCCTTCTCGGGCATCACGGCGACACCGACCTTTCAGGTAAAAGCCAACGCCCCGCAAAAGGTCGAGCAGAGTCTCTATCTGCGCGGGTTCGCGGACGAGCCTGCGGCGGGGCCGGTGCGCTGGATCGTCTCTTTACCTCAACTTCGGCCCATCACGCCCGCGCAGAAGCCACCGAGCCCTTGGGCTTGACCATGTAGCAGTACCTATGGCACCAATCCAGGTTACGGGCTTCGCTGGAGCAGCGAAGGGGCCGAATCCACGTCTACTGGCTGATACGGTTGGTTCAGATAGCGTCAACCAGAACCCCAGCCGGGGCGATCTTCGACCGTGGCGCATACCCTTGGCAATCGCTTCAGTGCCGCTGGCGCCTCAGCGCAAGTCCATCTTCCTCATGGGTGAAGGGCCGGGAGGCGGGGGCGGGGCATGGCTGTCGTGGACAACGCTTGTGCACGTCATCCGTGGCTTCGATCCAGAGGACCCCACGGGGCGCATCTACTTCAGCGGGTCGGGTTCGCCGAAGTGGACCGACAACACGATGGTGCTGCCGGCTCCCGCACCGAACGCCACCCGTGAGCTGGCAGTGCCTGCACCGACCAGCCCGCCTACGCTGACCATCACCACGGACGGAGCAGGCTCGGCCGAAACCCGCTACTACCTGACAACCATTGCCAACGACCTGGGGTGGGAATCGGCGCCATCGCCATTCACCAAGATCGCCTGCAACGGCGGCGCCATCATCGAGGCGTCCAGTTTCGAGGCGCCACCGGCCGGGAACTACGGCATCACGAAGCGGCGCCTCTACCGGACTGCCACCAGCCAGGAGGGTGCGTCAGACTTCCAGTTGGTCAGCGAGGCGCCGATTGGCCAGGCCACGATCGAGGACGATGCAGGAGAACTAGGCGAGGTGCTGGTCACACAGGGCGAAGGCATCCTGGGCGCCTGGGTGCCGCCGCCTGACAACCTGACCTGGCTCACTACCCTGTGGAACGGCATGGCCGCAGCCATCGTTGGCAAGTCCGTGCGGTTCTCGGTGGCCGGTGGTCGACTGTACGCCTGGCCCTTGTCCTTCGAGATCCTGCTTGGCTTCACACCGCAGGCCCTGGCCACGTGGCAGCAGAACCTGCTGGTCTTGACGACCAGCACGCCGAGCATCATCACGGGTCAGGATCCGGCCTCCATGAGCGAGCAACCCCTGGACAGCCTGCCGTTCGTCGGATCGTGCGTGTCGCCAGCATCTGCCGTGAGCCTGCCCCAGGGCGCAGCCTGGGCCACGCCCGATGGCCTGGCCTATGTGGGTACGACAGGCGCCCGCGTGCTCACCATGGGGTTGCTGACCCCGGACGACTGGCTTGCAATAAACCCGCCGAGCCTGGTGGGCTGCCAATGGCGCGGCCTGTACGTGGGCTTCTACAACGCCGGAGCGGGCTGGAAGGGATTCCTGATCGACCCGCTCAACCCGACGGGGATGTATTGGCTGGATGTCGGCTTTCCTGCGGCGTACCACGATCCCTACACCGGAGCGCTGTTCGTGCTCGATGGCGGCTCTATCAAGAAGTGGGACGCAGGCGCCGCCTTCATGACGGCCAAGTTCGTGTCCAAGGTGTTCACGACGCCCAGCACCAATTTCGGCTACTTGCGGGTCATGGGCAACGCCTGGCCCGTTACTGTGCGCCTGTTCAGCGAGGACACCGAAGCCGAGGAGGACCCCGACCGGATGGACGTGCCGATGGTGGAGCGAGCCGTGGTGGTGGTTGAGGACGGGGGGGTCGTGGGCCTGCCTGATGGCTACGAGTCGAGGCTGTGGCAGATCCACGTGGAGGCCATTAAGCCCGTGCTCACAGTGCTGCTGGGTGAGAGCCCCGAGGAAATCTCGTGAGCCAGAAGCTGCGCGACATCCCCGCGCTGCCCACGAACCTCGATCCGCAGCTCAAGGCTGTGCTGGACCAGTGGCGCGAGGCCCTCCAAAAGATCATCGGCACCCGCGGTGCTGATCGCGCTGCTCGCGTGTCCGACATGCAAGCCTGGGGCTACCTGGACGGCCGGGGGAACTCGACGGGCGGATCGGGTGGCACCGGTAGCGGCGATGGTGATGGGGGCAGCGAGTACGAGCCAGACCTGACGCCGCCTCCTGTGTCTACCACGCTTACGGTCACAGCGGCCGTGACATCGCTGCTCGTGGAGTGGGAAACCCCGATCTACCTGGCTGGCCACGGGCACGGCCAGACGAATATCTATGGAGCGCAGTGGCCTGATGGTGCCACAGAGCCGATCTTTGCCGATGCTTCGCGGATCGGCTCCGCTGGCGGGGCGCTGACGATCTATGCCCACCCCACGAACCCGAACACCAGGTGGTGCATCTGGATCCGGTGGGAGTCACGCGATGGCGTCGAGGGCCCGATCAAGGGTGGGCTCCACGGCGTGCAGGCAACCACTGGCAAGATCGGCAACGCGCAGCTCGCTGCACTGGCGGTGCAGGCAGCACAGCTTGCTGAGGGTGCTGTGGACCTGCAGTCTGGCTCTGTGAAGTCGGATGGAGCCTTCGGGGCGCTCGCCGTGGGTTACACCGTCACCCGATATCTCCTGGCCACCAGCGGCCTCATGGAGAACCTGGTGGTGGACAACGCGCAGATCGCCAACCTGAGCGTGGCCAAGCTGATCGGCGGCAGCCTGGCTGTTGGGGCCCACATTCAGTCGACGAACTATGTTGCAGGCGTCAGTGGCTGGATCGATCGCTCTGATGGCTACAGCGAGCGCAACAACACCGTGGTGCGTGGCACCGTTTTCGCCTCGGCTGGTGCCATCGGTGGCAGCTTCATCGGCTCCAACTACATCATGTCCACCAACTGGGTCAGCGGCTCGACGGGCTGGCGATGGAACAACGATGGCACGGGGTGGATCGGTGGCATTTACATGGACCTGGACCTGATCCGGTCGGTCAACTACGTCTTGAACACAGCCGGCTTCGCGCTGCGCGCCGACGGCACCGGCCAAATCGGCGGGCTCAAGATCACCACGATCAGCATCGAATCCAGTAACTTCGTGGCTGGCGTTTCAGGTATCCAAATCAAATTTGACGGCAGCGTTGAAATTTACAACCTGACGGCCCGAGGGAACATCACCGCGAAGCACCTGGACAGCGCCACCGGGACGTTCTCTGGAACGATGACCGCCACAGCGGTTAACGCCGTGAACACAGTGAACATCGCGGGAAATGCCGTGACTGTTCCTGTCGGCGTAGAGTGGTCCGGGACCGCTGCCGGGAACACAAACACCTGGGTGGCGGGGACGCCCGGAGGCGACTTCGCTGGCGGCGCCGTGATCATCATTGGAGCCATCATGCTTCGTGGGGGCGGGGGCGGTAACGCCGGCCAGGTCCGCATGAACATTTTCCGCAATGGGGCTCAGATACGGGCACTGTCGGGCGGCCCCCTCGTCCCCGTGGCGGGCCAGGGCGCACTCTGCTACGCGTTCGTGGACTACCCCGGTCCCGGGGTCCACAGCTACCAAATAGGCGGGGTCATTAATGGACAAAACTCCACGCTTACCAACGCCACCCTGGCATGCCTTGGGGCCAAACGATGACAGTTCGCGTTGCCTACTTCAGCAATGAGACGTTCATCGTCTCTCAGGTGCTGACCGGCCCGGACCTCGGGGCCTTCCCGCTGCCTGACCCCGGGAACCAATCGGCACTCCTCCTGAACGACGAGCTGGAGATGCCGCTGTACTTTGACGGTACGGAGTTCCAACCCCTGCCTGCGCAGCCCAGCGATGACCATGTTTGGGAGCCGCTGAGCCTGAGCTGGGTGACCAACATCTACGCTGCAGGCGAGGCCAGGGGCAATCTCGCCATGGCCGAGTCCGAGTATTTCTACGCTCGCGGGTTCTACTTTGAAATCGATTCGGACTGGCGCCGCGTTCGATGCGACGAGCGCAACTCCAATCGAGTGCGCGACGCAGCGCTGCTGGCTCTCCAGACAGCCCCGGGCGACCCTTACGCCGCGAACGTATATGCCGATGACTGGCCTCGGGCCGTAACACGCGAGCAGGCACTGGCGATGCAGGCGGCAATGACAGCGCACTCCAAGGCTGTCGACACCGAGATCCTGAGGATGATGAACGAGAGCAACGCCGTGTATGCCCTGGCTGAGACTGACCTCGTTGCCGGCCTAGCAGCTATGCAGGCAATCATGTGGACCTACATCCCCACGGCGCCTGATTGATGGCGCACGCGGTGGCGCCCAAATATTGCGGCGCCCCCCAGATCATCGGAGCATGAACCTGCACTTGCTCCGCGCTGCCCTGGGTCACTTTGTTGGCCAGGAGCTGACACCGACCGTGGCGGCGCGCATTGAGTTCATCGCGATGGGCGGGGAGGATCTGTGCCGCCCCCCCGAGCAGTTCGCTCCCCTCGATGTAGACGGATTCACCATACAGGTCGAGCGACTGCGGGACATTCTGGACGAGTTGCACGGCCTGCATGAACTGCACTGGCAGGAGACGGAGAAGCATCGGCATGGCCTGCCGCTGTGCCCGGATTACGGTCAGATGAAGCTTCTGGAGCGCCAGGGCCGTCTGGTGCAGTTCACGGTCCGCCGCGATGGCGTGCTGGTGGGTAACCTGCGGATGTACGTGGGCATGTCCATGCACAGCAGCACCCCCTTCGGTGAGCCTCAGCCCACGTCCGACGAGGACACGCTCTTCATTCACCCGGACCACCGCGGGAGCTGGCTGTCCATCAAGTTGCTGCGCTACGCCGAAGCCGTGCTGGTGGGCCAGCTCGGTGTGCGCGAGATCCGCGCCGACTCGAAGCTGGTGAACCGGGCTGACGTGCTGATGCGGCGTCTGGGTTATCGCGAGTTCGCCACGCGCTTTGTGAAAGTCTTCCCCCGAAAGGAGCCCAGCCATGTGCTCGGACAGCCCTGACATGAGCGGCGTAAACGCCGCAGCGCAACAGAACGCGGAGATCGGACGCGAGCAGCTTGGGCTTGCTCGCGAGCAGTACGCTGACGCCAAGTCCCGTGCCGCCGAGTACGACCCGCTGTTCAAGCAGTTGATCCAGTCGAGCCTGGACCAGCAGACTACGGCCGCCGCTCAGAGCGCTGATCAGTGGAAGACCTACCAGGATCTGTTCAAGCCTGCCGAGGAGAAGCTGGCCACCACGGCCATGAACTACGACACGCCGGAGCGTCGTGCACAAGAGGCGCAGGCTGCAGGCGCCGGGATGGCGCAGCAGTTCGACCTGAAGCGGCAGGCGCTGGATCGTGACCTCGGCCGTGCCAATGTGACAGTCGGATCTGGCAAGGGGTTGGCCTTGCTGGCAGGCAATCGCATGGATGAGGCGAAGGCCACGGCCTCTGCAGAGAACAACGCACGAAAGCAGGTCGAGCAGACCGGCATCTCGCTCGTAGACAACGCGGCGCGCTTTGGTCGCAACATGCCCAGCACCGGCATTCAGACCGCTCAGTTGGCCATGCAAGCGGGCAACCAGGCAGGAAACACTGTGGGCCAGCAGCAGTCCGCCATCAGCAGTTCGTTGGCGCCGTCACAGGGCTTTTATAGCGGTGCTACGGGCGCCACGTCCTCGGCGGGCAATCTCGCGCTGGGGGCCGCCAACACTCAACTGGCAGCGAACGCACAGTCGAACGCTGGCTGGTCAAGTCTGGCATCACTAGGTGGCACTCTGCTGGGCAGCAGCTCGAACTCGATCCTTGGCAGCATGATGGCCAGCGGTGGATTGCTGTCCAGCCAGGACTTCAAGGAGGTGGGCGGCGATGTCGATCCGGATGCGGCGCTTGACGCTGTAGTGCGCACGCCCGTGAAGGCCTGGCGTTATCTGGGCGACGACCAAGTTCGACTCGGCCCCATGGCCGAGGCCGTGGCGGAAGCCAACGGGCTGGGTAATGGCAAGACGCTGGACGTGGCCACCGAGCTTGGCACGCTGCGCGCGGCAGTGCAGGGCGTCGTGCGCAAGCTCGACGCGATCGGTGGAGGAAGCGGCGCGCCCCGCCGTCGGTTACTTGCGGAGGCCACATGAGCATTCTGGGAAGTTTGGGAGCGGCTGCCAATGGGTTTGTCGATGGGCTGGAGCGCGGCCAGCGGATGGCTCGCAACAACGCCGCGATGGCAGACGAGGAGCGCCTTCGAAAGGCCATGGACGAGGCGAACAAGGCCGGCCAGGAGAGCTTGCGTCAGTGGCAGAAGGACCAGGCCCCACAGACCGAGACACGGGCCACGCTGAGCAGCGCGGATGTGGCCGCAGCGCCAGGCTTCGGCAAAGGACTGGATCAGTCTTCTGGGCCGGTCTCCTTTGAGCAGCAGGCCCAGCCCGGCGGGCTGGCCCAGTCGCTGACATTGGGTGGTGCCCAGCCCGTGGGCGGTACCGAGACTCGCACCACGCAGCCGAAGGCCGACGAGCGTGAGGGTATCCTGCAGGCGCTGTCAGCCCGTCGCAAGGCGCTGATGGGTTCGGGCATCGACGCGAAGTACTGGATGGACGACTGGGGCAAGGAAGCCAACATGCGCGCGCAGGTGCGCACTGAGCGACTGGACCAGGCCAACCAGCGCTTCGCCATGAACTCTGATCCCTCCGAGTGGGCCAAGGCCGTCTACCCGCTCATTGATGACGGGATGGAATTTGTGTCTGCCAGCCCCACGAAGGGCGTCGATGGCAAGCAGGGCTGGCAGTTCGTGCGCCGCGACCCAGCCACGGGCGAAGAGCAGGCGACCGTCATGGACGCCGAAGGCTTCAACAAATTCCGGATGTCGGTGGCTGACCCGAAGATGGTCATGCAGTACGAAGCGCGTCAGATGCTGGAGCGCTACAAGGCCGATCAGGGCATCCGGGAATCGCAGGGAAAGCAAGAGGCTGAGCGTGAGACTAACCGACAAAAAAGTCGTCTGTCGCTAGGGGAGATTGCTGCGCGTAGCTCACAGGATCGGCAGACTAACGACCTCAAGCCAGTGGTGCTCGGAGCCGATGCCACCCTGGTCAAGCCCGACGGCAAGGGCGGTGCGTCCACCGTGGCCAAGGGGGGGGGGCGCACGCTCGGCGGGCCCGCAGCAAACCCCAGTGCGGCGAACCGGGTGCTGAATGAACGCGCGCAGGCAGCCGCAGCGATCAAGGCCAACCCTGGCGCGGCATCGGCGATCAAGGAACGCTTCAAGGCCCGCACGGGCAAGGACTTCTGATGAGCGGAGACCTGGGTGCGTATGCCGACCTCGCCGGCGAGACCGAGGACGATGATGATGGCGCCGCACCAGCACAGGCTCCTGCACCTGGCTCGGGCGGGTACGGAGCGTATGACGACCTTGTGACCGAGCAGCGCGACGCTGCTGCTCCTGCACCCGCCCCTGCACCCGGCATGCTCGAGCGCGGCCGGCGTGCCCTTGGGGCGCTCGCTGACCCCTCGCAGTGGACACAGGCAGCGGTGGCCCGTGATGCAGCTCGACCGGCTGTTCTCGGTGGGCGTGGATTCGATCCTGGCCACGGGGCCGGGCGGGGGAAGATCAACCCTCCAGTCGTGGATCCGTCGGCGCCTGCACCGAAGGTCGCCAAGCCGTACGCCTCGCGCATGGAGGCGCTGGACGATGCCGTCAACCTCCTGGAGGAAGGTGCTGATAAGGCGCAGGTGTTCGATGGGTTTCGCCGGCTGGGCATCACCCAGCAGGACATCGCCGCCCGCGGGCAGCAACGCGGCAGCGAGTACTTCCGCGCCCAGCCGGGTCTGGCGGCCCAGCCGCCGAGCGACAACGCAGTAAGCCGCAGCGGTGTGCCAGCGATGCGTGGCACCGAGCCGGGCATGGCCGAGGGGGCCGGCAATCTGGTGCGACGGGTCAAGGCTCGTGGTGGACAGATCGTCACAGGCGCCATGCTCAACACGGGCGTGTTCGACGCGGACGATGCGGCGCCGCTGATCGCTCAGGATGAGCGCAAGATCCAGGCCGCCATGCCCGGCCAGCGGATCCAGGAAGGCCTGCAGCAGATCGGTCAGTCCAAGACATTTGGCGATGCCGCTGTTGCGCTGGCCAGCAACCCAGCCGCCACGTTCACGCTGCTGGCGGAATCGGTGCTGCTCACCGCGCCGGCCTTGGCCGCCACCGGTGCCCGCCTGCCAGCTGCGGGCCTGGCTGCTGTCATGGGCGGGAATTCTGGCGCCATAGAGTTTGGCGGTGCCATGGCCGATGCGCTGGCCGACAAGGGCGTGGACATGGTCAACGCCGCCGAGGTGACTCGGGCGCTGAACGATCCGGCCACGGTCGAGCAGATCAAGGCGAACGCTACGAAGCGGGGCCTGGCTATCGGGGCAATCGACGCCCTGACGGCGGGCCTGGCCGGCAAGTTCCTGCAGCCAGCCCTGCGGCAGATCCAGGCGGGCAAGCTGTCTGGAGATGCTGCGCGCCGAGCCACCGTGGGCGCCTGGGCCAAGGAACTCGGCATGCAGGTGGCCGGAGGTGCCGGTGGCGAGGCTGTTGGCCAGGCCCTGACTGGCGACTTCAAGCCGGCCGACATCCTGCTGGAAGGTCTCGGTGAAGCTGCCACCGGCCCGCTGGAAGTGCGCAGCAACCTTGCCGAGGCCCGAGCAGCCGACCCGGCGCGCCAGATGGCAGCCGAGATCGAAGCGTCCGTGGCCCGGCCGCTGGGCCTGCCGTATCAGGCGCCCCAGGCCACGGCCTGGGACATCGCCCGCGCGAAGGGCTTCCATGTCGATCCGCCGCTCACCACGGACAAGCCGGGCGTCAGCCGCAGCAAGACAGCGGAGATGTTCCGCGACCTAGGTGCCAAGTTCGGCCTCTCGTCCAAGGCCATCGACGCCACGATCAAGGCAGCTGATGGCCGCCCGCTGGAAGACCTCGGCCCATTCCTCCGCCGCGCCGCTGCTGCCTTCCAGGCCCGGGGCATGTTCGGCTCGGAGGTTGACCCGGACGTGCTGGGCGTGTTCGATGGCCCGATGGAGCCGCCGCCTGAGCCGGTGGCAACTGCACCCGCGGCCGCGCCGGCTCCAAAGCCATCTGCCCAGCCGCCGGCGCCCGTGCCTCCCGAAACTGTCGAGCAGTCAGATAGAACCGAGGATCCTGCAACCGTTACAGGGCTGGCAGAGGACGTAGCTGCGAGCGTGCCGCAGATCCAGCAGGGCAGCTTGGCCAAGGCTGCTACCGCAGCGCTCACATCTCCGGTGGACATCGGCGCGCACCAGGCCGCCACCAGCCCGACGAACGCCCGCGCTGAACCCACCCAGGCCCAGAAGGAAGCCGGCAACTACAAGGTTGGGCGCGCTCGTGTGGCGGGCATGGACATCCGCATTGAGAACCCCCAGGGCTCCAAGCGCCGCGGCGTGGCCCCGGATGGCACCCCCTGGGAAACGGAGATGCAGTCGCACTACGGCTACTTCCCTGGTACCGAAGCCGCGGATGGCGATGCGCTCGACGTGTTCGTGAAGCCTGGCACGCCAGAGGACTGGAAGGGGCCTGTGTTCGTGGTCGACCAGATCGACCCCAAGACCGGCAAGCTGGACGAACACAAGGTGGTGATGGGCGCGCGTGACGAGGCCGAGGCCTCGGCGCTCTACCGGAGCAACTACGACGCCAACTGGCAGGGCGAGGGCGCGATCACGCGCCTGCCGCTGGCGGCGTTCAAGGCCTGGGCGAAGTCCGGGCGCCTCAAGGAGCCTCTGGGCGACCTGGCGCCCAAGCAACAGGAGATCGCACGTGGCAACGGAACTGCCCCTGATGGGCTACCTGCAGGACGCAGTACTCGGGGGAGCGCTGACGCTGGCACAGGCGTGGCTGATTCAGGATCAGGTGCTGCTCAGCAGCCAGGAGTGGGTGGTGCTGCCCGAGCCCCTGTGGCCGCTGTGCCAGACGGTGCACCTGTTCGAAATGCCGGAGGCGGAGATGGTACGGCACTGACCTCGGTGCTTGGCAAGCCCATCAAGGCCATGCCGGCCTGGCAGCTGCGCCAGTTCAGCGAGATGGAGTCCGCCCGGCCGGAGATCCGCAATGCCGCGCAGGGCGAGTTGCAGCGGCGCGAAACCGCCCGCCAAGATCGTGTGGCCGGCATGCAGACCGGGCAGTTGCTGCGTTTGTCTAAGACCACCAGCGCGGCCAGCGAGGACATGCGCCGGGCGGCTGCGACAGAGGTTAAGCGCCGGGAGACGGATGCCATGTACCGGCAGCGCGCCGGTGACCGTGGTGCGCAGGAGCAGGCAATCCTCGACCAGGCCCGCGACGAGCAGGCCACTGCCGCCGTGGCCTCAGGCCGCGCAGCCGACAGCGGCGCGCCGACTGCCATGCAGGAAGCATTCGAACGGGCGGGCGGGTCGGCCGCAGCGCCCGCGAAGCCCCGCGCCGCGCGTGTGCAGCAGGCCAATGCCCAAGATTCCACCACGCGACGGGTTGGCAGTTTCGAGGTCGAGACGCGGCCTGACGGGACGATCACTGTGCTGGGCAACTCTGGCGCGATCAAGAAGGCGCTTCCGGGCGTGCGTGGCATCTCTGGCACACGTGGGGTGACGTACGGCCGCACCGTGTCCAGCCAGGTGATCGAGTCGCTGGGCGAGCCGACTCGACAGGCCCAGGCTGCTGAGGCCAAGGCTGCGGAGGAGGATGCCGCGTGGCAGGCCCGTGACGCCCAGAAGCAGGATGAGCAGGATGCGATCGTCATCGATGCGCAGGCCCAGCAGGCCGATGAGGCTGCAGGCCTGTCCCGGGCTGCTGAGCTGGAGGCGCCCACCGCGATGGCCGAAGCCTTCTCGAAAGCGATCAAGGCGCGCGAGGACGCGGGGGATTCAGCCTTCAGCATTGCCATCGACCCGCCGACCCAAATGCCGGCCATCAGTCGAGAAGAACTCGGTGGTGTGGTCGAGAGCTTGGTCAGCCGATGGAAGGCCCTGAGCGTCAAGCAGTTCGTCATCGCAGAACACGTAGACGACTTCCCCTCTGAGGTTGTGCGGTCGGCGCGTGAGAAGGGCCTGCAGCTTGACCAGACGGAAGGGGTTCTTCATCGCAGCAAAGTCTACCTGCTGCGCCCAAACATCCGGTCGCAGGCCCAGGCAGAAGCTGTGCTGTTCCACGAGGTGCTGGGGCACCTGGGCACCTACATGCTCAACGGCGGCAAACGTGATGTGGATCTTCTGAGTAAGACCTGGCAGGAGCTGGGCGGGCTGCCTGGCGTGCGCAAGCTGACAGCCAAGCACGACATGGGCGATGGCACCTCGGTGTGGGACCGACTGCAGCCCTACATCCGGGGCAGCGAGGCCTTGCCCGACGTCCAGCGGCAAGCCCTGATCATGGACGAGATGCTGGCCTTTCTGGCCCAGCGCAACGACACCAGCGCGCTGACCCGCTTCAAGGCCTATCTGTCGGACCTGAAGGCTTCGGTGGTGGCTCTGGCCAGGGAGTGGGGGCTCACGCGCCTGGCAGACTTGGTCGAACGGTCGGCCACCGAGTGGGACGTGCTGGCCCTGCTGCGCGATGCACGTTCCTCGATCGAGACCGGTGTCACTCCGGCTGGGCAGGAGATCCGCTTTGTGCGTCGCACCGCCCAGGGCGGCACCGTGCCGGCGTTCTCGCAGCGTGCCGACGAGCCGGTAGCCGTGCCGGATGCCATCGTGGTGCACCCGCTGTCTGCGGCCACCAAGCATGCCGACTACGAGGCGGCCAAGGCTGGCGACCTCGATGCCGGCATACGGCTGGCGCGCGACCTGGTGACGCCTGACCTGGTGGCCCAGGTGCGCGCCCAGGCATCTGGTCCGGTGATCGTGCAGCCGGTCGATGCGGTGGAGGCCACCGGCCGCAACAAGATCCCACGCGGCGGAGCCGAGGTGCTGGCCGCCGAGTTGGGCGACGGCGCCACGGCCGGCCAGGACATCGTGCAATCCACCCGAGCGTTCCGCACCGCCATGGATGGCCTGGGCCGAATCTTCGCCTCGCCCGAATTCGATGGGCACGTGGTGCCGGGCGCGGCTTACGTGCTGGTCGATGACACGCTCACCCAAGGGGGCACCTTTGCATCCCTGGCCAGCCACATCCGGCAGAATGGTGGCCGTGTCGCTGCCGTCGTCGCGTTGACCGGCAAGGGCTACAGTGCCAAACTGACGCTCGACCCCACCCTCCTGAAGCAAGTCCGTGAGCTCTACTCTGAAGTCGAACCCGCCTTCCGCGCCGCAACCGGCCGGGGCTTCGACTCGCTCACCGAAAGCGAAGCCCGCTACCTCGCCCGCCACAAATCGCCTGACGCAGTCCGAGATCGAATCACTGCGGCAGGAAGCGAAGGCCGACAGCGCCCGGGCGAAGCAGATCCTGGCCAAGGCCCGGTAACCGACAGCCCGGCGTTCCGCCGGTGGTTCGGCGACAGCAAGGTTGTAGGCGTTGACGGGGCTCCGTTGGTGGTGTTCCACGGGACGTCGGCCGACATCTCCACCTTCGACGCTGCTCGTGGCGGCACACCCGGCTCGTGGTTCACCACGGACCCGCAGAGCGCCGGTGCGTTCGGCACCACTACCATGCCGGTCTACCTTTCGATCAAGAAGCCTGGCACGATGCAGGACTTCGCCTCGGCTCGCCGCGAGGCCGGTCGAAAATTCGATCCATCAGAGCAACCGCGAGAGTTCAACGCCGCAGTGCTTGAAAACCTGCGGTCTGCTGGCTTCGATGGCATCCACGCCGATAACTTCAGCGGCGCTGGCGGGAAGACCGTGTGGATGGCGACCGGTCCAGAGCAGATCAAAAGTGCCACGGGGAACCGAGGCACCTTCGACCCTGAAGACCCAGACATCGCTTTCAGCGTGAAGGCCGGTTTCGCGCTGCCTGAGTTTGGCCGCACGGGCAAGGTGATCGAGGCCATCCAGAATCGCTACAACCGCTGGAAGCAGGCCGTAGACGCTGTCCGCCAGCAGGGCGGCACCGTCACCGATGCCAACGACTTCTACCAGGCCGAGGAGCGCTACTGGGGGATCGTCGGCGCCCAGCTCGACGACTTCAAGGGCGAGGTGCAGGACTTCGTCAAGGCCGTGAAGAAGGACGGTCTGGAGCTGTCGGACGTGGCCCTTTATGCCTACGCGCAGCACGCGCCCGAGCGCAACGCCCAAATCGCCAAGATCAATCCGAAGTTCGAGGACGGCGGCTCGGGCATGACGAACGATCAGGCCCAGGCCATCCTGGACGATGCCGCCCAGTCTGGTCTACGGCCTGCGCTGGAGAAGCATGCAGCGACCTTGCGCACGTGGACGGCAGCCACCCGCAAAGCGCTGCTGGACGCGGGGCTGATCAGCCAGGCCGAGTTCAACCAGTGGACGGACGCCTACAAGAACTATGTGCCGCTGCGGGGCTACATCAACGACGACGGCAGCCGGCGCGGCACAGGTGGTGGCTTCGACATCCGGGGGAAGGAGTCCATCCGGGCCATGGGCCGCAAGTCGCTGGCCGGCAACATCGTGGAGCACATCCTGCAGGATCGGGCCCGCGTACACATCCGTGCTGGCAAGAATGACGTGCTGCGTCGCTTTGGGCAGTTCGTGCTTGACAACCCGGACCCCAGTCTCTGGGAGATCAATGCGGTGGAGCGCCGCCGGGGCATCCATCGCACGCCGAGCGGTGAAGAGGTGGTGGAGCACGAAGCGATCAACAAGGCGCCCGAAAACACGGTGGCCTTGAAGGACGCAGGCGAGACCATCTACATCACGGTCAAGGATCAAGCGCTGCTCACGCAGCTCAAGAACCTGCAGGACGAGGCCAGCCTGCCGTTCGTGATCGGCGGGCTCCAGTGGGCAAACCGTCTGCTCTCGCGCATGTACACCTCGCTGAACCCGGTATTCACGGTGCTCAACGGCGCGCGTGACGTGACAGCCGGCGCCATCAACATGGTGGGCGTGGCCGGGTATTCAGGCGCTGGCAAGCTGTTGGGCAACCTTCCCAACGCCTACCGTGAGGCGTTCATGGCCGAGGTCCGTGGTAAGCCCTCCAAGGCTTACGACGAGTACCGGAGCACTGGTGGCAAGACTGGCTTCATGGACTTCAAGGACATTGAAGGGTACGCCCAGGAGTTGGCACAGGTCGCGGCCGAGTCGGAGAAATGGCGTACGGCGGTGGCCACGCCAGGTGGCTGGGCCAAAACGAAGGCCGTCTGGCGCCGATCGCGCGGATCCGTGCGCCGGGTGCTGGACGCGATCGAGAGCTACAACGGCGCGGTGGAGAACGCCACGCGCTTCGCAGCGTTCAAAGCGGCCCGGGAGTCGGGCAAGTCCGTGGCGCAGGCCTCCAGCATCGCCAAGAACATCACGGTGAACTTCAACCGCAGGGGCTCCATGGGGCCGGTGCTGAGCGCCTGGTTCCTGTTCTTTAATCCGGCCATCCAGGGCAGCACCCGGATGGTCGAGGCCATGCGCAGCAAGGAAGTGCTCGCCACCATCGGCACAGGGATGGCGGGGGTCTTCGGCCTGGCCCTGGCCAACGCGATGGTCGGCGGGGATGACGAGGGCGATGGCATGGCCTACTGGGACAAGGTGCCGCCCGAGGTGAAGGAGCGCAACCTGGTGATCATGCTGCCGCCTGGGGTGGACCGTGGCGAGACGGTGCCCGGCACCGAGCATGGCCGCTACATCAAGATCCCGTTGCCCTATGGCTTCAACGCGTTCGCAGCCATGGCCACGACCTCGGCCGACATGCTGCGCAACACATCCGACCCGGTGCGTGGTGTCTCCCCTGGGAAGGGTGCCCTGCGGATCCTGAAGGCCTTCGTGGGCGCGTGGGTGCCGGTCAGTGACGTGGCGCCGTCCTTCGACAACCCGAAGGCCTCCGCCATGATCGCGGTGCCGGATGCGCTCGATCCCGTGATGGAAGCCGTGCTCAATGTGAACTCGTTCGGTGGGCAGCTCTACCCAGAGGGCATGGGGCAGGACAAGCTGCCCGACTCGGAGAAAGTCTGGGGCGCCCAGAAGGGCACCTGGAAGCACAGCGTGGCGCGCTGGCTCAACGAAAAGACCGGGGGCAGCCTCTACCACGAGGGGGCCATCTCGGTCACGCCGGCCGCCATCGAGAACGTGGCGCGCGGTTACGGCGGCGGCGTGACAACATTCCTGTCCAGCCTAGCCGACACCCTCGTCACGCAGGGCGTGAACCGGGACAGCTTCGAGTGGTGGCGCGCTCCCTTCGTGCGCCAGCTGTACGGTGAAGTCGACACGCAGCAGGCCCAGGCTCTGGCCTATGACCGGCTGTCACAGATCGAGCAGGTGGCAGAACCCCTCAAGCGGGCGGAGAAGGCAGGGGATGAGCGGGCGGCCAAGGCCATCCGCGATGCAGCCGGGCCACTGGCCGATCTGGGCAAGACCGCCCAGACAGCCCGCCAGCGCCTGACCAAGATCCGCAAGGAAGAGATCCGCGTGATCGAGGACGATGACATGAGCAGCGCCGCCAAGAACGCCAGCCTGCGTGGTTGGGAGCGCGAGCGACGGGATGTGTACGACGGGGTGAACCGCGCGGTGAACCAGACGCTGGAGGCGGATCAGGCTCCGTGACGGATCTGGGCCCAGATGAAGCCCAGCCAGAGAGTCCACCAGGCCAGCATCACGACGGCCGACAGGGCGATCCACAGCCATGCCAGTTCCTTGGGCGCTCGCTCGAGCAGCCAGGAGATGGGGAATGCAGGGGCGCCCATCACCACCAGCAGGCAAGCCCCACCGGCCACCACCAGGGTGGGCGCCAGCATCCAGCCCCCGAGGCTGATGAGCGATGGGACATCGGCCACGCGGCCGATGATCACCAGCAGCACGCCCACGGCGCCGGCCTTCAAACACCAGATGAATGCTCTATGCCAGTCGATGGGCTGGGGTGTAGGCGACATGGCTGCCAGTATGCCGGGCTTCTGAGTCAGGGCCTTCTGGGCAAATGCCCGGACGTTTTGAAGCCTACAAATTGGCGTCTCGTGGGCTTTGATTTTGTTGCGCAAGGACCACTGGATAAGAGACACCTCTCTTATCGGCTCTCATATCGTGTTGCGAGCGCACAAAGAAAAAAGGCCTTGCGTTTCTGCAAGGCCTTGTTTTCATTAGCTTATTTTGGCTCCCCGACCTGGGCTCGAACCAGGGACCTACGGATTAACAGTCCGGCGCTCTACCGACTGAGCTATCGGGGATCAGGGTTGTTTGCTAGCTGCTTCGGTGTGTTGCAGCGATCAACCGAGAACGAAACTATAGCATGGTTTTCGCAGGCCACGCAAGGTGGGCCCTGATTGGCACCACCTGTGTGCCGTGTGCGACAACACGGTTTAGAAGTCCACCTGCAATGATCCTGTCACGGTGCGCTCGGCCAGCGGGAACAGGTAGATGTGGCCGGTGAGCGTGGGCGCTTCGCGCCAGGCGCGCTTGTCGAACAGGTTGGCCACGCCCAGGCGCCAGGTCAGGTTGCTGCCGTCCACGCGCTGCTGGGCTTTCAGGCCCACGTCCACTCGGGTCCATGAGGGCAGGCGCACGGTGTTGTCCGGGTCCACCCAGCGGCGGCCTTCGTGCACCAGATCGGCCTGTGCCGTGATCGGCAGGGGTGCGGCCCAGCGGTAGCTGCCAGACAGCTTGAGCGTGTGTTCGGGCACGTTCACAGGGCGCTTACCATCGAGGCCGCTTTGCGTGTCGCGGCGCTTGGCGTCGATCACCATGGCGCTGCCGGTGAAGCCCCATGCGCCGAGCTGCGTCTGCACGAAGCCCTCGGCCCCCTGGTGCAGCGAGTGGCCATCGAACACATAGTCAGTACCGCCGCCGACGTTGCTGACAGGGCCGGCCTCAGGGCGCTCGATGCGGAACAGGTTGGCGCCCCATTGCAGATGATCGCGCTGGGCCTTGATGCCCATCTCGATCTGGCGGCTCTTGTGCACGGGCAAGGCTTGCGGCGCGTTGGCGTAGGGCACCGAAGGCGTGCTCATGGCGGTGCGGGCTTCGAAGCCTTCACCCCAGCTGGCGTAGAGCTGTGTGCGGGGCGCCAGCGTGTAGCCCACGGCCAGCCAGGGCGTGGTGACCTGCTGATCCAGCGAGGCTGGATCGGCGATGCCTGGTTCCGTGAGTGCCACGCGGCGCTTGAGCCAGGTATGGCGCAGGCCTGCCCAGGCGCTCCATTGTTCCGAGAAGGTGATCGAGTCGCTGATGCTGAGCTCTGTGCTGCGCTCGTGGCGATCGGTGTTGGCGAAGTCGGGCTTTGCGGTCGCTGGGTAGGCGCCGTAGCTGCCATTGATGTTGCCTTCGCCGGCATAGGTGAAGGCCGCCGTGTTGAGGTCGGTGGTGTGGATGCTGCGAAGCAGTCCGATGCGCAGCGCGTGCTTGATCGTGCCGGTGCTCAGTTCGCCCGAGAGTTGGGCGTTCAGTGCGCGTGTAGTGCGACGCTCGCCTTCGGAGCGGTAGTCGTACAGATCGAAGGTGCTGTCGCCACAGTAGCGGTCATACACACCGAATAAGCCGTCCTTGCTGCATCCAGAGGGAAACGCAGCCCGGTCATCAGAT
Organism: Aquabacterium sp.; assembly: GCF_049274795.1. GTDB lineage: Bacteria > Pseudomonadota > Gammaproteobacteria > Burkholderiales > Burkholderiaceae_C > Aquabacterium. The sequence goes on from NZ_JBASTH010000097.1 coordinate 50,948, forward strand.
CGCAGATGCTGCTCACCATAGGTCAGCACCGATTGCCAGTTCGTGCCCCAATCCTGCTTCCAGCGCAGGGTGCCGGTGTTGCCGGCCATCTGCACGGGCAAGGCCCAGGGCTGGTTGTTGAGGTTGCGCGAAGGATCGAAGCTGCTGGCCGAGGGCAAGGCGCTGCCCAGCAGGCTGGCGCCCGGCACGCTGGGCTGGCGGTACAGGCTGTGCTCGATCTCGGCCTCGATGACGCTGCCCGGCGCGATGACCCAGTCCGCGGCCAGGGCCAGCAGGCGGCGGTGCCCCTTGGTGTTGTCGATGTTCGGATCGAGTCTTTCGGCGGCTGCATTGACGCGCAGGCCGAAGCGCTGGTCGGTGCCGAAGCGATCACCGATGTCGACAGCGGCCATCACGCTGCTGCCGCCGGTGAAGCCGATCTCTGCCGTGCGCACACGGCCTTCAGGGCGCTTGACGATCAGGTTCACCAAGCCACCCGGGGCGCTCACGCCGGCCTGGATGCCGCTGGTGCCCTTGAGCAGTTCCACGGCGGCCTTGTTGTCCAGGGCGATGCGTGTCTCTGCGTTGATCGGCAGGCCTTCGCGGCGGTAGTTGTAGGCGTTGTCCAGCGTGAAGCCGCGCATGCTGAGGTAATCCCAGTAGCCGGTGGTGTTGTAGGCATCGCTGACGCTGGCGTCGAGCTTGACCAGATCGGCCAGGCGCTGCACCTGCTGGTCCTTGAGCACATCCTGCGTGAGGCGCACGGCCTGCACAGGGGCATTCCAGGCGGGTGTGTCAGCCAGGCCGCTGATGCCGGCCCGTGCTTCGCGCGCGGCGGGGGCCACCACGGTCACCGTGGGCAGCGTGGTGGCGGCATCGTCCGTGGCCTTGGCTTGGGCCGCTGCTTGGGTCTGTGCCATGGCCTGGGCCGACATCAGCCCGATCAGCAGCGAGGCGGCCCAGGCAGGCGCGCTCAGGCGCTGCGCGGGGCAGGACGACAGGGAAGGCGTGCACGACACGGTGGTGCACGAACGAAGGCGGCGCGTAGGGGCCATGAGGCAACAACTCCAGCACAGGATGCAGGTGGTGAGGCCTCATCGCCCGGGGATGCGGGCGTGCCGTGCGGCCCACGAGTGCGCGCGTGGCCCATGGCGGGCGGCGGTGTCGTGGCGTGCGGATGACCGTGCTTCCCTACGCGAGGATGACCTCGTTCAGGTTCGAAGGGACTCTCTCAGCCACGCAATCACCCTGGGGCAAGGGCGCGGCACCCCTAGCAAACGTTGTGTATTTTAGTGTGAAGTGCGGCGCCGTGCGGGCAGAGCGCTCAGGGCTCAGTGCGACACGCCGAGGCGCTGGTGCAGCAGGGCACTCGTGGTGGTGTACTGCAGATGCTGCGGCGCATCGGGGTACAGGCGTGCGAGCAGGGCATGCGCGGCCAGTGTGGCTTCGTGGAAGCCGCACAGCAGCAGGCGCTTTTTGCCTGGGTAGGTGTTGATGTCGCCCACCGCGTGGATGCCATCGATGGGGCTGGCGTAGCTGGCCGTGTCCACGGGGATCTGCTTGCGCTCCAGCGGCAGGCCCCAATCGGCCAGGGGGCCCAGCTTGGGGCTCAGGCCCAGGCGCACGAGCAGGTGATCCAGCGGCAAGGTGCGTGGCTGGCTGTCGGGGCCCAGCAGTGTGATGGCCGTGAGCGCAGGCGGCGCATTCACGCCAGCATCCGACCAGGCCAATTCGATGCCCTGCGGTACACCCAGGGCGAGTTCGACGCGGCCTTGGGCGATCAGGGCTCGTACGGGCTCTTCCAATGCGGCATCGGCCTGGAACTGGTCACGGCGATGCAGGAGGGTGATGTGTGATGGGCGTACCGCTTCAGCTGCCTGAGCCAGGTCCAGCACGGTTTGCAGGGCTTCTTCACCACCACCGGCCACCACCACGTGCTGGCCAGCCCATGGCGCGCATTGGCCATCGACAGGGAGATGGTGATGCACGTTGGCGGGCGGTGGAGCCTCAGCGGGCAGGCCCGGCAAGGACAGAGCCTTGGGCACGAATGCGCCTGCGCCGGCAGAGATCACCACGGCACGGGCCTTGAAGGTCTGCCCTGCGGTGGTCTGCAGCGTGAAGCGATGAGGTGCTTGGGCCTGCTCGTCTTGAACCAGAGACAGCACTTGCTGACCAAGGTGCAGATGAGCAGCCTTGCCTGTGGCGGGATCGACAGGCAAAAAAGGCCGCGCCTGCATGAGCAGTTGCGCGGCCAGTTCGCGCCCGGTGTACACGGGCACACCGGGGATGTCGTAGATGGGCTTGTCCGGGTACAGCGCCACGCATTGGCCGCCGGCTTCCGGCAGCACATCGATCACTTCGCAGCGCAGGCCCAGCAGGCCAAGCTGGAAGACCTGGAACAGGCCTACCGGGCCCGCGCCGATGACGACAACGTCGGTTTCGATCATGCGGGCGTGAGGCCTTGGCTTTCGGATTTCCGTTTTAGCGGATCAGCAGGTCCAGCTTGCCGGTCTTGTCCTTGAACTCGTCGGCGGTGGCCATGGCGGCCTTGCGCTTGGTGATGCTGGGCCAGCCCTTGGCCAGTTCGGCGTTGATCTGGATGTACTGCTGCTGGTCGCCGGGCACGTCTTCCTCAGGAAGGATGGCGTTCACGGGGCACTCGGGGATGCAGACGGCGCAGTCAATGCACTCATCAGGATCGATGACCAGGAAGTTCGGGCCCTCGCGGAAGCAGTCCACGGGACACACATCCACACAGTCCGTGTATTTGCACTGGATGCAGGCTTCGGTGACGACGTGGGTCATGACAAGGTCTCTTGGAAAACGGGTTTGGTGAACGACAGAAGGGGGATTTTACGGGGCTGCGCCTCACGGTGCGCGGCCACCGCCTTCCGCGGGTAGGGGGATGTGGCGCAAAGGCTCGTCGGGCAGGGCCGTGGCGCCTGCGCCGACGATGACCAGGGTAGGGCGGCCAGCGTGATGTTCGCTGGCATCGTCCAGGCTGGCCACAGTGTGGACGGTGTGCAGCATGTCGGGCCAGCCGGCGCGCGAAACCACACTCACGGTGGTGTCGCCAGGCCAGCCTGCGTCGAGCAAGCCCTTCGACAGGGGCGCCAGCTGGCGTCCCGCCATGTAGAAGACTTCGGTGTCGGCGCGCTGGCCCGGGCCCATGCCGTATTGCAGCTCACCCGTGCGCGTCATGGCCGTGGTGAAGCTGACGCTACGGCCGGTGCCGCGCCGCGTGAGCGGGCGTTGTGTGCCAGCCGCGGCGGCCAGGGCCGAGGTCACGCCGGGCACGATCTCGCAATCGATGCCGGCTTCACGCAGCACGTGCAGCTCTTCTTCCAGGCGGCCGAACAGGCTCGGGTCACCACCCTTGAGGCGAGCGACCAGGCCGCGTTCGCCATGGATGGCGCCCACGGCCAGCGATTGCTCGACCAGCAACTGGTTGATCCGCGTCTGGCCGTTGAAATCGCTGCCCGGCTGGCCGGAGAAGCCGCGCTTGCCCACGTCGATCCAGTCGGCATCGGGGGCCAGATCGCGCAGGGCCGGATCGGCCAGGGCATCGAACAGCACCACCTGGGCCTGGGCCAGCAGGCGGCTACCGCGCACCGTGATCAGGTCGGCCTCACCGGGGCCTGCCCCGATGAAGACGACCTTCGCGGTGGTGAGCGAGCAGGGCTTGCTGTCCATGGGCGTTGGCGGTGTTTGACGAGCCTTAAGCGGCCTTGACCAGCAGCGCGCCGCTGGTGCGGTTGGTGGTCGGATCCACCACGATCAGCGCACCGCTGACGCGGTTGTCCAGGTAGGCCTCGACCGGCAGGGGCTGCTGCGTCTGGATCTGCACGCGGCCGATCTCGTTGACGGCGATCTGCTCGGCGTCGTTGTCTTCCAGCGTGTGGATGTCCAGGCGGCTGTCGATGGCGGTGATGCGGGCTTGCACCCAGCGGTTGCCGTGGCGCACCCAGTACTTGCGGCCGACCACGGCGGGCTCGGTGTCCAGCCAGGCCAGCGTGGCCGTGAACTGGTCGGTGGGCTTGATGCTGCCGGGCGTGGCGATCCAGTCGCCGCGCGAGATGTCGACCTGGCGGTCCAGCACGATGCCGGCGGATTGGCCTGCTTCGCAGCGGTCGACCACCTCGGCGGCGTGGCGCACTTCAACCACGATGGCGCTCTGGCCGCTCGGGAAGATCTGCACGTCATCACCGGCCTTGACAGAACCGTGGGCGATGCGGCCCCAGAAGGCGCGGTACTGGTGGCCGGTGCCGGAAGCGGAGGCATCGCCTTCGCCCACGCTGTCACGCGTCACGTACTGCACGGGGTGCAGCAGGGCGCCGTCGTGGCGCTCGTCGCTGGCGGGCAGTTGCTCCAGCACCTGCAGCAGCGTGGGGCCCTGGAACCAGGGCCAGTTGGCGCTGGGGGTGGTCACGTTGTCGCCGCGCAGGGCCGACACGGGGATCACGCCCTTCACCTCGATGCCTGCCTGTTCTGCGAAGGCACGCAGCGAGGCTTCCACGTTCTTGAACGCGGTTTCAGTGTCCTGCTCGATGGCGTCCAGCTTGTTCACGGCGAACACGATGGAAGGCACGCGCAGCAGCTGGGCCAGCAGGCTGTGGCGGCGGGTCTGTGCCAGCAGGGGTACGGCTGTCGTTTCCGTTTTTGCCTTCCAGTCGATCTTGGTGATGTCCACCAGCACCACGGCGGCGTCAGAGCCGGCGGCGGCCGTCACCATGTTGCGGGTGTACTGCTCGTGGCCGGGGGCGTCGGCGATGATGAACTTGCGCGTCTTGGTCGCGAAGTAGCGGTAGGCCACGTCGATGGTGATGCCCTGCTCGCGCTCGGCTTCCAGGCCGTCGGTCAGCAGCGAGAGGTCGATGGGGGCGCCGGCGGCGCGCTTTTCCAGCGCGTCGAGCTGGTCGGCCAGGATGGCGCGGCTGTCGAACAGCAGGCGGCCGATCAGGGTGCTCTTGCCGTCATCGACGCTGCCGGCGGTCAGGAAGCGAAGGGCCTTGTGCGCGACTTCTTCGTCGGCGTGGCATTGAACTTGTTGTGCAGACATCAGAAATAACCTTCCTTCTTGCGGCGCTCCATCGAGGCCTCGGACGTGCGGTCGTCCATGCGGGTGGCGCCACGCTCGCTCACGGTCACGTGCAGGGTTTCGGCGACGATGTCGGCCGGGCTGGCGGCTTCACTTTCCACCGGGCAGGTGCAGGTCATGTCACCCACGGTGCGGAAGCGCACATCGACCGTCTCGACGGTTTCGCCTTCGAGTGCGGGCGTGACCTCGGTCAGCGGCACCAGCAGGCCTTTGCGGCGGATCACCTGGCGGGCGTGCTTGTAGTAGATGTTGGGCAGCGGGATGTTCTCGCGGGCGATGTAGAGCCACACGTCGAGTTCGGTCCAGTTGCTGATGGGGAAGGCGCGGAAGTGCTCGCCCGGCTTGATGCGGGTGTTGAACAGGTTCCACAGCTCGGGGCGCTGCTCCTTGGGCTGCCATTGGCCGAAGCTGTCGCGGTGGCTGAAGATGCGTTCCTTGGCGCGGGCCTTTTCTTCATCGCGACGGGCGCCGCCGATCAGGCAGTCGAAGCGGTTGTCTTCGATGGCTTCGAGCAGGGTCACCGTCTGGTGGCCGTTGCGCGATTCCAGCGGGTGGGCCAGGCGCACGGTGCCTTTCTTGATGGAGTCTTCCATGTGCGCGACGATCAGGCGCTCGCCGATCTCTTTCACGCGCTGTTCGCGGAACTCGATCACTTCAGGGAAGTTGTGGCCTGTGTCGACGTGCACCAGCGGGAAGGGCAGCTTGCCTTCGAGCTTGCCGGCGGCGTTCTTCATCTTGAAGGCCTTCTCGGCCAGTTGCAGCACCACGCACGAGTCCTTGCCGCTGGAGAACAGCAGGCCCGGGCGCTCGAAGGTGGCGGCCACTTCACGCAGGATGAAGATGGCTTCTTCTTCCAGCGCGTCCAGGTGGCGGTGGTCGACATCCGCCAGCAATTGGTTCACGTTCACAGGGGCATTCATAGCGTTGCTTCAGTTCTTCGATTCGATGCTGGAGACCAGCGGCGGCAGCTCTTCGGCCACGGGTTCATCGGGCTGGTGCACGTGCAGGCCGCATTCCTTGGCGGATTCGTCTTCCCACCACCAGCGGCCGGCGCGAAAGTCCTCGCCCACGGCGATGGCGCGGGTGCAGGGCGCGCAGCCGATGCTGGGCATGAACTGGTCGTGCAGCGGGTTGTAGGGCACTTTGTGGGCTTGCACGTAATGCCACACGTCGCCCCAGGTCCACTCGATCAGCGGGTTGAACTTGGCGCGGCCCTTGTCGTCCTGCTCGCGGGCCAGCATGCCGCCGCGGTTGTTCGATTGCTCGCGGCGCAGGCCGGTGATCCAGCCGGTGCGCTTGGCGAGCATGCGGCCCAGGGGCTCGATCTTGCGGATGCCGCAGCAGCCCTTGCGCAGGTCGATGCTCTTGTACATCGCCTTGTCGCCGTTGGTGCGCACGAACTCGATCACGGCCTCGGCCTGCGGGTGGTAGGCCTCGACCTTTAGGCCTTCTGCCGCGTAGTGCGATTCGATGGTCGGGATCAGGGCCGACGTTTCCGCGTGCAGCATGCCGGTTTCCAGCGTGCCGATGGCGATGGGCAACCGATGCTTGGCGATCAGGTCCGTCAGGATCATGTCTTCCACGCCCAGGCTGGTGGCTTGCACGACCTGGCCGGGGTGCTCTTCAGCCGCAGCCTTGAGCAGCGCGATGGTGTCGGCCAGCTTGGCCTCGAAATCGGCGCTGGCGCGGGCGTACAGCTTGATGGCCGAGCCGGCCGCGGGGGGCGGGCCGCCGATGGACGAGACGGCACCTTCGGTGTCATCAGGCAAGGGTAATGTCGAGATCAGGGATGAGGTGTCGCTCATGGGGAATCCCTCGGGGCAGTCTGCGCGGTCAGTGCTATCGGTGGAAAAGGCTGACCGTGATCAGATCGGGGCGGAACGTACGGGCATCAAGGTCGGGGCAGGGCGATCAGCGTGGGGACGCCGATCAAGCCACGCGCCCGAACACCGGCTTGGTCACTTGCACGTCACCCTGGTAGTGGCCACGTGCCGCGAAGAAGCCCAGTGCGCGCTCGGCGGCGGCACGGTCCTGGTCATGGCGCAAGGCCACGGCATCGAAACCGGTGCGGGCCAGCAGGGGCATCATGTCGACCAGCACCTCGCCGGTGGCGCGGATCTCGCCGCCAAAGCGGTAGCGCGAGCGCAGGATGTGGCCTTGCGTGTAGGCGCGGCCGTCCACCCACTTGGGGAACTGCAGCACCACCAGCGACAGGCGGCTTACATCAGCCTCGATCACTTCGATGTCTTCGTCGTTGGGCACGATCACGCCGACAGGCTTGTAGTCAGGCGTGCCCTGCAAGGGCCACGATTCGCGCACGGCGTGCCACTGCGCCAAGGTCAGCAGGCTGTAGGACTTGCAGGGCGGGTGGGCCATCGGGCCGTCTTCGCCGCCCACGGTGTGCCATTGGTCGTGATGGGTGTCGATGAATTTCATGGTGTGTGTCCTTCTTCGATACCGGGATCAGGCGGCCTTGGCCGTGGTGCGGCGCACGGCATTGGCGGCGGTCTTGAACGGGTCCAGGCCGATGCGCTTGACGGTGTCGACGAACTTTTCGGCGGTAGTGCGCTGGCTGCGGTAGGTCTCGACCACGGCCTCGATCACGTCGGTCACTTCATCGGCCGAGAAGGAGGGGCCGATCACCTTGCCGGCCACGCTGGTGGGCGCGTGGTCGGAACCATCGGAGCCACCCAGGGTGATCTGGTACCACTCGGTGCCGTCTTTGTCGACGCCCAGGATGCCGATGTGGCCGCTGTGGTGGTGGCCGCAGGAGTTGATGCAGCCGGAGATGTGCAGGTCGATCTCGCCGATGTCGTAGAGCTCGTCCAGATCCTGGTAGCGCTCGATCAGCTCGTTGGCGATGGGGATGGAGCGGGCGTTGGCCAGCGCGCAGAAGTCACCACCGGGGCAGGCGATCATGTCGCTCAGCAGGCCGATGTTGGGCGCGGCGAAGCTGGCAGCCTTGGCGGCTTGCCACACGGCGAACAGGTCTTCTTCACGCACCCAGGGCAGCAGCACGTTCTGGTCGTGCGTGACGCGCACTTCACTGGCGCTGAACTTGTCGGCGATGTCGGCGATGGCGTCCATCTGCGTGTCGGTGGCATCACCAGGGGCTTGGCCCGGGCGCTTCACGGACAGCGTGACGTTCTTGTAGCCCTGCACCTTGTGGCCGCGCACGTTGCGCTCGATCCACTTGCCGAACTGAACCTTGTCGGTGTCGCTCGCATCAGCCGGCAGGCCGTTGCCCGTGGGCGTGTGGGCCTGCACCGAGGCGGGGTTGCTGAACCCGGCGTTCACGCGGTCGAACTCGGCCTGCGGGATCAGGTGGGCTGCGCCATCGACGTCGCGCGTCAGGATGTTGTCGAACTCTTCGTTGACCTGGTCGAAGAACTTCTGGCCTTCGGCCTTGACCAGGATCTTGATCCGGGCCTTGTACATGTTGTCGCGGCGGCCGTAGCGGTTGTACACGCGCACGATGGCCTCGATGTAGACCAGGATCTGCTGCCAGGGCACGAAGGCGTTGATCTCGGTGCCAACCACGGGCGTGCGGCCCATGCCGCCGCCGACCAGCACCTTGAAGCCGACCTCACCCGCGTCGTTCTTGACCAGGTGCAGGCCGATGTCATGCCAGTAGGTGGCGGCGCGGTCTTCCGTGGCGCCGCTGACGGCGATCTTGAACTTGCGCGGCAGGAAGGCGAACTCGGGGTGCAGGGTGGACCACTGGCGGATCACCTCGCAGTAGGGGCGCGCGTCGATGATCTCGTCTTCGGCCACACCCACCATGGCGTCGGCCGTGATGTTGCGGATGCAGTTGCCGGAGGTCTGGATGCCGTGCATGTGCACTTCGGCCAGCAGGTCCATCACATCGGCGGACTTGACCAGCGGGATCCAGTTGTACTGGACGTTCTGGCGCGTGGTGAAGTGGGCATAGCCGCGGTCGTACTCGCGGGCGATGCGGGCCAACTGGCGAACCTGCTTGGACGAGAGTTCGCCATAGGGCACGGCCACGCGCAGCATGGGGGCGTGGCGCTGCACGTACCAGCCGTTCTGCAGGCGCAGGGGGCGGAACTCGTCGTCACCCAGCTTGCCGGCCAGGTTGCGTTCGAGCTGGTCGCGGAACTGGGCCGCGCGCTGGCGGACGAAGTGCTTGTCGAATTCGGTGTACTGATACATGGCATCAATCCGGCGGGCGACCGGGCGTCAATGTGTCAAAAAGGATGCTTGCGGCTGTGTCTTGTCGTGGGGCTGGTCGGGGCGGTGGGGCTCGCCTCAGGCCGTCAGCAAAATCTTGCGGGCGGCGATGACCAGGCAGATGCACAGCGCAAAACGTGTGATTGTCTCAGGCAATTGCTTTGTCAGCTTGGCGCCCACCCAGATCCCGGGGATGGAACCTGCCAACAATTCGATCAGAAGAACCCATTCCACGTTGCCCAGAGAGGCATGGCCGATGCCGGCCACGATGGTCAGGGGGACGGCGTGCGCGATGTCGGTGCCGACCAGGCGTTTCATGTCCAGGCGCGGATACAGCAGCAGGATCATGGTGGCGCCCAGGGCACCGGCCCCGATCGAGCTGAGCGAGACCAGCACGCCCAGGGTGGCGCCGCACAGCACCGTGATGGCCGGGCGACGCTCGCGCGTGATCCAGCGCTCCAGCCACATGCCTACGCGGTGCCACACCGGGCGAAAGGCCACGGTGATGGCGGTCAGCAGCAGGGCGATGCCTAGGGCATAGGCCAGGGTGCTGTCGCGGCTCTTGCTGATGCCTTCCATGTGCATGAACACCATGGTGGCGATGCTGGCCGGGATGCTGCCGAGCAGTAGTTTTTTCGTGATGTGGTAGTCCACATGGCCTTCGCGGTGGTGGGCCACCGAGCCGGACACCTTGGTGAGGCCCGCGAACCACAGGTCGGTGCCGATGGCCACCGCCTTGTCGAGGTGGAAGACCGAAATCAGCAAGGGCGTCATCAGGGAACCACCACCGACGCCGGTCAGTCCCACAATGAGGCCCACGCCGGCACCCGCGGCAATCGCAGTCCAATCGAACATCTTTAAAGAACTTGCTGCGCTGAGCGCTGAGGATGCCGGGCACCATGCCAGGCAGTTTGAACGAGGCTGAACTGTAAAAAGGTTCTATATAAATGCGAAGAACATTCTTGGAAGTTGTTAATTCATTTTGGATATATAAAACAAGACCGTCGTTGATGCGGCCACGTCTGGGGGCGGCGGCCTTGGTGGCGGCGCTGGCCCTGAGTGGATGTGGCAGTTTGCTGGGCGGGCGGGATGCCCAGCCCCCCGTCAGCCAGGCGCCCGTGGTGGACACACCGGCCGTGGTGACGCCTGCGCCCATCCCGAAGCCTCCGCGCCAGATCAAGGTGGCGGTGGCCTTCGGCGGTGGTGCGGCGCGCGGTTTTGCCCACATCGGCGTACTGCAGGTGCTGGAAGAGCAGGGCATCAAGCCGGACATCGTGGTGGGCACGTCTGCCGGCTCCATGGTGGCCGCGCTGTACGCCTCGGGCCGCACGCCTACCGAGATGGAGCAGATGGCGATGACGCTGGACGAATCCTCCATCACCGATTGGGTGTTCCCGGGTCGTTCGTTGATGAAAGGCGAGGCCCTGGCCAAGTTCGTTCGCGACAAGACAGGCGGCAAAAGCATCGAGCAGATGCGCATCCCCTTGGGCATCGTGGCGGCGGATTTGAATTCGGGCGAATCCATCCTGTTCCGCCGGGGTGATCCGGGCGTGGCCGTGCGGGCATCCAGCGCGGTGCCGGCCGTGTTCCAGCCGGTCAAGATCGGCGGGCGGGAGTACGTGGACGGCGGGTTGGTGTCACCGATCCCGGTGCGCTATGCCCAGCAGATGGGGGCAGACGTGGTGATCGCCGTGGACATCTCTGCGATCCCGCAGGGCCAGCCCACGCAAAGCTCGATGCAGATCTTGCTGCAGACCTTCAACATCATGGGGCACAGCATCAGCCAGCATGAGCTGAAGGATGCGGATGTGGTGGTTCGCCCGAAGCTGTCGGGTATCGGCGGGGCGGATTTCAGCAACCGGCGCCTGTCGGTGCTGGCCGGGCGCGAGGCGACCTACGCCGTGCTGGACACCTTGCGCCAGCGGCTGGCGGCAGCACGCAACCGCTGAGCCAGCCTTGCAGGCCCCAGCGGCCTGAAGGCGTGGATGACCTCAGCGGGGCGTGCCGAAGGGCGCGCCCTTGAGCTGGTCACCGGGCTTGAAGCCGTGCTTCTTGAACCACCCCTCGTTCATCTCCAGCACGAAGCGCACGGGCTGGGCGGAGCAGTGCGAGTTTTCGGTCTTGGGCTGCATCTCGTCCAGGTTGACGATGCGGCCGTTGTCGTCGATGAAGGCGATGGACAGGGGCAGCAGGGTGTTCTTCATCCAGAAGCACTGCTGACCGGCACGCGGGAAGATGAAGAGCATGCCTTCGTTGGTGGGCATGGTGGTGCGCCACATCAGGCCGGTGGCGTGTTCCTGCTGGGTCTGGGCCACCTCGACCTTGATGTTGTACATGCCGGCGCCTAGCGTGATGGTGGACAGGCGCTGGGGCTGGCCATCCTGGGCCTGCGCATGAGCCGCCGATGGGCTCATGGCGAGGCAGGCAGCCAAGGACAAGGCCATGCCGAGCGCCTTGCCCTTGCCAAAGGTGGTGCGCATGCCCTGCGCGTGAGAGACAAACTGAGTCATTTCTTGATCCTGGTCGGGGTCAGGCCCTGCCTGATGGGGATAGAGTAGGGTGGCCCATGTCTTCGCCATTGTCCACTCCTAACGTGCCGGGATCCGGTGCCGCCGACAGCCGTGAGCAGGCTGACCCCGGCCTGAATGCGGCTTTGACCGACGCACAGGCGGCGGGTGTGGACGATCCAGCCGTGCTGCAGCAGTGCCAGGTCGGCCCCAAGGCGCCCGATGGGGGCTTGCCTATCGGGCTGGGCCTGTCCGGCATGTACTGCGCGGCCTGTGCCTTGACCATCGAATCCGCACTGCAGCGCGTGCCGGGCGTGCGGGATGTGCAGGTGCAGGGCGCCACGCAGCGGGCGCGCCTGGTCATTGATCCGGCGCGCGTGCGCCTGTCGCAACTGGTGCGGGCGGTGCAGGGCGTGGGCTACCGCGCCTGGCCCGATGCCGGGGCGCGACAACTCGGTGTCCGCCTGCAGGATCAGCGCAAGCTGCTGTGGCGCCTGCTGGTGGCCTGGTTCTGCATGATGCAGGTGATGATGGTCTCCACGGCCCAGTACGTGGGCGGCGCGCAGGATATCTCGCCAGACATCTGGCAGCTCATGAACTGGTCGGCCTGGGTGCTCAGCCTGCCGGTGATGCTGTTCTCGTGCGGGCCCTTCTTCAGCGGGGCTTGGGCGGCGATCAAGCATGGCCGCATCTCAATGGATGCGCCGGTGGCGCTGGGCATCGCGGCCATGTTCGGGGTGAGCACCGGCGTGACCTTCGGGCACGCCGCCTGGCTGGGCCCCGATGTGTACTTCGATTCGCTGACCATGTTCGTGAGCTTTTTGCTCACCGGGCGCTGGCTCGAAAGCCGGGCGCGCGAGAAGGTCACGCAATCACTCGAATCGCTCAGCGCGCGCCTGCCGGAGGCCGTGGAGCGTGCCGTGGGCCAGGATCTGGATGCTGCGGAGCGCGTGCCCTTGTCGGCCTTGCGCCTGGGCGATCACGTCCGGGTGGCGGTGGGCCAGGCCTTTCCGGGCGATGGCCAGGTCGTGCGTGGCGAGACCGAGGTGGACGAGTCCATGCTGACAGGCGAATCGCGTCCCGTGCCCCGCACCCCGGGGCAGGTGGTGGTGGCCGGCAGCCTGAACCTGTCAGCCCCCGTGTGGTGCCGCATCGAGCGCCTGGGCCCGGACACGCGCTACCAGCAGATCGTGAACCTGGTGCACCAGGCCATGACCGAAAAACCAGGATGGATGCGCATGGCCGATCGCTTTGCCGGCTACTTTCTGTGGGGCGTGCTGCTGCTGGCCTTGCTGGGCGGACTGGCCTGGTGGTGGATCGATCCCAGTCGCATCGTGTGGGTGGTGGTGTCGGTGCTGGTGGTGACCTGCCCGTGCGCGTTCTCGCTGGCGGCGCCTTCGGCCTTGCTGTCGGCCGCTGGCGCGCTGGCCCGGCGCGGCGTGCTGGTGCGGCACCTGGATGCGATCGACACCCTGGCCTCCGTGCGCACGGTGTTGTTCGACAAGACGGGCACGCTCAGCGATGCCCGCCTGCGCGTGCAAGCCGTGTGGTGGCAGGGGCGGGTGGGTACAGGGGTTGAGGTGCCGGCGGCCTTGTTGTCGACAGCGGGCGCCCTGGCGGCGCAGTCGCAACACCCGGCCGCCCAGGCTCTGGCCAGTCTGCAGCGGGATGGGGCTCAGTCTTGGCACGAGGTGAAGGAGCTGGCGGGGCAAGGGCTAGAAGCCCAGGCGCCTGATGGGCGCATCTGGCGGCTTGGCGCGGCCGATTGGGCTTTGGCGGGGCAGGCCGATCTGGCCACATCCCCTTGGGCCGATGCGCGCGTCTGGCTGGCCCCCTTGGATGGCGGTTCTGATGAGGTGCTGGGCTTCGCGCTGGACGAGCAACCGCGTGCAGAAGCCGCCGCCGCATTGGCTGAACTGCGGGCACAAGGCGTCGATGCCGCAGTGCTCTCAGGCGATCAACCCGAACGGGTTCAGCAGTTCATCTCGCAACTGGGCAGCCCACGGGTGCTGAGCGTGCTGGGCGCGGCGGTCTCGCCGGAGCGCAAGCTCGAACTGCTGCGATCACGCCAGGAGGGCGGCCAGGTTGTCGCCATGGTGGGTGACGGCATCAATGATGCGCCCGTGCTGGCCAGCGCCTCCGTGTCCTTCGCGCTGGATCAGGGCGCTGCGCTGGCCCAATCGCAAGCCGACTTCATCGTGCTGGGTGGACGGCTCACAGGTGTTTCGCAGGCGGTGGACATCAGCCGGCGTGCCATGCGCATCGTGCGGCAGAACCTGGTCTGGTCGGCGAGCTACAACGCGGTGTGCATTCCGCTGGCCCTGAGCGGGTGGCTGCCGCCGTGGCTGGCTGGCCTGGGCATGGCCTTGAGCTCGCTGGCCGTGGTGCTGAACGCACTGCGCCTGGGCGCCGAAAAACACAAGGTTCCTGCATCAAGGGCCTGACACTTTCCTTGATCTGCCCCCTGTACGCGCCACGGGCTTTTCAGCAAGATACACGGGTGGACATCCTCTACCTGCTCCTTCCCCTGTCTGTCGTGCTCGTGCTGCTCATCCTGGGCGTGTTGGGCTGGTCCGTCTATCGCGGGCAGTTCGACAATCTCGATCAGGAGGGTGTTCGCATCCTTGACGAAGATCAAGAAAAGTCTTCTGGTCCCCCTTGATCCTGCGCAAGGCTGTTTCATGTGCCCCCCACCAGAATCGGAGGTGATGAAACAGGAGAACGCATGATGGCAAACAACCGTTCTGCCACCTACAACGACACCGTGGTCCGGCAGTTCGCCCTGGCCGCCGTGGTCTGGGGGGTGGTGGGCATGGCGGTAGGGGTGTTGATCGCCTCGCAACTGGCCTGGCCCGAACTCAACTTCGGCATACCCTGGCTGTCCTACGGGCGGCTGCGGCCCCTGCACACCAACGCGGTGATCTTCGCTTTCGGGGGCTGCGCCTTGTTCGCCACCTCGTACTACGTGGTGCAGCGCACCTGCCACGTGCGGCTGATCTCCGACAAGCTGGCCGCCTTCACCTTCTGGGGCTGGCAGGCCGTGATCGTGGCCGCGGTGATCACCCTGCCGCTGGGCTGGACCCAGGGCAAGGAATACGCCGAGCTCGAATGGCCCATCGACATCCTGATCGCCCTGGTCTGGGTGGCCTATGCGGTGGTGTTCTTCGGCACGCTCGGCATCCGCAAGATCCGCCACATCTACGTGGCCAACTGGTTCTACGGTGCCTTCATCCTGGCAGTGGCCTTGCTGCACATCGTCAACAGCGCCGCCGTGCCGGTTGACATGGGCAAGAGCTACTCGGCCTACGCCGGCGTGCAGGACGCCATGGTGCAATGGTGGTACGGCCACAATGCCGTGGGCTTCTTCCTGACGGCGGGCTTCCTGGGGATGATGTACTACTTCATCCCCAAGCAGGCCAACATGCCGATCTACAGCTACCGCTTGTCGATCGTGCACTTCTGGGCGCTGATCTTCACGTACATGTGGGCCGGCCCCCACCACCTGCACTACACCGCGCTGCCTGACTGGGCGCAATCGGTGGGCATGCTGTTCTCGCTGATCCTGCTGGCGCCCAGTTGGGGCGGCATGATCAACGGCATCATGACCCTGTCGGGTGCCTGGCACAAGCTGCGTGACGACGCCATCCTCAAGTTCCTGATCGTGTCCCTGTCGTTCTACGGCATGTCCACCTTCGAGGGCCCGATGATGTCGATCAAGACGGTGAACGCCCTGTCGCACTACACCGACTGGACGGTGGGCCACGTGCACGCTGGCGCCCTGGGCTGGGTGGGCCTGATCTCGATGGGATCGCTGTACTACCTGATCCCGCGCCTGTTCGGCCGCACCACCATGTACAGCGTGCCCGCGATCTCGCTGCACTTCTGGACAGCCACCATCGGCATCGTGCTGTACATCGCCGCGATGTGGATCGCCGGTGTGATGCAGGGCCTGATGTGGCGCGCCGTCAACCCCGATGGCACCCTGGTCTATACCTTCGTCGAAAGCGTCAAGGCCAGCTACCCCTTCTACGTGCTGCGCGTGGCCGGTGGCCTGCTGTACCTCGGCGGCATGATCTTGATGCTCTGGAACACCGTCATGACGGTCACGGCAGGCCGCGCCAACACCGTGGCCGTGCCCCAGCCGGCTGCCGCTTGATGACGGGAGACACACATGGCTGAGAACCACACCCCCGCCCCCGGCTTCTCGCACGAGAAGATCGAAACCAACAACTTCCTGCTGATCGCGCTGACCCTGGTGGTCATCCTGTTCGGCGGCCTGGTCGAGATCGTGCCGCTGTTCTTCCAGCGCAGCACGACCGAAGCGGTGCAGGGCCTCAAGCCCTACACACCGCTGCAACTGGCCGGACGCGACATCTACCTGCGCGAAGGCTGCTTCGGCTGCCATTCGCAGATGATCCGCCCCTTCCGTGCCGAGACGCTGCGCTACGGCCACTACTCGATGGCTGGCGAGTTCGTGTACGACCACCCCTTCCAGTGGGGCTCCAAGCGTACCGGCCCCGACCTGCACCGCGTGGGCGGCAAGTACAGCGACGAATGGCACCGTGCCCACCTGATCGATCCGCGCACCGTGGTGCCCGAATCGAACATGCCGGCCTACCCGTGGCTGGAGACGGCCCCGCTCAAGCCGGACCACATCGGCAAGAACATGGCGGCCCTGCGTGTGGTCGGTGTGCCCTACACCGACGATGAGATCAAGGCCGCGCCCGAAGAGCTCAAGGGCAAGACCGAGCTCGACGCCCTGGTGGCCTACCTGCAGATCATGGGCACGGCCGTCAAGTAAGCAACGAAAGGAGCCGGTCATGGAACTCGGCACGCTCAGAAGCCTGGTGACCCTGGTGTCCCTGGTGATGTTCGTGGGCATTGTCTGGTGGGCTTATGCCCGCCGCAACAAGTCCCACTTCGACGAGGCTGCCCGGCTGCCCCTGTCTGACGATTGAATGATGATTGGAGGCTCTTCATGAGCGACTTCGTGTCGAATGGCTGGCACCTGTACGTGGCCGGCATCGTGATCGGCGGGTTGCTGTTCTGTGTGTTCGTCCTGCTGGTATCCGCGCGTCACAAGGTGATCCGCGATGCCCAGGGCAACATCGACCAGACAACCGGCCATGTGTGGGATGGTGACCTGCGTGAACTCAACAACCCGCTGCCGCGCTGGTGGGTGGGCCTGTTCGTGCTGACCATCGTGTTCTCGGTGGGCTACCTGGCGCTGTACCCCGGCCTGGGGGCCCATGAAGGCAAGCTGGGCTGGTCGTCCGCCAAGGCCTATCAGGATGAGGTGATCAAGGCCAAGGCCACCGAGGCCCAGGTGTATGCCGGGTTCAAGGACCAGCCGGTCGAGACCATGGCCCGCAACCCGCAGGCCCTGGCCATCGGTGAGCGCCTGTTCCTCAACAACTGCGCGGCCTGCCACGGCTCGGATGCGCGCGGCGGCAAGAGCTACCCCAACCTGACCGACAAGGACTGGCTGCACGGTGGCACCCCCGAGAAGATCATCGAAACGATCACCCAGGGCCGCCACGGCATGATGCCGCCCATGGCCGCCGCCGTGGGCACCAGCGAGGAAGTGCGCCAACTGGCGAACTACGTGCTGAGCCTGTCAGGCAGTGCGCACAACTCGTTGATGGCCGAGCTGGGCCGCGACAAGTTCAAGGCCTGTGCGGCCTGCCACGGCGCGGACGGCAAGGGCAACCATGCCCTGGGCGCACCCAACCTGACCGACAAGATCTGGCTGCACGGCTGGGGCGAGGCCGCCATTGTGGACATCGTCACCAAGGGCAAGACCAACATCATGCCGGCGCAGAAGGATCGCCTCACCGCCGACCAGATCAAGGTGCTGGCCTCTTACGTGTGGGGCTTGTCGAACCCCACACAGACCGCCCAGGACGATTCCAACCGACCAGCGGGTGCCAGCACCCAGTGAGTTGACAGGCCCACGCGATGGACAAGCCCAAGACCATCATCCCCATCAAGCCGGTCGCAGCGGGTGCAGACGGCGCTCGGGAAGAGATGGTCTTCCTGTACGAGAAGCAGCCCAAGATCTACCCGCGTGAGGTCTCCGGCTGGTTCACCCGTTGGCGCTGGGTGCTGGTGGCGCTCACCCAACTGGTGTTCTACGGCCTGCCCTGGCTGAACTGGAATGGCCGCCCGGCCATGCTGTTCGACCTGGGCGCGCGCCGCTTCTACCTGTTCGACCTGGTCCTGTACCCGCAGGACTTCATCTACCTGACCGTGCTGCTGATCATCTCGGCCTACGGTCTGTTCCTGTTCACAGCGGTGGCCGGGCGCTTGTGGTGCGGCTATGCCTGCCCGCAGACGGTCTACACCGAGCTGTTCCTGTGGATAGAGCAGCAGTGGGAGGGCGACCGTGGCAAGCGCATGAAGCTTGACCGCTCGGGCTGGAGCTTCGAGAAGCTCTGGCGCAAGAGCGGCAAGCAGGCCTCATGGCTGTTGCTGTCGTTCTGGACGGGCTTCACCTTCGTGGGCTACTTCACGCCGATCCGCGTGCTGTGGAACGAGATGCTCACCCTGGGCATGGGCCCGTGGGAAGTGTTCTGGACGGCCTTCTATGGCCTGGCCACGTATGGCAACGCGGGCTTCATGCGAGAACAGGTCTGCAAGTACATGTGCCCCTATGCGCGCTTCCAGAGCGCGATGTTCGACCGCGACACCCTGGTCATCAGCTACGACGAAAAGCGTGGCGAGCCGCGCGGCTCACGCCCTCGTGGCACCGTGGCCGCCGAGCGTGGCCTGGGCGACTGCATCAACTGCACCCTGTGCGTGCAGGTGTGCCCCACCGGCATCGACATCCGCAACGGTCTGCAGTACGAGTGCATCGGCTGTGCCGCCTGCATCGACGTGTGCGACACGGTGATGGACAAGATGGGCTCGCCGCGCGGCCTGATCCGCTACGCCACCCAGAACGGCATGGACGCCGGCTGGAGCCGTGCCCAGATGTGGAAGCGCATCGCACGGCCGCGTGTGCTGATCTATTCGGCCGTCTTGCTGCTGGTGCTGGCCGCCTTCGTGGCCAGCCTGTACCTGCGCACGCCTTTCAAGGTGGACGTGGTGCGTGACCGCGGCACCCTGGCGCGCATCGTTGATGACGGCTACATCGAGAACGTCTACCGCGTGCAGATCATGAACGCCACGGAGGCCGAGCAGCGCTACAGCATCTTCATGGACCACCTGTCTCACGTGCAGATGCAGGTGCAGCAAGAGATCATCGTCGGCCCGGCCGAGGCCCGCTGGGTGGCCGTGGCGGTGCGCATCCCGCCCGAGGTGGCCCAGACGCTGGGCCCGGGCGCGCAACGCACCGAGATGGTGGTAACCCGCCAACGCCAGCCGCACGAGCCCGAAGTGGCCGTGCGTGAAAAAACCACTTTCATGGTGCCGCGCTGAAGCGCTGGCACCTTCTTCAAGGAGCAGCCATGAACACGCTGACACAGCCCAAGCTCACCGACAACAAGCCCGGCGCCGGTGCCCCCTGGTGGAAGTTTCCCATCGTCTGGCTGGTGGTGGGCGGGCCGCTGATTGTTGTGGTGGCCTCGCTCAACATGGTCGCCATTGCCGTGCGCAACGTCGATCCGGTGCTGGACACCACGCAGATGGCCAA
Organism: Aquabacterium sp.; assembly: GCF_049274795.1. Lineage (GTDB taxonomy): Bacteria > Pseudomonadota > Gammaproteobacteria > Burkholderiales > Burkholderiaceae_C > Aquabacterium. The sequence goes on from NZ_JBASTH010000097.1 coordinate 70,356, forward strand.
GGACGCGAGCAAGCCGGGCCACGCACCAGCAGTGCAGGGGCGCAACCGCGCCGCCGACACGGCCATGCAGCCGGCTGAGCATTGAAATGGCGAACCGCCGCCCTGAGCTGGCGGGCTTCTGCATGAAACTGCGGAAACCTCGCATCGCCAAGGGTTCTCACTAGCGCGCAACGCGCCCAAAGCGTTGAACATGCATGCTGTGCTGAGCCTTGTTTAAGGAGATGACAGCCATGACACCACGCGCACTTCACGCCGCCCAGATCCTGTGGCCGGCCTTTCTGGTGGCCGGTCTGATCGAGATGGTGGTGTTCGCCTGGGTGGATCCCAGCGCCTTGCAGATGAGCGGCTGGGAGCCGTCACCCATGGCCACCTACACCATGGCCTTCATGGTGTTTTGGGGCATGGTGGCTGCGGCATCGGCCATCAGCCTGTGGTTGTCGCGGACACCTTCCCAGGTACCCGCCCGCCAGGTCAGCAGCGCGAGGTATTGACCAGCGCGCGCAGGCCTTCGGCATCCAGGATGCGGATGTCGCGCTGCTTCACTTCCAGCAGCCCTTCATCCTGGAACTTCGAGAAGGTGCGGCTCACGGTCTCGAGCTTGAGGCCCAGGTAGCTGCCGATCTCTTCACGCGTCATGCGCAGCACCAGCGCCGATGACGAGAAACCCCGCGCATGCAGGCGCTGCGTGAGGTTCAGCAGGAAGGCCGCCAGACGCTCTTCGGCGCGCATGCTGCCCAACAGCAGCATCACACCGTGGTCGCGCACGATCTCGCGGCTCATGATCTTGTGGAACTGGTGCTGCAGGTCGCTGAACTCGCGCGACAGCTCTTCCAGCTGCGAATAGGGAATCACGCAGACCTGCGAATCCTCCAGCGCCACGGCATCGCAGGCATGGTGGTCGGTGCTGATGCCATCGAGGCCCAGCAGCTCACCTGCCATCTGGAAGCCCGTGACCTGATCGCGGCCATCTTCAGAAGACACGCAGGTCTTGAAGAAACCTGTGCGCACGGCATACACCGCCTTGAACGGCTCACCGGCATGGAAGAGCGCTTCACCGCGCTTGACCGATTTGCGGCTGGCGACCAGTTCATCCAGCTGGATCAACTGGGGCTGGTTCAAGCCCACGGGCAGGCAGAGTTCGCGCAAATTGCAACTGGAGCAGGCAACCTTGAATGTGTCGTATTTCATGGGTCTGGAATGTCCTGTGTCCTTGACGGCATGAACGGGCTGCACACGTGTGGCAACGCCCTGTTCCGGCATGGTAGCAGTGCACTCCGAGGTGGTCATGGTGGGGGCCTTGGACAAAGGAAGGGGATTGGATCAAGTCTTTGCGCATTGTTGCGGCTGCGCGCGCAGGCGGCTTGCGCCAGATCAAAGACGCGCGCCAATGGTTTGGCACATTCGGTCGCATGAACGCGCTTGCCTTCGCTCCGTCCGGATTTCTTCAGCCCTTACCCCTGGTGGACCAGGAGGTGCTCGGGCAATTGAACGTGAACGGGCCTCGTTACACCTCCTACCCCACGGCCGACCGATTCGTGGAGGCCTTCGGGCCCGAACAGTACCGGCTGGCGCTCACGCAGCGCGCCGAAGGGGCTGGGGCCGTGGGCGGTGGCATCGCCCCCTTGTCCATTTACGTGCACATCCCGTTCTGCGAATCGGTGTGCTACTACTGCGCCTGCAACAAGGTCGTCACCCGCCACCATGAAAAGGCGCTGGATTACCTTGATGCGCTGCGCCTGGAGATCGAACTGCACGTGGCCCAGTTGGGCCGGGGGCAGGCGGTGTCCCAGTTGCACCTGGGCGGCGGCACGCCCACCTTCCTGAGCGACGAGCAGATCGAGCAACTGCTGGGCTGGTTGCGCGAGGCCTTCCGTTTCGTGCCGGGCGGTGAATACGGCATCGAGGTCGACCCCCGCACGGTGGACGAGGCCCGCATTGCACGCCTGGCGTCCATGGGCTTCAACCGGCTCAGCCTAGGCATCCAGGATTTCGACCCCGAGGTGCAGCAGGCCGTGCACCGGGTGCAGTCCTTCGAGTCGGTGGCGCGCCTGATGCAGGCGGCCCGGGCGTCGGGCTTCGAGTCCATCAACATGGACCTGATCTACGGCCTGCCCAAGCAGACACCGCAGGGCTTCGACCGCACGCTGGTGCAGGTCAGCGCGCTCAAGCCCGACCGCGTGGCCCTCTATGCCTACGCCCACCTGCCGCAGCGCTTCAAGCCGCAACGCCGCATCGATGCCAAGTTGCTGCCGGCCGGTGCCGACAAGGTGGCCATGCTCTCGCGGGCCATCCGCCAGTTCCGCGCGGCCGGTTATGACTACATCGGCATGGACCACTTCGCGCTGCCGACCGATCCGCTGGCCGTGGCGCGCCGCCAGGGGCGCCTGCACCGCAACTTCCAGGGCTACAGCACGCACCCGGACAGCGACCTCATCGGCCTGGGGGTGTCGGCCATCGGCCGGGTGGGGGCGCATTACAGCCAGAACGCCAAGACGCTGGAGGAGTACTACGACGCTCTCGGCAGCGGCGAATTCCCCGTGGTGCGCGGCCTTACCCTCAGCCGTGACGACCTGGTGCGCAGGGCCGTGATCATGGCCATCATGTGCCAGGGCAGGGTGGACATCGAGTCCATCGAACTGGCCTATCTGATTGATTTCAGGCAGTATTTCTGTCGTGAGATCGAACAGCTGGGCCCGCTCGTCGAGAAGGGGCTGGTCGAGATGGAGCCCGACGGTGTCCGCGTCACACCCATGGGGTGGTATTTCGTGCGGGCGATCGCGATGGTGTTTGATCGCCACCTCCAGGCCGACCAGGCGATGGAGCGCTTCTCCCGCATCATCTGATGTCGCCTGGGTCGTGAAGGCCCAGCGCGCCCGCCCATGCTCTACAGCCTTCTGATCACTGCTTTCCTGATGGGGCTGGCCGGCCTGCCTCACTGCGTGACCATGTGCGCTGCACCCTGCGCCGTCGTGATGCCTCATGGTGTTTCCGGACGCGCCGTGCTGGGGCGCACGCTGGGCTATGCCGTTCTGGGCGGCGTGGCCGCGGGGGCCATGAGCCTGGTAGCGGCCTGGTCGCGCTGGGCCACCGCCTTGCAGCCGATCTGGGTGATGGTGCTGGCCGCTGCCTTCCTGCTGGGCCTGTTTATGGTCGCCAGCGGTGCGATGCCAACCGCCGTGCAGGCGCATGGAACGGCGCTGTACCGGCGCGTGCAGGCCTGGGGCTGGGGCGTTCCCACCGGGCCCTCAGGGGGGCATGCCTCGGGGCGCCAAACCTGGCGGCCAGTGGCCTTGGGCATGGCCTGGGCCGCCTTGCCCTGCGGCCTGCTCTACGGCGCCGTGATGACGGCCGCCCTGGCGCCCACACCCGCCCAGGGCGCCCTGGTGATGGCCGTCTTCTCCCTGCCGGGCACCGTGGTGCTGTGGTGGCTGCCTGCCCGGCTCAAGGGGTGGCGCTGGCCCGCCAGCCTGTCCGCCCGCTGGCCCTGGCTGGCCGACCCTCGCTGGGCCGTGCGCCTGGCCGGTGGCCTGCTCAGTGCGGCCGCCGCGTGGGGCCTGGCACACCGCCTGCATGAGCAATGGCTTGCCTGGTGCGCATGAACCCCAGGGCAGGGTAGGCCTGTGTGGCATGCAGGCCTTGTGTCCGCCCAATTAAGATGCATTTGCGCCCTTCACTCATGTGATGGACAGAGGGGGTCGCATAGAATAGGGAAGCACGGCCGACACCATGGCCATGTTGTTCACGGAATCGCCAAACGCGGAGACCACAACCATGTATCAGCACATCAAAGTGCCCGAAGGTGGGCAGAAGATTTCGGTCAACCCGGACTTCTCGCTCAATGTTCCTCACAACCCCATCATTCCGTACATTGAAGGCGACGGCACCGGTTTCGACATCACTCCCGTGATGATCAAGGTGGTCGATGCTGCGGTGGCAAAGGCTTACGGCGGTCAGCGCAAGATCCACTGGATGGAAATCTACGCCGGTGAAAAGTCCACCCGCGTTTACGGCCCTGACGTCTGGCTGCCCGAAGAGACCCTGACTGTCCTGAAGGACTATGTTGTCTCCATCAAGGGCCCCCTGACCACGCCCGTCGGCGGCGGCATCCGTTCGCTGAACGTGGCCCTGCGCCAGGAGTTGGACCTCTACGTCTGCCTGCGCCCCGTGCGTTACTTCAAGGGCGTGCCTTCGCCCGTGAAGGAACCGGAAAAGACCGACATGGTCATCTTCCGCGAGAACTCGGAAGATATCTACGCCGGCATCGAGTTCGAAGCCGAAAGCGACAAGGCCAAGAAGCTGATCGCCTTCCTGCAGAACGAGTTCGGCGTCAAGAAGATCCGCTTCCCCGCCACCTCCGGCATCGGCATCAAGCCCGTGTCGCGCGAAGGCACCGAGCGCCTGGTGCGCAAGGCCATCCAGTACGCCATCGACAATGACAAGCCCAGCGTGACCATCGTGCACAAGGGCAACATCATGAAGTACACCGAAGGTGGCTTCCGTGACTGGGCCTATGCCCTGGCTCAGAAGGAGTTCGGCGCCGAACTGATCGACGGCGGTCCGTGGGCCAAGTTCAAGAACCCGCGCACCGGCAAGGACATCATCGTCAAGGACTCCATCGCCGACGCCTTCCTGCAGCAGATCCTGCTGCGCCCGGCCGAGTACAGCGTGATCGCCACGCTGAACCTCAACGGCGACTACGTGTCTGACGCCTTGGCTGCCCAGGTCGGCGGCATCGGCATCGCCCCCGGCGCGAACCTGTCGGATTCGATCGCCATGTTCGAAGCCACCCACGGCACCGCGCCCAAGTACGCTGGCAAGGACTATGTGAACCCCGGTTCCGAGATCCTGTCGGCCGAAATGATGCTGCGCCACATGGGCTGGCTGGAAGCCGCCGATCTGATCATCAGCTCGATGGACAAGGCCATCCAGAGCAAGAAAGTCACGTACGACTTCGCCCGTCTGATGGACGGTGCCACCCAAGTGTCGTGCTCGGGCTTCGGTCAGGTCATGATCGACAACATGTGATGCATTGGCCGGCTCGCTGCCGGTCATCCATCAAGCAACCCCAGCGTGTTGATTCACCTGGGGTTTTTTGTCGCCTGTCGGCAGATGTTCTGGCCGGTGACGGTGAGTTTCAGTCCGCCACCGTCCCATTTCAACCAATCCAGCGCCACGTAGTCCTCGATGTAGCTTTCCGGGACGTCACAGGCCCGGCGCTTGTACAGCGCATCTGCCGTGGCTTGAAGCGATTCACGCAGATCTGAAAGACTGTTCTGAGTTTTCATCGCACTGCTGGATGGGTTGCCCGCCGAAGCGGGGAGAAGGCTCCGGAGCGATCAGTAGCGACCGCGGCCGCCGCCGTTGCCGCTGCGGTAACCGCCGCCGCTACCGCCGAAGCCGCCGGGACGCTCTTCACGGGGACGGGCGATGTTGACCACCAGGGCGCGACCATCGACGGTTTGGCCGTTGGCGCCTTGAATGGCGTTCTGGGCGTCGCTGGCCGACACCATTTCAACGAAGCCGAAGCCCTTGGAGCGGCCGCTGTCGCGGTCCATCATGACCTTGGCGGAGGCCACTTGGCCGTATTGCGAGAACTGCTGCTGGAGGTCTTCGTCGCGCGTAGCGTAGGACAGGTTACCGACGTAGAGTTTGTTGTCCATGGAGGACCCTTTCGAGAGATGCCGCTTGAAGACGCATGGTCGCGGCGTTGAGAAAACTATAAGGCTGTGGCGCTGCGGGCGGTGTGTCAGAACTTGCGCCGGGGGGCCGCCGGTGCTCCGCCACTGCGTGGTTCGAGATGGCGGAAGGTGATGCGCCCCTTGTTCAGGTCGTAGGGCGACAGCTCCAGCGACACCTTGTCTCCTGCCAGGATCCTGATGCGGTGTTTTCGCATCTTCCCGCCGGTGTAGGCAATCAGTGAATGACCGTTGTCCAGCGTCACGCGGAAACGTGAGTCAGGCAGCACTTCGGCGACTTCGCCGCGCATTTCGATGAGTTCTTCTTTGGCCATGAAGCCGATCTGTTTGGAGTGAGAAGGCCGACAAGCAGCCGGACGGGCCACACGCTATCGAGCCCGCGGTCGCGATGGACACGGAAGGGCAAGGCCTGCAGCGACCAGCTTGATGCGGTGGGGAGGGGCGAACTTGGGCGTTCGCAGAGCCAGACAACGCTTGCCTGGAAGCGGGGGGCTTCACAAAGCCACCCCTGAGGATAGATGCCGGTCACTGGGGCGACGGGCATGTCGACAAATGCTGCGGAGGTAAGCAAAGCTGCAGCAGTTGACCACACTATAACAGTGCTCGGCGTTTCAAGCCATGCCGGATTCACGCCGTTACGGCTTCGCCTGTGAAAACGTTGGCGGCAAGCCTATGTCACGCGGGTGGTGTCTCGTTGTCGATGGGCAAGTCTGCGGGCCTGGAGGGCTCTGTCGACTCTGCCTGTGCCTTGCGCTGAGCTTTTTCAACCTTCTTCTGCTTCTTCTGCAGCTCACGCTGGCGCTTCTCGAACTGATAGTTGGGTTTGGCCATGGCGTGCTTTCCGAATGAAGATGGCTCACCTTACCATCTTCATCGCTGTGCACGTGTGCGTAGAGCAGCGGACTGTTGATCCGATGGTCTCTGAGTGCAATGAAGCAGTTCGTTCGTCCAGCAAACCTGGCGTGTTGATTTACCTGGCGGACTGGCTTGGCCCGCGCCGCACGTTGTGCAGCCAGGCACCCTGCGTGTCGATGCGCAAGGCCCCTTGCTTGAACGCCCGCGAGGCGGTCTGGTAATAGGCGATGGCTTCGTTGGCCAGGGTCTCGTCCACGGCCGTCGGGGTGGTCTCCAGGGTGAGCGGATCGACCTTGTAGGCCTCTACCCGCTGCTTGGGCAGCAGCACCGTCAACACGTTGTTGCGCAGGTAACCCAGCTCCTGGTAGTTGCTGATGAATGCGCGCTGCAGGGGCGGGCCGGGCTCGAAGAAGGGGCGGCCGAAGAAGAGGTTGACGCCGTTCTTGCCCATCAGCTCCACGATGGTGGGTGCCAGATCCAGCTGGCTCACCACGGGCTCGAAGACGCCGGGCTGCACAAGGTCCGGCGCGTACAGGATCAGTGGGATGTGGTAGCCATCCACCGGAAGTTTCGTCTTGCCCGCCACCGAGGCGCAGTGGTCCGCGATGATGATGAACAGGGTGTCCTTGAACCAGGGCTGCTGCTTCGCGTCGTCGATGAACTTGCCGATGGCGTAGTCGGTGTACTTCACAGCGCCATCACGCCCGCCCGGCGAGGGGATGTCGATGCGCCCCTGCGGGTAGGTGTAAGGGCGGTGGTTGGACGTGGTCATCACGTGTGCGAAGAACGGTCTGTCCTTGTCAGCCTCGGTGCCCAGCGTCTTGATGACGTGCTGGAACATCACCTCGTCGGCTACACCCCAGACGTTCTCGAAGATCACGTCCTGTTTGGGAATGTCCGTCCGATCGATGACCTGGTAGCCATTCGCATCGAAGTAGGCGTTCATGTTGTCGAAGTAGCCGTAGCCGCCGTAGAAGAAGAAGCTCTCCACCCCTTGCGGCTTGAGGATCTCGCCCAGCGTGGCAAGATGCTCATTGTTGGGGCGCCGGACGATGGCCTGCCCAGGCGCGGGCGGCGTGCCCAGCGACAGGGATTCCAGACCGCGCACCGTGCGGGTGCCGGTGGCGTACATGTGCTTGAACAGCAGGCCTTCATGCGCCAGGGCGTCCAGCCGGGGCATCAGGTGCTTGGTGCCGCCGAAGGTGTCCATGAAGGAGGCCGACAGGCTCTCCACCGAGATCAGCACCACGTTGCGGGGACGGCGCTTGAAGGGCAGGGGGGCGGAGGCGGGATCCTCATCGTCCGTCTTGACGGCCTGGCTCAAGGGTTGCCGCTCCACATCCAGCCCCTTGAGGATGGCGTCGGCCTGCGCCTGTGGCAGGGTGCGGTAGAACTTGTCGTAGTCCAGCTCATTGCGGCGCATGGCCGCGGCCAGCGAGTACAGGCCGTTGCCGCTCAACTCCTCCGCGTAGGCGTTGCCCGAGCCTTGCATCTGGTCGACATTGGTCAGCGTGAGGCTCAGGGCCGGCAGTGCTACGGCCGCCAGTGCCAGTGCCAGGCGTTGCAGCCCGGACAGCGTCAAGGCATTGGCCCACTGAACATGCCGCCTCAACAGTACGGTCAACAAGGCCGCCAGGGCGCTCAAGGCGGCCACGATCGCCGGTACAGGGTAGGACTGGCGGATGTTGCCGATCACCTCCTGCGTGTAGATCAGGTAGTCGACCGCGATGAAGTTGAAGCGTGTGGCGAACTCCAGCCAGAAGGTGATCTCAGAGCCCGCGCCGAACAGCATCACCAGCACCGAGAACCACACCCAGATCCAGCGCAGGCCGCGGTGCAGGCCATGCTGCCGCCAGCGGTTGGGCAGCAAGGCTTCGTACAGCAGCACGGGCACGCAGGTGATGCTTACCACCGCCAGGTCGAACATCCAGCCTTTGAGGAAGATGCCTGGCCACAAGGCCGGTGGGACCGACTGCGGGCCGACAAGCGCCAGCAGGCCAGCCCGCAGGAGCGTGAACACCGCGATCCACAGCAGGGCGATGAACAGGGGAAGGCGTGCCGCGCCCAGACCGGAGGCAGAGGTGTGCATGAATGGTGCAGAGAACTTCGAAGTTGGAGGTCTAACGCCGGCTTTCTGGTGGTGGTTGACGCAGTGCTTCCGGGGGCTTGCTGTGACCTGAACGGGGGTGAATCACTTGCGCGGAGGGAACTTTGCAGGCACTCTTGTATTCATATTTAATTCAGAAAATGATCCGGAGATCACCCCATGAAATGCCCCGTTTGCCCCGACGCCATGCTCCTGATGTCAGACCGACAGGGGGTCGAGATCGACTACTGCCCCAGTTGCCGCGGCGTCTGGCTTGACCGTGGCGAACTCGACAAGCTGATCCAGCTGAGTGCGCGCTCCGAGGCGCCAGCCGCCGCAGCGGCACCGGCACAGCACCGCGCCCCTCCGCCGGATTACCGTGGCCGCCCTCAATTCGAAGACTCCGACTACGGCAAGAAGCAGTACGGCAACTACCGCCGCAAGTCCTGGCTGAGCGACATCTTCGATTGATGAGCGTCTGAGGCGCCTGAAAATCGGGCGCCTGACCCACTACCATCGCTGTCCATGGCGTTGAACTGGGTCTGGATCGGATTTTTCACCGTGGCAGGTGCCACGGCCCTCGTGCGCACCCTGATGGGTGACGAGGGTGTGTTCCAAGGGCTGCTCACGGCCCTGTTCGACGGGGCCCGCTCGGGCTTCGAGATCTCCCTGGGCCTGGCCGGCGTGATGGCGCTGTGGCTGGGCCTGATGCGGGTGGGAGAGCGTGCCGGCATGGTCGAAACCCTGGCGCGCTTGGCCGCGCCGCTGCTGCGCCGGCTGTTCCCCGAGGTGCCCAATGGTCACCCTGCGCAGGGCGCCATGACCATGAACATCTCGGCCAACATGCTGGGCCTGGACAACGCCGCCACGCCGCTGGGCCTCACGGCCATGCGCGAGCTGCAGACGCTCAACACACGCCAGCCCGACACGGCCAGCAACGCCCAGATCATGTTCGTGGTGATGAACACTGCGGGCCTGACCCTGATCCCCACCTCGGTGATCGCCATCCGTCAGAGCATTGCCGTCAAGCAGGGCCTGGGCGCAAGCTTCAACGCGGCCGACATCTTCCTGCCGACCTTGCTCGTCACCTTCGTGTCGCTGCTGGTGGGCGTGATGGCTGTGGCTGTTTGCCAGCGCCTGCCGCTGTGGCGCGCACGCTTTGCCTTGCCAATGCTGGCCGTGGCGGGCGTGCTGGTCGCCATCGTGACGGCACTGGCGCGGCTGCCGGCTGAGCAGGCGTCGCGCATCGCCGGTGCCACAGGCGCCATGGTGATCCTGGGCATCGTGATGCTGTTCCTGCTGGCGGGGGCGTTCAAGCGCATCAATGTGTACGACGCCTTCATCGATGGGGCGAAAGAAGGCTTCGGCGTGGCCATCCACATCGTGCCGTACCTGATCGCCATCCTGGTGGCCATCGGCGTGTTCCGCGCGGCCGGGTGCATGGACGCGCTGATGGCGGGCATCGGCTCGGTGGTGTCGGCCGTGGGGCTGGACACAGCCTTCCTGCCGGCCCTACCTGTGGGCTTGATGCGGATCCTGTCGGGTGCTGGCGCCCGGGGGCTCATGATCGATGTCATGCAGACCCATGGGGTGGAATCCTTCGCCGGGCGTCTCGCCGCCATCATGCAAGGTTCTTCCGAGACCACCTTCTACGTGATGGCCGTGTACTTCGGCAGCGTGGGCATCAAGCATGCGCGCCATGCGCTGGCCTGTGCGTTGCTGGCCGACACGGCCGGGCTGGTCACGGCGATCGCCATCGGCTACGCCATGTTGCGCTGAAGGGGCCGTGCCCGCTCGGGCTCAATCGGGCGTGTTGGCCTGTGCTGGCGCAGCGTTGCGACGGGCTTCCATCTGGCGACTCAAGGCTGGTGGCACCAGGTCGCGTTGCCCGCCCGTGCGCTTGCGGAACAACTCGGTGCGCGCCAGCAGGATGGTCGTGACGGGCACCGTGATCGACAGGAAGATGATGATCAGCCACGCGTGCAGCGAGAGCTTGTGATCCTGCGCCGAGAAGTACAGGATCGAGGCCAGTGTCACGCACCAGGCGGAGAAGCTGAAAGCCAGCGCCGGCGGGTGCATGCGTTGGAAGAAGGTGCGAAAACGCACCAGCCCGATGGCCGCCGACAGCGTGAAGATGCCGCTGAGCATCAGCAGCACCGCCACCGGGATCTCGATCCACAAGGACACGCCGGAGCCGTTCATTCGATCACCTCGCCGCGCAGCAGGAACTTGGCCATCGAGGCCGAACTGACAAAGCCGAACAGCGCGATCAGCAGCGCGGCTTCGAAGTACACCGCGTTGCGGTAGCGGATGGCCAGCACCAGCAGGGCCAGCATGCCGATGGTCCAGATCAGGTCCATGGCCAGCACGCGGTCTTGCGCCGAGGGGCCGCGCACCATGCGCACCAGCGCCAGGGACATCGCCAGGATGTAGCAGGCCATGGTGAACACGATGGCACTGAAGAGCAAGGGGCTCATGGGACGCTCCTCCCGGATTGGAAGATCTCGATCAATGGGCGCTCGTAGCGCGATTTGATCAGGGCGATTTCGGCTTGCTCGTCTTCCAGGTCGAATACATGGATCAGCAGGGCGCTGCGGTCCAGCGCCATCTCCGACCAGATCGTGCCGGGGATGACGCACATGATCGCGGCCAGCACGGCCAGCCCATTGGGGTCGTTCAGATCCAGCGGCACCACGATGAACGTGCCTTCGGGCAGTTTTTCGCCGCTGGCCAGCGTGCCCTTGAGCACACGCAGGTTGGAGCCGACCACATCACCACCGACGCGGAAGAACAGCTTGAGGGCCACCCAAGGCTTGCGGAAATGCACCGTGTTCGGCCGCAGCGAGCGCGTCAGGGCCGGTGCGCTCAGCCCCAGCACGATGGCCATCAACCAGTCACCGGCGCTGTAGGAGCGGTTGAGCACCAGCCACAGCCCGACCAGGGCCAGGGACAGCAGCGGCGCGGGGAACAGTCGCTTGACGATCATCCTCATGGCTGTCTCCTGGAGACGCTCTGCTTGAGCCGGTTGGCATTGGTGGGCGTGGGCAGAGGCTTCTCGGACAGCACGGCTCGGATGTAGGCGGCGGGCTGGTACAGGGATGCCACGGTGGCGCGCGCATAGCTCATGGCGGCCTCCGCCCGCACGGTGAAGGCCACGCAGATGGTGATCAGGATGACGATGGGCAGCGCCTCGACGGTGCGCAACACGGGGGCGGAGCGCTCCACCGGTGTCCAGAAGAACCGTATCCCGACGCGAGACAGCGCCACCAGGGCCAGCAGGCCGGAGCCCACCACGATGCCCATCAGGATCCAGTTGGCCAAGGGTACGTGCTGTGACGGCTCACCCAGCAGGGCGGACAGCATGGCGAACTTGCCGATAAAGCCCGACAGGGGGGGCAGCCCCGCCACCAGCAAGGTGCAGATGATGAAGCCCAGACCCAGCATGGCGGTGGCAGCGGGAATGGGCCGACCGATCAGTGCTTCTTCGTCCTCGTCCAGGTTGGTGTCGTCGTCCAGCAGTTCCTGCTCCGCCAGTGCGAAGGGCAGGTGGTCTTCTTCGTCCTCCGGGGCTCTTTGCGCATCCGGGTCGGGGTTGCGCGAGCGGTCCATCAACTCGGCCAGCAGGAAGAAGCAGGCCACGGCGAAGGTGGACACCGGCAGGTAGTACAGCGCCCCCGCGGTGACCTCGGGGCGGTTCAGGCCCACCATCGCCATCAACGTGCCTGATGAGACGATCACCGCGAAACCCACCAGCCTGGTCGGTCGCTGTGATGCCATCATGCCCAGGGCTCCGAAGGCCAGCGTGGCCATCCCTCCCCACAGCAGCCAGGCGCTGCCGAACCCGGCGGAGGGCCCAGCTGCCGGAGAGAACAGCAGGGTCGACTGGCGCAGCAACACGTAGATCCCGACCTTGGTCAGCAGGGCGAACACTGCGGCTGATGGTGCACCGGCGCTGGAGTAGGCCGGCACCAGCCAGAAGTTCAGCGGCCACATCGCCGCCTTGGCCAGAAAGGCCACGGCCAGGATGGCGCAGCCCGCATGCAGCAACGGCCGGTCGGCGGCGGCCACCCGTGGGATCTTGGCCGCCAGATCCGCCATGTTCAGCGTGCCCGTCACCCCGTAGATCAAGGCCGCCCCTACCAGGAACAGCGAGGACGCCGCCAGGTTGATCGTCAGGTAGTGCAGCCCTGATTTCACCCGCGATGGCCCTGAGCCGTGCAGCAGCAGGCCGTAGGACGCAGCCAGCATCACCTCGAAGAACACGAACAGGTTGAACAGATCCCCGGTGAGGAATGCACCGTTGATGCCCATGATCTGGATCTGCATCAACACATAGAAGTGCGCGCCGGCCTTGTGCCAGCGTGCCACGGAGAACAGCAGCGCGGCCAGGGCCACCACGCCCGTCACCAGCAGCATCAGCGCCGACAGGCGATCGAGCACCAGTACGATGCCGAAGGGCGCCTCCCAGTTCGATGGCAGGTAGACCCCATAGGCGCTGGGCTGGTCGCCCTGGCGCACCCAGCGCAGCAGCAGCCAAGCCACAACCAGGTTGGTCACGGTGGCCAGCGCGGCAAGGCCCGTCTTGCGACGATGGCGCCGGTCACCCAGCAGCAGCAGCAGGCAGGCCGTGAGCAGAGGCAGCAGGATGGGCACCACCACCAGGTGGGGCATCAGGCTCTGCGTGAACGCATGGATCGTGGCGTTCATTCAGCGTCTCCTACGCCATCGACATGGTCATTGCCGAAGAAGCCCCGTTGGGCCAGCAGCAGCACCAGGAACAGCGCCGTCATGGCGAAGCCGATCACGATGGCCGTGAGCACCAGGGCCTGGGGCATCGGGTCGGTGTAGCGCAGCAAGTTGGCGGGCACGCCCTTGACGATGATGGGCTCGCTGTCGACAGCCAGGCGGCCCATGCTGAAGATGAACAGGTTCACGCCATAGCTCAGCAGGGACAGACCCATGATCACCTGGTAGGTACGGGGGCGCAGCAGCAGCCATACGCCGCAGCTCGTCAAGGCGCCGATCGCGATGGCCAGCACGATTTCCATCAGCGGTCTCCTTCCATGTCACGGGCCGGCTTGCGGCGTCCCCGCACCGACTGGTGGCTCAGCGCGGTGAGGATGAGCAGCGTCGAGCCGACCACCAGGGTGAACACGCCGATGTCGTACAACAGAGCACTGGCCACGTAGAGCTCGCCGAGCACCGGCAGCGTCAGATGTGCCGTGTGCGTGGTCAGGAAAGGGTAGCCGAACCACAGCGACCCCAGGCCGGTGCTCGCGGCAATCAGCAGGCCGGCCGCGATCCAGCGGGGGGGCGCCAGGTGCATATGGGCTTCCACCCACTGCGTGCCGGACACGATGTACTGGATGATGAACGCCGTGGACAGCACCAGCCCGGCCACGAAGCCGCCGCCAGGCTCGTTGTGCCCCCGCATGAAGAAATACACCGCGATCACGGCCGCGACCGGCAGCAGCAGGCGCATTAGCACGGCAGGCACCAGCAGGTAGCCGTGGGCGGTGTCGTCGGCGGTCTGCGCGTTGACCAGGTCGGTGTTGAGGTCGGCCGGCACGGCCTGCTGTTGGGGCGGCAGGTTCACGCTTTCACGCGCGGGCCGGAAGCGCCGCAGCAGGGCGTACACCGTGAGCGCCACGGCGCCCAGCACGGTGATCTCGCCCAGCGTGTCGAAGCCGCGGAAATCCACCAGTATCACGTTGACCACGTTCGCGCCGCCGCCTTCAGGGATGGCGCGCTCCAGGAAGAAGGGCGAGATGCTGTGCGGGAACGAGCGCGTCATCACGGAGTAGGACAGCACCGTCATGCCCACGCCAGCGGCCATGGCGATCAGCAGGTCACGCGTGCGGCGCACGCGGGCCTTGATGCGCTTGCCCAGGCTCTGTCGGTCCAGATGCTCTTCCAACCGTTTGGGCAGCCAGCGCAGGCCCAGCATGAAGAGCACCGTCGTGACAGCCTCCACGGACAACTGCGTCAAGGCCAGGTCGGGGGCCGAGAACCAGGCAAAGTTGATCACCGTGACCAGGCCGGCCACGCTCATCAGCGCCAGCGCGGTCAGCCGGTGGTACTTGGCCTGCCAAGCCGCCCCGAAGGCAGCGGCAATGCCCACCGCCCATAGCAGCGCGAACGTTGGAGAGAAGGTGAGCGGTTGCCGATCACCCACCCACCAGGCGCCAGGCGGTGTCGCCCGCAGCCAGAAAGGCAGCAAGACCGCCAGCAGCGTGACCAACATCAGCAGCACCATCTGCGGCTGCAGCCTGCGGGTGCCGAACAGGCGCACCGCGTGCAGCGCGCCCCAGGAGACCAGGGCCATCAAGCCGCGGAACACGCGCTTGCCGTTGACAAGGCCTAGCAGCGGGGTGCGGGCGATCCGCCCGCTGGCGATGGGCTTGCGAAGCACCCAGTACAGCGCGATACCGCCGGCCATGGCCACCAGGCTCATTTGCAGCGGCACATTGAAGCCGTGCCACACGGCCAGATCGAAGACCGGCAGCTTGCCGCCGACCACGGGCGTGGCGGCCGTGTTCAGCACGGCGCTGATCGACCATTGCGGCAGGGTGCCCACCAGCAGGCAGGCCAGCACCAGCAGCTCCACGGGTACGCGCATCCAGTGCGGCGGCTCATGGGGTTTGCGCGGCAGATCGTTGCAGGCGTCCGAGCCGAAGAACACATCCACCGTGAAGCGCAGCGAGTACGCCACGCTGAACGCCCCGCCCAGCACGGCCCCGGCCGGCAGCAGGTAGTCGAACCAGGGCGCGGCCGTCACGAACACGGCTTCGGAGAAGAACATCTCCTTGGAGATGAAGCCGTTGAGCAGGGGCACACCGGCCATGGCCGCGCCGGCCACCATCGTCAAGGTGGCGGTGACGGGCATGTACCGTCGCAGGCCGCTCAGGCGCTGCATGTCGCGCGTGCCGGTTTCGTGGTCTACGATCCCCACCGCCATGAACAAGGAAGCCTTGAACGTGGCGTGGTTGATGATGTGGAACACGGCCGCCACGGCTGCCATCGGGCTGTTCAGGCCCAGCAGCGTGGTGATCAGGCCCAGGTGCGAGATGGTGGAGTAGGCCAGCACCCCTTTCAGGTCGTTCTGGAAGATGGCGCAGAAGCCCCCCAGCAGCAGGGTGATGAGCCCCGTGCAGGTGACGATCCAGAACCACTCGTCCGTGCCCGACAGCACGGGCCACAACCGCGCCAGCAGGAACACCCCGGCCTTGACCATGGTGGCCGAGTGCAGGTAGGCCGACACCGGGGTTGGCGCGGACATGGCGTGAGGCAGCCAGAAGTGGAAGGGAAATTGCGCGCTCTTGCTCAGGGCGCCCAGCAGGATCAGCACCAGCGCTGTCGTGTACAGCGGGTGCGAGCGCACCTTGGCGCCGGCAGCCAGCACGGTATCCAGCTCGTAGCTGCCCACGATCTGGCCCAGCACCAGCAGCCCGGCCAGCAGGCACAGGCCGCCCGCGCCGGTCACCGTCAGGGCCATGCGTGCGCCCCGGCGGGCATCGCGCCGGTGATGCCAGTAGCCGATCAGCAGGAAGGAGAACAGGCTGGTCAGCTCCCAGAACAGCGCGATCTGGATCAGGTTGCCCGACAGCACGACCCCGCTCATGGCCCCCATGAAGGCCAGCAGGAAGGCGAAGAAGCGCGGCACCGGATCGGCCGGTGACATGTAATAGCGCGCATAGAGCATCACCAGCGCGCCAATGCCCAGCACCAGGATGGAGAACATCCACGCGAAGCCATCCATCCGCAGGCTGAAATTCAGCCCGAGGGACGGCAGCCATTCGATGTCCTGGCGGATCACACCGCCGGCGGCAATCTCCGGAAAGTACAGGGCGGCCTGTACGGCGCAGACCAGAGCGATCAAGCCAGCAAGGCTCGATTCAGCATTTCGGGCGTTCGCGGGCAGCAGGGCCGCGATCAGACTACCCAGGAAGGGCAGGGCGACGAGTGTCAGCAGTGGCAGTGGCATGGGCGGCGGTCATGATGGATCCCGGATCAGGCCAAGGCCTTCTTGATGGCTTCAGCGAAGCCGCGCAGTTTGTCGTTATCCGCGCGTGCGCTGGCGTGGATGCGCATAGCTTCCCCACCGGAACGCGGAATGACGTGAAAATGGCAGTGCGGCACCGTCTGCCCGGCCGCCGCGCCATTGAGCTGACACACGAAGATCCCCTCGGCGCCCATGGCCTGCTTGACCGCGCGGGCCAGTTTCTGGGTGGTGCGCACCGTGGCTGCCGCGGCTTCGGGCGACAGATCCAGCAAGGTCTCGGCTCCCTCCTTGGGGATCACGAGCACATGGCCATCCGCCTGGGGCATGATGTCCATGAAGGCCAGCGTCGCATCGTCCTCGTAGACAGAGATGCAGGGCAGTTCACCCCGCAGAATCTTGGCGAAGATGTTGTTGCTGTCGTAGGCCATGGCAGTTGCGGATGGATGTATTGGTTCTGAATGGATTTGGACGATGATAATCGTGGATGTGCCGCAATCGGCCATCCAGGTCAGGAAAGTACACTCAAAAGGCGCCTCCAAACACAAAAGCCCGGACGAAGCCGGGCTTGGGGTTGAGACTATCGGTCAGGAGAGTGGGCTCGTGAGATGGATGTCAGTGAGACAGTGAGCGGCCTCCGGCTCCGGTTCGAACATCTCTGAAGTGCAGGTCTTCCATGGCGTCGCCAGTCTCGCTGGACGTGTCATCAGCCGAAATGGGCTGGATGTTCTGCGCCAATGAGCCCTTCGGGCCGACGGTCAGGTCGTACCTGACCTTGGAACCTTGCTTCAAGGTTCGGAAACCATCCATCTGGATGGCAGAGAAATGGGCGAAGACATCGCCCCCACCTACATCAGGCTCGATGAAGCCAAACCCTTTGGCGTCGTTGAACCATTTGACAGTGCCTGTGGCCATACCTGTCCTCCTGTAAATTTGACTCAATTCTGGTCATCGCGGACACCCATGTCAAGGCGCAGTTGTGACAGAACTTGTCCAATCCATGAGCGGTTCTAGGGGGGTGACAAACGATTGAATTAGGCGCATGTGGGCAGGGTTTGCGCCATTTTCGAGGCGCACCGCGATCAGGCTTTTCGGGCATCCCATCACGGCCGTTTTGGAGCCCTGCCAAGGTTGACGGGTCGATGCGTTGAAAAGGCCGGCCAGATCCGGGAAATTTACCCCCTTGTTTTCGGGTAGGTCACTCCAACATGGATAAGCAGGACGCAGAATGCTCTCTTAGAATCATTTCATGACCTGGTCGTTACATACCCATGCTTCGTCGGAGCCTCCAAAGGATCCGGACGGTGAAGGCGCGGGCTCGGTTGTGGTTGAGAAAGAGGAACTGCAACTCGAGCCTCCCAAGCTTTATCAGGTCGTGATGCTCAATGACGACTTCACCCCGATGGAGTTTGTGGTCTACGTCCTGCAGGATCTGTTTCGCCACGACATCGAGTCGGCCACTCAGATCATGCTCAAAATCCACCACGAAGGTCGTGGTGTGTGCGGTGTCTATACCAAGGATGTCGCGGCCACCAAGGTCGAACTCGTTCTTGCCGCCGCCCGGCGAGCCGGGCACCCCCTGCAGTGCATTCTGGAGACAGCATGATCGCGCAAGAGTTGGAAGTGAGTTTGCACATGGCCTTTGTCGAGGCCCGACAGCAGCGCCACGAGTTCATCACCGTGGAACATCTGCTGCTGGCGCTGATCGACAACCCGTCTGCGTCTGAAGTATTGAAGGCTTGCGCAGCCAATCTCGACGAACTGCGCAAGAGCCTTGACCAGTTCGTCCGCGATAACACCCCCACGGTTGGTGGCACCGATGAGGTCGATACCCAACCCACGCTGGGCTTCCAGCGGGTGATCCAGCGCGCGATCATGCACGTGCAGTCCTCCGGCAGCGGCAAGAAGGAAGTCACCGGTGCGAACGTGCTGGTCGCCATCTTCGGCGAGAAGGACTCGCACGCGGTGTATTACCTGCACCAGCAGGGCGTGACGCGCCTGGACGTGGTGAACTTCATCGCTCACGGCATCCGCAAGGTTGATCCGCCGGAAAGCCAGGGCAAGGCCGCGTCGTCGGATGCCAGCCAGTCGGAAACCGACAAGGAAGAGGGCGAAAGCAAGGCCTCTCCGCTGGAGCAGTACACCCAGAACCTGAACCAGGCCGCCCGTGAAGGCAAGATCGATCCGCTGATCGGTCGCGAGCACGAGGTCGAGCGCGTGATCCAGGTGCTGTGCCGCCGCCGCAAGAACAACCCGCTGCTGGTGGGTGAAGCCGGCGTGGGCAAGACGGCTATCGCCGAGGGCCTGGCCTGGCGCATCACGCAGAACGAAGTGCCCGAAGTGCTGGCCGATGCCGAGGTCTACGCCCTCGACATGGGCGCGCTGCTGGCCGGCACCAAGTACCGCGGTGATTTCGAGCAGCGCCTGAAGGCAGTGATCAAGCAGCTCAAGGAGCAGCCCAACGCCGTGCTGTTCATCGACGAGATCCACACGCTGATCGGCGCCGGTGCGGCCTCGGGTGGGACGCTCGACGCATCCAACCTGCTCAAGCCCGCGCTCAGCTCGGGTCAGCTCAAGTGCATCGGCGCGACCACCTTCACCGAGTACCGCGGCATCTTCGAGAAGGATGCGGCCCTGTCGCGGCGCTTCCAGAAGGTCGAGGTGGTGGAGCCTTCCGTCGAGCAGACCATCGAGATCCTGAAGGGCCTGAAGTCGCGCTTCGAAGAGCACCACAGCGTGAAGTACGCGCTGGGCGCCCTGCAGGCGGCTGCGGAGCTGTCGGCCAAGTACATCAATGACCGCCATCTGCCCGACAAGGCCATCGACGTGATCGATGAAGCCGGCGCCGCGCAGCGCATCCTGCCCAAGAGCAAGCAGAAGAAGACCATCACCCGCGCCGAGGTCGAGGACATCGTCTCCAAGATCGCCCGTGTGCCGGCCACCAGTGTGTCCAGTGATGATCGCAGCAAGCTCAAGACGCTGGACCGCGACCTCAAGAGCGTGGTGTTCGGTCAGGACAACGCCATCGACGCCCTGTCGGCCGCCATCAAGATGGCCCGCTCGGGCCTGGGCAAGCCGGACAAGCCGATCGGCGCCTTCCTGTTCAGCGGCCCCACCGGCGTGGGCAAGACCGAAGTCGCCAAGCAGCTGGCCTATGTGCTGGGCATCGACCTGATCCGCTTCGACATGTCCGAGTACATGGAGCGCCATGCGGTGAGCCGTCTGATCGGCGCGCCTCCGGGCTATGTGGGCTTCGACCAAGGTGGCCTGCTGACGGAGGCCATCACCAAGAAGCCGCATGCGGTGCTGCTGCTCGACGAGATCGAGAAGGCGCACCCAGATGTGTTCAACATCCTGCTGCAGGTGATGGATCACGGCACGCTGACGGACAACAACGGGCGCAAGGCCGACTTCCGCAACGTCATGATCATCATGACGACGAACGCGGGCGCCGAAACACTGCAGAAGTCCACCATCGGCTTCACCAACTCGCGAGAGCAGGGTGACGAGATGGGCGACATCAAGCGCATGTTCACGCCGGAGTTTCGCAACCGTCTGGACGCCATCGTGGGCTTCAAGCCGCTGGACGAAGAGGTCATCCTGCGCGTGGTGGACAAGTTCCTGCTGCAACTCGAAGGCCAACTGGCCGAGAAGAAGGTGGATGTCACCTTCACCGATGCGCTGCGCCGTTACCTGGCCAAGCGTGGCTTCGATCCGCTGATGGGCGCCCGCCCGATGCAGCGCCTGATCCAGGACACGATCCGTCGTGCGCTGGCCGACGAACTGCTCTTCGGCGATCTGGTCGATGGCGGCCGCCTGACGGTGGACGTTGTCACCAATGCCAAGGGCGAGGAAGAGGTCAAGCTGGACATCCAGGCGCGCCGCAGCGACAAGCCCAAGGCCGAGGCCGCGACGACGGAGTGACCGTCTTCGGGCGGGTGCTTGACGCTCACCGAGCGATGCAAAAGGCAGGCTTCACAGCCTGCTTTTTTTTGTGTGCAGCTTTGTTTGCCGCTTAGACCCTGTCGCCCGTGAGCGTCCAGTCCGGCCATCTTGAAGATCGGCTAGTGTCCTGTCCCGCTGATACGTGAGCAAAGTCGGTGCAGCTTAGCCAAGATTGAGTGAGCGGCAGCAGTCCACCTGAACGGTTGGCACTCGGTGTTGTATGCGGCGACAAAGTGATCAATGC